>JAGATA010000041.1 GCA_017621475.1 Clostridia bacterium
AACCACATTGCCCGCCGCGTCATAACTGTACGTTTCTTCGTGAAGCACTTCGCCTGTCTCAATACTTTCAGTCAGTTTTTTTGTCACCCTTGAAAGTTCATCATAAGTATAGCATATCTTTTCATTTTTGGCAAGATGCTTCTCGCAAATTATTCTACCAAGGCTGTCATATTCGTATTCAAAGCCCACGATCACTGTACCCTGAGCCGTTCTTTCCACCGTGGAAATGACCCTCTGCGCGTCGTCATATACCGTTGCCGCCGTGCTTCCGTCGGGTTTAACAACACCTACGACCTTGTTGTTTTCATCATAACTGTAAACCGTTGTGCGGTTCGCCCAGTCCTTTACGCTTACAAGGTTGTTGTTCGCATCGTAAGTATATACTACCTCCGTATTGTCGGGATAGATGAGTTTTATGAGGTTGCCAACCTCATCATATCTGTATTCAATAACATTGCCCGCCGTGTCTGTGAGCTTTGTAATTCTGCTGAGGGCATCATACTGTCTTGTCACGGTGCCGCTGTTGTCTCTTGCGGTCAGCACGTTTTGCAGCCGCCCTCTTACTTTATACCTTTATTAGGTCAGTTTCAGTTATGGTTAGTTATAATAAAAATACCAACTAATGCATTTTTGCATTAGTTGGTATTTTACTGTGGGCTCATATTAAAATTATAATAAACATTTAAAATCCAAATAAAACAAGCCAATCCACAATTCCCGGGTCAGTCGCATAAAGCGGATAACGTCCGAAAGCAGAATACGGATAAGATGAAAACGGCGTGTATATGCGTACTTACAATTATATACTATGTTATTATAGAAATTCCATAATCTTACCAGGCGTTCGTCATCAAGAGAAAGCTCCGTGCGCTCTCCGTTTTTATACAATACCGCACTTAAAGGTTTTCCGTGAAGTCCCGGATATTCTTCATAATACGTCGCGGGAATGGAAGCAATTATGGAATTCCAATCAAGTTTCGGAATTTCCGCTTTTGCCTTCCCTTCCGTTACGGAAGCATATGCGTCAGGATACAAGCTCTCGCTTTCAATTGTTGTCGAAGACGTCGTATTTTCGGTACAGCTCGAATTAAATATTTCTTCACTTGCCTTGTATGATATTTTTATATTGAGATGCAGTCATATTTCCTCCTTATTATAAACTCCAATTCCGATCAATTTTAATTTTAAAGATACTTACATATGTATAAAAAAGTAATTTGTTCGTGAAAATTCTACAGTATCAGACTGATTTTTAAGTTTCTTGTACTTATAGACATATATAGTGTACTTTAGGTCGATTGTTTAAAAATACTATTAAGTTTAAAATATATATATTGATTGTACAAACAGTACACAAAAGGAGATACTCTATGGTCAATGATATATATAACAAAGAAATAGTTCATAGTAAATTGGATAAACTGAAATTCGGAGCTAAAATATCCGCGCTGATGTCCGAAAAAGGATTTACTGATGATACTTTCTCATATGCTTCGGGAATATCTGTGGCAATGATCAGAGAGATCCGATATGGGAGAAGACTTCCAAGCCTCGAAAAATATTTATGGATTATTGAAACACTGGGAGTGAGTGATTTATTACCTCTGTCGGATTCACTTAACATCGAATATCAAAATCTTGCAAAAAACGACAGAATAGTTCACGAAATTTCTATTCTAACGGAGGATATGTCACCTGAACAGCTTGACCTTTTTATTGAAGGAGTTAAAACTTTGAAAAAAGCGCTTTCGAATAAAAATAACGGTAAAGGAAAATATAATGAAGTCGCTCTCTCAAGAAGCAAAAAATGATATTTTGTATTTAATCATTGCCCACAGAGAAAAATTCACAAGAACGATTATTCGCAAATTTCCTCAAGCAACAACCGAAATTATCGAAGATTGTTTTCAGGATTTATTCGTTATCTCTTGTACAAACTATAAATCATTTAATAAATCAAAAAATAAAATCGGCTGGTTATATAAAACTCTGAAAAATCTTATGTTCACCTACTTCCGTGACCCTGAAAATAAAAATCTCTTGATTTCGCAAATTCCAAATCATATGCTTAAAAATAACACAGCACACGACAATACCGAAGAAGATATTATTTTTCACGCTATAACTAACAATCTTTCGGAATATAAATTGGCAAATTACATATTTTCTCAATTATCGGAGCAAGAATTATTGCTGTACGATTTGCGCTATACGGAAAATCTTTGTGAAAAAGATATCGCTCTAAAGTTAAAAATGCCCTACGGAAGTGTCCGACGTTGTCTGTTTGATCTGAAAAGAAAAGTTCGAAAAATAATAGAAAACGGTGTTATAAACACTAAAGAAAAAAATTTATAATTTTTTTAAATTTTTCCGAACATTTTGCGGTCATTATACATATATACAATAAGGGGGGGAAAAAGATGAAAAATTCAGACAAATTTGACTGTCGAGCAATTAAGGAGTTGATAAAAGATGAAAAGATTTCCTTAGCGTCGCTTAAAAGGAATGAGCTTGAGATGCTTATCGATTTTGAAACGGAAAATGTAATGGATTGTAAAACGGAGCCGGACACGAGTTTTCTCGATGAATGTTACGAAGCTTTGCGAAAATACACGGATTACAGTAATATTGTTTCAGAAGAAAGGATCCGAGAGATTTCCGAAAATGCTTATAACCTGCACTTTTACGAAAATATTCTATCCGAAAAGAGAAAAAAGCGAACTCGTATTTTCACAAGAATAGGGGTATGCTTTGCAGCAATTTGCTTTGTTATTTTTTCGTCGTTTTCTGTTATGGCACTGGCTACGGGAGGATACAGCCAAGCTTGGGAATGTATATCCAATCGCGTTCATAAAATTTTAAATATGGACAAGGATAACGAAGTTATCGATGGTATAGAAATAATCAAAAGTGATTATACAAAAAAATACGCAACCATCGAAGAGCTGTTATTGAGTGAAAAATTGGACATACTGTATCCTGCTGCACTTCCCGATGGAGTGAAGATTGAAAGGTTAAAACTTGATATTTATAATAACAATCAATTCGAAATTAAGTTTTTATTTAATACAAGTGATATAAACTTAACTATAAAAGACAGATATTCCGTTAATATAGAAACAATTTCGAAATCAGACGGTATAATGACATATACTGTCGGCGATATAAATTTTTATATAACAAGTAAAAATAACGAAATATACCAAGGTATTGCTCAAATAAACGGATATGAATATTTGATAAATACAGCAAACCACGACCTTATGATATATATCATATCGAATTTAAAAGGACTTGAATTATGAAAAAATTATTATCTTTGATATTAGCAATTTCTTTGGCTTTGGCGGCGTGCCTGCCTATTTACGCACAGGACAGCACATACGTTTACGAGATCGGCAACAAAACAATAATCTTTGATGAAACAACTCAATTTTCCGCAGAGCAGAGAGAAAATATTGTAAATCTCCTTGCAAACGGCGCGGAAACGGACGATGCCGAAACATACGGTCTTATGTGTACGCTTTTCGGTCATAAGTACGTTGAAGAGTCTGTAAAAACAATAACACACTGTGTAAGCGATACACAGCCCAGATGCTTTGAAGAAGACTTTGAAATCGGCGAATGTTCCCGCTGCGGAAAAACATATGCAAACAGAATTTCTTATCAATACATATACTGCTGCGAATAAAATGCAAAAAACGCCCCTTTCGGGGCGTTTTTGCTTGTTGTTTTTATCTGCCCAATATGAAATCTTCCACTACATCTTTCATATGAACAAGAGAAAGCTTGTATTTGTTGCATTTTTCAACTAGTTTTGTGATCTCATCAAAATCTGTGGTTACATCACAAATTCTCTCTAAAATCTTTCCGGCACTTTCAGCCGCTATACCGTATTCGGCACATTCGTCTTTAGTGGTAAAACCCTTGTTTGAAATAACTATGTAAGTATAATTCATTTTTTGTCCTTTCTTATAATGTTAACCTGCAATATTGTTTGTTCCTTCAAAATAAACACACATCTTCAAAATGCCTATATCTATATCCAAAACATTTGATATGCGTATTATAGTGGATAATTTCGGGTTAGAATCACCAAGCTCAATTTTTTCTATCCCTTTTACGCTCATTTCGCAAAGTTCGGCAAGATATTCCAAAGTCCACTTTCTCCTTTCCCTCTTTTCGCGGACAATTCGACCAAAATCGTGCGAAAAATACATAATACCACCTCCTCCCTCTTGAATTTTAGGGGAAAAGAGATGATAGCACGAGAAACTACAGTTCCGTTTTGTTATCAAATTGTAAATTTTACCTGTGCACAAATATTTTATTTGTCGTTTATATCAACTTCAATTCCCTGCTCTCTTTATGCAGGAAATTGAAAATTGCTCAAATTTTTGTTGCAATATATAACATTATTTTCAGTTATATAATCTATATTACACCGTATGGCAAGGTCGGTGTTTCGTAAATTTCTATTCATTAAAAAAGCGTCTAACGCCACATCGCCTCACCCGTCGCGCCTCACGTCGTGACACCATTCCCTTATGGGGAAGGCTTTCTCGCGGACGTAACACTCGGCATATCCGGCCTTCCCCTTTGGAGATTTGCCCTACGAACTGTGTGAGCATTAAACAATAATTTAAACCTCGAAATTGCTCTAAAGGGGTACAGATATGTTTGCACTAAAGGTGGATTTTGCGGAGCAAAAGACGGATGAGGTTTACTCTGTTTCAGAGTAATTTCCTATGATACTAAAAGAAATAACCGCCGATTTTACTCGACGGTTATTTGCATATCCAATTTTAATAAAGTTCAAAATACATTATAATAGCTTGATTTATTTTTTCTTTACCATTCTTCCTCCTCCGATGTCATTTCCTCGCGGTCAATATTTTCAAAATCGCATTGGGAAGAGAGTGTTCTTTCGTTAAAAGCAACTTATATTCGGACGTTTGCATCACCTTTTCAATAAGATTTTGTTCCTCTGCCTCGGTCAAATCGTGAAGTATTTCTTTATGTAAACGATACTGAATTACATCCCTACCGTTTTCAAGCAAAAAATCTATTGATTTTTGATAGTCAAAGCTCATGTTTATCTCCGTTATTTTTATATTGCAATATCGGTGTTATACTATTTTTAATATTTTATCACAGCCCTAAGATATATGTCAATCAACTTTTAATTAAGTAACTATAAAATTAAAATAATTATATATAGACATTCAGCTATTGTTAAGATATAATATAAACAAGAGTCTCTCGTAAATTAAACATCAAATAAAAGTGATACATAATGAAAATAGGTCGTCTTATTGGAATAATCACCACTCTGCAACAGAATTGGAATTTAAAGATTACCTGTGACACAGAGCGCGGTGATAACCCCGTGGGCGCAAGGATCGAGCAATGCAAACAGTGGTATAAAGAATCGAAAGGAACAGAATGATATGGATACAAAAATAATTTCTCTGCGAATGGAGCGCCAATGCTTTTTAAACAAGGCGGATAAAGAAGAATATATAGAGTTATACCGTGACACCCAACCGGGTCAAAATGTGTATTGGAACGGCTTCGGAGAGCCGCCTACGCTCACTTTTCGTGCAAACTTCAACGATATAGCGTTTAACAGAACACGTCAGTTTGAGCGCAAGCTCGTAAAGGGACGTTTTTCGGGCGGCAACCTCGGTTGGATTGTACCCGAAGATATGGAACTGTTTGCGGCGATTTACCGCAAACCGCTTACAAAGCCCACACCCGAACAAATGCAAATTTTGGAACTTATTGAAACAGCGGGGCCTTTTAATATTCAGCAAATCAAGGAAGAAACAGGGCTTCTTGTAAAGCAGATTACACCTATTCTCCACCGTTTGCAGGAAGCTTTTTTGATTTATGAAGACCAATATGACGGCGAATGGGACCGCGGCTGGTACAAATTCAAGGAAATATTCCCTAACGTTGATTTAAACAAATATACTAAAACGGGAGCACTTAAAATCGTGCTTCAGCGTTTTGCATACAGGCTTGTGTGGTTTGATACCTCAATGGCAAAATCATTCTATAAGGTTCCCGAAAAGGAAATCAAACTTGCCGCAAAAGAGCTTGAGGACGAAGGCGTATTGATAGCATCGGACACAGGATATATGCTGAAAACCGACGCGGAACTGCTTAAAAGTTATGAGCCGAAACCTTTAAATTTTGTTTATGCACTTCACAGAAATGATTTTCTTTATAAGGCGCACGAGCATATATTAAAAGAGTTCGCAAAAGAGCTTACAAAAGGGCTTGAGTATGACTTCGACCCGCTTCAATATCTTTTGATTGACGGTGAATTTCACGGTGCATCAGTCGGTCATTTCCGCAACGGGCCGTACGATTTGAACGATATTGTCTGTGATTTACCAAACGCGGAAAAGAGGGAAAATGAGATAATTAAGGCAATTCGTGATGTAAACTACGGCAAAATGCCCACACGTTTTATGGGTAAGGATTTGTAACGACCGCATATGAATATAGTATGGTCAAAATACATGCAGGGAATAAAAACCCTTTATTGCAGTAGAAAATTACGCTTTAATGATGTTTTTGCCACCCAATATAAGAGTTTCTTTGATTTAGATGAAAGCAAACCACTAAAGATTCTTGAAATTGGGTGCGGTCCCGGTGAATTTGCACGTTTGGATATGATTACTATGCTCCCATTTTCTTTGCTTACTGAGTATCAAATTTTGACTGCGCGAGGCTGTTCCGCATAATTTTCCGTCCTCCCGAATATACTATCATATAAAAATTTTATGGGTGGAATTATGAAACGATCGATAGGGCTTTGGCAGTTGGTGGGCTTTGCTGCAACCTCGCTCGGAGGCACGATTTTACATTTTCTATACGAATGGCTTGGCGAGGCGGTATGGATCGCGCCGTTTTCGGGCGTGAATGAATCGACATGGGAGCACATGAAGCTACTCTTTTGGCCGATGTTTATCTTCGCCATCGTGCAGAGTTTTTTCTTTCGTGATCGAGAATATTTTTTGTGCGTGAAGCTAAGCGGAATTCTTCTTGGAATTATCCTGATTCCCGTGATCTTCTATACCTACAACGGGGTGGTTGGCAAATCACCTGACTGGCTCAACATCGCTATTTTCTTTGTTTGCGCCGCGATTGCGTATATTTATGAAATGAGGCTCTTTGGCACAGGCAAGCTGCGTTGCAGGTCGCAAAAATGGGCTGTTATAGCACTTTGCGCTATTGCTCTGCTCTTTATTGTGTTCACGTTCGTTACCCCCGAGATTGGCATTTTCAAGGATCCGCTTACGGGAACTTACGGAATAGAGTCATGACCGCCAGCCGTGCCGGTGGCTTTCACAAGCCCCCTTGGGGCATTCCACACACAGAGCCTTTAGGCTCGTCGAACAATCCGCCACTTGAGGTAGTCCCCCTACCGCCACAGATGTGGCAACTATCTTTAAGCCTCCTTTGTGTAAAGGGAGGTGGCACGGCTTGCCGTGACGGAAGTATTGTTTTATCGTTCTTTTACACGAGCACAATCCCTAAGTCAGCTTCGCTGACAGCTCCCTTTGCACAAAGGAGCCTCCGCTGCGGCGGGAACTGTGCAAAGCTAAAGCTTTTTGTAACCACCGGCACTGCTAGTGGTTTTCGTGAACAAAAAAACAGCTTCTGTTCAATATGATTACAAACGGCCTCGCTTCCTCATCCCATAAAATTAAAAGGCTGACCTTCGTCAGCCCCTTTGTGCTTATTTATTTTTTGAAATTACGCATTTATCGAGCCTTTCAAAAATGACATCAAAACGCTCTTCCGCCCTCATTGCATCGAACCAGCTTCCGGTTGTAAGGTGTTGATAATCCTTCGGAATTATCCAATCCCCCCAGCCGCCCGATTCCATACAAAGATTTCTATATTCTTTTCCGTTTTCTTCGTGCCAATAAAATTTTCCTTTCAGCGTAAAGCCCTTGAGAGCAGGAGAGGAGCATCCCATTTCAAAATTTTCCTCCGTGATCGCCATTATGCGTTCAATAACAGATACCGTATCATCAAACGCATCGTACGCGGCATCCATATTTCCAAGCTTTGAAAGCGCCGCCGTATAACGAAGACCGAGAAGCACCCTCGGGTCGCACCACAGGTCAAGCCCCGCCCCACCGCTTACAATATGCTTTTTATCGGGGTAAAGGCAGTTCACGGCATTAAGATAGTTAAGCTGTGTTTCACAAAACCACTTAAAATGAACAGGGTCTTTGCAAAGATATTCCTGCCAATCGTTTGCCGCGCTTATGATGTGTTCAAGCTCATGCCACAGAATAAACATCCTGACAGGCTCTATCTTATCGAGTTCTTCCTTCTTTTTATATCGATTGAATAATAATGTTGAACGCGCCATATCCTCGCGCCCTGCGTATTTATCAAGAAAAGCTCCTATATGTTCGTCGTCCTCCATATCCGCCATGCAGCCGATCACGGCAAAATGCTCTTCCCTTGGGCATACCGCAAATATTTCTTCTGCCAAAAGGCGCATTTCTTCAAGCACCCTTTCATTTTTGAAAAGACGCGTTTCCCATAGCTTATTGTACATTCCCCAGAACCAATAATATTGGTATTCGCGAAGATTCCTGCGTATCTCGCGCAATAGTTCAATGCTTTTTTGGACGTCCTTTGCGCAAACGGCGGCTTCAAACGAACGCTGAAGCCCCTCACAAAACTTTTGCTTTTCTTCCTCGGTGCAACCGAGCAACGAGTCTACGGACGTACCGAAAAAGGATGCTATCATAGGCAGCATTTCTATATCGGGATAGGTCGTGCCATTTTCCCAGCGCGAAACGGCTTGGGGGGATGTGCCGAATTTTTCGGCAAGCTGCTCCTGCGTAAGGTCCATACGGCGGCGATTTATGCGTATTTGATTTCCCAGATTAAGCTTCATATATACCTCCTGTTTATCTTGCTCTGTACAGAGGTCGTGTTTTGCCGGCAATAACAGTATATCATATCCTGCTAATTAAAGTAAGAGCACAGTCTGCGAGAATTTTTCTCATTTTTTGAGAATATAGTTTCTCATAAATTCCTGTTGATGTATAGTAAAAAGTTCGCCGTTATTAAAATCACAGCGAACTTTTTGTGTTTATTTATCCATTCCGCAGGCGGTTGCTCTTTCGATCAAGGCGCGGTCATTCATAACCGCATCGTAAAAGCGGAAACCTCCGGCGAAATTGTAGGTTTCGTAACCGTTACCTTCCAATATTCTGCTTGCAATATAACTGCGAAGCCCACTTTGGCAAATAAGATAAACGGGTCTACCCTTTTCCAGCTCATTAAGGCGTCCCCGAAGCTCATCCACGGGAATATTTTTGAACCCGTCTATGTGACCTCGCCTGTATTCGCCGACGGTTCTCGTATCAAGGAGAGTAACGCTTCCGTCAAAAGGCAAGGTTTCCAAATCATCAATATGCCATTGCTTTACAACACCATTTGCAATATTATCTATTATAAAGCCTGCCATATTTACGGGATCTTTTGCAGAAGAATACGGCGGTGCATAAGCAAGATCCAACTCTTTAAGCTCCGTTGCCTTCATACCTGCGCGTATCGCAGTAGCGATCACGTCGATGCGCTTGTCAACTCCGTCATATCCGATTATCTGCGCGCCGAGCAAACGGAAGCTTTCTTTTTCAAAGACAACTTTCATCGTCATCACTTTGCCGCCGGGATAGTAACCTGCGTGGTTCATAGGCGAAAGAATGACCGATTCCGCGTCAATTCCCGCTTTTTTTGCATTTCGCTCGTTTATTCCCGTAAGAGCCGCCGTCATATCAAATATTTTGATGATAGAACTTCCCTGCGAGCCCTTGTATCGGCTATCTCTGCCGCAAATATTATCCGCTATAATGCGTCCCTGCTTATTGGCAGGTCCCGCAAGAGAGATAAGCGCGTCCTCTCCCGTAATAAAATTTTTCACCTGCACCGCATCTCCCGCAGCATAAATATCTGGTATCGAAGTTTCCATTTTGTCGTTTACGATGATACTTCCCTTTATACCAAGCTCAAGTCCCGCCTCTTTTGCAAGAGCCGTATCCGGCGTTACCCCTATGGCAAGAACCGCCATATCCGCGTGAAGAGCTGTTCCGCCGTTCAAAATAACGTCAACTCCGCCGCCGCTTTTTTCAATCCCCTCTACCGAACGCCCAAGAACCAAGCGAACTTCGTGCTTTCTCATGTCGCTATGGATAAAAGAAGCCATATCGGAATCAAACGGGTTCATCAGTTGTTTTCCGTTTTGAACGATAGTAACGTCCATACCAAGCTCACGCAAATTTTCCGCGAGCTCCAGGCTTATAAAGCCGCCACCTGCAAGGATTGCAGACTTGGGATGATTTTTGTTGATATATTCCTTGATACGAAGAGTATCTTCCACGGTACGAAGCGTAAACAGCGCATCTGTTTTCATTATCGGGAAGCGAGGCTGCACAGGTTTAGCGCCCATAGAAAGAATGAGCTTATCATAGCTTTCTTCAAATGCTTCCCCTGTTTCAAGATTATTTACAGATACCGTTTTTCTTTCGGGATGGATGGCTGTCACTTCGTGATGTACCCTCATATCCACACGGAAACGATTGAAAAAGCTCTGCGGTGTCTGGAGTGTCAGCTCCTCCGGGTCGGTTATAACATCTCCCAAATAATAGGGCAAACCGCAATTTGCATAGGAGATAAATCCCGAACGCTCAAATACAACGATCTGCGCATTCTCATCAAGCCTACGTATGCGCGCGGCGGCTGTCGCTCCTCCCGCCACGCCTCCAACAATAACTACTTTCATAATTAACGCTCCATCATTCCAAGAGGGGATTTTTTATATATTGACCCCTCAAAAATTCTATGTTTCTATTATACTATAAATTCGCTTTAACTTCAATATAAATATGTATCTGCGCATAATTCATAAAAAAAACAGAACGCGCCGCGTTCTGTTTTTTGCTTTATACGTATTTGCTTGCCTGCAGCCTAAAGAGCTCCGCATACTTTCCGTTCTGCTTCAAAAGCTCGAAGTGAGAGCCCTGTTCCACGATATGTCCGTCGCCGATAACGAGGATCTTATCGGCAAGGGTCGTGTTGGAGAGCCTGTGAGATATCGTAACGGAACTTTTGCCCTCGCTCAGGCGATAGAGCTTTTCAAATATCCTGTCCTCCGAGATCGGGTCGAGCGCGGCGGAGGGCTCGTCAAGTATCATATATTCGCTATCCTTGAAGTAAGCGCGCGCAAGCCCAACGAGCTGCCATTGACCGCCAGAAAGGTCCTTGCCGTTGTCGGCGTAATATCTTCCCAGCACGCTGTCAAACCCGTCCTCCCAATCCTTTATAACGTCGCTTGCGCCGCTTATGTCGCAAGCCTTTTTCAGTTTTTCTTCGTTAAATCGCTCGCCAAAATCGGAAAGCGCAATAATCTCGCGCAGCGGCAAACAGTAAGTAACGTAGTCTTGGAAAAGCACCCCGAATATTTTTCTTACGGCGTAAACGTCATACTCCCGGATATCCACCCCGTCAAGCTTTATGCACCCCTCCTCGGGATCGTAAAAACGGAACATCAGCTTTATGATAGTGCTTTTTCCTGCGCCGTTAAGCCCTATAAGCCCTATCTTTTCGTGCGGTTCTATGGCAAAGGAGCAATTTTTCAGCACGTATTCTTCCGAGTTGGGATAGCGGAAGGATACGTTGCAAAACTCTATCTTAGGGTTGTTTGAAGGTTTAAGCGTGCCGCTTTTTTCGGTCTTCGGCTCCATATCCATAAACTCCTGCAGTTCCAAAAGCTTTGCGTTATCATTCAGAAAATGGTTTATCTTCTGCGTTAAAAGCCCCGCTTGCTCGCGCAGGCGCGTCACCATACTAAGGTTGTATTGCAGATCTCCTATGCCGATAATACCGCCGAATACGTCGAACGCGGACATCGTAAGCACCAAAAATTCGCTCGATACGTTCACTATCGTGATAAGCGTGTTGAGGACGGAATGCTTTATATCCTCCGCTTTATTGATACGGTAGAGCTTTTTCCAAAGATCTTTATATTTCGCAATAAAATAATCTCCCGTGTTGTGAAGCTTTACCTCAAACTGAACGTCATTGTTAAAAAACACGTCGCGGTAATACTCCATTTTGCGGTTATCGCGCACCTGCTCCTTCTCCATACGAAGCCTTTTCTCCGTATGCTTTTTGTTATAGAGCATATACGGAACGAGAAGCAAGAGCGTTACAAGTCCCAGCCACCATCTATAAGCGCAAACGATGGCAAGCGTTGCGGCGACGTTGATAACGGCGGAAATTATATCGAACACGACCCACGACATATTCATCACAACAACAAAGCTGCCGCGTGTGTGCTTCACCTTATCGCCCATCTTTGCGGAATCGAAAAAGGAAAGGTCCATTTTCGCCGTTTTTTCCATCATCATTTTTTCCATATAAAATATCAGCTCATCCGTATAGCGGTCGTCAACGTAGCTGTCAAACCTGAAAAGCAGATGCGAGGAAAGCAGGAGCAAAATGTAAATGCAAAGGCAAAGGACGATATGCTCCGCATTTTGCCCAAAGCTTGTTATACCGTTGAGTACCTCTTTCCAGAGCCAGATATTTAAAAGAGGCATTGCCGTTGTGGAAAGAAGGATGATAAGCTTCATCGAAAAATAAAATTTTGAAGCAAGAAAGCTTATTTTTATTCCGAACCATACGTTTTTTATGATCCCGGAGAAATTTTCTCTTTTATTGTTCATATCGATCCGCCTCCTTTGCCGTATATTTCTCTTTCTGGAGGTTATAGAGCCTTGCGTACATACCGCCGAGCGAGGTAAGCTCTTCGTGCGTGCCCTGCCCCGTTATTCTGCCGTTTTCCAGAACGATTATCTTGTTTGATATACGCGAGCCCGATATTCTGTGGGATATCATTATGCCCGTTTTGCCGTCCGATATGGACTCGAAATTTTTAAAAATTCTATCCTCCGCCTGCGCGTCGAGCGCGGCGGAAGGCTCGTCGAAAATAACTATCTGTGCATTTTTGAAATATGCGCGCGAAAGCGCTATCTTCTGCCACTGCCCCTTGGAAAGCGCCGTTCCCTTATCGTCGAAATTTCGGCTCATAAAGGAATCAAGACCTTTTTCAAGCTTCGGCTGAATATCCCCGTAGATACCGCTTTGCAAAAGCACGGCTTCGATCTCTTCGTCATTTTCCATTCTTTCAAGGGCGGAAAGCGAAACGTTCTCTCGGAGCGTAAGCGGATACTGCACAAAGCTTTGGAAAAGCGCGGAAAAGAGCTTTCGCACTTCTCTTATATCGTAATCCTCCATAGGATAGCCGTTTATAAGTATCCTTCCCGAATCGGGCGTGTAGAGCCCCAGCATCAGCTTTATGATGGTAGATTTGCCGGAGCCGTTTATGCCGACGATGGAAAGCTTATCACCCCTCTCAAGCGCAAAGGAAGCGCCCGAAAGTATATATTTTTCCGTATGCGGATATTTAAAATACACGTTTTCAAAAGCGAGAGATTCAAAACGAGAAAGCACGCGCACGCCGTTTATATTTTCCGTCTTTTCTTCAAAAAACGCAAACATTTTGCCCATACACTCCGCAACACAGCAAAAAGCATCCGCGATAAACCACGTTATCTCCTGGAAGCGGTCCGTTATCGTTCCGGCGAAGCCGATGTAGAGCGCAACGTCACCGATGCCGATGGTCCCGTTTACCGCTTTAAAGATAACGTAAGCGATAAATATCATCTCTCCCGATCTTCGGAACAGCTCTATAAAAAGCTTTCCGCGCAACACCCTTTTCCCGAGCTTTTTGTTTTCTTTTATATAACGTTCCTTTTCTTCCTCGTACCTTCCCTTTATAGGGTCTGTAAGGTCATACATCCTCACGTCCTTTGCAGGCCACGCATCCGTCAGCATCCAGCGGTAGTAGAATGATTTCCGAAGATTGGGCGCGTGCTCCCGCCTGAAATCATCCGTTTTTCGGCAGTAATACTCGTTAAAGATACAGTTCGGAACGGTAAGAACCAAAAGTATGATCGAAAATCCGAGCGAAAAGGAGGCAAGCGTCACAAAAACAACGGAGAACGAATAGACGCATGATAACGTATCCGTAACGCGGAAGATAAGCTGTACTGCCACGTTTTTCGTATAGCGCACCTCCGCGACCGTATCCTTGCATTTTGAAGAATCTAGCATTCCCATAGGGAGCGCGGAAAGTTTTTCTGCAAGGCGGCATTCGTAAAGGTGCTGTGCTTTTTTTGTGATAGTGCTTCTTGTAAGGCTTTGCGCGGACACAACGCCGCGGTTCAATACCACGGCAAGGCCGTAAAGAAGCACAAAAAGCAATATTTTTTCAATGTCAGGTGCTTCGTGAGTCAAAGCATCCAAAATATATTTGAGCAAAAAAGCCGTCAAAAGCGGAAACGAGGTCCTGACCGTCTTTAACGCAAAATCAATAAATATCAAAAACCTGCTTGAACTGAATATAAGATCCCAAGAATATGCCACGGATCTTGCCGTAAGTTTTATATTATTCATAGGCCTCACCCCCAATCACTCCGCGCTTCCTTCAAAGAAATCGTCCACGCGGCATTCCAATATTTTTGCAAGACGGGGCAGGAAGATTATATCGGGATAGCATTTTTCCTGCTCCCATTTGCAAACGGCTTGTGCGGAAACGCCGATGAGCCTTCCGAAATCATTAAGTGAAAGGGCGTTTTTGCTTCTGTAAGACTTTATTTTTTCTGCAATGGTAATTTTCATCATATCTGCATCACGCCTCCTTCAAAAATTTTATCTTTCTCATACGGTTGATAAGCGCGAAAAGCTCCTGCTTGCGCGGAAGATCGAGAAACCTTTCGCAAGTGGTGAAGAACGCGGAATAGAGAATATCTATTCCCTCCTTCTCCGTTTTTTCGTACATATCATCTATCTTTTTGCAAATGTCAACCACGTTATCCTTGTTTGAAAGCTCAAGATAACGGAGCATAAAGCCGAGCGTGTCGAGCTGACGCGCAGAGATGACGTCGTGCAATCCGCGCACGTCTATCCTCTCGTCCCCGATAAGGATAAAGCCCATGTCGGAAACCTCCAGCTTTTCCGTGCCGCTTCCCTCCGGGTAGGAGGAAAATCCATCGGCGTAGAGCGTTCTGCCCTGCGCCCAGTTTGCGCCCTCCGGGAACTGCGGTGCAGAGCCGCGCAAGGCACATATATCCTTTGCTCTTGCCGTAACGTCGTGTATAAGGTAATCCTCCATCAGATAGACCCTGTCCGCAACGGAAAGGTATTCGCCGCTTCCGCCGATAACAAGAATGGTGGAAACGCCGCGAGCAAGGAAAAGCTCGTTCACTCTGTCCGTAAACGGCGTTATGGGCTCTTTTTCGATAAGCTCCTTCATCATACCGTCGCGGATCATAAAGTTCGTGGCACTCCTATCCTCGTCTATAAGAAGAAGCTTTGCGCCCACGTCAACGGCTTCCATAATATTTGCCGCCTGGGAAGTAGAGCCCGATGCGTGGTCAGTGGAAAAATCCGCCGTGTCCCCGCCGGGGAGCCACTTTATAAAAGGCGAAATATTTACGTGTTTTACGCTTCGCCCGTCCTCAGCGGAGATGGTCACGGCGCTTTCGTCCGTGATGCAAAGCTCGCGGCCGTCCCCGAAAACGTGGTCGTATATTCCCGCGGAAATGGCATCGAGCAGCGTGGATTTTCCCGAATAGCCGCCGCCCGTTATAACGGTAACGCCTTTTTTGATACCCATACCGCGCACACCGCATATCTCTATCTCGTCGTCGGGCGTGGACTTGAACGGCACGGCGTCGAGCATAGGAAGGTCAGTTCCCTCGGCACGCGGCAATATGCTGCCGTTGGCAACGAAAGCGCAATATTCGCTCCCTTTAAGGCTTTTGCGAATGTCGCTCTGTTTTCTTGCAAGCGATATGCTCGCTTCAAGCGCGCCACCGTCAAAATTCATTATAAAGCGATCGACCGCATCGGGCAGGTCGCGGCAGAGCATCTGCACCGTTTTGCGGAGCTTCTTTTTGGGAAGCTGGACCTGCAACCTTATGCAAAGGCACATAAGCGGCGGGCGAGAAACTCCGTCATTCAAAAGTACAACTTCCGAGCCGCGCAAATATCTGTAATCCTTCTGCGGGCAAAGCCCGAAGTACGCCGTGTTGCGCTTCAGCACCTCGCCGCCGGGGCGGCACAAATAATATTTTCCGTTTTCGTTATCTGGTCGGCTTCTGTTATAAAGCTCCTCGTTAAGCTCCTCGATGTATTTTCCGAAGGCGCGAAGGCAAAAGTCCGCCGCCGCGGTCTTCATATCTGCCTCCATCGTATCGATACTGAGCATATCGCAGGGTATGCTTATAGTCACGGTCGGCTTATCCTGCGCCAGCTTGTGCGTTCCCGTTATCTGAAAACCTATTCTTTCGTTATAATAAGTCGGGTTATATTCGTCCACAGGGTCCATATCATATGCCGGATCGTGAACGAGCATATAACCCTCATACATTTCCTTGTACGTTGTTGTACTTGTTTCCATAGCCAATAATTTGTTTTTTAATCTCTTCATGGGCATCCCCTCTTTCTTTTTTCAAAAATGATGTAAAAGTTATAATATAATTCATAAAAAATTCTCCTTTCAAGCTTCCGGATTTTCCGTTATGACTTATATTAAAGGGGCGTTTCCACGAAAAACAAAAAGCACCCTCTTCGGGTGCTTTCGCAAACAGATCCATACGGGAATTACGTACCTCTCCTTATCAGCCGCAAATCATTCCTTGCCCTCAAGGGGAAGGCTTACGTTCAAGGTAAATTCCCATAACAAAAAAACACACCCGAGATCGGATGTGCATAAAAAAGCTATGTGAAAATACCTGCCTTAAAGTGTTTGCAGGCGATAAATATGACATCCGATAATATAAGTTTTGATCATAATAATCGCCTCCTTTGGCTGTATTTGCATCTTACTGCACTTACAGTATAGCACTTTCCCCTCCGATTGTCAATTATCGGAGGGGAAAGTTTTTATCAACCGTTGGTTTATAAAAACTCGGCTGCGTCCGTTTTTATTCTTCTACTTCAACCACGCCGTCTGCTTTTACGGTAACTTTCATTCCGTCCTTAACGTAGTTCAAAAATTCATCACCGAGGCAGTCCACAACGGGCATAGAAACGCCGTCCACCCAAACGTCCGCAAGGATAGCGCCTGCCGCCGCAAGGGAATCTATATGATTTGCGAAAAGCATACAAGCGGGGTTTCTTTCCATCGCGCAAGCGCAGTAGAGCACAAGGCCGCCCGTGGTAGAGCCGATGGTCTGCGGCAGGCACAAAGCCTTGCCGATAAGGGGCTTGCCATGGAGCTCTTCATTATTCTGGTCGCCGCATTTTACCTCTTTATCTCCGAATTGGAGCGCCATCTGGAAAGATGCAAGCGTATTGAAGCCCTGCGTTGTTACAACAGCCTCTGCCGTTACTTCTCCGGGGGCTATTACTCTTCCTTTAAACTGTTTCATTACTTTTTACCTCCTGTGATGGCTTTGAGAATTTCCGCGTCTGTATAGTATCTTGCGCTGGTGTATGTGCGAAGCTTATTGGAGGATGTTATAACAGGCATCTTCTTGCAAAGCGGATTGTTCATATACATAAGCGGGCAGATATACGACGTAATAACGCCCGTTGCCTTAAGTCTTTCAGCATATTCTGTCTTTTCAAACGCCTCAAGAACCTTGGGGGCAGCTGTAAGCACCGTGGGAATGCAAACTTTCTTGCCACCGTTTTCTTTAAGGGAGGCTTCTATCTTATCCGTCCAATCCTTGAGCTGTTCAAGGGAGAGGTGAGGGCAGCCAACAAAGCAAAGCTTTGGTGCGGCATCGGGATCTTTCCAAATAACGGGGTAATTTTTCTGAACTCTTTCAAGTTCCGCATCGTCAATGATATATTCTTTCGCACCCTCTGAGATAAGCTTTTCGCCAAGCTCGCACGCTTCGGGAGTGAGGTTTTCGATGTGGTAAAGACCAACAGCGCCGTTGGAAGCTGTTGCCGCACCGAAATCTTTAAGGTAAGCACAAGCGGCATCGTTAAGCTCTGTGCCGATCCACTTATCAAGACCCACAACGTAAGGAACGTCTTCCATAACCTTCATACCGATGGCAGAACCGAGGAGCTGTGCTTCGGGCTTCTTCGTTGTGTTTACTTTAACTACCCAAGTAGCTTTTCTGCCCTCGTCTGTGAGAAGTCCGAAATAAGGAACGTAGCCGACGATAGAGCCCATAATATCTATAATACCGGAGTTACGGTTGCATCTTGCGCCGAGAACGGAGTTTGCGTAAACTACAGCACTTGATTCCGCCCAGGAAAGCACATCGCCTTTCTGTGGCTTGTTGCCCATTTCGTCCATATAGCAGGTGCAGGAGAACGCATCCTTATCCATAAGTCCGAGCTTTTCAAGCTGTTCTTCGTAAAAATCCTGCTTTGTGTACATAAATTTGTTGAACACAAGGTTTTGGAGGAAGTTTGCGGGAACGTTTTTATCAAGAGGTCTTGGGTCAACGGAGAATTTCTGTCCGCTTGCCACACCTGCGTCAAGGAGCTTTTGCATAAGATCATACACAGGGGACATTACTTTAAGACCGAATGAAGTTACAAGGTGGTTGTATTTTGACGTGATGGGTACGAGCTTTTCCGCTTCAAAAGCGTCGCCGTACATAACGAGCGTTTTCATTACCTTGGCAAGGGTCTCGCCCTTTTCGCCATCAAGTATAGCTTGCTGTTCTTTAGTAAGAATCATATTAAATACCTTTCCTATAATTTAATTTTTGATATTCCAAAGCGTTTCCGAAGGAAACATATCGCTTCAATGAAGCTTACAGCTTCATACATACGTCCCAAGCGCCCCAAATAACCGTTCTGAGGTTGCCCACGGAAGCGGCATCGCCGATAACGTGAACGTTTTTGCCCTTGGAAACGATGGGCGCGGGGTTGTAGCCCACGGACATAATAACGGAATCCGCGGCAATATCGAAGGTCTTGCCGTCTTTATCTTTAACCGTAACCTTGCCCTCGCCTATCTCGCAAAGAGAGGTTTCAAGGTGAACGGGAACTTTGTTCGTTTTGAAGAAATCACGAAGGTAGCTTGTATTTGCAAGGCAGATGCCCTTTGTTGTGATAAGGTCATCCTGCATTTCCACGATAGTTGGCTTTTTGCCGTTGAGGTAAAGTTCGTATGCTATTTCACAGCCCGTAAGACCGCCGCCGATAACGGTAACGTTTTCGCCAACCTCTGCTTTGCCAAGGAGGAAATCTATGGCTTCGATAGCTGTGTCAGCGCCCTTAACGGGTATCTTCTTCGCGGTAGCACCCGTTGCAACGATAATTTCATCGGCATCAAGTGCTTTTACGTCCGTAATTTCGGTGTTCATCTTCACATCGATGGGATATTTTGCAAGCTCACGTATGTACCACGCGATAAGCGCACGGTCCTTTTCTTTGAAGGAGGGGGACGCCGCCGCGATAAATACGCCGCCGAGCTTATCGCTCTTTTCGTAAAGAGTAACCTTGTGTCCGCGTTTGGAAAGGAGGATTGCGGCTTCCATACCGCCTATACCGCCGCCGATAACGGCTATCTTCTTCTGCTTCTTTGCAGGCTCTACGTAATATTTCTTTGACTGCATCGTTTCCGGGTTGAGCGCACAGCGCGCAAGACCCATCGTATCTGTCAAGTCCTGCGTGTTTGCATGACCCTTGGAGGAGGAGAAATTAAAGCAACCTGCGTGACAGCAGATGCAAGGCTTAATGTCTTCTACCCTGTCTTCAATCATCTTCGTTACCCATTCGGGGTCAACGAGGAATTGGCGGGCAACACCCACAGCGTCTATTCTGCCGTCCGCAACGGCGGCAGCGCCAACCTCGGCATCCATTCTGCCCGCGCAGACAACGGGAATATCCACGAATTTCTTAATATGTGCAACATCGTCAAGGTTGCAGTTTTCGGGCATATACATCGGCGGATGAGCCCAGTACCAGGAGTCGTACGTGCCGTTATCCGCATTGAGCATATCGTAGCCCGCATCCTGAAGATATTTTGCGGCTTTTTCGGATTCTTCCATATTTCTGCCGACTTCTGTATATTCTTCGCCGGGCATAGCGCCTTCGCAGAAGCCTTTCATCTTGGATTCTACGGAGTAGCGGAGCGAAACGGGAAAATCTTCGCCGCACGCTTCTTTTATAGCTTTTACAACGTCCGTTGCAAAGCGGTAGCGGTTTTCAAAGCTGCCGCCGTAATCGTCCGTACGCTTGTTGAAAAATTCTATTGCAAACTGGTCAAGGAGATAGCCCTCATGAACGGCGTGTACCTCTACGCCGTCAACGCCTGCATCTCGGCAGAGCTTCGCCGTCTTTGCGAACGCTTCTATAATTTCGTGAATCTGCTCCACGGTCATTTCGGGGCATTCAATATCGTGTGCCCAGCGGGATTTCTGAGGGCTGGGGCTTGCAAGCTCGTGGGAAGTATCTATGATAGGTTTGATAAGCGCGCGAGTGAACTTGTTTTTGTGCAAGGGAGCAACAAGCTCCGTTATCGCCCAGGAACGGCCCATACCTGCCGTAAGCTGGATGAAGAGTTTTGCGCCTGTTTTGTGGAGCTCATCCATAAAAACTTTGAGTTCTTCAAACATTTTGGGGTTCTGCCAAAGCCACTTGCCCCAGAATGTGTCGCGCAGGGGCGCGATGCCGGGAATGATAAGTCCCACGTTATTTTTTGCTCGTTCAAGGAAAAGCTTTGCCGCCTCTTTATCGAAGTGGCAGCCGCCAAGCTCGAACCAACCGAAAAGCGAGGTTCCGCCCATAGGACACATAACGATGCGGTTCTTAATCTCCACATTGCCTATCTTCCAAGGGGTAAACAACGCCTCGTATTTTTTGTCGATCTGATTCATAATAAGTTTATCCTTTCGTAGATATTTCAACCTGCAAAGTGTATAAATATAACAAATATATAAATATTATACCATCTGCTTGTTGTGCTGTCAACAAGGGTGTATTACAATAATATCGGCGTGATTTTGTGAATTTTTTTGAAAAATTCCGTCAAACGTGGTATAATTATCTTGTATAGCCGAAAAGAGGTGTGCTATGAACAGAACGGAATTTGAAAGATCTATTGAAGAAAGCTACGGCATATCTGCGGAATATCCTTTTGAGAAATACCCGAATTTTGCCGTTTTCCGCCACGTTGGAAACAAAAAATGGTTTGCCGTGGTTATGACTATACCAAAAAGCAAGCTCGGTCTGAAAGAGGACGGGGATATAGATATAGTAAACCTTAAATGCGAGCAAGGGCTACTCTGCTCCCTCTGGCAGGAAAAAGGCTTTTTCCCCGCCTACCATATGAACAAGGGACATTGGATAAGCGCATCTTTGGGGGAGGGCGCGGACGCGGACTTTCTGCGCTATCTTACCGATATAAGCTTTAACCTTACACTTGGCAAAAAGAAAGAGTAAAAGCGGTTTTGCGCTTTTACTCTTTTTTTGTTTTTTAATATCCTTTGCGGTTTTCTTTTATGATCGCCGCTTTTATAAAAATCCTTTAATTCAAATCGAGCAGTTCATATAAAAGGGATGCCTCTGCTGCGGTATACTTTCTTCTCAGTATAATTCTATCCGCATTGTCCTGACCGATTATCTCGCATCTGCCGAGGAAGATGCTCTTTAAATAAAGCATATAGTGAAGCATTTCTTCCGTATTCATTTCACAGAAACTACCTTCGCTGAAGGTATAGGTGTCATCATCAAAAACAAATTGTATTTGAACATAATACCTACTTTTGCCTTTATGGTTAATATGATCAATACCTATTATTACTTTGTCCGCATCTGTAATATCAAATGTAGCCGTGTTTTTGTCAAATGAATTATATTTCAATATATTGTTGTTTTCATCAAGCACATATCTCGGACATATACCCAAAATCGATAATAAAGAGAACACGACAAGCAAGACAAGGCATATGCAGACAGCTCTCTTTATACTGCGTTTTTTCTTTTCGGGCAGATTTTTCTTAAATTCCTCAGAAAATATCGGGTGTACCGTTGCCGTTTGATACATTGCTTTAAACTTTTGCGTTGTATAAAACTTTTTGTTGCCGAAAATAGGCTGTTTTTTCTGCCAACTCATTCCAACGGCAATTACAGGAACCATTATCAATATCTCAAGCGGAAAAACAAATAAAATTCCCCACCCATTAACAGCCGCCACAACGCCCTCGTAAGAAAAAGCGTGCGACATAGGTATCGTAATTGCAAAAGAATATATTAAAGCAAACCACAATACGGATAAAAACGCTATCATAAAAAAATATGTAAATTTATCGAGCGGAGAAAGCGGCGGACGCGGTATATTTTTTATATTTCTTTTTATCTTGTTTACTCTACTCATTTTTCATAAAATTCTCCTTTAATTCAAATCGAGCAGTTCATATAAAAGGGATGCCTCTGCCGCGTTATAGTGATTTTTTTGTATAAGCTTGTCCGCCTTATCTGCATCCGTTATCTCATATCTTTCGGGAAATAAGTTCTTTAAATAAATCATATGGCGAAGCGTTTCTTCCCTTGTCATTTCATAAAAATTTCCACTTTTAAATGAACACCTATTATCGTCAAATACAAACTCGATTTGAAGATAATAGGTACTAATCCACCTTTTTGGACCGGAAGAAATACCAACATCTATTATAACTTTTTCCGCGTCCTTAACGTCAAGTGTATCTGTGTTTTGGTTAAATGAATTGTATTTTAATATATTGTTGTTTTCATCAAGCACGTAACGCGGACATATACCAAAAAGCGATATTACGAAAAAAACGACAAATAAAACTACAAACATTGAAAGCATTTGTTTAGCAAAGCGTTTTTCGCTTTGCGTCAAATTTTTTCTGAATTTTTCAGAAAAAATGGGGTAAATACCTATTTGCGAATATACATTTTCAAATTTTTTATTGCCTAATATCGGTTGTCTGTTTTCCCAAAGCGATGATATTAGTATAACCGCAGCCAGAATCACAAGAAATATCACGGGAAAAGCGAGAAAAATACCCACATCAGAATGGTGTACCCCAATAATATCTTTCTCCCGAAAAGCGACCGCTTCAGGTATAAATTTTAAATAAAGTAACATTATGAAAAAACACAAAATACAGCACAGTATAATTAAGCAACAGTAAATAATCTTATCCAATAATGAAAGCGGCGGTGTTTTTATCTTTTGTTTCTTTTTCTTATTCTTTTTACCCTTTCCCATATTACACCTTATTAAAAACGTACTTGTCCATACGGTCAAATGCCTCTTTCACTCTTGAAAGCGGGAGCGCCAGGTTAAGCCTTATGTGTGTCGTGCCGCCGTGCTGTGTGCCGTCCTGCCAAGCAACGCCAACGTCCCAGCCCGCTTTAAGAAGCTCGTGAAGATTTTTGCCGTGCGCTCCCATCCATTCGCGGCAGTCCATAAACACCATATAAGTTCCCTGCGGTCTTGAAACGTGAACACCTCTAAAATGCTCGTTTATATAGTTGCAGGCGTAGTCCACATTACACGAAAGCACCGAGAGAAGCTCCGAAAGCCATTCGTAGCCTTCCTTCTTGTAAGCACCGATGAGCGCGTGCTGTGAAAGCACGTTGAGGGAGTTATAATGAGAAAGAGAAGCCGCTTTTTCGTGCCTTTCGCGCAGGCGCCTGTTGTATATGATGTGATAGGCGCCGATAAGACCCGCAAGGTTGAACGTCTTGGAGGGCGCGTAGAGAGCTATGGTTCTGTTTCTTGCATCATCGCTTACGGATTGCGTTGGAATGTGCTTATTGCCAAACAGGATTATATCGGACCATATCTCATCGGACACAACGTAAACGTCGTGCTTTTTGTATATCTCCATCGCTTTTTCAATCTCCCATCTTTCCCAAACTCTGCCCGTGGGGTTGTGAGGGGAGCAGAATATCGCCGCGTGGATGCGGTTTTGCTCTATTTTGCGCTCCATATCTTCAAAATCCATGCGATATACGTTGTTTTCATCGAGCACAAGAGGACTGTGGACAATGTTATATCCCGCGTTTTTAAGCGAGCCCGTAAAGCCCATATAAGTGGGAGAGTGAACAAGCACGCTATCTCCCATAGAGCAAAGCGTGGAAAGCGCAGACATAAGTCCGCCGAGAACGCCGTTTTCATACCCGATATGCTCGCGCGAAAGCCCCGTAACGCCGTTGCGCGTTTCGTGCCATTTTATTATCGAATCGTAATATTCGTCCCTTGTGGAAAAGTAACCAAACATAGGGTGCGCGGCGCGCTCGATTATCGCCTGACCCACCGTGGGAACTGTTGCAAAGTTCATATCCGCTATCCACATAGGAATAGCATCGAAGCCTTCTTTAGGCGCATCGGGCGCAAAACCGCCGCCGAGCGCATCTATAGCAAGGGCATCCTTTCCCTTGCGGTCTATAATAGACGTAAAATCGTATTTCATAATCTCACTCCTTGGGACATATCGTCTTATTTTTCTTATCTTAATAAAGATAGTATAGCATATCTGCGAATATTTTCCAACAGTATTTTCGCTTTAATTCGATATTTTTATCAAAATCGCTTGCAGTAATCGCCACTTGGGTTGTATAATATAGATAAAACCACAATTAGGAGAAATGCTATGCAAATATTCCCGAATATAAAGAAAAATTTCGGATTCGGCTGTATGAGACTTCCAATGAAAGACGGAAACGTAGATAACGAGCTCTTTTGCCGTATGGTGGACGAGTTTATGGAGGCAGGCTTTAATTATTTTGATACCGCGCACGGATACCTCGGCGGCAAGAGCGAGGTTGCCGTAAGAGAATGCATTACCTCGCGCTATCCAAGGGAAAGCTATATCCTTACAAACAAGCTTTCCTCCAACTTTTTTGAAAAGCAGGAGGATATTCGCCCCTTCCTTGAGAAACAGCTCCGCATCTGCGGCGTGGATTACTTCGATTTTTACCTTATGCACGCCCAGAACAAAAAGCTTTTTGAAAAATACAAAAAATGCCGCGCATACGAAACGGCGGCAGAGCTTAAAAAAGAGGGCAAGATAAAGCACCTCGGCATCTCCTTCCACGACACGGCAGAGGTGCTGGAAGAAATACTTACCGCATACCCCGAGGTGGAAGTGGTTCAGATACAGTTCAACTACGCGGATTTTGAGGATGCAAGCGTTCAATCCCGCAAGGTTTACGAGGTCTGCCGTAAATTTGCAAAGCCCATCATCGTTATGGAGCCCGTAAAGGGCGGAAGCCTTGTGAATCTCCCCGCAGAAGCGCAGGCTATTTTCGCAGAGCTTGGCGGCGGCTCCAACGCAAGCTACGCCATCCGCTTCGCCGCAAGCTTCGAGGGCATTTTTATGACACTTTCCGGTATGGGAAACCTCGAAATGGTGCGCGATAACATCGGATATATGAAAGATTTCCGTCCCCTTGACGAAAAGGAGATGGAAGCCGTGGGCAAGGTCTGCAAAATATTCCACGCGCAAAATCTTATTCCCTGCACGGATTGCAAATACTGCACTGAGCGCTGCCCGAAAAAAATTCCCATCCCCTCTCTTTTCTCCTGCATGAACGATAAAATAGCGTTCAACAACTGGAACTCCGGCTATTATTACGGCGTGCATACGGAGGGCGGCGCGAAAGCAAGCGATTGTATTGGCTGCGGCGCGTGCGAAGCCGCCTGCCCGCAGAAGCTGCCCATCCGCAAGTTACTGCGAGATGTTGCCGCCGCATTTGAGAAAAATAAGCTATGAACGATTTGATAAAAGCAAAAGAAGTTCTTGAAAACGGCGCGTTCACCTGTGTTCTCGTAAACGGAGATGAAGTTATCTCTTTTTCCGAGCGCGGCGTAAAACCGCTTTTGGCTTTGCTCTCGCAGAGCAAAAGCCTTGAAAGCTTTTGCGCGGCAGATAAGGTCGTGGGCAAAGCCGCCGCGTTTCTGTATCTATTGCTCGGCGTAAAAAAACTGCACGCGCTTGTTATAAGCAAGCACGCGCTCGCGCTCCTTCGCGAAAATGGGATTTGCGTTTCATACGATACGCTCGTTCCAATGATACGCAACAGAACGGACACGGGCTTTTGCCCGATGGAGCAAGCAACGATGAACTGTGCCTCCCCTGAAGAAGCGCTCTCTGCAATAAAAGAAACACTAAAAAAATTAAACGCAAGGAGAAAAATATGAAGTTTATTTCTTGGAACGTAAACGGCTTTCGTGCCTGCCTTGAAAAAGGCTTTTCAGACTTTTTTAATGAGCAAAACGCAGATTTTGTGTGCCTTCAGGAAACGAAGATGCAACAAGGTCAAGCGGAGTTTGCCCCCGAAGAATATTTTCAGTATTGGAACAGCGCCCAAAAGAAAGGTTATTCAGGCACCGCTGTTTTTACAAAACATAAGCCCCTCTCCGTAAATTACGGCATCGGCATCCCCGAACACGATACGGAGGGCAGAGCCATCACACTCGAATATGAGGATTTTTACCTTTTGTGCGTTTACACTCCCAACGCACAGCGTGAGCTTGTACGCCTTTCCTACCGTATGGAGTGGGAAGATGCGCTTCGCGCATACATTCTCGCGCTTGACGCGAAAAAGCCCGTCATATACTGCGGCGACCTTAACGTGGCGCACGAGGAAATAGACCTCAAAAATTCTAAGACAAATCACTTTAACGCAGGCTTTTCCGACGAGGAACGCGGAAAATTTACAGAGCTTCTTGAAAGCGGCTTTTGTGATACGTTCCGCACGCTCTACCCCGATACGGTAAAATACTCCTGGTGGAGTTATATGTTCAAAGCAAGGGAAAAGAACGCTGGATGGCGCATAGACTATTTTGTGGTTTCAAAGCGCATCATGGAAAAAGTAACTGACAGCTTTATTCTTACGGACGTTATGGGAAGCGACCATTGTCCCGTGGGAATAGAAATTTTTTAAGGTGCGCTTATGCTACTCTATGAAACAGCAGGCAAAAGCACGCTTACCGCAATTCTCAAAAACAAGCTTTCGTGCTTGCCGCATCTTCACAGCAGGATAGAGGCAGGATTGATGATCAAAGGCAGCGTTAATATGGTCATCCACGGTAAAAATTACACCGTGAAAGAGGGCGACGCTTTCTTCGTGCCGCCAAATACCATCCATTCCTATGAGGATAAAGAGGAGGTTTTGGCTCATCTTTTGATCTGCCCGCCGGCGGATATAGCACCATTCTTCGGGGAAACAGCGGCATACAGCACTGCGTGCCCCGTAATACACCTTGAAGACCGCCATTTAACGGAACAAATATTCATACGTATGGAAAATCTTGCACAAAGCAGAGAGCCTCTGGCAGCACAAGGCGCAATGTCATATGCCTCCGCGATAATATCGGAAATGCTGATGTGCGCCAAGGTAGCTCCCGGCGAAAAAGAAAAAGACCTTACCGCCGCGCAAAAAATACTTGATTTCTGCGATAAAAACTATAAAAGGAATATAAACCTTGATACGCTTTCTGCGGAGCTCGGATACAGCAAATATTATATCTCCCGTGTTTTTTCGGGGGATATTAAAACGAGCTTTACGGATTATCTGCGCGGGCTTCGCATACACGCGGCAAAACGCCTTTTGAAAGGCACAAATATGAACGTGACAGATATTGCATACGAGGTGGGATACACCTGTGTTCGCACGTTCAACAGGCAATTTTCGCAGGTGACGGGCATTTCGCCAAGCGAATATGCCAAAACAAGAAGACAAACTACCAAATAGCAAAAACTTCCCTTTTTCAAGGGAAGTTTTTGCTTATTTGTATCTGTCAAGCTCGTCTTTGAGGTCTTTGAGCTGATCGTTGAGCTTGCTTGCTTCATCTCTAAGATCTCTTATTTCTTGGCGTTTCCATTCTTCTTGTGCAGCTTTATAGTCATTTTCACGTTCTATCTCACATAATTCATTAAGTAAATTAGCAAATCTTTCTTTAGCTACCATCAATTCAGGGGATTCTTCGTGCTCGCATTCTTCTCCAACTTTTTTCCATTGCTTTTCAACTTCATCGTGTATGATCAACAAGCTTGAATTCGGATTTTTTTTGCTTTCAGCAAGATAAGTCTCAACGCACAACACAATGCTGCGAACAATATCATCCTTTATATTCTTTCCCGTATAAATCTTTACTGTTGATTGGATTTGAGGAATCAATTTTCTATAAACATTATGTCTTGCTTTATTCCAAAGTACCACGCAAATGATATGAGAAACAACAGCTAATCCTATCATTACAAAGTATAAAACTATACCAGAAACCTCAATGGTAATCTTTCCTACGGCTATTTCTTTTGTAACATTTGTTATTATAATATCAGGTGAATTACGAGGTGTAAATAACATAACCGAAAAGATAAATGTCATTATAGCTGTAACAATGTATCTCCAAACACATTTGCCTACACCATATTCCCCTAAAGATAAAAAAATATAATCACTATCACTACCCGACATATTAAATCTTAAAACAAAGTAAAATAATAATGCAGCCATAGTTACAGCAATTCCTCCAAGAAGAGGATTGTTTTCATTAGCGAATATCGGACTATCGAAACAAACATATGCCAATAACGCCACGCAAATAATGTACGCAACAGTATAAATTGTTTTGATAACTTTAATATCATTGAATGATTTTTTTGCGTACTTATCTCTTACCGCTTTTACTTCCTCTAAAATCTGTGTTGTTGTCATATTCGTTCTCCTTATTTATATCTGTCAAGTTCGTCTTTGAGGTCTTTAAGCTGGTCGTTGAGTTCCTTTACTTCGTCGAGAAGTTTTTCTTCCGTTGTGGGTAATACAGCAGAAGATGAGTATGAATCGTTGCTTCCGTGTTCATTGATTTTCTTCCACAACCACTTGAGAAACATAAAAATTGGATATTCAACTTCAAGATTGCCGCCCAAAGCATCTATTTCATCTGCCAATATCTTAGCTTTATTCATAGCGGAAGATTTTTTTAAACTAAAGTAAATTCCATATATAACAGCGCAAATGAACGGAACTATGGCAGAAGATAAAGCAAGTGTCCAATAAAGGATTTTCGCAAAATCAGTCTGCCTGCTGTATCTGCTGTTATAACCCACATCCCAAAGAACTGGATTTCCAAGATTCAACAAAAGAGCAATTATAGAAATTATAAAAACACATCCAAACAGAGCACCACATTCGCCACCATAACCTTTATGGTAAAAAACTTTTTTGCCCAATTTGCCTTCTATTTTTTCAAAGCAGGCACACGCAAATAAAAAATATAAAAATATAGGAAAAGCTAACATTATTGAATATATGACTTTCTCATTTAATGGTCTTTCCGTATTCATATCAATATAATGTCGTACATAGATACAAGAAAAAATTACATATAGCGCAAGATATACGCTCTCTATAATATGCGGTATTGCAAAAATTCGGTTTAGCTCCCGTTTCTTTTTTCTTATTTCCTTTTTTGTCATACCCTCTCACCTCAGCCCCATTTTTTCTAAATTATATCACATAAATACCGTATTGTCAATTTAAAATATCATTTTGATAATGCAAAATCTTTAAGATAATTGTACAATAAAATAAAAGGATTGACGAGGATATAAAATGATTGCGGATAAAATTAAATTATTAAGAGAAAAAAGAGGCTATACACAAGCCGAGCTTGCAAAAAAGCTTGGCATAACCCGTTCCAGTGTCAACGCTTGGGAAATGGGCGTTTCCGTTCCGTCAACTCACTACGTTGTTGAATTATCCCTGCTTTTTAACGTTTCCACCGATTTTCTCCTGGATATGCCGAACAGTTCTTCTGTTTCAACAGAGGGGCTTTCCTCTCGTGAAATTGCATCCGTAATCGAAATAATAGAATGTTTCAGAGAGAGAAAATAAATAAGATATATGGACATACGTACATATGCCTGTTTTTGTAACCTCTTCCGTCAACCTGCGGTTGACACCTTCCCCGAAGGGGAAGGCTGAATATGCAAAAAACTTCCCTTTTTCAAGGGAAGTTTTTTTATTGACAAAATGTATATCGGACAGTCGAGGACGCCTGTCCCTGCAAAAAGAATAAATTTTGCACAAACCTCATCCACCGCAAGCGGTCCCCCTTCCCCATCTTGCTGTCGCGGGGGAAGGCAAAATCATTTGAGCAAAGTTCTTTTTGCTTACTTTTTCTCCGAAAGAAAAAGTAAGTTACTGAGCAGCTTTAACGATAGTTGTGAAGTCTGCTGTCTTAAGGGAAGCACCGCCGATAAGACCGCCGTCGATGTTTTCCATAGAAAGGAGTTCAGCCGCATTGCCTGCGTTCATAGAACCGCCGTACTGGATAGTAACAGCTTCTGCAGCTTCTGCACCGTAAAGACCTACAACAACACCGCGGATGTCAGCGCAAACTTCTTCTGCCTGTGCGGAAGTAGCTGTTTTGCCTGTGCCGATAGCCCAAACGGGTTCGTAAGCGATGATAACGTTCTTGAGTTCTTCTGCAGTTACGCCGAGAAGAGCGATCTTTGTCTGCTTTGCAACAGTTTCAAATGTGATGCCCTGTTCGCGCTCTGTGAGAGTTTCACCAACGCAGAGGATAACTTTAAGACCGTTTGCAAGACCTGCTTTGAGTCTGCCGTTTACAGTAACGTCTGTTTCGCCGAAGTACTGTCTGCGTTCGCTGTGACCAACGATAACGTATTTAACGCCGCAAGCAGCGAGCATTTCGCCGGAGATCTCGCCTGTGTAAGCACCTTTAGCTTCCATATGAACGTTTTCTGCGCCGATCTCGATATTTGTGCCGTTTGCAGCAGCAACAGCAGCAGCGATGTCGACGTAGGGAACACAGAGAACAACTTTGCAGCCGTCCATACCTGCAACCATGGGAGCAAGTGTTGTAATAAATTCTGTTGTCTGAGCAGGTGTCATATTCATTTTCCAGTTGCCTGCAATGACAACATTTCTTTTAGCTTTATTCATTTTAACGTCTTCCTTCTAAAAATTATTTATTTTCGAGGCAAGCAATACCGGGGAGTTCAAGACCTTCGAGAAGTTCGAGAGATGCGCCGCCGCCTGTGGAAATGTGTGTGATCTGGGAAGCAAAGCCGAGCTGTTCGCAAGCTGCTGCGGAGTCACCGCCGCCAACGATAGTGATAGCGTCGGAATCTGCAAGAGCCTGAGCTACAGCGATTGTACCTTTAGCGAGTGTGGGGTTTTCAAATACGCCCATAGGTCCGTTCCAAACAACTGTCTGTGCGTTCTTAACAGCGTCTGCAAAGAGAGCTCTTGTCTTTTCGCCGATGTCAAGACCCATCATATCTGCGGGGATAGCGTTGGAAGGAACTGTTGTAACTTCGATTTCAGCGTCGATGGGGTTGGGGAAGTCTTTAGCAACAACTGTATCGATGGGGAGGAGGAGTTTTACGCCATTCTTTTCTGCAAGTTCGAGCATTTCGCGGCAATAGTCAACCTTTTCTTCATCGAAGAGGGACGTGCCGATTTCATAACCTTTTGTTTTGAGAAATGTGTAAGCCATACCGCCGCCGATGATAAGCGTATCAACCTTTGTAAGGAGGTTCTTGATAACGTTGAGCTTATCGGAAACTTTAGCGCCGCCGAGGATAGCAACGAATGGACGCTTGGGATCTTCAAGAGCCTTGCCCATAATGGAGATTTCCTTCTGGATAAGGTAGCCGCAAACTGCGGGAAGTCCGCCGAACTGTGTAACACCTGCAGTGGAAGCGTGTGCTCTGTGTGCGGAACCGAAAGCATCGTTTACGAATACTTCGCCGAAAGCAGCGAGCTTCTTGGAGAATTCTTCGTCATTCTTTGTTTCGCCTGCATTGAAACGTGTGTTTTCGAGAAGAACGATCTTGCCTTCTTCGAGAGCAGCAACTTTTGCCTGTGCATCTGCGCCAACTGTGTCTGCAGCAAATGTTACGATGCCGCCGAGAAGCTCATTGAGTCTGTCAGCAACGATCTTGAGGGAGAATTTTGTAACGTCGCCCTGTGCTTTTTCGAAAGCTTTTGCTGTAGCGGCTTCCTGTTCTTCTGCGGGAAGCTCTGCAATTTTAGCAAGTTCTTTCTTTGTAAGTTTGAAGCTCTTTTCAAAAATAGCGTGGGGTTTGCCCATGTGAGAGCAAAGAACTACTTTTGCGCCCTGTGCCACGAGATATTTGATCGTGGGAAGAGCTTCTACGATTCTCTTGTCGCTTGTGATAACGCCGTCTTTTACGGGAACGTTAAAGTCACATCTTACGAGGACCTTTTTGCCTTTGACATCAATGTCTTCGATTGTTTTCTTATTGTAAGTCATTTTTTCAACCTCCAAAAAAATTTTATCAAAAATATTTTACCACATTATAAAATTATTTTCAATAGTTTTGAAAAAAAGTATGAGGTATATGCAAAAAAGTATATACCTCATATATCGTTTTATTATCTGTTAGCGCCGCGGAGTATGTCGCCGGGGTTTACCTCAAAGGGAACCTCAAGGTAAAATTCCATAAACGGATGCGGAGCAGAGGGTATCTCTTCCCCATCCATACCCGTCATCTTCCGTGCGGTAAATCTTCTTCCGAGCTTTCCGGGGGAGATAAGCTCCACCTCGTCACCCACGCAGAATTTGTTTCGCTGAATAAAGAGCGCACGTCCGTTTTCGCCGTCATATTCCTTTACAACGGCAAGATACGCCTTTTCGCGAAGATAGCCGGGTACGGTGCAGGTCTGCGCGTTGTTCATAGGGTCGTCGTAGAAATATCCCGTGCAGTATTCGCGGTGGCTTACGGAATCAAGCTCAAAAAGCCAAGCAGGGTCAAGCGCAAAATCCGCGCCCTTTTCCATATAGCCGTCTATTGCCGCGCGGTATGCGTTCGTAACGACGGCGGTATAGTACGCACTCTTCATTCTTCCCTCTATCTTAAAGGAGGTGATGCCCGCTTCGATAAGCTCGTTCATATGCTCCACCATACACATATCCTTGGAGCTCATTATGTACGTGCCCTCGCGTTCTTCTTCAATGGGAAGCCCGATGTCGGGTCTTTTCTCCTCGCGGATGGTGTAGTTCCAACGGCAGGGCTGGGCGCACGCGCCGCGGTTTGCGTCTCTGCCGACAAGGTTGTTGGAAAGAAGGCATCTTCCGCTGAAGGAAACACACATGGAGCCGTGAACGAACACTTCTATCTCCATATCGTCGGGAATATTTTTTCTGATCTGCTTTATTTCTTCAAGAGAAACCTCGCGCGCAAGAACAGCGCGGCGCGCACCGAGCTTGTACCAGAAATTGCAATCTGCGGAGCTTACAACGCCCGCCTGCGTGGAGATATGCAGTTCAAGTTCGGGATATATCTCTTTTATAAGAGCAAAGACGCCCGCATCCGCAACTATAGCCGCATCCACCTTGTGAGGAAGCGCCGCAAGCTCGCGGATAAAATCCGCAAGGTCTGCATATTCGTATTCGCGCGGGAGCGTGTTGAGAGTAAGATAAACTTTTTTGCCTCGCTCGTGCGCATATTTCGCCGCCTCCGAAAGTTCTTCAAGCGTAAAATTATCCGCCGCGGCTCTCATACCGAATCTTTTTGCAGCAAGATAGACCGCATCCGCGCCGTAAAGGAACGCGGCTTTCATCTTTTCAAAATTTCCCGCAGGGGAAAGAAGCTCTGTCATAAAAATACCCTTTCTTGCGCTTTCCCAAAAGAAAGCGTTATTTTGTTAAGCTTTTTTGCAAAAAATAGGAAAAATGCTATAGAGTTTTTTAAAAATATTATATTCAACTTTTTCTTATTTAAAGAAAAAGTTGCAAAAAGATAAAAAACCGTTCCGGTTTATCATCAGTGTAAATTTTAAGTTATTGCAATTTCGACTCCCCGCGCAGTTTTCACTCACAAGCTCGCAAAAACTACTCGGAACCACGTCGAAGGGCGCCAAAATCTGATTTTATCTTTAAAACGCGTGATAAAAAAGCAAAAATTTTAATTAAAAATATCACGCGGATTTGCCGAAGTCAGGACTTGCTACCTTACGTTCGAGTTGAGCGTAAATACAGCGACTATCAAAGTGAAAAATTTTATCCAATTTCCTTGTCGCTGTGTGCAACGCGATTGTTTGAGATTCGCCCTTCGAGCTATTTATAGCGAGAATTTAGCTGAATAATAATTTAGAACTCGGTTTAAAAGGGTATAGATATATTATCTTTTAAGCTTATACGGTATATAAGTCCAAGCCAGAACACGCCGATAAAGCCGACGCGAGGCTTTTTTACTTCTTTTGCTCCGCTTTTCTTTGTTTAAAAGAAAAGCGGAAATAAAATAAATTCATTAAAACGCATAGCGTTTTAATTCCACAAAATCACGCTTGTGATTTTATTCTCTCTATCGCCCTTTTATGCTCCGCATACGTTTTGGAAAACACTGCTTTTTTATCCTTCCCCGTTACAAAATAATAATATTTCGTATTCGCAGGGTAAACCGCCGCTTCCAGTGCGGCGTATCCCGGACTTGCAATAGCACCGGGAGGAAGTCCGGCATTTTCATAGGTATCGTAGCCTTCGCCATAGAGGCCCGTCGCGTCACTTTGCAGATATTTCATGCCCGATGCAAGTCTGTTTCTGAAAACCGAGGATATCCCTGCCATATCGGAAAGGTAATACGCTTCCCTTTGTATCATAGAAGCGAGCGTCACAATGCTGTCAACGCTATACCCTGCCCTTGCGGCGTCCGCCATCATCTCCGCGGTAAACTTCCGCGAGAAATTGGAAAGCAGCTTGTCTATAGCCGCCGCCTCCGAGGAATCGGAGTAAAACATATACGTATCGGGAAAAAGATAACCGTCAAGACGGTATTTTCTCCCCTCATTCGCAGGGATAAGCGATATAAAATCGTAATCGAAATCATAATTATTTATAACTTCAATAAATTTTTCCTTTGTGCCTATACCGTTTGCAATAAAAAGATCGATTATCTCATCCGTGGTAAGCCCCTCCGGAATGGTTATGCGCACCTGTGTGCGAACTTTTCCTATACCGAAAAGCTCGTATCTTATCTCATCATAGCTCATTGCGCGTGAAAGCGTGTAAACACCCGAGGGAACTGTTTCTTTATCGCTTTTAAGGGAAAAATACACCCTGAAAAGCAAGGGAAAAGAAATAAATCCTTCCTCTTTTAGTTTTTTAGAAACTTCCGAAACGGAAGCCTCTGTATCAAGGCAGAACGTGCGCTCCTCTCCGCTTTTGCAGAGCGCAAAGGCATCGTTTGCCGCAAATATAACAAAAGCGGAGATAGCTGCGGACGCGATCAGCACGCAAAAAATATATATCGCCGCCTTATATCCTTTTTTCATTTTTCACCGCCAAAACAATGTTTCTATAACATTATTCTGTGCGAATATTTTTAAATTATGTGCTTATCAAAACAGCGCAATTATTCCGAAAACAAGGAAAAGCAATGTTTCACCAATAAGCGGGAGAGATGTAAATACATCGAACAGCATAAGAACGACCTTATCTTTGGGAACAGGCCTTTGTGCGCTCTCCCCTCTTTCCGAATGTGAGCGCAAAAGTCTTTCCGCAAAGGAAAGGAAGAAGAACGCACACACAAGCAAAAAAACTATAAGTATGAGCCAGAAAAGTATATCGCTGTCGGGATTGGAGGAGAAAAGCCATATGTACTTTTCCCAGAACAGCGCAAACACGTTGTAAGCAAAATGTGCAATGACCGATGCCCAAACAGACTTTGTCAGGAACACGAGCCACGCGAGTATCACTCCCGAAACAAAATATATGGGAAACTGCGGAAGATCAAAATGCACGAAGGCAAAAAGCAGTGCCGACATAAGAATTGAAAAAAGAGAGCCGCCCATTCTGTATTCGCGCATAACTATTCCGCGGAAAACAAGCTCCTCCAAAAGAGCAGGCACGGCAGCAAGCGAAAGCACCATAAGCACGCCCGAACCGAAGGATGAGGGGCGGATCGAAATACTGCTGCCGTACAGCGAATAAGCGGAAGCATCGTATGCAAAATGAAAAAGCCCGAATTTCAGCACGCACAGGGAAAGTATCAGAAAGATCGTGCCGAATATTATCACGGGGGCGGATTTCTTTTTGGGGAGCCCGAAACCAAGCTTAAAAACATATCCCTGCCCGCGGAAAGCACAAAATACCGCAGCAGGTATGCCGAAAACGGCGATCTGCAAAGCCATCATCACGGCATAGACCGCCGTCTTGCTCATATTTTCGACATTCACAAGCTGTATGAACAGCACAAACACCGATATTGCAAGCACCAAAAGAGGTGAAGCAAAAAAAGGATGCGAAGCATTAACTCTTCGCATAAAGTCCTCTTTCACTCATCATAACATCAACCGTAAGGTCGAATCTTCCGTGCGGTACGGAGTTTACGATGAAATCTCTGTAAGCCATACCAACCTTTGTTCCGCGGAAACCGGAAAGGTAACGGTCATAGTAACCGCCGCCATACCCTATGCGGAAGCCTTTTTTATCAAATACGACCGCGGGAACGATGCAAACAACGTTTGCTGTTTCAGCGGTGAGCTTATCGAACGCGGGAAGCGTTGCGGGCGGTTCCATAATATTATAAGAACCGGGTTCAAGCTCGTCGAAGGAATTTACAAAATAGAAAACCATAGAGTGGTCTTCGGGGTTGCAACGGGGGAAGGCAACTTTTTTGCCTGCCGCAAGTGCCGCCTCTGCAATGGGGCGGATGTCTATCTCGTCATCCTTTGGATAGAACATAAGAATGATGTCCGCATATCTGAAAGTTGCGGAGCTTATCATATTGCGGCAGATCTTTTCACCCATCTGCGCGCGAAGCTCCGGGTCAAGAGAGCGTCTTTTTTCAAGATAATATTCTCTTATTTCTGTTTTATGCTTTCTTATTTCATACATAGGGATTGACCGCCTTTCTGATCTGTTCTGATTTTTCTTCGCTGTAAAGCGCGCGTATGAGCGCGTATGCAAACTCACCCGCCGCACCTGCGCCGCAGGAGGTTATAACGTTTTTATCTATAACAACGGGCGCTTTTTCATGCTGTGCGCCGATAAGATGCTCTTCAAAGCCCGGATAGCACGTTGCGCGCTTGCCGCAAAGCATACCCGCCTTGCCAAGCACGGAGGGGGCGGCACATATAGCGGCAACGAACTTGCCCACATCATACGCCTTGCGGAGTATCTTCTGCACGTTTTCATCGTTTTCAAGGTTCAAAGTGCCGGGAAGTCCGCCGGGGAGAACCACCATATCGAACTCCTCGTCCAAGCAGTCGCTTGCCGCCTTATCTGCGGTGATGGCAATGCCGTGGGAACCAACGCATTCTTTTTCGGGAACGCCTGCAAAAGTGACGTCCGCACCGGCGCGGCGAAGATAATCAACGGGGGTAAGAACTTCAACTTCTTCCGTTCCGTTTGCTATGAAAACAATAACTTTTTTCATGTGTTCTCCTTATTATTTTTTAAATATCTCGTATTTCGGTTCAAACATCATATTGAAAGCAAGCTCGCCCGTTTTAAATTCATCGCAGAATATCTTGCATAGCGCGCGGTCTTCCCTCTTTCCGATATCGAGAAGACTGCCCCTCTCCATTCTGTCGTAAACGGTAATATCGCCATCATAGCGCGGTGCATATATGATGTAGCCGTTTTTGGCAATGGCAAAGCATTTTCCGCCCTCTTCCGCATCGCGCAGAGTATGGTTGAAAAGTTCCATATCCTTTACAAATACATCGTGCGCCTTGGAATATACCTTCCAAAGCATATATATGTCATCCGTGGGGTTATATTCGCGAAGTATTTCTCTGGGTGCAACGTAAGGAAACCCGTTTTTAACTTTATTTGTATATCCAAACTTTTCATACATCGTGAAAAGACCCTTTTGGGCAGGAACAACGAGTGCAAAATCGTATCCGCGCGCACGCATCTCCTCCTCAGCTTTTGCCATAAGGAGGGAGAAAACACCGTTTCCTCTGTATTCGGGTTCCATCCATGCGGCGAAAATATAGCCGCCCGTGTAAGTTTTATCCTTTGTAGGGAAAGTTATTTCAGGGAAATTTACAGCGCCTATCAGCTTTCCGTCAAGGAAAGCTGCAAGCGTATTTTTCTTGCCTATTTCAATATAAAGGTCATCGTAAAAAGCTTCTCCGTCACCGAAGATAGCCGCTTCTTTAGCGATAAGCTCCGACATTTCCGCTTCATTTTCGGGCAAGCGGAAACATACCCTTTCTAAGATATCGTTCATTTTTAATCCGCCACGTCAAGGAACATTGTAACTTTTTCCTGTATTTTTGCCTGTATTTCGTCGATGGGCAAAAGCTCGTCTCCGTCACAGCACTGTATTCTCTCCCAGCCGAGCTTATCCGCGGCATAGATCGCCGCCTTGTAGCAATGCATAATGTATTCATTGTCAAGCTCGTGTATGTCAAGTCGCTGACCCGTTTCTTCGCTGCGCTTCTTAACGTAAGCAAGGGATACTTCGGGTTTTACCTCAAGGTAGAGCACCAAGCCGGGTTCGGGAAGACCGAGCTTGTTAAACTCGAAGTCATAGAGCCAATTAAGGTAATCGTCCCAATCGTCACGGTCAAGCTTGGAAAGCTGATGGATGGCGTTGGATGTGGAATATCTGTTTGCAATAATAACGGAATCTTCGTCATCGTATATCGCTTTCCAGTCTTTTTCGTAGGAAGCGAAACGGTCAACGGCAAAAAATGTAGTTGCCGCATATGCGTTTACACTGTCGGGGTCATTTCCGAACTCTCCGTCCAAATACATCTGAACGAGCGCAGAGGAACGGCTCGTATAATTGGGGAAGGAGAGAAGGTTCACATTTTTCCCCTGAGCAATAAGATCATTGTAAAGGAGTTTAGACTGGGTATCCTTTCCGGAACCGTCAAGTCCTTCTATTGCAATAAGTCTGCCCATATTCGTATTTGCCTCTCTTTTATATATCAATATTTTTGTTGTAATTCAAATGTTTATTTTTATATTTCATCCTCGGGAATGTCGTCGCGGGAAAGGGTACTTTCCGCGCCTGCTCCCGTGTCATCGTTCATCATCATGCGCAGATAATCTTCCTTGGAAAGGAGAACTTCACGCGGCTTCTGTCCTTCAGGGGGCGCAACGATACCTCGGCGCTCCATAACGTCAATAAGCTTTGCGGCTCTGCCGTAACCAAGGGAGAGCTTGCGCTGGATGAGAGAAGTGGAGATCTTGCCGGATTCTACCGCGAGCTGTATTGCGCTCTTGAGCTTAGGATCTTCCTCTTCCTCGCCGTCGTCAAGGTCAGCCTCCGCCTCTTCGCGGGCTTTGCCCTTCTTGCCGCAGAGTGCGGCTTCTTTTTCGATGCGATCCATAATGGCGCGCGTATTTTCCGCGTGATTTTCTTCCTTAACGGAATTTTCTTTTATAAATTCGATAATGGATTCAAGCTCCGCGTCGGAAACGAAAGCACCTTGCGCACGCATAGGCTTCGTACAGCCTACGGGGGCATAGAGCATATCGCCGCGGCCGATGAGCTTTTCCGCACCGGATGCATCGATAATGGTTCTGGAGTCCACCTGGGACATAACCGTGAACGCAATACGGGAGGGGACGTTCGCTTTGATAAGACCTGTGATAACGTCAACGGAGGGTCGCTGCGTACCTATGATAAGGTGCATACCCGCCGCGCGCGCCTTCTGCGCGATACGGCAAATGGAGGTTTCAACTTCGTTTGCCGCCGTCATCATAAGGTCTGCAAGCTCGTCTATAACGATAACGATCTGCGGAAGTTTTTCCTTTGTGGGGTCATCCGCGATAGCTTCGTTGTAGCCTGCAATGTTACGCACATTCATAGATTCGATAAGGTCGAAACGGCGTTCCATTTCCGTTACGCACCAATGCAGTGCGCCCGCCGCTTTTTTGGGGTCGAACACAACGGGAACAAGAAGGTGCGGAATGCCGTTATATACGTTAAGTTCAACCTTTTTGGGGTCGATAAGAACGAGCTTTACTTCTTCGGGGGTTGCCTTGTAAAGAAGGCTTATGAGCATCGTATTAATGCAGACGGATTTACCCGAACCCGTCGTACCCGCTATCATAAGGTGGGGCATCTTGGCAATGTCAAGGTAAACGGGGTCGCCCGAAACGCTTCTGCCAAGGGCCGCGGTAAGCTTGCTCTTTGCATCCGTAAATTTGGGGTTTTCAAGGAGCGTGCGAAGATATACCGTTTCTGCCGTCTTGTTCGGCACTTCAATACCGATGGCACTCTTGCCCGGGATAACGCCCTCTATGCGTACACCGTTTGTGGCAAGAGCATAGGAAATATCGTCCACAAGGTTCATGATCTGGCGGACTCTGGTGCCTGCTTCAAGACCTATTTCATATCTTGTAACGGTGGGACCGCTTGCCACGTCAACAACGTGCGCGCGCACGTTGAAGCTGCGAAGAGTTTCAACGAGTTTTTCCGCGTTGAGCTGAAGCTCACCGGATTTTCCGCCGCCCGTTTTTGCAGGTTCGGGCTTGAGAAGGTCAAGCGGAGGGAAAATATATTTCGGAAGTTCGGGAACTGCTTCATCTTCTTCGGAAGGTTCTTCCGGCATAAGTGCCACAGCGGCTGTTGCGGAAGCGGCGATACCCTTTTCTTCGGGAACGCTCTCGCCGCGCATTTTTCTGCGCGTTATGTCGAGCGTGCGGCGAAGCTCGTCCGCCAAAGGATCGGCATTTTTCTTTTCTTGTGCAGGTGGAGCAATGGGTTCCGGCTTGTTCGCGCCGATAAGCTCGTCGTAGCTATCGTCCCACGGAACATCATTCTCGTCCTCTTCACACGGTGCTTCCGTCGGAATGGGGTTCGGCGCAGGGGGAATGACCTCGTCTTCAAAGTCATCATCAATAATATCTTCCGGCTCTTCTTTTGCCGTAGTGCCGGAAAAAGAGCTTGATGCAGGAATAACTTCTATCTTGTCTTCCGTTACGCGAAGGGCGTGAGCCACGCTTCCCGTGCGCTCCTGTGCAGGAGTTTCCGTTACGGTAACGTCTTCTTCTATTGTATGCTCCATAGGAGTGAGCGTTTCATCATACTGCGTGTAATATGCGTTTTCCACACTGCGGTCCGTTTTCGTTTTGACAGGTGCAGGCTCTTTTGCGGGAACGGGAGCGGTGCTCTTCTTTTCCTCCGTCTCGCTTCTGCGCATATAATCCTCCACGGAAGAACCGCGGAAAACTTTATCTTCTTTTACTTCCGCTTTATGAGGAAGTTCTTTTTTCTTTTCTGTTTTTTGGGTCTTTTTCTTTTCGGGTTTTGTGTTTATGAGGTCACGGTCAAATATCTCGTCAATATCGCCGCGGCTTCTGCGCACTTCGTTAGTATTCGTGCCATATGCATCGTAACGGGAGTAAGCGCGTGTATCCGTATCGGTATTGGGGGAGTATGCGGCATACTCGTTTGTTTCCTCCTCATCTGCCGCCACTTGGCGTGCAAACGCTTCCCTTGCTCTTGCCGCCGCACGCTCTTTTTTGCGCTTTTGACGGTTTTCGCAATAGCGGAAGAAATAGAACGCAATGCGTTTCCAGAACATTTGCGGCGTAAAGCCGAAAAGAAATATGGAAAACACAAGCAAAAAGAGGATGGAGAATATCATCGTTCCGGGAATACCCACTGCGGAAACAAGCAAAGCACCGAAAACGCCGCCCACAACACCGCCGCCGATGAACTCTTTGCCGTTATTGTAAAATTCCTTAACGTCTCCGAAGGAAAGTTCTGCCACGTCCGCATTGAATATGCAGAATATGGCGTGCAACATTACGGAAAGGAAGATGATCGCCGCAAGCGCGAAGAACACCTTCAAAGCAACGGAGCCGTTTTTAATATCGCGTTTTAAGTATATCGCTTGCAACAAAAGCAAGAAAGGTATTATCATTGCCGCGCCGGAAAACGTGCCGTAAAGGAACATACGGATGCCGCTTCCCACAAAGCCGCAGAAATCAGGGAAAATATAGCAAATTATGACGAACAGCGCGATTGCCGCCATCAAAAGCATAATGACCTGATATTTGGGCGCAGAGGGATCTATCGGCGCATTTTCTCTTTTTACAGGGACATCCGCGCCATCATCCACGTCGCTGTAAATTTCATCGTAATCGTAAACGTCGTATTTTTCGTCTGCGGAACGGCGGCTCTTACCGCTTTTTCCCGAAGAGCCCGTATTTTTTGCAGTGCTTTTCGCAGAGCTTTTGGAATTTTTAGCACCCGCACTGCCGCTTGATGTTTTTTTGACATCTTTTTCTTTGTTAGCCACTTTTTTCTTCCTTTCTTCATTTTCCGCATCAGCCGAAAAGCAACGAAACTGCGCCAAGAAGCGCACAATAGCAGGCAAAAATGCGGAAATTCGATTTTTTGGATATGAATATCAATAGTTTTATCGCCGCAAGCCCCGAAACAAGCGCCGCCGCCATTCCAAGCGCATAAAGCGGAAGGGAAGCGCGCGAAATTTCGCCGAGCGCGGATATATTTGTAATGTTAGCGCCAAGAACCGCGGGAATGGAAAGCAGGAAAGAAAACCTTACCGCTTCCTCTCGCGAAAGCCCCATAAGAGAACCGCCTGCAATGGTAGCTCCCGAGCGCGAAAGCCCCGGGAACACTGCCAGAAGCTGAAAAAGCCCCACGGCGCACGCCTGCCCCGATTTAAGAGAGGGAAGCTCTTTTTTTCCGCAGCCCCTGTCCCCAAACAAAAGCATTACCGAATTCAAAATAAGCAACGCACCTATTATTTTCGGATAAGATGCGGCGGTTTCCACCGCATCCTTTATAAAAAGAGCCGCCGCAAGCGGAAGTGTGCCGAAGAACAGGCACACAAGCGTGCGTTCTTCCGCAGAGTATTCCGAAACAGAAAACTTTCCGCGCAAAAGCTTTTTGCAAAGGGTAAAGAATGCAGGTATAAGCGCAATAATATTTTTAAAATAAACGATAAAAACCGCGAACAATGTTGCAAGATGTAAGAGTATATCAAACGTAAGATCCGCACCCGAAAAAGCCTCTCCGCCGAAAAAAGCGTGGAAAAGCGCAAGGTGTCCCGAACTTGATATTGGCAGGAATTCTGCCGCACCTTGCAAAAGTCCGCACAAAAGAGCTTCCATAACAGTCATACGCAACTCCGTTTCTCTGCCCCGTCTGCTCTTACAGTATAACAAAATAATTATAGCACATAATAACAGAAAAGACAACATTATTTTAATTCATATTTTTCAGTTAATTTTAATTTTTTAATAATAAATATATGTCGGAAGGAAGAATAAAATGCACCTCTCCCCATCACGCACAAAAAGCGGTATTTTCTTTCTCTGCGTCTGTGCCCTTGCCGCAGGCGTAGTAAACGGAGTTTTCGGAACAGGCGGCGGTATAATCACGGTCTTCGCGCTTTCACGTCTTTCGCGCACGAACACTTCTCTTTCAAAAAAAGATATTTTTGCCACAACGCTGTTTGCCTGCTTTGCTATGTCGCTTTCCTCCGCCGCAATATATGCGCTTTCGGGTAAAGCTTCGCCGGAGGATGCACTTCCGTATCTTTTGCCGGCGGCGCTCGGCGGCGTTTTCGGTGCGCTTCTTATGGATAAGATAAAGCCCGCCGTACTTTCAAAAATATTTGCTCTGCTTGTTATATGGGCGGGCATTTCCCTTATTATGAGGTGATCATGTATATTCTCGATACTGCCGTAGCTTTTTTTGCATCGATGCTTGCCTCCATGGGCGTTGGCGGCGGAGGCTTGCTTGTAATATATCTTACCCTTGTAAAAGGAACGGAACAGCTGGGCGCACAGGGCATAAACCTCTTTTTCTTCCTTTTCGGGGCGTTCCCCGCAATGTGCGTTCACCTGTTCAAGCGTAAAATAAACGCAGGTATCCTTATACCGCTTTGCTTCTTCGGCGTTGCGGGAACGCTTTTCGGCTATTTTGTGATGACGCTTCTGCCGCGCGCGCTTCTGGGCAAGGCGTTCGGCGCGCTTTTGCTCGTTTCGGGCGTTATCGCCCTTTTCAAAAAATGAAAGTGCGTTTTATGATTGTTCGCCCGTGCGTGATGAAATATTCTCTATCTCCCTTTTTGTTTCCCTTGTATAATCGCAAAGGCGGATGCGCCGCCCTGCTTCTGTTTGTGCTTGCGGGAAAAGATTCTCCACGATAACAGCGTGTTCCCCATTTATATAAAACTCGTTTTTCTCCGCTTTTTTTGCGTCGCGGCGGGATAAAAAGCGGCGCGGCGGAAGGAGCAGTTCGCGCTCCGTGTCCCAAACCTGGCAAAATTTCCTGTAAAACAAAAGCTCTTTTCCGCTTGATACGGCATATTCCTGCACGATGCTCGCAATTTCTTCCTCGGCAAACGCGGCAGATGAAAAAAGGCGAATGCAAAGCGGTTCAAAATTTTTTCTCTCTCCTCTTGCCATATTTTCGTACTCCGCAAGGTAAGCTCCCGCCGCTTTTTCAAAAAACGTGTGAAGCTCCTCTGCCATTTCCGCGTAAAAATCGGATATTCTCTGCGCCGCAGGAAAGCGCGGATAAAGAAAATATGCCCGTGCCACGGCGTTGCCGTAGGAAGATACGCTGTATTTTTTCTCCTCCATAACAATATTCATAAAAAATCTCCGAAAATGTGTTTTCCTAAATATTATGCGGAAAAAGAGGCAAAAAGCACTTTCCCTTTCACTGTTTCGGTAAATAATTTTTGTATATATTGTTAACTGATCCGCGCTTTTATTGACTTTGCCCTTTCTTTGTAGTAAAATAAAAATACTTAATCTAATTTATCATTGGGGGATATATGAAGAAAATTACAGCGTCCATCTGCGTGCTTCTCTGCACGGCAATACTCCTTTGCTCCTGCTCTTTCGGCGGCGGCGAAACGACCGCATCGCCCACAGTTATGTCCGACCTGTATATACAGAACGGCGTGCTTTATAACTGCAAGGATCAAGCGGATGAAAACGGCTCCTTTACCGTTCCCGCAGAGGTAAGCATCATCGGCGAGCGCGCTTTTTCCGCCGATACATCCATCAAAAAACTTGTAATCGGCAAAAACGTAAAGCAGATCGCAGAATGCGCGTTCTACGGCAACGAAACTATAGAAGAAATAATCATCGCAGACGGCGTTGAGATAATCGGCGGCGGTGCGTTCATCGGCTGTACAGCCCTTACGGAAATCATAATTCCCGCAAGCGTAAAAGAGCTTGGTCCCTACGCCTTCTACCATTGCACGGGGCTTGAAAAAGTAAGACTCCCCGAAACGCTTTCCGAAATATACGAATATACGTTTTCCAAATGCTCCTCTCTTGAAAGCATTACAATACCCGAAGGTGTTAAGAAAATAAACACAGCGGCGTTCTTCGATTGCAAAAATCTTAAAGAGGTGAACTTTCCCTCCACGCTTACGGTGCTGGAGGAAGCGGCGTTTGCCCTTTGCTCCGTTCTTGAGAAACTCGACCTTTCCGCAACGGCGCTTGAAACTTTCGACGGAAGCGTTTGTGTTTCCTGTAAAAAGCTTAAAGAGGTACGCTTCCCCGAAACGCTTAAGACCATCGGATACCAAGCGTTTTATGAGTGCTACGCGCTCTCCGAGCTCAATATTCCCGATTCCGTTTCATACATCGGCGGCTTTGCGCTCAGTCAAACAGCCTGGTACGATAATCTTTTGGAAGATTACGCCATCGTCGGTGACGGCGTGCTTGTAAAATGTAACGTAAAAGAGCCCGACCTTTTCGGTAAAGGCATAAAAGCCATCGGTTCTTCCGCATTTTGGAACGCGGAAACAGGATATAAATATTCAGAGGAGCTTTCAGAGCTTGAAATACCCGAGGGTGTTACCGTTATTTGCGACTATGCTTTTTACGGCAGCAAGCTTGATAAGATCACACTTCCCTCTTCTATTGAAAGAATAGAAAAATTTGCTTTTGACGGCGTACTGACCGAAGGAACGGCGAATATCGACTTTTCCGCACTTACAAACCTTACCTACATCGGCGAAAATGCGTTTGCAAACTGTACAGCTCTCAAAAAGATAGAGCTTCCTGCATCCGTGACGGACGTGGGAAAATACGCTTTCTTTAAAACGGGCGCAATGGAAACCTTCCTTAAAAACGCGCGCGAAACAAAGACAACGGATGACGATTTTTGGATAAGCGGCAACGGTGTGCTCCTTCACTGTATGGTAACAGACAGTCAGGAAAGCATCAAAATTCCCGACGGCGTTAAGATAATCGCAGGCGGCGCGCTTGCAGGATGGGACAACACCATCATATATCAAACAAACGAAGGAATTACGGATGAATATTGGTACAACGCATGGAATGCGGATAAATTAAAGAAGATAACACTTCCCGAAACCGTTGAAAAGATATGCGGCGGCGCTTTCGTTTCCGCAACCTCTCTTGAAGAGATCAACATTCCCGAAAAGGTAAGCTCCATCGGAGACGGCGCGTTTATGTACTGCACAAATCTTCACGACATCACTATCACGAACGGAGTTAAAGCAATCGGAAACAGAGCATTCTCCTACAGCGGTCTTTACTCCATCGTGCTTGAACTGACAGGCGTTGAAAAGCTCGGTCACGAGGTATTCTACGGTTGCAAAAATCTTGTTTGGGTAACATTCCCCGTGGGCGTTTCCGATATAGGCTCCAACCTGCTCCTCGGCTGCACCGCGCTTCGCAACGTATATATCTCTCCCAAAGCAAGCGCAAGAGTTTACGATATAATCGGAAACGACATCTATTCCTCCGAAATGAGAAACAACATCTCGCTTCATTACTACGTTGAAAACTAACTTTCAAGAAAAGGATACATTATTATGAGCCAACTCACAGACAGAATAAACGAGCTTGCCCGCAAAGCCAAAACGGAAGGACTTACGGACGAAGAAAAGCTTGAACAGGCAAAGCTGCGCGATGAATTCCGCGCGGCTTTCCGCAGAAATTTCGGGCTTCAGCTTGAAAACACCACTTTCGTGGACGAAAAAGGCAACGTGCTCAAGCCCGGAAACAAAAAAGGAGAATAAAATGAACGAAAAGCTCATCGAAAAATACGCTCGCCTCATAGCGTGCGCGGGCGCAAATATCGGTGCGGGCGAAGAAGTAGTCATCTATTCCTCTGTGGAAACACACTCCTTTGCAAGGGTCTTTGCAAAGGAGTGTTATCTTGCAGGGGCATCTGCCGTGCGCGTGGATTTTCGCGATGACGAGCTTACGAAGCTTTCCTGTGAACACCAAACGAAAAAGGATTTTTGCCGCATTTACCCTTGGCAAACGGCGAAGATGCGTTACCGTGCGGAAAAGCACCACATCCGCATCTATATTGACAGCGAATCTCCAAACTCGCTGGACGGCGTAGACCGTGCAAAATACGACACTGCCCTGCACGCAAGATATAAAAAGTTTAAAAAATACGTCGATATGGCACAAGGCATGGAAAAATGGGTCGTTGCGGCTTACCCTTCCCGCGAGTGGGCAAAGGTAGTTTTCCCGAATGACGATGAAAACAAGGCTTTTGAAAAACTCCTTTCGGCAATACTCGAAAGCGTAAACGTAAACGAGGAAAACGATCCCCTCGCAGCATGGCAGGCGCACGATGCCGCCCTTCACACCCGTTGCGAAAAACTCAATAAATATAAATTCGATTACCTTGAATATAAAAGCGCAAACGGAACGGATTTTCGCGTTTGGCTCATTCCCGAAACGCATTGGTGCGGCGGCGGTGAATTTACAAAAACGGGCAAATATTTCAGCGCAAATATGCCCACAGAGGAAATATTTATAAGCCCCCGCGCGGGAAAGGCGGAGGGCAAGCTCGTTTCCACAATGCCGCTGTCATATAACGGTCAGCTTATAGATAAATTTTCCATTACGTTCAAGGACGGCAAGGTTTCCGATTTTTCCGCAGAGAAAGGCTTCGAGCAGCTTAAAACCATGATAGAAAGCGACGAAGGGGCGCGTATGCTCGGCGAGGTCGCTCTCGTTCCCAAAGGGAACGGCATTGCTCGCCAAGGCATTCTTTTCTACAGCACGCTGTTCGACGAAAACGCAAGCTGTCATGTGGCTTTGGGCGAGGGGTATATCGACACGGTTGATGATTACGCTTCCCGCACGCTTGAAGAATGCCGGGCTCTGGGCATAAACGAAAGCCGGATCCACGTCGATTTTATGATAGGCTCGGATGACCTTTCCATCGTCGGATACAAGGACGGCAAAGGCACTAAAATTTTCGAAAACGGCACGTTTACGAAAGAATTTGAATAAATACAAAAATCAGTCGGACTTGCATCCGACTGATTTTCTTTTATCTCTTTTTCTTAATGAATATCAGAATTCCAACACACGCGCCTATGGCAATAACGCCTGCGCACACCCATATCACCGCGCCGTATGCAAAAGGTTCTGCAACATCGCCAGAAGAAGGCTCGGAAACGCTTGTTTCAAGCGTTTGTGATGTGGAGGGAGTAGTCTGCACCGTAGTTGTCTGTGCCGAGTCTGTCGCAGCTGTGCTTTGCGTCGTTACGGGAAGCACCGTTGTGTTATCGCTCGGTTTTTCCTCTATCGGGGCTTTTCCTATGCTGTCAAGAAGTGACGAGGAACGGGAAGAAAGGTAATAGCGCATAAAGCCGAGCGCCGTTTCCTGCGATGTGTCTTGCGCCGTTCCGTATTTCTCAAACTGAACAAATTTTACGCTCGTCTTATAACCGCCCGCGGAAAGAAGCCAAGAGTTTGTGTCATAAAGTTTCCAACGCGTTCTGTCCATCATAACGGAAGAGTATATTTCATTTACGCTTTCTTCAAACCACCCGCCGGGGAGAAGATATTCTTTCACTTTTGCGTGCGCTGTTTCGTATATCTTTGCAACCGCCGCCGCGAAATCATCGTGCTTCATAAGGGGAGAAGCAAGACCGCGGTGATAGCTTTGGAAAACTCCGTGCTGCGCCCAAAGATATGCCGTATCCGTGCCGAATTCCTTATTGAAGTTGATGTTTCCAAGGGTATTGTCCATATCCCAGATAGGGCCGCAGAAAATTTTTGACGTCGTACTGCCAACGTTTTTATCCTTGAAGAAGAACATACTGGAAAGGTATGCGTCCCAGTTCTTGAGAAGCTCCTGCACGGTATAAACGGCAGCAAAGCTTTCAATATCTATATACTCGGAATAATGCTTGCCTTTTTTATTGTAACCCGTTTCGGAGTAAGCCGCTTCTTCCATATCGGCAAAAAGCCTTGCTATATATTCCATCTCCTCCTTGCTTGCAAACTCTGGGGATTTTACAACGTAGGTGTTTCCGTTTTCCGTAGTAAAGCGCGAAGGCTCGGAAGAACCGCGGATATTATCAAGCTCCACGATGTAGCCGCCCGTAATATCCTCAGGCGATTTTACGCCTACGGTATATGTGTAGCTTGTGATGATGGAATTTTTAATAAGCGTTCCGCTTGTGACCGTTTTTTGAGAAAGAGCTGCAAAATCCACGTTCGGATTTGCCGCTTCGTTGTCCTTTTCAAGCTCGGAAATGTCTATTCTGTTCCCGTCTATCTGCACCTTTTCGCAGATCATATAAAGACCGCGGTATGAACCGTCTATGTAAAGATCTACAAAATTATATTCGATATTGTAAGGAACGGAAAGATCCTCGCCCAGCTTGAACGCAAGTGCGTTATGAAGAGCAGATTGGTCAGTATAGTTTGCAAGGAGTATCCACGTTTTTGCTTTATCCATACCGAGTATCTCTTTTTTCGAAGAGAGCTTTATCTGGTACGGCTTTTTATAATAGCTCCATGTGGCGTTGCCTCTGCCCTTTATTTCGCTTGAGGTTTCTTCCGTATCGCAATACTCAACCTCGCCTTTTTCGTTCACGATGGCGATCTTTGCTTTTTTATCGCGGTTGTTTTTGCTCTGTTCAATGTAGCTAAGCCCATTGGATGTCCCCACAAAGAGAGAAGCAACTCCGCCGTGGTAAAAAGTATATTTCGTTCCGTCAACGGAAAGAACGTAGCATTCCGCGCCGCGCGCGTCCGTAGTCTTCGCGCCCGAAAGGTCGAGCATCTGACCTGTGGAAAGCTTTACATTTTTAATGTCAACGCTTGCAGGGAGATAGAATATATTTCCGCTTGGTAAAACATTCTGCGTTTTTTCTCCTATGGTAACTACCGCGGAAAGACCGCTTTCCGCGGCAAGAGAGCCTACGCAGAAAAGTGAACAGAAAATCGCCAATACAACCAGTAAAGATATTATCTTTTTCAAAATAAGCTCCTTTCTCAAATGACGTAAGATTGTTTCGATACAAAACAAGGCGTATTTTCATACGCCTTGGAATAAATTATTATCAGCCGCCGAGGCGAATCATTTCGTCGATGCAGCCGCGAGCCTTTGCGATAACTTCATCGTCAAGCTCGATCTCTTCACCGCCCTTGCCGCGAACAGCGTTGTAAACGTCCATAAGTGTTGTCGCCTTCATATCGGGGCAGATGAGCTTCATAGAAAGGGGATAGAATTTCTTATCCGGAAATTCATACTGAAGCTGTTCCGCAATGCTTATTTCCGTGCCGATGATAAATTCGTCAGCATCGCTCTTGCGCGCGTAATCGAGTATGCCCGCCGTAGAGCCTGCGTAATCTGCCATAAGGCTTATTGCGGGAACACATTCGGGGTGAACGAGCATCTTTGCGTTCGGGTGAGCTTTCTTCATCTCTTCCGCTTCCTTGGGGTCGATGGCAGAGTGGATGGGACAGCCGCCCTGCAAGAGCTTTATGTTCTTTTCGGGAACCATCTTTGCAACGTATGCGCCGAGATTGCAATCGGGAATGAAGATAATATTCTTATTGTCTATGTTTTTTACTATCTGAACGGCGGAGGATGATGTTACACAAACATCGCAAACCGTTTTAAGAAGCGCCGTTGTATTAACGTATGCCACAACGGTATAACCGGGATTTTCTTTTTTAACGCTTTCGATAAAATCCTTGCTCATCTGCTCTGCCATGGGGCAGCCGGCAATTCCGTTGGAAAGGAGCACGCGCTTTTCGGGGGAGAGGATCTTAACCGTTTCAGCCATAAATCTTACGCCGCACATAAGCACCGTTTTCTGTTTTACATCCTTTGCAAGCACGCTGAGCTTATATGAGTCGCCCGTGTAATCGGCAACCTCGCGCACATCCCTTGCAACATAGCTGTGAGCCAAGATGCAAATATCGTTTTCTTTTTTGAGTCTTATGATCTCGTCCTGTATTTCACGTATATTCATATTTATTCTTCCTCTCGATAAAATTTCTTGAATGAAAAATGTTTTTCCGTCTTACATAATAATGATACACAAAAAACGAGCAAAAATCAACAGGAAGTTTTTATGTTTTATTAAAATAAGCCCAAAAAGCTCAATTTCATGTAAATTTCTCAATAATGAGGTAAATTTTAATGTTTTCAATCTCGTATTGATTTTAAAAAGAGCGTGTGTTATACTGAAAAAAAGAATATATTATAAGGAGATATTTTATGGAACTCATTCTCTTGGTTTTGTACATTATCCTCTTGGTTTTTGACATTATATTGCTTATCGATACCGCAAGAAAACCCGCAAAGTCAAAATGGCTCACGCTTTTTATAAGCGAAGCGGTGTTCGCTCTCGTTTCCGTGGGTGTTGCCATGTTTTTTGATAATCTTCCCGGTTCGGGAACGATGCCGGGGCTTACGTATTTTGCGCACGTTATGTTCAGCCTAGGCGCCGCCCTTGCATTTACGGTAGCTTTCGCTGTTTCTGCTGTAGTCTATATAATTTTGAAAATAAAAAGCAAGCATTTGCTCGGAGGTGACGAAAAATGAGAAGCATTAAGCCCGGCAGAGGTCCTTCACGTAATTCTGCGGTGATGTCCGTCTTTATGGCAATATTCGGTGTTATTTGGACGGTCATTGCAATATCCATCGGCAGTCATATGGGCTTTATCGGAATGATATTCCCGCTTTTCGGCGTTTTGTTCATCGGCATCGCAATATATAACGCAGTATATCACTCCAAAAACGCGAACAGCAAAAACAGACATTCTTTATACGATATAACCGAAAACGGCGAAGAGCCCGACCCCCTTGAAAAAAATTTTTCCGCACCCGAAAAAGAGAATGACGAAACTTTCTCGGAAAAGCGTTTTTGCCCTTACTGCGGAAAAAAGACAGACGGCGGCAGATTTTGCAGCAACTGCGGCAAAAAGTTAAACTGAAAAAGGAGAAATAACTATGAAGATATACGGATCTATCGAAGAACTTATAGGCGGCACACCCCTTCTTGCGCTCTCCAACTACGGCAAAGATATTCACGCAAATATTTGGGCAAAGCTCGAATACCTCAATCCCGCAGGCTCCGCAAAGGACAGAATCGCGCGGGAAATGATAGCGGAAGCGGAAGCGCGCGGTATTCTTAATAAAGGTGACACGATAATCGAACCCACGTCGGGCAACACAGGCATAGGTCTTGCCGCGATCGCCGCCGCAAAAGGCTATAAAGTTATCATCACGATGCCCGAAACTATGTCCGAAGAGCGCAAGCTCCTTATGAAAGCATACGGAGCAGAGCTTGTTTTGACGGACGGGTCAAAAGGAATGAAGGGCTCTATTGAAAAAGCAGAGGAACTTGCCGCAAAGATACCGGGGTCGTTTATTCCCGCGCAGTTCGAAAATCCTGCAAATCCCGCCGCACACAGAAAGACAACGGGGCCTGAAATATGGCGCGATACAGACGGCAAGGTTGACATTTTTGTTGCCGGAGTCGGCACAGGCGGCACTATAACGGGCGTTGGAGAATACCTTAAAGCGAAAAACCCGGCTATAAAGATAATCGCAGTTGAACCTGCAGACTCTCCCCTGCTCTCAAAGGGCGTGGCAGGCGCACACAAGATACAAGGCATCGGCGCAAACTTCGTTCCCTCCACCCTCAACAGAGACGTTTACGATGAGATCATCACGGTTGAAAGTGAAGACGCTTTTGCCGCAGGCAGAAAGATAGCGGCGACAGAAGGAATTCTTGTTGGTATCTCTTCGGGTGCTGCACTCCACGCCGCAACTCTTGTTGCACAGAGAGAAAAAAATAAAGGTAAAAACATAGTGGTGCTTCTTCCCGACACAGGGGATAGGTACCTTTCCACAGAAATGTTCAAATAAAAAACGTCGGCTCGATCGAGCCGACGTTTTTTAGTATACTAACTTTTTCTTTTTGAGAGAAAACTGCTAAAAACGCCAAGCGTTTTTTTGAAATTTATTATATTCAACAGATTCAACTTTTTCTTGTTTAAAGAAAAAGTTGCAAAAAGATAAAAAACCTTACAGGTTTATCGTTATCGAAAAGCTAAACGGTTCGTTGTTCGCTACCACGCAATTTTCACTCGCAAGCTCGCAAAAATCACGTGGAATCCCGCGAATGCCATTTGCTGTGCTGCTTTGAACCGAGCACGTTATATTTTTAGCTGAAATTTTGATATAAGTCCTCTCGCGGTTTCATCCTGAACGTTAAATTTTTACCATTCAGGCTATTTTTACTCGTTTACTTTCAAAAACAAAAAAGCTACGGAAATAATCGCATATTTTTGCGGAAAGCCCAATATATTTTTCTATAAAGAAAAAAATATATTGGAGGACACCCAAATGAGCAATATTTACCGCGACATAGCCACGCGCACATCGGGCGATATATACATCGGCGTTGTGGGCCCTGTCAGAACCGGCAAATCTACCTTTATAAAAAAATTTATGGAAACGGTCATCGTTCCCAATATCGCAAACGAATATGATAAAAAACGCGCCAAGGATGAAATGCCGCAATCCGCGGCAGGCAAGACCGTTATGACAACGGAGCCGAAATTCATACCCGATGAAGCAGTAACGGTAACGCTTGAAGGCGGAGAAGAATTTTCCTGCAAAATGATAGACTGCGTGGGCTATATCGTTCCCGAAGCGCTCGGCAACTACGAAAACGGAGAGGTCCGTATGGTTATGACACCGTGGTCGGACGAAAGCATGCCCTTTGACCGCGCGGCGGAGATCGGCACGGAAAAAGTCATCCGCGAACACGCAACCATTGCCGTACTCGTCACCTGCGATGGCTCTTTCGGTGAGATCGGCCGCGAAAATTACGAAGCCGCAGAAGCCAGAGTCGCATCCGAGCTTAAAGAGATAAGCAAACCTTTTGTTATCGTTCTTAACTCCGCGCACCCCGAAAGCCCCGCTGCCATAAGCCTTGCGCTCGAACTTGAGAAAAAATACAAAGCCCCCGTCGCGCTCGTAAACTGCCTGACACTTGACAAAGAAGATATAGGTCACATCCTGGAGCTTGTGCTTATGGAGTTTCCCGTGAGCGAAATATGCGTAAAGCTTCCCTCTTTTATCGCTTCTCTCGATAAAAACCACCCCGTTTACAAAAGCGTTTTCGAAACAATAAGCGAATGTGCAAAAAACGTAAAGGTTACAGGGGATATTTCCACGGCGTTTTCCGAAGCCTCGGATAACGAAAACATCAAAAGCGCATATGTTTCCCGCCTTGACCTTGGCACAGGCAACGCCCAGGTACTTATCACTCCCGGCGACGGTCTTTTCTACCGTTTGATAAGCGATATAACGGGAACACCGATTTCGGACGATGCGGATCTTATGCAGGCTCTTTGCGTTTTTTCGGAAGCAAAGAAGAAGTATGACAAAGTCGCCGCAGCTCTCGAGGAGGTAAATACAACAGGTTATGGTATAGTCGTTCCCGATATTTATGACCTTAAACTTGAAGAGCCGCAGATCGTCAAGAAAAGCGGCGGCTACGGCGTTGAACTTCGAGCTTCCGCCCCATCCATCCACATGATAAAAGCGGATATAAAAACAGAGGTCTCCCCCATTGTCGGCACGGAAGCTCAGTCCGAAGAGCTTGTAAACTTTCTCTTGCGCGAATTTGAAACAGATCCTCAGAAGATATGGGAGACAAATATGCTCGGCAAGTCTCTTTACGAGCTTGTCAATGAAGGGCTTCACACAAAGCTTTCCCATATGCCCGATGATGCCAGAGCCAGACTTTCCGAAACGCTCCAGCGTGTTATAAACGAGGGCGCGGGCGGTCTTGTTTGCATAATTCTTTAAGCGTATGTGCGGAATAATCGGTTATACGGGAAAAAGCCCATGCAAAAATATACTCCTTTCGGGGTTATATGCTCTGGAGTACAGGGGCTATGACTCCGCAGGAATGGCGCTTCTCGATAACAAAGGTTTTACAATTATAAAAAGCCGTGGGGAGGTTTCGCGCCTTGAAGAAAAAATGAGGGCGTTCCACGCCCCGGAAAGCTCCTGCGGAATCGCTCACACGCGCTGGGCAACGCACGGAGAGCCCGGCGAGCGCAACGCGCACCCTCATGTCGTCGGCAAAACCGCGCTCGTTCACAACGGCATAATAGAAAACTTCAAGGAAATACACGAACTTCTCCTATCGAAAGGATACGTTTTTGCTTCGGAAACGGACACGGAAGCGGCGGCGGCTCTTATCGATCTTTACTACAGCGAAACGGGCGAGCCGCTTTCAGCCCTCTCCCTCGCATGCGAAAAACTTTGCGGCTCATTTGCTTTTGCCGTGATGTTTGAGGATAGAGAAGGTGAACTTTACGGTGTGCGCGTGGGCAGTCCCTTGCTTATCGGCGCGGGAGATGGAGAAAGCCTTCTTGCTTCCGACACAGCCGCCTTTCCCGCCAACATAGATCGATATATAGCTATGGAAGACGGAGGGATCTCTCGCATCTTTCGTGACGGCTTTCAGCTTTTCGATATGAGCCTTTCCGAAATCAAGGCAAACGAGCAACCGCTTACGCAAATTTCTCGCAACACGCACAAGGACGGCTACGAGCATTTTATGCGCAAGGAGATACACGAGGAAGCCGCCGCCGTGCTAAAAACGCTTGCCGCGTATATCAAAAACGGCTTGCCCGATTTTAGCGCAAGCGGCGTGGATACATCCATATTAAAACGGCTTTCCTCCCTGCATATCGCCGCATGCGGCACGGCTATGCACGCAGGACTCTTTGCAAAATTCTTGATAGAAAAATTTTTGCGCATACCTGTTTTTGCAGAGGTCGCATCCGAATTTCGATATAAAGAACCTATATTTGAGGAAAATACCGCGCTCCTCGTCATTTCTCAATCGGGCGAAACGGCAGATACACTTGCCGCCCTACGCCTTGCAAAAGAGAGGGGGATATACAGCATCGCCGTTGTAAACGTACCCTCCTCCTCCATTGCAAGAGAGGCAGACGCGGTAATATACACCCACGCAGGGCGCGAGGTCTCCGTTGCAAGCACGAAGGCTTACACGGTGCAAACGGCGCTTTTATCGCTCTTTGCGCTACACCTTGGGCTTTTGCGCGGAAACATCTGCGAAAGTGAGGCGCAAAAGTTCTGCTTTTCGCTTTCCCGCGAGCTTCCGGAAAAGATTGACGAAGTCATCGCACGCGAAGACGAGGTACGCGCCCTGTGCCTTTCTCTTTCACAAAAAGAAAGTGCGTTTTTCATCGGCAGAGGGGTGGATGCACACATCTGCGCAGAGGGCGCGCTCAAGCTAAAAGAAGTATCGTATATAAACGCGCAAGCGTACCCCGCAGGGGAGCTAAAGCACGGCACTATCTCTCTTATCTGCAAGGGTTTGCCCGTTATAGCGGTGTCGACACAGCTCTCCACCGCGGAAAAGACCGCCGCGAACATTCGCGAGGTTGCCGCGCGCGGAGCCGACGTTTACCTTGTCGCGCCTGCGGATTTTCCACAGGACGGTGCAAAATATATTTTTTCGCTTCCAAAAGCGACAGAGCCGCTTCTGCCCATACTCGCCGCAACGGTGACACAGCTGCTTGCGTACCACGCCGCCCTTTTGCGCGGCTGCAACGTGGATAAACCGAGGAACCTCGCCAAATCCGTAACGGTGGAGTAAAGAGTAAAACCAAAAAAAGAGTAGGAACAAAGTTTTTTCTTTTGTTCCTACTTTTTTTAATATTTTACCAAGATTTCAATTCCTCATAACACGCATTAGATGCTTTATAATAAATAGTTATTTTTGTATCGTTGTAACCCAGAAATTTTGAACACGAAAAAGATATATCTTCAGAGCCGCTTACATCTTTAGGGAAACGCGCTCTAAGCATAGCTATAGATTTATTCGCTATCACACTTCCCAAAGCAGTCCTTTCGGCACTTCTTTCCAATCTAGGATACCTATGTTCATCAAAATCATAATACCACATTCTAAAATCGCATTCAACAAATTTATAGTTGCAAAAACAGCTAGATACTTCACTCGGCGATACAGAAAAAGAACACGAAAATTCAAGTTTTTCTTCCGTTTTATATCTAGGATATTCTGCAATAATATCCCCAAATGTTTGTGCAATTTTCGCGCTTGCATAATTGGCGGCTTCCGAATTTTGAAACCTTTCCATTTCATCCTTTGCCATTATTTCATCAAGTTTATGAGGTATAGCTTCCTGACAATACATAATAAAACAAAAAATAATTATACCAATAACACCAAAAGCCAAAATTCCAAAAATAAATTCCATTTTTCAACCTCAAAAATGTCCATAATTTTTATTGCTTATTCGTTTGTCCACATTTTAGATAGTTCTTTAATAATTTCTTCTTCGCTTACAGTTTTTTCATCCGAATCTTCTTCGTCAGAATCATCATCTTCGTCATTGCTGTCGCACAAGCTGTTTTTAATACAAAAAAGATAATCCACTATTGCCGCCATACCAAGAAAAAAACATCCTAATATAATTGCAGTAAATGCATATTTTGCAAATATATCAAAATGAAATTCCGTTACCTTTTCACCCCACGACATACGAGTTTCCGTTGCAGCAACAATGCTATGTATCAAGCCCAAAACATATATTGCTATTGATGTTCCGAACAATTCTTTTGTTATAAAGTTATCCTTATTTTTCATTTTTATTTCCCCCTCTTTAACATTTCAGAATAATATATTAAAAGCGATTACAGAAAGTAACCGCCTTTAATATTCAGAAAATCAGAACATTAGCAACCAAGAAGAATTCTTCCAAATGTTCCGAGTGCGTACATAAATACGCCGAAATACAATCCACCGATCATTTTTTCATCCTCCTTTTTTCAAAACTAGTTAAAAATTAACTTTTGTAAGTTAATTATATTCTTTTTAAAACTAAAAGTCAATACTTTTAGTTAAAATTGTTATAATTTTAACTAAGGAGGGGATTTTTATGAATATAGGAGAAAAAATCAGAAACAAACGGGAAGATATGGATCTATCCCAAGCCGATATGGCAAAATTGATTCCTATGAATCAATCCAACTACTCCAAGATAGAACGAAACGTCCAAGAGCCGAATTTGGAGCAGCTGAGAAGAATTTGCCAGATTCTCAAATTAGACCCTCGTTATCTTTTGGACCTCGGTGAATTTGAATCCATCTCCCAAAGCGATATACAGCTTATCCACGATATAAAGGAATTTATTAAAAAACATAATTTTGACTGAAAATGCAAAAAGAAGCCTTGCGCAAGGCTTCTTTTTTTATGTTTTTTGAGCCTTCCCCTTGTGGGGAAGGTGTCAGCGTAAGCTGACGGATGAGGTGAGTGCGGTTTTTCGCACTTTTTACATTCCTTATTCTCTGTTCTTCATGCACATAACCATAACAGCTTTCTGTGCGTGGAGTCTGTTTTCGGCTTCGTCGAAGATCTCGTCCGCGTGAGCTTCGAGAACATCCGCCGTGATCTCTTCGCCGCGGTGCGCGGGAAGGCAATGGAGCACCATTGCGTCGGGCTTTGCAACGCTCATAAGTTCTGCGTTTACCTGATAGCCTGCAAAGATCTTCTTTCTTTCTTCAGCCTCGGCTTCCTCGCCCATAGATGCCCAAACGTCTGTGTAAACAACGTCTGCGTCCTTTGCCGCTTCAAATACGTCGTCCGTGCAGAGGAAATCGCCGCGATCTGCCGCCCACTTCATAAGGTCGGCATCCGGCTGATGAGTCTTGGGGCAGCCGATTGCAACGGACATACCCATCTTAATGCAGCCTGCAATAAGGGAGTTTGCCATATTGTTGCCGTCGCCGATGAAGCAAAGCTTCTTGCCCTTAACGCTTCCCTTGTGTTCGCGGATAGTCATAAGGTCCGCAAGCACCTGGCAGGGGTGGCAATAGTCCGTAAGACCGTTGATAACGGGTATGGAACCGTATTTTGCAAGGTTTTCAACCTCTTCCTGGTCGAAAGTTCTGATCATAATACCGTCAAGATAACGGGAAAGAACGCGGGCTGTATCCTGTATAGGTTCGCCGCGGCCGATCTGAAGGTCACGGGGAGAGAGGAAGAGGGCGCTGCCGCCGAGCTCGAACATACCAACTTCAAAAGATACGCGTGTACGCGTGGAAGACTTCTGGAATATCATCCCGAGAGTTTTGCCCTTGAGGTGGTGGTGTTCTATACCGTTTTTCTTTTCATATTTAAGCTGATCTGCAAGATTCAATATTTCCAAGATCTCTTTTGTCTGGAGATCCTGAAGTTTGAGTAAGTGTTTCATTATGCACAAACCTCCTTTATAACTTCAACTGCTTTTTCAAGTTCTTCAAATGTGATGGAAAGCGGAGGAAGAAGTCTTACCTTCTTCTTCGCCGTAAGAAGAAGCACGCCGCGCTCCATTGCCTCGGCAACGACCTGCGCCGCTTCCTTTTCCGTTTCAAGCCCTATCATAAGACCCATACCGGAAACTGTTTTTATACCTTTTGCGCCTTCAAGCGCATTTTTTATATATTTCGCTTTAGCGCTTACTTCCGAAAGGAAGTCATCCGTCAAGCGGGAGATGACGTTCACCGCACCTGCGGCGCAAACGGGGTTGCCGCCGAAAGTGGAGCCGTGCATACCGGGCTTGTAAATATCCGCCGTCTTTTCGCCAAAGAGCGTAGCGCCCATAGGAAGGCCAGCGGCAAGTCCCTTTGCCGTGGAAACTATGTCGGGAACAATATCAAAATTCATATATGCGTAAAGCATGCCCGTTCTGCCGTTGCCCGTCTGAACCTCGTCCGCAATGGTAACAAGGTCATATTTCTTCGCAAGCTCCGAAATCTTTGCAACAAACTCTTTTGTAAGGGGCATAACGCCGCCCTCGCCCTGCACGCACTCGAACATAATAGCGCAAACCTTATTTTCCTCAACGGCTTTTTCAAGAGCCTCGCAGTCGTTCGCGGTGGTATGGATAAATCCCGCAAGCATGGGGCCGAAATGCTCATGGAACACCGCCTGACCCGTTGCGGAAAGAGTTGCCATGGTTCTGCCGTGGAAGCTGTTTTCAAGCGTGATGATATTGTAATATTCTTCGCCCTTTGTGGTTATACCGTATTCGCGCGCGGCTTTGATGGCGCACTCGTTTGCCTCAGCTCCAGAGTTGGAGAAGAACACTTTCTTCATTCCCGTACGCTCGCAGAGCATCTTCGCAAGCTTCGCGCAGGGCTCTGTATAATAGAGGTTAGAGGTGTGCTGGAACTTTGCAAGCTGTGCCGTTACCGCACCTATCCACTCGTCGTCCGCCATACCGAAGGTATTAACGGCGATACCCGCGCCCATATCTACATATTTTTTTCCCGCTTCATCGATAAGAGAAGCGCCCTTTCCCGAAACTATTTCAACGGGAAAGCGTTTATACGTATTTGCAACGTATTTTTCGTCAAGTTCCTTTACGTTCATAAGCTGTCTCCCGCAATAAGCATTGTTCCCATACCTTCGTCCGTAAGCGTTTCAATAAGCAGGGAGTGCGGCACTCTGCCGTCGATGATAAATACTTTCTTAACTCCTCGGCGTATAGCCTCCGTGCAACATTCCACCTTGGGTATCATACCGCCGGAGATAATTCCCTCTGCCACGAGTTCGGGCGTGTCGCTTACGTATATCGTGGAAATAAGCGTTTCGGGGTCGTCCTTATCGCGCAAGATTCCGCTTATATCCGTCATAGAGATAAGACATTCCGCGCCGAGCGCCCCCGCGATCTTTGCCGCCGCCGTATCCGCGTTAATATTATACGTATTGCCCTCTTTATCGCAGGCAACCGTGGAGATTACGGGGATATAGCCTTTGTCAAGCATATCCGTCACGATCTGTGTGTTTACCTCCGTTATCTCGCCAACGTAGCCAAGAGCTTCATCTTTTGCCTGAGCCACTATCATCTGACCGTCGATACCGGAAAGACCGATAGCCTTACCGCCCTGAACGGAAAGAAGATTTACAAGGTTTTTGTTTATCTTTCCGGCAAGGACCATCTGCACGATGTCCACGGTCTCCTTGTCCGTCACGCGAAGCCCGTTTACAAACTCCGTTTTTTTGCCCACGCGGGAGAGCATATCCGTAATTTCGGGACCGCCGCCGTGAACGAGCACAACGCGTATATCCATAAGTGAAAGAAGAACTATATCTCTCATAACGGAATCTTTAAGATCTTCGTTTATCATTGCGTTGCCGCCGTATTTTACAACGATTATTTTATTCTTATATTTCTGTATGTAAGGGAGTGCGTGAACAAGCACCTGCGCCCTCTGTGCATTTGTTATCTTCATACTTCCTCTTCTCCGCTTTCTTGAAAGAAAGCTCGGCAAAGAACTTTCCTCAAAAAATGTTATTTATTTTATTACCCAAAAGGGATTGTGTCACAGTTTCCTTAAAGAAAGCCCGCAAGTAACTTTCCTCAAAAAATACTTTTGCTTTATTTGTACGTGGCATTATCTCAACACCGCGTTTTATTTTTTAGCCTTCCCCTATGGGGAAGGTGCCGAGTTTACGAGGCGGAAGAGGTTTTCGAGTTAAATCATAACATTCCAAAATCCTCTTCCTGCTTCTCCAAAACGCAAGCCTTAATTATGTTCTGTAATCGCCGTTTATCTTAACGTAATCGTAAGTGAGGTCGCAGCCCCAAGCAGTAGCAGAGGCATCTCCGCTGTTAAGGTTTATAATTACGTTTATCTCTTTTTCGGAAAGAACTTCTTTTGCAGTTTCCTCGGAAAAATCAATTCCCGCGCCGTCGCGGCAAACATCTATTCTGCCCGCGCGGCTTTCAAAGGAAACATCTATCTTATCAACGTCAACGTCTGCGCCGCTGTAACCGATAGCGCAGAGGACTCGGCCCCAGTTAGCGTCTGCACCAAACATAGCCGCTTTGAAAAGAGAGGAGCAGATAACGGATTTTGCAACCGTCTTTGCAATTTCTTCCTCCTTTGCACCTGTAACGGAGCATTCAAGAAGCTTTGTTGCGCCCTCGCCGTCGCCCGCTATCTTGCGGCAAAGGTAAACCGTGATGGTGTTGAGCGCTTTCATAAATTCCGCAAAATCTTCATCTTCTTTAGAGATGGGAGCATTGCCGGCCATACCGTTTGCCATAATTGCAACCATATCGTTTGTGGATGTATCTCCGTCAACACTTACCATATTGAACGTATTCTTTATATCCGCAGAGAGCGCTTTTTTAAGCATCTTTGGAGAAATACTTGCGTCCGTTGTGATGAACACGAGCATCGTCGCCATATTGGGGTGGATCATACCGGAGCCCTTTGCAATACCGCCTATGTGGCATTCTTTGCCGCCAACGGTGAATTTCACCGCGATCTCTTTGAGCACCGTATCCGTTGTCATAATTCCTTCTGCCGCGCGAACGCTGCTTCCCTCGGAAGAACCGAGCTCGGAAACGAGAAGCGGAAGTCCAACCGCAATAGGAGTTATATCAAGGCGCTGACCGATAACGCCGGTTGATGCCACGATAACGTCGCTCGGCTTTACAGCAATATTTTCGGAGAGGAGCTCGCACATTTTTTCCGCAACCTCAATGCCGTCCGCGTTGCAGGTGTTTGCGTTGCCGCTGTTGCAGAGCACCGCCTGTGCAACACCGTCCGTTATATGCTTTTTAGTAACCGTGAGGGGAGCGCCCTTCACAAGATTTTTCGTATAGACAGCCGCCGCAGATGCGGGAACTTCGCTATATATGAGCGCAAGGTCGCGCTTTGTTTTGTTTTTACGGACACCGCAATGTATGCCGGAAGCACTAAAGCCTTTCGCGGCGCAAACGCCGCCTGTTATAATTTCCATTGTAAATACCTCTTTAATTTATACATTCATACCCTCGGTCATATCTGCGCCGAGTACAAGATTAAGACATTCTATAGCCGCACCGCACGCGCCTTTTCCAAGGTTATCGTATCTTGCGACAAGGAGGATTCTTTCCTCGTTTCCGTGAACGGAAATTTCCATCGTGTCCGTTCCCGATCTTTTTCCTGCGGAAAGAAAGCCTTCCTCATCCGCGCCCTCTGCAAAGCTTACAACGGGGCCTGTATATTTTTCCGCGTAAATTTTCTTTATTTCTTCAATGCCAAAGCCTTCTGCAAGCTCGCTTGCGAAAAGCGGAACTGTAACCTCCATACCGCTGTAAAAATCCGAAACTATCGGGCAGAACACGGGAGCGTTTTCAAGCCCTGTTATCTTCTGCATTTCGGGAAGGTGCTTGTGCTTTTGAGAAAGCGCATACTGTCTGGGTGCGGAAAGCAGCGCGTCTCTTTTCTCTTCCTCGTAAGCACCTATCATCTTTTTGCCGCCGCCGCTGTAGCCCGTTAAGGAAAAGCAGGTAAGCTTGGCATCCTTCGTCAGCGCTCCGCATTCGATAAGCGGATAAACAAGAGCGATAAAGCCGCTTGCGTGGCAGCCGGGAACGGCAATTCTTTTGGAGTTTTCTATCTTCTGTTTTGCGCCAACGGAAAGTTCCGGGAAACCGTATGCCCACGCGGGGTCGGTTCTGTGCGCTGTGGATGTATCAAGAAGAACGGTGTTTTCGTTTTCCACAAGTGAGGCGGATTCTGTCGCTGCGGCATCGGGAAGGCACAGAAAAGCAATATCTGCGGAATTGAGCGCTTCGCGGCGTGCTTCCACGTCTTTTCTCTTGTCTTCGGAAAGGGTAATGAGCTCTATATCCTCTCTTTCGGAAATTCTTCTGAATATATCAAGACCGGTCGTGCCGGCGCTTCCGTCTATAAAAACTTTCTTTTTCACAAAAAACACCTCGTTTTCAAAAAAGGGATACCGTATTTATTTTCATTTATGCATAAATACACCAACAATAGTTCGTATATTATATCACGCAATGTATAATTATGCAATAGTTAAAATCAAATTTTTTTGGGTTTTTTCAACTTTTTTTGATTGTTTTCAATGTCTCAGGAAAAAACGAACTCTATTAAAGGGAATTAAAACGGTTTTTTAAATTTTGCCTGATTTTTAAGGAGATTTATTTATTCACAAAAAATGCATAAAAATTCGGCATTTGCAAAAACAAATGCCGAAAATATTATTCTGCATGAATTACCGCGTGCGCATCTCCCTCGCCACCGCGAATGTTAAGTCCGTCGTCGCTGTCGAGCAGAGCTTGGTATCTTACCACGCCTGATTTCTCGTCAATTTTTTTAACAAGAGAAAGCGTGCCGCAATGAAGCGTCGTCGTTTGATTGCATATCTGTATAACGATTATCGCATTTTCGGAAGACCCTTCACCGGGTATCCAATAAAAACTTTCGCCATTGGAAAGATTGAGCTCTGTAACCTCTTTCTCTTCCTCGTCGGAGGAAGAAACAAGAGCGCCGCCGTCTACCGTAAGCATTACCTTTGTATAGTCGCATCCAAGCTCAAAGGAAAACATCATTTTTCCCACGTCAAGCTCACCCGAAGCATCTACCCAAGTTATGTCAGAGGTAGTGTCCTGTGTTATATTCGGAATACCCGCATCCCCGCAAGAGGCAATAAGCAGGAGCATTGAAAGCAATATCAAAAAAGAAGTAATTTTTTTCATAAAAAATCCTCCAAGTATAAACGAAATTATACCAACTTATGTTATAATGATTATAACATAATTATGTATTTTTTTCAATAGTAACTTTTAATATATCTTTATGATACAAAAAATTTAAAATTTCTTCAAATTTTATTAAGTTAACAAGATTGGAGTATATATTATATGAAGGAAAATATTTCTCATCCCTTCCCTGCGGTGTGGAATGATGAGTGCACGATCCTTATTCTCGGCAGTTTCCCGTCCGTTAAATCAAGAGAGGAAGGTTTTTTCTATGGGCATCCGCAGAACAGATTTTGGAAAGTGACCGCCGCCGTGTTCTCTCAAAGCGTTCCCTCAACGGTTGAAGAAAAGCGCGCTTTTCTTCTTCGCAACGGCATCGCACTTTGGGACGTTATCGCATCCTGCGAGATAGAGGGCTCTGCCGACAGCAAAATAAAAAACGCCGTACCAAACGATATATCTTCGCTTCTTGAGAATTCGCGCATATCGCGCGTTTTCACAAACGGCGGCACAGCGCATAAACTTTACGGAAGATTTATCGAGCCGAAAACGGGTATCCCTGCATATAAGCTCCCATCCACAAGCCCCGCCAACGCCGCGTGGAGCGTGGAAAAGCTCACAGAAATTTGGAAGATCATCAAAGAGGAGAAATGATTATGACACACAGAGAAAAAGCTGTAGAAAATTTTTATAAAGGCTATAACTGCGCGCAGTCCGTCTTACTCGCATTCTGCGACGTAACAGGATTGGACGAGGAAACGGCACTCAAGCTCTCCTCCTCCTTCGGCGGAGGAATGGGCAGGCTGCGCGAAGTGTGCGGCTCCTGCTCCGCTATGTTTATGGTGGCAGGTCTTGTCTGCGGTTATACGGACATTTCCACAGACGATCCGAAAAAAGAGCATTACGCACGAATACAGTCGCTTGCCGCAAAATTCAAGGAAAAGCACGGCACGATCATCTGCCGCGAGCTTTTGAAAACGCTCAAGCCCGACACTAACCCCACCCCCAGCGCACGCACAGAGCAATATTATAAAATTCGCCCCTGTGCAAAATTCATAGGTGACGCGGCGGATATTATAGATGAAATGCTTGCGGAAAAATAACGATTTCCGTTATTTTTCCTCTTGTAAATCGGGGTTATGTTTAAACAAAATTCTCTTTTTAAAGGGAAAAGACGATGGCGCCGCCATCGTCTTTTACTTTAATTTTCTTTCTTTTCTTCGTGATATTCTTTTTCCGTGTTTACGTTCCAGATGTCATCACGGGAAGCATCGCCGCGTTTGAGCGTGCGTACAGCCTCGAACGCCGTCATCATAGAGTGGTCCATATTGTTGTATCTGTGCTGACCGTTTCTGCCTATGCAGTAAAGGTTGCCAATACCGTCAAGGTAATTTCTTACCTTGTCAAACTCTGCGTAAGTACCGAAGTATGCGGGGTACGCTTTCTTAACTCTTGCACGGGTGCTGTCAAGAATATCAGCTTTATCGATAATTCCGATCTTTTCAAGCTCTCCCGAAGCAAAGTCGATAAATTCCTTATCCTCCATATTCCAAAGCTCGTCGCCCTCGTTACAGAAGTATTCAAGACCGATCCAAACGTTGTTTTCAAAGTCTTTTACCATATAGGGAGACCAGTTGTTGAACACCTGAAGTCTGCCGATCTTAACGTCGCGCTCCTGAATGTATATCCAGCAGTCCGGAACGATATTGCCGACAGTTTTTATCTTTGTTTCGTTCTTTATCTTGAGCTTGTTAACAAGAAGACCTACCGTGATAAAATCGCGGTAAGGAAGATTTACGGCTACGTCGTGTACGTCCGCGGGAACAACATCGCCCATACCGTCCACAAGATCCTTGATGGGCATTGTGGAGAAGTAGTAATCCGCCTTCATAGTTTCTTCTTTGCCGTTATGGATAACGCCTACGGAAAGGATCTCTTTGCCGTCTGTTTCAAGCGTTTTAACCGCACAGTTTTTGATCACCTTGCCGCCGAGCTTTTCAATCTCGCAGGCAACGTTTTCCCAAAGCTGACCGGGACCCTTTTTGGGGTAGATATACTGCTCTATCAAGGAAGTTTCCACGTTTTTGCTGTTCTTTTTGAAAGGCTTTGCAAGAACAGCGAGCACCGCTTTTGTAAGAGAAAGACCCTTAACGCGCTGTGCGCCCCAGGAGGGGTCGATGTTGGCGGGGTTCACGCCCCAAAGCTTTTCCGTGTAGTCTTCAAAGAACATTTCATAAAGGGGCTTGCCAAAGCGGTTGATGTAGAAATTGCGAAGAGAGTCCTCTTTTTTCTTGAACATCGCAGACCAAACGTAGCCAAAGCCCGCTTTCATCGTGCGGCAAAATCCCATATTCGTAAATGTTTTAAGCTTTAAGCTGATGGGATAATCGAAGAATTTTTTAAGGTAATAAATTCTGGAAACACGGTTTCGCACAAGCATAACCTCGTCTTCTTTTTCGGGGTCGGGACCGTTTTCCGCAAGCTTCTTATTCGTTGTGCCAAGGATAATATCATCCTTGGAGGGCGCGCCCTGCGTGGGCATAAATTTAGCCCAGAATTCGTTTACTTCCTCGCTCTTGGAGAAGAAGCGGTGGCCGCCGATGTCCATTCTGTTGCCGTTATATTCGATAGTGCGGGAAATACCGCCGATAGCGTCGGATTCTTCAAGTATTATCGGAATTACGTCCGTTTCGGTAAGAAGGTTGTATGCCGCGCAAAGACCCGCAGGACCTGCGCCGATAATTATAGCGGTCTTTTTATTTTCCATTTTATTCTCCCCTTAAAATTATATATTATTTCCCGCGATAAACGAGAATTTTTCTGCCGATGTAGTTCCAGATGAGCACAACGCCCTTTACAAAGCAGGTGAGCACGAGATACCAAAAGCCCGATTCACCCGTGATGAGCGTGCCAAGGAGCGTAAGCCCCACCGTGAGGAAATAGCCGATAACGCCGACGACAACGTAAATTATAAACGCCTTAACCGTCTTTCCCTCTTTTTGCTGTTCCGCCTTGCGGAAAACAAAGATGTTTGAAAGTATGAAGTTGACCGTAAGACCCACGATAAAGCCTGCCGTAACGGAAACGGCAACCTGCCATTTATCCTCGCCCGTAGCGCCGAGGATCACGTAAAGCATTATATAGTTGACACCCATATCAACAAGCGCCGCAACGCCGCCGACGATGGCATAGCGCAAAAATTCCCATAAAGTATCTTTTTTCAAATTCATAACCGTCACCTCTGTAATATATGTCGAAAAAGCAGAGCCTTTTTCTCATATATTTTTGTACTTTATTAAGTATAACATAAAAAGATTTTAAAAGCAACACAGAAGCAAAACTCTTTTGAAGTTTTTGGGGGGAATATTGGTTTTATCAGGAACAAGTCTTATCAATCAAAGCAAATTCCTATGTTATAATAAAAAACGCCTCCGTTTTCTTGACAAAACACCCAATATATATTAAAATATATATAAATAGGGGAGTAATCGGCACTTTTTATTTGAGTGTGGCAAGGTCAACATACTGAAAGAACTTCTTTCTGGCTTTGCACGAAGCGGTGAGACTTATCTGCCAAGGGGTAGGTAGGTCTTTTTTTGTCGAAAAAATCTCCAATCCCCCTGCCAAATCAATTACAACATTATTTTTCGGAGGATTTTTAAAATGTCACTTTTAGAGCTTTTCATTATCGCCGTCGGTCTTTCTATGGACGCTTTTGCCGTTGCCATATGCAAGGGACTTTCGGTAAAATCGCTCAAGCCCAAACATATGATAATCGTCGGTCTTTATTTCGGAGCCTTTCAGGGACTTATGCCCCTTGCAGGATATTTCCTTGGCAAGCAGTTTGAAAGCTACATAACAAAATTTGACCATTGGATAGCTTTTGTTCTTCTTTCTCTTATCGGCGCGAATATGATACGCGAAGCTATCAAGGGAGAAGCGGAGGAATGCTGCGATTCCTTCGGTGTAAAGGCTATGATACCTATGGCAGTGGCAACAAGTATAGATGCACTTGCCGTCGGCGTTACGTTCGGCTTTATGCCCGACGTAAGAATTGCCCCTGCGGTAATATTTATCGGCGTTACCACGTTCACTCTTTCCGCAATCGGCGTTAAGATAGGCAACGTATTCGGTGCAAAGTTCAAATCCAAAGCCGAGCTTGCCGGCGGCATTATCCTCGTTCTTATGGGAATAAAGATATTGCTTGAACATCTCGGAATAATAAATTTTTAAAAGAAGGTATATAAAATGGTAGTTAAAGAGAATTTTTACGTCGGTTACAGTGACATCAACAAGGAAATGCAGCTTTCCAACACAAGCATACTTAAAATATTTGAAAATATGGCTTGCATACACGGCGCCCTCTGCGGAGAAAGCGTTAAAACAAGCGACATCCGTTGGTTTCTCACCGCTTACGAGGTAAACGTTACCCGCCGCCCTGAAATAGAGGAACGCATATGCGTTCATACCTGGAGCCGTGAGATGCGCGGTGTTTCCGCCTGCCGTGAATTTGAAATATACGATGAGAACGGCGAACTTTGCATCACGGGCATTTCCAACTGGGCGCGCACCAATGCCGCGACACAGCGCCTTGAACGCATAACACCCGATATTGCCGCAAAATACGAAAGTGAACCGCAACACACAAACTTCAAAAAGCCCTGGCTTGAAAAACTTTCCGAGCCTACGGAATACAAAAGTCACCGCGAATTTACCGTTGACCGCAACTATATCGACGTAAATAATCATATGAACAACGTTTTCTACCTTGACCTTGCGGAGCTTGTGCTTCCCGATGCGGTTTACGAAATGAAAGAAAGCAAAAAATTCAAAATCATGTATCGCCGGGCGATAAAATACGGAGAAACCGTTGGTTGCTTTTACTCGGAGACCGAGTCTTCCTACAGCGTTGTGCTCAGGGATGAAACAGGTGCTGTCCGTGCAATAATCGAATTTGAAAAATAAAACTTGGGGCAAGCATTCGCCCTCGAAATTCTATCATTTGAAGGTGCATCTATGAAAAAGAAAAGCAACATGCGGCTTATAAAAAGATTTTTGCCATACTACAAAAAATACAAATGGATAATGGTCTTTGACCTTTTCTGTGCAGCGCTCACCACCGTGTGCGAGCTTGTACTGCCCATGATAGTACGCGAGATAACGGGCGCGGCAACGGATAACATCGAAGCGCTCACGCTTCGCCTTATCCTTTCCTGCGGCGTGCTCTATATCGTTTTGCGAATTATAGACACCGCTGCCAACTACTATATGACGTCTGTCGGTCATATTATGGGCACAAAGATAGAAAACGATATGAGGCACGACCTCTTTTCACATCTGCAAAAGCTCTCCTTCTCCTACTACGACAATACGAAGATCGGCACGCTCATGTCGCGCATAACGACCGACCTTTTCGACGTAACGGAATTTGCGCACCATTGCCCCGAAGAATTTTTTATCGCGGGCATCAAGATAATCTGCGCGTTCATAATCCTCTGCACGATGAGTGTGCCGCTTACGCTTATCATATTTGCGACAATCCCCGTGATGCTCTTCTGCCTTATCTTCTTCCGCAAGAAGATGAGGGATAATTTTGCCCAGTCGCGAAAGCAGATAGGCGAGCTTATCTCCCAGGTGGAGGACAGCTTGCTCGGCATAAGAGTTGTGAAATCCTTTGCCAAAGAAAACTTGGAGCAGGAAAAATTCGACAAAGGCAACAAGGAATTTCTCCGCCTTAAAACACAGCGTTATCACATTATGGCGGGCTTTACCTCCTGCACTCGCCTTTTCGACGGTATTATGTACATCGTCGTTGTTATCGCGGGCGGTATCTTCCTTTTGAATAAATCCATCTCCGCCGCAGATTACGTGGCTTACCTTATGTTTGTTTCCACGCTTCTCACGTCCATCAGACGTATAGTGGAATTTTCCGAGCAGTTCCAAATGGGTATGAGCGGTATAGAGCGCTTTGCCGAAATTATGGATACAGACCCCGAAATACAAACAAGAGCCGGCGCAAAGGAGCTTACCTCTGTGCGCGGCGAAGTTGAGTTTGACAACGTATCCTTCAGCTATGAAAGCACATCGGGAGAAGTGCTTCACCGCCTCAACCTCAAGGTAAAAGCAGGAGAGAGCGTCGCGCTCGTCGGCCCCTCTGGCGGCGGCAAGACAACGCTTTGCTCCCTTATCCCAAGGTTTTACGACGTGAACGAAGGCTCCGTTAAAATAGACGGAGATGACATCAAAAACGTGACTCTGCGCTCTCTGCGAGAAAATATCGGCGTTGTGGCGCAGGATGTTTACCTATTCTCCGGCAGCGTGCGCGAAAATATCGCATACGGTAAAACGGACGCAACGGACGAAGAAATAGAACGCGCCGCACGGCTTGCGGGTGCGGATGAATTTATACGTGAGCTTCCCGATGGATATAACACATACGTCGGAGAACGCGGCGTAAAGCTTTCGGGCGGTCAAAAGCAACGCATATCAATCGCGCGCGTATTCCTCAAAGACCCTCCCATACTCGTTCTTGACGAAGCAACAAGCGCACTTGACAACGAAAGCGAAAGGATAGTGCAAGCCTCCCTTGAAGCGCTTGCAAAAGGCAGAACGACCTTCACCATCGCGCACAGACTCACAACGATACGAAACGCAGACCGTATTCTCGTTCTCACAGAAAACGGAATAGAGGAATCCGGCTCCCACGAAGAACTTATCGCCAAAGGCGGTATCTACAGCGAGCTTTACAAGCTTTATTCTGTGTGAAAATCAATATAATAATAAAACCCCGACTTTGTCGGGGTTTTGTACTTTAAATATTTTCAGCTTTAACACGTATATTATAAAACATATTAAAAATTTCATCTTGGGGATTCAAATTGTCTTTTATGGTTTCCAAACGCCTCTTTCCTACTCTTCGATCGACTATTGCAAATATTTTTACTATGAGATTATCACTGTTTAAGCTCTCATCAATGCTTTGATTATCGAACTCCTGAAAAGCGGCATAAAAGCTTTTCTCGCTGAAAATTCCCAATTTAAGCGCCGTTTCATCCATATAGGCGTAGTTTTCGCTCATACGTTTCTCATATGTTTCATCGTGTGGGAACAGATGTGCCTTGTTCCAATTATTCCAATAGCAACCGCTTATCAATTCTTTGCCATCTAATCTTATGGACGCCCTACCGTGATGGTCGGGACTTTTACTATAAGATGTGCAGTAATATTGAATATGTCCCCTTAAAGATTCGGCAAGATATTCGTTTTCAAGCTTATGCCTTATTCCGCTCCAAGTTGACATAGTTAAATTCCTTTTCTGTATTTTATTAAGCAATCCTCCATCTTTGAGGGAGTGGGACCGTTTTGCTTGCAAAATGGTGGAAGGAGCCTTCTTTCACCATTTATATTTCCCTTTATACCGCATCGGCAAGCGCCGCCGTTATATCCCTTGCCATGCCGTCAACGATATTTTCCACAAGAGCAAGGTCATCGCCCTCTGCCATTATGCGGATAAGCGGCTCCGTACCTGAGGGGCGTACAACAACTCTGCCTGTCTTGCCAAGTGTCGTTTTCGCTTCGTCCAAAATTTCGCGCACACGGTCGCTCGTGTAAAACTCCAGTTTCTGATCATGGCTTGCTCGGATATTTTTCGTTATCTGCGGATAGAGCTTCATAACCTTTGCCGCTTCGGAAAGGGAGATATCCTTTCTTCTGAGGACGGAAAGAAGCTGTACCGCCGTCAGCTCTCCGTCGCCCGTCGTGGCAAAATCGCGGAAGATAACGTGACCGGATTGCTCTCCGCCGAAATAATAATCCTCCAAAAGCATCTTTTCAAGAACGTATCTGTCGCCAACCTTCGTGCGTATGAATTTTATATCGTTCTCCTCGCAGAATTTGCCAAGACCGAAATTCGTAACTATCGTTCCCACGAGCGCATTATTTGTAAGCCTGCCTCTCTCCTTCATATCGAGAGCGATTATCGCCATAATCATGTCTCCGTCCACGATATTGCCGTTTTCGTCAACACAAAGGCAGCGGTCTGCGTCCCCATCGAAAGCAACGCCCGCAAAAAGCCCGTGCTCAACAACGTATTTCTGCAAGCTTTCCATATGCGTAGAGCCGCAGTTTTCATTTATATTCACACCATCTGGATCGCAGAAGAGCATATGGCACTTTGCACCGAGCCCCTCGAAAAGCTCCCTCGCCGTTGTACAAGCAGAACCGTTGGCACAGTCGATAGCGATCTCCATGCCGTCAAAGCCGTACATTACCGTGGAGCGCAGATGCGCGATGTAATCCTTGAGCGCATCCGAGGAATAAGTTATAGTTCCTATCTGCTCGGGCTCTGCGGTTTTAAGACGCTCGGGAGTATCCAGAACCAGCTCCTCCACTCTTTCCTCAAGCTCATCGGGAAGCTTCATTCCCGAATCGGAAAACACCTTTATACCGTTGAACTCGCTGGGGTTGTGGGACGCAGAGATCATAATGCCTGCGTGCGCTTTATATTTGCCGATAAGATATGCCACGGCGGGTGTAGGTACAACGCCGAGATTTATAACGTCCATTCCTGCGGAGCAAAAGCCGGCGCTTATGGCACTTGCAAGCATACCGCTTGAAAGGCGTGTATCCATTCCGACAACGACCGTGCCGTATTTATTGTGTCTGCCGCGGCCTATGACCATCGCAATAGCTCTGCCGAGCTGCATCGCTATTTCGCATGTAAGCTCCTTGTTCGCAATGCCGCGCACACCGTCTGTACCGAAAAGTCTTCCCATCTTATTCCCTCTTTCCGAACGCTTTTGGCGTTCTTATCAAATTTTCTTGACGATAACACCGTCTTTTTTATAGATACTGTTCTCTGCCACAACGCCGCGCACGCAGGATGTGGGGTAAACAGTGGAGTTTTTGCATATTACGCTTCCGGGGCAAAGCACGCTGTTGCATCCTACCTCAACGAAGTCGCCGAGGAACGCTCCGACTTTTTTGCGTCCCGTGGGTATTTCCTCTCCCTCGTTTTTGATAACTACAAGGCTTTTGTCGCTTTTCACGTTAGACGTGACCGAGCCCGCGCCCATATGGGATTTATAGCCAAGGATGGAATCCCCAACGTAGTTGAAGTGAGGAACCTGCACTCCGTCCGAAAGGATGCAGTTTTTAAGTTCGCAGGAGTTGCCCACAACGCTTCCCTTGCCGACAATGGCAGAGCCGCGTATGTACGCGCAATGGCGCACCTCGGCGCCGCTGTCTATAATACAGGGTCCGTTTACAAAGGCGGAAGGCGCTATCTTTGCGTCACGCGCCGCCCATACGTTCTCTCCGATAAGAGCATATTCTTCGCTCGGCAAAGTTTTTCCAAGCTCTATTATAAAATCCGAAATTTCGGAAAGCACCTGCCAAGGATACTCCGCGCGAGCCAAAAGCGGCGCGGCAATTGTGTGTCCTTCCTCAAAAAGTGCGTTTATTCTTATATCAGCCATAAAAATCTCCTTTAAATCAACACGGTCATTTATAATTATATTGTGCAAATCACAAATAAATTCATATATTAAATGAACTTTATTGAGGATTTTTCACAAGCTCTTTTTTTATTTTACCATAAATATCCTTGCTTGTCAATTTAAAAAAGGATACAAAAAGCTCCGCACATTTTTGTGCGGAGCTTGGCGTCGATAAGAGGATTCGAACCTCCGACCTGCCGCTTAGGAGGCGGCTGCTCTATCCTGCTGAGCTACATCGACGTATCGCGCCCGTATTTCGGGCGCATTTTATTATTATCTTTTATCAGAAAAGATCTTTTCTTTTTTCTTTTTCGGCGGGAACTTTTTCTTCGCTCGGCTCTTCGTCCGTGGGCTCTTCCCTGTCTATTTCTTCAAGGTAATCCTCCACAAGCTCCTCGCCGTGCTCGCTCATCTCCACATCGTGATCGTGCTCAACGACCCAAACGAACATCGTTTTGATGCGAGCGAAGATGGAGGGGCGGTTCTCCTTCCATTCCTCAGCTTGTACACGCTCTATTTCAAGACCCTTTCCTACATCGTCGGAATAATAGTCTATTATATCCGCGCTTCTTCCCTTTCCTTTGAGCTTGGAAGAAATAATATTTCCGATCCAAGTATAGATCAGAGAGAACATAGGAACGCCTATCACCATACCTGTAAATCCAAAAAGTCCGGACATTATCGTGATAGCGATAACTACCCAAACAGAGGAAAGGTCAAGGTGGTCACCTATAATTCTGGGAGCAATGATATTGCCGTCCACCTGCTGTATTATAAGGATGATTATTGCAAACCAAATAACGGAGATGGGGTCTGCTATAAATATAATAAATGCAGAGGGAATAGCACCGATGAACGGGCCAAAGAACGGGATAAAGTTCGTCACACCGACGATAAGAGAAACAAGGGGGTAATAAGGAATTCCCACAATGCTGCAAACAACAAAACATTCAAGTCCGACAAGAAGCGAGTCAAATGCCATCGCAACGATATATCCACCAAAGGAATCGTCCGCCTGCTTTGCCGCGGAAACGAGTTTGTTGTATTTTCTTTCGGAGAAGACGGCACACACAAGGCGCTTGCCTTGTGCCACAAATTTTTCTTTCTGCAAAAGGAAATATATAGAAAGGATTATACCAAGCGCAACATCCTTTATCAAAACGATAACATCGCTGATAATCCCGGTAAGTTTCGGTACGATATATTCTATCAACGCGGAAATACCGTTAAGCAAGCTTCCCAAGGAGGAGATCGCTTTTTCTATAATTCCGGAAAATTCGGGGATCTTTGTTCCTATGTCTGTAAGCCAGCCTTGCAAAGAAGCGATGTAAAACGAGATGTTATTTCTAAGGTCATTTACACCCGCAACGACCTGCGGTCCGATGATAAGCACAAATCCGGAGAGCAAAAGTATAACCGAAATGTAAGTGCAAACAACAGAAAGAGATCTTTTGAGTTTGAGCCTTCCGCTCTTTTTATCGAGGAAAGCAAAGACCTTGTTTTCAAAAAGTTTTACTATCCTGTTAAGGATATAAGCTATAATGATACCATATAATATCGGCTTAAATACCGCAAATATTTTGCCGAATATTCCGCTGAGATCCACTTTCAAAAAGAAGAAAATACAGATCACGGCAAACAGAATGACCAAGCAAGCATAAAAAGCTATCTGCCCGTACTTCTTGTTATGTTCAAACTTCATAGCTTCTCCTTTCCGGAAAAAATATATTATCAATATTATTTTATACTTATAAGTCGTACAAGTCAAGGTTTTTCTCAACCTTAATTGTTAGAAAAATATTAACTTTTTTTGTACAAAAAATTTTAAACTAAAAAATCAGGCTATGCCGCACGTAATCGCCACCCTATAACGCAAAAAGTGCGGTAAACCGCACTTTTTACTGTCATTTTTCAATTACCTTTACTTCGCCGAAGGAGCAATCTGCCTCTATGCAGAGGGGAATGCCGACTTTGGCTGTATCACATTCGTTCTTAATGTCACCAAAGCTTACGTCGCCTTTAAGCTCAACGGAAACATTGTTCGGCACGAACACCTTAACGCTTCCGAAAGAGCAATGTATGCGGAATGGCTTTGTCTGGTTGATAATGGCATTTGAAAGATCAAGCTTCATTTCCCCGAAGGAGCATTTAAATACGCCGCCCTCGAAAGGCTTTCCGTCGTAATTATACTTCTGCTCTGCAAAAGACGTCTTTCCTTCGCAAACGCCGTTTTTCTTTTCGTTTGCGCTTCTGACTGCGGAAGCAATGATGCTCACACCGATAAGAATGATAACTATCGGCAAAAGAAGCTTCCAGGAAATATACGGACCGAATGTTTCCGTATTATCGAGCAAAAGCACCACACCGACGATAAGACCCGCCACGTTGCCGAAATCGGGACCGCTTGTAAATATCCAATAAAGGCAGGGCAAGATTATAAACAGCGTCCACCATCCGGGAAAAAACACGTCTATATCCCAAAGGTTTACGGCGTTACCGCCGAGAATAACACCGAGAGCGATTATAAGAACGCCCCAGAATATACTTGCAAAGGTTTTTCTGCTCATAAAATTACCTCCTGTATTTTTTAATATTTTTTACGCGCTTCCAAGCGCTTCTTTTTAATGTGCATATTGCGGAAAACGACCGCAAGAGAAGCCACGCAGATCACCGCAACCGCGATCCAGAACGAAGGTGTCAGCTCATTGGAACGGACGATAGATATCCAAAGCTCATCCATAAGCTGTTTTGCTTCATCCGAAAGATTGATGTAGCGTTCCGTGTTCGCAAGCAATTCCTCGCTCGGATAAGCGATCTCGCTTGAAGCAAGCTCCTCATCCATAAGGGGTTTTGCCGCGGATATTGGTGTGGAATACCATATCATATCGCTGTTTGCCGCAGAGATAACGGGTTCGCACATAAAGTTTATAAACATTTCCGCAGCTTCGCGTTTTTTGCTTGTTGCGGGAATGCACATAGCGTCCGTAAAAAGGTTCGTTCCCTCCGGAGGAATAAAGAAAGCAAGGTCTTCGTTATCCTCCACCATAGTGAGGTAGTCGCCTGCATAATATGGCGCGATGTATGCGTTTTCTTCGACCATTTTATCGAATATCTGATCCATAACGTATGCCTGGATAACGTCTGCCTGTGCGCTGAGCTCATCTGCCGCTTCCCTTATTTCATCGGTATTATTCGTATTCATCGAATATCCGAGCTTTTTAAGAGCAATGGCAAAAGCATCGCGGGAGTTATCGAACATAAGTATCTTGCCGGCATATTTCTCGTTCCAGAGAAGCTCCCAGCCCGTAACGTCCGCTTCATCAACGTACTTTGTGTTGTAGATGATACCTACAGTACCCCACATATAAGGCGCGCTGTATTCGTTGTTTGGGTCATATTCGGGATTTTTAAATTCCGCGTCCACGTATTTTTCAAAATTCGGGATATTGGAATAATCGAGCTTTTGGAGCATTCCCTCTTCGGCAAGACGGGAGATCATGTAGTCCGAGGGAATTATAACGTCATAGCTTGCGCTGCCGTTTTTGAGCTTTGCATAAAGGCTTTCGTTGCTATCAAACGTGGTATATTCCACGTTGATGCCCGTAAGCTCTTCAAACTCTTTTTCAACATTGAGCGAGCCTTCTCCGCCATCGGAGATGTATTCACCCCAGTTATAAACATAGAGCGTGATATTCTGACCCTTGAATTTGGAGTAATACTCCATATCGTAGGAATATTCTTCCTCCTGCGCACCGATAGCCGTGCAAAAGGCGAAAGCGAGGAGAAGAAGGGATATAAAGCAAGAGAGTATTTTTTTCATTTTCATTTGTTATCTCCTTGCCGCGCTTTTCTTTTCGCGTTCCTTTTCCTTGCGGATATCGCGGATGTTCGTAAAGAGGAGCACCGCAAGAACCACAACGAAAATAAGCGTGGAGAGCGCATTTATTTCGGGACTGACGCGTTTTCTTACCATAGAGTAGATGGTGATGGGAAGCGTCTGCAAATTTCCCGCCGTGAAAAAGCTGATAACAAAGTCGTCTATGGAGTATGTGAACGCCATAAGAAAACCTGTGATAATGCCGGGCATTATCTCCGGGATAACGACCTTCTGGAAAGCTTTTGCAGGGCTGCAACCAAGGTCCATCGCCGCTTCATAAAGGCTCACGTTTATTTGGCGGAGCTTTGGCAGGATGGAAAGAAAAACACTGGGCACACAGAAAGTTATGTGTGCAATAATAAGAGTTCCCCAACCGTTGCCGTTCATTCTCGTAGCCGCAAAAAGCAGCATAAGTGAAATACCCGTTACTATTTCCGGGTTGATGAGAGGGAAATTGGTTACGTTTTTGATAAGTCCCTTTGCCACTTTATTGTTCATAGAATGAACGCCGATTGCGGCAAGTGCGCCAAGCACCGTTGCCACAACACTCGCCACGAGAGCAACGATAAGCGTATTTGCAAAGGATTTCATAATAAGCTCGTTGGAAAAGAGTTCTTTATACCATTTCAAGGAAAATCCCTGCCAGGAATAACCCTTTTCGGAGTTAAAAGAGAAAACTATAAGAATGATGATCGGGGCGTAGAGGAAAAGCAGCATAAGTGCGGCATATACGCCCGAAAATTTATTTTTTTTCATACAAGCGTCGCCTCCGAATCTTCAGTTTCAAGGCGATTGAATATCACCATTGTAATAATGACCACGACCATAAGGAGCAAGGACGTTGCGCTTCCGTAGTTGAGGTTGTACGCGCTGTTGAACTGCACAGAGATAAGGTCGCCTATAAGGTAGTTATCGCTGCCGCCGAGAAGTCCGGAAATAACAAAGGTACTTACGGAAGGAACAAACACCATAGTAATACCGGAAACGATGCCGGGAACGCTCAAAGGCAATATAACGCTTTTATGTGTCTGAAGCGTATTCGCGCCAAGGTCCGCCGCGGCTTCGATAACTCTGGAATCTATCTTCGTCATAATGGAGTAGAGGGGGAGTATCATATAAGGCAAATAGTTATACACCATACCGAATATTACCGCACCCTCTGTATTTATCATCTGCAATGGTTCAAGCCCGAGCTTCATAAGAAGCGTATTTATAACGCCGTTATCCTCTATAAGCGCGGAAAGCGCGTGCGTGCGCAGAAGGAAGTTCATCCACATGGGGAGCATAACGAGCATTATCATCATCTTCTGCTTGCTGTAAGACTTGCGAGAAACGTAATATGCAAAGGGGTATGCCGCAACAAGGCATATCGCCGTGGATATTGCCGCAAGATATATGCTCTTTACAAGCGTGGGGATATGATATGCGGATTTTTTGATATACTCAAGCGTAAAGCTTCCGCTTCCGTCCGTGAAAGCGAAGTACACTATCATACAAAGGGGAATCACGGTGAAGGCTATCATCCATACGATATAAGGGTAGGATGCCCATCTTGCTTTCATTTTCATTTGGCGTCCCCACCTTCTTCATCGGGGTCTTCCGTATCCTGAAGCGACCAGCCGCTCTTTTTCATAATGTGGATATTATCGGGGTCGATATAAAGTCCGACAAACGTATCCACAGGGGTTACTGTTGTAGACTGCACTATCCAGAGTCTGCCGCTGTCGGGTTTGAGTTTTACTGTATGTGTTACGGGCTTGCCGTCCTGTACGGGGGTGAAGTGCGCGTAAAGCGTATGGTTTTCGTATTCGAGAAGCGGGTTGCCGCTTTCGGCTCTCATACCTCCCGAAACCTTTGTAAACCAGCCCGCAAAAACATAGCCTTCACGTTCTTCGGGTGTGGGAAGCTCGCCGTAAACGCCGTTTTCGCAGTACATATCGTCGAAGCTATCGTCCGTTTCGGGGGATTCAAAGTAAACCTTGTATTCTGTTCCCTCTTCATAAACGGGGGCCTCAACAAGCTTGCCGGATCTTTCTCCGTAGGAAGTCCAATGCGCGTAAAGTTTGTGGGGCATATTTTTGTAGATGGAGCTGTAAGACTCTATCTTCTGTCCCCCTACAGGCTTCGTGTACCAGCCTTCAAACTCAAAATCACAGTTTGTTGGCGTGGGAAGTTCGCCGTACGCACCGTTTTCGGGAATTTCCACAGTTTCCGTGGAAACCTTGCCGGAGCGAAGCGCCACTTCCATTTCATAATGAACGCCCTTGAAAGTCACGTTTACGACCTTGCCGCAGATAACGTCGCCGGAAGGTGCACCGAGCTTAATATCCTCGGGGCGGATAACAACGTCAACGTTTTCGTTCTTTTCAAAGCCTTTGTCAACGCATTTATGCTTTCTGCCGCCAAAGGAAACGGAGAAATCCGCGTTCATCATACCGGGTATGATGTTGGATTGACCGATAAAGTCCGCCGTGAAAGCGTTCACGGGTTCGTTATAAATATCCTGCGGCGTGCCTATCTGCTGAATAACGCCGCCGTTCATAACAACGACGGTATCGCTCATAGTGAGCGCTTCTTCCTGGTCGTGCGTTACGTAGATAAACGTAATGCCCAGGCGTTTTTGTATCTTTTTAAGCTCTATCTGCATCTCCTTGCGAAGCTTTAAGTCGAGCGCGCCGAGCGGCTCGTCAAGAAGAAGCACTTTCGGCTTGTTTGCAAGCGCACGCGCAATGGCAACGCGCTGCTGCTGACCGCCGGAAAGAAGATCCACGCTTCTGGATTCAAAACCTTCAAGGTTTACCATAGCAAGCATTTCGCGAACGCGCTTTGCGATCTCCTCTTCCGGTGTTTTGGAAAGGCGCAGACCGAAAGCGATGTTTTCATAAACGTCGAGATGGGGGAAGAGCGCATATTTCTGAAAGACCGTATTAAGCTGTCTTTTGTGCGGGGGAAGATTATTTATCTTTTTGCCCAGGAAGTTGACATCTCCCTCATCCGGTGTGACAAAGCCGCCGATTATACGAAGCGTCGTTGTCTTGCCGCAGCCCGAAGGGCCCAAAAACGTAACGAACTCCTTATCGTGGATCTCAAGATTGATGGAGTCCAGGATAGTTTCGCCGTTATAGCTTTTTGAAATGTTTTTAAGTTCAATAATAACCGGATTGTTGCTCATTTTTTCCTCTCACTTTTTAATGTATTATATTTAATATATTACGTGCGCCGCAGCGCGAACGCGGAAAAGCCGCGTAAATTTAAAAAATGCACGGAAAAACCGAGTTTTTTTCCGTGCATTAAAAAGTGCCGTGAATATTCAAAAAAACATTCTGACAGAGGATAAGAAAAGTTCCTCTTATTCACGAGGGAATTATAGCAGATTATTTAATAAAATGCAATATATTTTGCAAAAAAATCTTGTAAAAATCCAAATTATTCGTGATTAGGCGTGTTTTGCCCAAAATAAATCCATTTAATATCGGATTTTCTCCGTTTTGGTACATTATCCTTTAAAAATCTCCGATTTTTCCTAAAAGAAGAAAAGCGTTATTTTGCCTTTTTGATTTTGTAAACGCAAATGCTTACATCGTCTGCGCGTTTGCCCCTGTAATTCACTTCGGAAAGGAGTTTTTCCGCCAATTTGCAAGCATCAAGACGCCATTCGTGCTCCAAAAATTCCGCAAGGCGCATTTCGCACTCTTCTTCCCCTATTTCCGTGTCGGTACACGCACCGTCGGAGCACATAACGATGACATCCCCCTCGCAAAGGGAAAATTCCGTGATCTCTGCGTTGACCTCTGACAAGATGCCAAGCGGCACAGTTCCCGAGGCTATTTTGAAAACGTCACCGCGGCGAACTATATAGGAGGCGGAAGCGCCGCTTTTCACAAAGCAAGCCTTACCCTCAAGAAGGTCTATTTCCAAAAGATCCACCGTGGAAAAGCATTCCGTGTTTTTATTGGAAATAAACATATTCAGCATTTCAAGAGTCGTGGATTTTTTGTTTCCGAAGGAGAGCATCTGCGTAAGAAAGGTTTTGCAAAGCCCCGCCGTCGCTCCCGCGAGAGGACCGCTTCCCATTCCGTCGCAAATAAAGCCGTAGAAAAAATCTTCTCTTGATTCTGTAACGCCGAAAGCGTCCCCGCAGACCTTTTCCCCTTTTTTTGCACTCTGCCTGCCCGCGTACTCCACTTCAAAAGCACGCGTACGCTCCAACGTCATAGAAGCATTCGTTCCGTCCAGCGAATACGTCGGCAGAGTGAAAGAGCCGCCGCAAACGGCGGAGCATAGCGTGCGTATCTCCTGCGCGGAAGCTCCGGAACGCAATATCTCGCGCCCCGTTGCGATGATGTACTTCTTTCGCTCACCGCACACAACAAGATTTTCGCAGATTATTCCCGAATTTTCAAATGCCGCAAAAAGGCTTCCCGTTGCCGCCTTATCCACGGCATAAGCCGTTTCGCTTTTCGCAACGGTGTCCGCAATTATCTTTGCCGCCGCGCTGTAATCGAAAGCAAAAATATGCGTTTTATCTCTGTTTGCACTTTCGCGTATGAGCTTTGCGGTGCGCTCATTGATTTCTTTCACAATATCGTCTTTTTTAAGGCACCCAAAGCGCAAAACGTCCGTTTTCTTTGCGCTTCTGCCGCTTTTCATAATGCGCGCGGCAATGCTGTCCACAATATCCTCTTCGCGCTCCTTTGCTTTTTTACATTCATTCGCGCGCGGACAATCCGCACAGTATTTCGCAAATACGTCGCGGCACATATCGGAAAGGCTCTGCTTGTCCGGTGTACGGAAGACCTCCGACATATTTTTTATCATAGAGGAAAGTGAAGAAAGCATCGCGGCGCGCTCCTGCGCGCGGCTTTCGTTCTCTTCATCCTTTTTCTTTGCGATAATACCGCGAAGACGAAGCTCGCTTTTTTCACTCGTATCAAATGCCATATGCGGCAAAACATCGAGCTTTGATGCAATTACCACTCCGATAGTTGCCAAAAGGATTTCCGAAAATACCGCAAAAAGGCCGTCCGCGCCGCCCGTATATAAAAGCGCGCAGGAAGCCCCAACAAGCGGTACCCCCGCCGCAATAAACGGCGAAAGATCATAAAATACACCTGCCGCAAGTCCTGCGAAAGCAAATATCACAGCATAGTCCCCGCCCGCCGCAAGACCGACAAGAAGCCCCGCAACCGCGGCTTTTGCTCCATCCCCTGAAAAACCGGTGCAAAGAGTTATGGCGTACGCTGCCAAAAGCCCCAAGTTTACTGAAAGGAAAGTCGCCCCGGAAAGAGCAAAGACCGCACAAAACACAAAGGCTGCTCCGCCTGCCGCCCCGGCACTCGTATTTTTAAACCTGATATCCCTTGCAAAAGAGAAAAGAAAAGTAAAAATAAGTAAAGAAAGTGTGAAAAAAGCTCCCGCAAAAAGGTCGTAAAACGTCCTTCCCGAAAGCGCCCGTACTATTGACCAAGCAAGCCCGAGCGCAAGCGATATTGCCGCCCTGCGCGAAATATCGTCGTTCAAAGAAAGCTTTTCAAGCGCGGTTTCGGGAGAAGCCTTTTCCCTTCCCTTTTTACCGCTGATATAAAAAGCATATCGAAGCGCCGCGCCGCTTACGCACAGCACGGTGGGAAGATATAGCCCGCCATGCGAATAAGAAACGGCAAGGCGCAAAAATACGCCGAGCACGGTGCATATAACATACCTTTGCGCAGAGCAGGCGAGAACCACGGCAAGAGGATATGTATCAAACGGGAACTTTGCACCCGAAAACAAAAATCCCGTAAAAACCGAGGCAAGTGCGTACAAGACCTTTCGCACGGTATGCGCGCGCGCCATCCTTTTTCTTTTTCTTCTGCGAACGAACGCCGCCGCAGAATTATTGTTTTTCATTTTTTCGTCCGTCATTTTTATAGATCCTTCATACGTTATTGGGGAAATAATTTACCTTGATTATATAATAGCGTACAAAGTGCGCGCAGTTTGCCGAAGCGCGGCGGCGGAAAATAATTCTTTGCCGCGATTTTTGCCGAAGGCGAAAACAAAAGCAAGAACGCGATGTGTTCTTGCAAAATTGAATAGTTAGCCGCATAATAAAAAACGCTCTTGCGAGCGTTTTTTATTATGCCTGTTTGTATCCATCGAGGAACGCGCCGATCTTTCTTATAGCCTCGCGCATTTCCTGTGCCTCGGGAAGCATTACTATACGGAAATGATCGGGATCCTTCCAGTCAAAGCCGCTTCCGGGAACGAGAAGTATATTTGTCGCGTGCAAAAGATCTGCCGCGAATTTTTTATCGCTTGTAATATTGAACTTTTTAACGTCAAGCTTCGGAAAGATGTAGAAAGCACCGCTGTTTTTTACAAAAGATATACCGTCTATCTTAGCAAGCTCGGAGCAGGTAGCCTCTCTCTGTTCGTATATTCTGCCTCCGGGAGCAACCATAGAGCGTGGAGTTTCCATATCAGCCATCGCTGCGGGAATAATGAGCTGTGCAAGCGTGTTCGCGCAAAGGCGCATAGACGTAAGCTGAATTATGCCCTTTTTATAATCCGCAGTGAGGTGTTCGGGGCCGCTGATTATCATCCAGCCGCAACGGTAACCGCAAAGGCAGTGGGATTTGGAAAGACCGTTCATCGTAACAACGGGGATGTCGGGTGCAAGCTTTGCCATGGAGGTGTGCTGTTTTCCGTCCATAACAAGGCGGTCATATATTTCATCGGAGAAGATAAGAAGCTCGTGCTCGCGTGCGATATCCGCAATCTTCAAGAGTATTTCTTCGGGATAGAGCGCACCTGTGGGGTTGTTGGGGTTTATGATAACGATAGCGCGGGTTCTGTCCGTAATTTTAGAGCGAATGTCGTCAATATCGGGGTACCAATCGGACTTTTCGTCGCAAACGTAATACACGGGGTTCGCACCCGTAAGGTGGACCGTGTTGCCCCAGAGGGAGTAGCTAGGCGTGGGAACGAGTATTTCATCGCCCGCGTTGAGAAGCGGCATAAGCGCAAAGGAAACGACCTCACTTACACCGTTGCCGATGAAAACGTCATCGGGTGTGATGCCCACAAGCCCTTTTGTCTTGTGGTATTCGCATATAGCTTGTCTTGCATCAGGCATCCCCTTGAAGTCACAATAGCCAACGCCTCTTTCTTCGTGACCCTCGATAGCCTTTCTTATGCTTTCGGGAAGACCGAAACCGAACGTCGCGGGGTTTCCCGTATTGAGTTTTAATACGTTTATTCCGCGCTTCTGCATTTCCATTGCTTCAACGAACAATGGGCCTCTGATGTCGGAATGTACGTTTATCATTCTATCTGCAACTTTTATAGCGTTCATATTCTGCTCCGTATCGTAAGTGATTATTGTCTAATCATTATAACATAAATATATTGTATAGTCAAACATTTAATTTATAAATTATGACTTAATTTTATATCAAAAATATCTTTATTGTCAGAGCGAAAAAATGCTCCCAACCATAGGTTGAATTTTCCCGAAAACGGCGTTATTGTAAAAGAGCCGTGGTTTTGGTATAATTTAAGTGTAAGATATTACGGCAAAACAAAGTGAAAGGGTGAAAAATATGACCATCAACCTCGGCGCAAAGATACGCGAGCTTCGCAAGAAAAAGGAGCTGACGCAGGAGGAGCTTGCGGAAAAGCTTAATATATCTTCCCAAGCTGTTTCAAAATGGGAAAACGGCACCTGCTACCCAGATATGGCTCAAATACCAATCATTGCAAGCTTTTTCGGCGTGAGCCTTGACGAGCTTTTTAACTATGACAAAGCACAGCTCGATGAAAAGATAGATAAGATAATACAAAAAGCGGGCAAATATTTTTGGGGCGTGCCCGAAAAATGCAAGGAGATATACCTTGAGGCGCTGAAAGAATATCCCTCCAACGAAAGACTTCTTGCGGAGCTTACCGACGTTTACATGACCCACGGGCCGAAAGAAAAAGCAAAGCCGCTTGCAGCGCAGCTTTCGGAAGAGGCGCAGGACGTTTTCATCAAATGCCGCGCAAAAGAAAACCTTGCCGAGCTTTATCTTGACGAGGATAACTACGAAAAAGCAAAAGAGATAATAGACTCCCTGCCCGTTATGTACCCGTATATGCTCTGTGATAAGATGCGAAAATCCGCCCGCCATCTGCGCGGCAAGGACCGCCTTGAATGGGCAAAGGAATGGAAGATATGCGAAATACAGGAGCTTTACATCGCCTGCGATATGGAGGGTATGGGCTATTTTGAAACGGAGCAATACGAAAAAGCGCTAGAATCTTTTTCCCAGCGCAGGCGCGTGACAGAAATGTTTATGCGGTCGGAAGATATATTTTACGAAAGCTACCTTTGGGACGGGATGCAGACCCACCATTATTGCTCTTACCTGCGTGAAGCCTCTTGTCTTTTAAAGCTTGGGCGCAAGGACCAGGCAAAAGAAAAAGCGGAGCGTGCAAAATATATCATAACGCACGCTTGGACTAAAAAAGACGGCTCCGCTGACTATTTTGACGAGAAGACCGCTTTCTATTTCCGAAAATATTACCGCTAAGCAGGTCTTGAGGAAATAGAGCCGTGCCCGCTGTAAACGAATTAAAAGCCGAGATTTCTCGGCTTTTTGCTTTTATCCGACAACCGTTTTATCCTACACGGCGTACGGGCGGTAGTCTGCTAAAATATTTTGATAAATCTCGTTTTCACGGTAGCAGTCAAAGCTGAACGGCGTTTTTTCAACATTTCAAAAAGCACCAAACGCCGTTGCACTTACAGCCGTCGTAAAGATTTCGCATATCGAAGGGATACCCACGAAGCAATACCGACGTATGCTCCACGGCCTCGTTCATACAACCGTCTATGGTTTTTTCGTGTTCAAATGCCTTTCTCAAAGCGTCAAGTGCTTTTTCTGTTTCGCCCAAACGGCTGTAAATCTCCACAAGGTCTGTCACGGCTTCATAACGGTATTTGTCCAAATTACATTCCATTAAAATATACGAGCATAGATTTTCTACCTCTTTTTTATTCTGTTCAACATTTTTCTCATCCATCAAGGCAGAAACATACCAGGATATTATGCGAAAATCAAATCAGTGGTGGTATCGTACTTTTTAATCAGTTCCATACCCTCGTAATAAGCGGTTATCTTTATTTCTTCGCCGGTTTCAGCGGCGTATTGATTTAATAGACCTGTCAAGTATGCGACAAAATCTTTTTCGTCATCGAAAATTGCTATATGTATCATTTTTGTTCTCCCATACACCTGTATTCCATCAAATATTATACCGTATTTTGAGCCTGTTCTCAATGGCAATTTGAGAAGAAACGGGAATAGGTTGCCCTACTCCCGTATAATGCGTTACTGTATAAGCGTGGTATTGTTATATCCGATATGGTATCTTTAATTATGGGACACCAATCAGTGACACCTCGTTTGTTTTAAGAAAAAATTTTGACAAGTTGCTGGCTCGGAAGTTCTAATCGGCCAAAGTATCCGCCTTGCCATCTTTGTCGTTTTCCACCATCTCTACGAGCATCTCCAATTTGATTGCTTGGATCGTATTAGGCCGTATAGGAAATTTGAGCCTCATGGTTTATTATTCTTTCTTCATATTTGTTTCTGGCTATTTCGCGTCTGTTTTCGGCTTCATTGACCAAAACACGACATTCATTACAATGACGATCAGTAAAACAACTGCCATTGCCACCCAAAAACCGATATTAAGACCAAGCCATTCGGTCGTTCCGAAAAGCGTCATCCAAATTTCTTTCCAGTTCATCATTGCACCTCCTTAGAGCAGTTCGCCGTAGTGACGGACATAGGCTTTTTTCAAGCTGGTTGCCAGCACCATATACAGCAGGATGCAGGGAATCAGATAAGCAAAGTATGTTGCAGGCAGAGCGACAAATCCCAACATCGTTCCAAAGGCTGTAAAGGGAATAATGGTCAGGACCGTGATTCCGGTCATGGTGAGCAACGTCACCGGAGCGGATGCGCGGCTCTGGATAAATGGCAGTTTCGGAGTACGGATCATGTGAATGACCAGCGTCTGGCTCCACATGGATTCCACGAACCATCCGGCTTGGAACATACCAATATACTGTGCCTGAATCGTTGCCAGCTCTGCACCGCTGTAATAAGCAGCCAGATCGTTGAACAGAACGCCGTTGGACACGAACATGGGGCAGAATACGAAATACATAAAGATGTAGGTCGTAAAGTCGAAGATAGAGCTGGTTGGTCCAATCCAGATCATAAAACTTCCAACACCGGAAGCATCCCATTTACGTGGTTTGGCAATGAATTCCTCATCCACATTGTCCCAAGGAATTGCCGTGCAGGATAGGTCGTAGATCAGGTTCAGGAAGATCAGGTACACGCTCATCATCGGCAGGAACGGCAGCAGCGCAGAAGCCGCCAGCACCGAGAACATATTGCCGAAGTTGGAGGATGCGGTCATTTTAATGTACTTGATCATGTTGGCATAAGTTTTACGTCCTTCGATAATGCCCTGCTCCAGAACCATCAGGTCTTTTTCCAACAGGATAATATCAGCTGATTCCTTTGCTACGTCTACGGCTGTATCCACCGAAATGCCGATGTCAGCGTCTTTCATAGCTGCGGCGTCATTGATTCCGTCGCCCATAAAACCAACGGTATGACCATTTTCACGGAGGATAGAAACCACACGGGCTTTCTGATCGGGTGTCAGCTTTGCAAATACATCGGTGGATTCTGCTGCTCGTGCCAGCTCTGCATCACTCATTTTTTCCAAATCAGAGCCAAGGAGCATATTGCGAACCTTCAGCCCAACCTGCTTGCAGATGGTGCGGGTCACCTTGTCATTGTCGCCGGTCAGGATTTTCGTAGTAACGCCATGGTCTTTCAGTGCCTTGATGGCATCTGCGGTGGACTCCTTCGGGGGATCGAGGAATGCAAGATACCCGATCAGCACCATTTCGCACTCGTCCTTCACGCCGAACGCACCCACCGGGGACGGATTGCTTTTCTGCGCAATCGCCAGCACACGGAAACCCTTGTCGTTGAGATCATCCACTGTTTTGAGAATCCGGTTGCGAACCTCATCGGTCAGTGGCTCCACGCCGTCATCACACTCCGCGAATTTGCAGACGGAGAGCATTTCTTCCACAGCACCCTTTGTCACCATCTGGATTTTGCCTTGCTTATCCTGAACTACCGTGGTCAGGCGGCGGCGGGTGAAGTCAAAGGGAATCTCGTCCACCTTCACATAATTTTCAGACAGATCAAGCAGACGAGAATCTGCCGCTTCTTCTTCCTCTGTCTTATGGATAATCGCCAGATCCATCAGGTTCTTGTAGCCCGTCTGGAAGTAGCTGTTGAGGTAGGCATGGCGTAGCACACGCGTATCGTCCTCGCCACTGATGTTCAGGTGATATTCCAGCACGACCTTGTCCTGGGTCAGGGTACTGGTCTTATCGGTGCAGAGAATATCGATTGCGCCGAAGTTCTGGATGGAATTGAGGTTCTTGACGATGGTCTGCTTCTTGCTCATGGACACCGCGCCCTTGGCAAGGCATGTTGTCACGATCATAGGCAGCATTTCCGGCGTCAAACCAACGGCGATGGAAATGCCGAACAGGAAGGCATCCAGCCAGTCTCCCTTGGTGATACCGTTGATGAAGAATACCAGCGGAACCATAACGAGCATGAAACGAATCAGCACCCAAGAAACGGCGTTGACACCCTTTGTAAAGCTGGTTTCAACCGCTTCTCCGGCCACTGCGGATGCCATAGAACCAAACAGCGTATTATCACCGACGCAAACAACGATCGCTGTTGAACTGCCGGAGACAACATTGCTACCCATAAAGGCGATGTTTGTATAATCGGTTATGCTGTCTTTGGCCGCGCTGACATTAGGCGTTTTTTCAATGGGCTCGCTTTCTCCAGTTAAACTTGCCTGACTGACAAACAAATCCTTTGCATCCATAATTAGAACATCAGCCGGAATCATATCACCCGCTGACAGATGCACGATATCCCCGACCACCAGATCATCCATAGGGATTTCTGCTTTTTCCTGCTCCCTGCGGGTAACCGTGCAGGTAGTCGTAATCATTGCCAGCAGTTTTTCCGCTGCGTTACCACTTCTGGATTCCTGCATAAACCGAAGTGTGCCGGAAATAAACACCATCGTCAGGATGATAACCACCGTCAGACAATCAAAATCCTCCGGCGTGCTGCCAAACAGAGAAAAATAGGGCAGGATCATATCTGTGATCGTAGATACCAGTGCCAAACAAAACAGGATGGCGGTAAACGGATTGATAAAAGCACCTGCCAAGCGTTTGGGCAGCGACTTCTTTTTTCTCGGGTTACTTTATTGGTACCGTATTTGGTGCGGCTTACGGATACGGCTTCTGCATCAAGGCCACGAAGTGTGGTATGCAGGTTTTTCAAAACCTCTTTAATGGGATTCTGCTCGTCACGGATTACTGCCTTTTCCACCGCCTGACGAACAGCCATGCGATTTCCTTTCTTGTTCATTGGTCTAACCTCCTTGAATTTTAGTATAGGCAAGGGGCATCACATGAGGGATACGGAGCCTCCGCCCCCATGTGATGCTCTTTGCCTTCACGGACTACAGTCAGAGTCCATGCCATTCACCTCACTCTTTTATGGAATATCTATCCGAAACCGCGTTGCGGATTATTTTTTGCGATATCGATTACTCTTTTCGATATACCAGATGTCAAATCCGGCAATGATCAGCCATGCAATCATGGCTGCCACAAACCAGTGGTCTGCAAATCCAGACCACAATCCCTTCATCAGAAAAATGATGCCATTAAGCGCAATGACTTCTCCGATATTGCGGCAAAGCGGGACAATTTTAATTTTCTCTTTTTCTTCCTGCGGCATATTTTTCAACGCAGATAAGTGAATATGTCCTTTCCCGCAGGCAAACACAAAGCCTGCGACACAAAAAAGAATTCCGAAAAAGATGCAGATGAAGTCCATAAATGCTCACTCCTTCCAGTATTTGATTTCATTCTCCTGTTTATTCAGTTTCAGAAGTCTGGCAAGCAGTACAACCACCGTAACTGCAAGGACAAGCCGAATAACAGCGGTTATCTGATACCAAATCTGAAACATCAAGATTCTCTGTTCACACAACATCCAGCTTAAACAGCCGCAGATTATTGTGAACACGGAGTAAAGTACAAGAAAAATCGCCGGTTTATAATCCTTGATTCTAAACTTCACTCACAACACTTCCCAACCGGCGCTTACTACTTCTGGAATTGTCAATGCCTGCCCAACAATTCCCTCCAAAACATTGTTTTTGGTTTTTCCGGCAGAACAGTATCCAGCAATGATCTCAACCTTATCACCAACAACATCGCCGCTTTCCAGATTGTTCAGGAACAGCGTTTTGCAAGGATTGCTGTTGATCAGCAGCAGACGGATTTCCTGCTCTACATCTTCCAGACAGGTGACAGAAATGCGATATTGCTTTTCGGATTCATCCCCGGCAGTAATTGGATTCAGCTTTCTTGCAAGCGGGCACAGGATCAAATTGGAGCCAATCAGAATACCGGCGGCGGTGATTGCCATTGCATGCATTCCCGTACTTGCAAGAATACCAATGGCCGCCGTACACCAAAGAGTGGCTGCCGTATTCATTCCGCGCACTGAACCGCTGTCCTTGAAGATCACACCGCTGCACAGAAAACCGACGCCGGATATAATGCTGCTCCCGACACGAAATACCTGATCCGAGCCATAGAGCATCGGGAACAAGGTAAAGAAGCTGGTTCCCATGCAGATCAGCACATTGATACGAATACCTGCCGGATGGCCGGTTAGCTGCCGTTCCAATCCAATCAGAAAGCCAAGCGCCAAGGAAAGGGAAATTCTTAAAACAAAATCAGTGTAAATCACATGAATCACCTCCCTTCGACCGCTAATAGAATACAAAAATCGCAAGGAGAATCACATGGCTAAAACCTTGCGATTCCCTTGCGATTTTGCAAGAATTTAGCGGACCGAGTTCAGCCCGCCTGTGTTACAGTTGGTCATTAAATTTGTATCCGATTCCCCAGATGGTCAGAATATACTTTGGCGCGTCCGGGTCAGGCTCGATTTTCTTCCGTAGTTTTCGGATAAACGCCATAATGTTGCTGTCATCTAAAAGGTAATCCTATGCCCAGACTGCACGATAAATCTGTTCTTTGGTAAAAACCTCGCCCCGGTTCTGCGCAAGAAAATACAGGATGTCAAACTCTTTTGGGGTCAAGCTGGCCTCTGAACCCTGCATGATAACTTTCCTGCTCTTGGGATAGATTTCCGGTTCTCCAAGCCGCATCCCGTCCGACAGGACGAGCGCAGGAATTTCCGCCTCATCGGACGCACTCAATAGCAAAGAGGACGCCTCTCCGCTGAGCATATCCCTGATGCCGGAAAGCAAATCTTCTGCACAGTCACTTTTCGACGGTTCTTTCATCAGCTTTTCCAGCAGCCACGTTTCAAGGGCGGAATCCATTGGGATGAAACTGATTTTCTTTTTCATGATGGATTCCTCCTTTCAAATCAACTCATGGTACTTCTTCTGATAAAAGTATTTGGCTACCGTAGTCAGCAACATATACGCAAACGCTACAATCAGTAAAAACGCAAAATACCAAAGCGGCAACTTCGTCAAGCCAAACAGCGATGCACCTCCGGTAAATGTAATGGCAGTAAAAGCAACGATTCCGGCCAACGTAATGCAAATAACAGGTGTAGACGGCCTACTTTGCACAAGCGGAACTTTTGGTGTTCGCAGGAAATGCAGAATCAGCACCTGCGTCCACATGGATTCCAAAAACCATCCCGTTTGGAATAGGGATACATATTGGAGCCGTAAGGCAGGATCGGTAAGATTCAGATATGTCGCCCCTCCACAGAGCATAGGACACAGGAAATAATACAGGAACAGGAAGGTCGCTATGTCGAACAAGGAACTGATCGGCCTGAAGGACAGCATAAACCGCCCCAACGTCTTACCCGACCAATCCCTAGGAGACAGGGTTTCTTCTTCATCCACGTTGTCCCAGGGCAGAACGATGCACAAAATATCGTACAGCAGATTCAGCAGCAAAATCTGCACAGAGGTCATGGGCAAAAACGGTAAAAAGGCGCTGGCGCAGACAATGGCAAAAATATTGCCAAAATTGGAGCTGGCAGTAATTTTGATATATTTAAGCATGTTGGTGAAGGGTTTCCGACCCTCCAAAATACTCTGTTCCAGCACATTCAAATCCTTTTGCATCAAAACCACATCGGCTGCATCTTTGGCTACGTCCACTGCCGTATCCACCGAGATGCCCACATTGGCCTCGTTCAGTGCCGGGATGTCATTGACGCCATCACCAAGGAAACCCACAGAGTGACCGTTTTCCCGCAGAGCGGAAACCAGACGCACCTTTTGGCCCGGAGTAAGTTCCGCAAAAACATGGATTTCCTCAACTGCTGTGCTAAGCTCACTATCTGTCATTTCATCCAGCTTGGCACCGGTCAGCACAGTCTCGGCAGAGATGCCCACCCGACGGCAAACAGACACCGCAATGGCCGCCTGATCTCCCGTCAGAATCTTAGGGGGCACTTTTAATCTCTTGAGGGCTGCCACGGATTCTTTTGCGGTTTGCTTGGGCGCATCAAAGAAAGACAGATAGCCCACCAGAGTCATATTAAATTCGTCAGCGGGTGTGATTTCCCTTTAATGGCCTACATTTTTCCGTGCGATAGCAATGACCTTCATACCATCCTGGAGCATATCATTTACCACAGAAGATACGCTCTGCATACCATCCTTTTCAATCGGCAGAATTTCATCCCGATATTCCACATGGCTACAACGGGCAACGATGTGGGAGATATCCCCTTTCATAATGAGTTGACTTTCTCCGTTTTTGTCTGTCACAAGAGTGCTGACAAACTTGCGGGCATAGTCAAAGGGAATCTCGTCTGTCTTTTGATACTGAGTGAGCAAATCAGTATAATGCGTCTCGCGTCCCGGCATAGTCTGACAGGCAAGAATCGCGTTATCAATTGGATTGCGTACGCCGGAATGGTAGGAGCTGTTTAAGAAAGCCAAATCCAGCACATCGCTGCTTTCGTTGCCGAGCACATCCATGTAATATTCCAGCAGGATGCTTTCATTGGTCAGCGTCCCGGTCTTGTCCATGCAAAGCACATCCATGCTGCCAAAGCCCTGCATGGCATTGATGTCTTTGATGATGGTCTGCTTGTGGCTCATGGCAAGGCTACCTTTTGCAAGACAGGTAGTGATGACCATAGGCAGCATCTCCGGCATCAGTCCTACCGCTACCGACAGTGCAAAGGCAAAGGACTCCAGCCATTTTCCGCCTGTGATACCGAGAAGCACAAACACAATCGGCACCATCACTGCCATAAAGCGGAGCATGACCCAGGCAATGGAATTGGCTCCCTTTTGAAAGGAGTTTTTGTCGTCAGAATTGGGCTTTGTAAAGCTACCATACAGCGTGTCTTTGCCGACGACCAACACAATTCCTTGCCCTTTGCCACTGATGACCGTTGTTGCCGTAAAAGCGAGGTTTTCAAGCTGAGTCAGCGTCTCCTGCTCAGTATAACTAATTGTCCGGCTGCTTTTTTCAAGGATGGTGCTTTCTCCGGTGATGGCTGCCTGCGAAATAAACAGATCAGATGTCCGGGTTAATCGAATATCAGCCGGAATACGGTCGCCTGCAGAAAAAAAGACAAGATCGCCCACAACCAATTCTTCTGCCGGAATTTCCATCAAATCACCGTCACGCTTTACGGTAACACGCTCATGGATCAATCGGTCAAGTTGGTCGGCTGCGTTTTTTGCCCGCAGCTCCTGTATCAGACGAATCGCTCCGCTGATCAGGATCATGGTAAAGATAAGCAAAGCGGTGGTTGCGTTTCTTGTGAAATTAGATTCCAACAGTACGTCTGTCACCAATGATACAATGGCCAGGATAAACAGGATAACGTTGAACGGGTTAATAAATGCCCGGCGCAGGCGGTGCAAAATCGTATCATTTTCCCGCTCGGCAAACCCGTTATTTCCGTACTTCTCCCGCATCGGCTCGACCTGTTCCCTCGTCAGACCTTCCAATGTTGTCGGTATATCCCGATAAATTTCTTTTATATCACGATAAGCATATTTTTTGATACGACTGTCCAATAGCGGTGATTTTGGCATGACACAGTCCCTCCTTTAAAAATGTAAGTATAAATATTTTAACATAGGGCCGTGGAAATAATATATTTATATTCTTGCTTTTTTCTTGCATTTTACTCTGGCACAGCCATTTTCAACTGTGCCAAATCTGCCTCATCCGGGTAGGATCCGGATTGGTTAAAGTTCTCAATCATCCCCTTCAGATTCGGCGCATTAATGGGAGCTGCAAGTATTTTTCATAGAGATCCCCTGTATCTTCGCAAAAAACTCTGCTGCGACAGCATCGCAACTGCCTTTATCCATCAAGAATCCAATATCAAGCGATCTGCTGCAGAAGTCGAAACCGACCTCGTCCTCCTCGATGATATAGGTGAAGAAAATCGCAGGCTGTCCAGCAACTTCGGTTTGTCAAGAGGCGCCCTTATTGAATTTGCATGAAATCAGTTTTTCATGGTCTTTACCTCCAGATTTGTTGATGTGGAAGTAATGTAAGCGTGGGTTTGTGGTGTGGTATCTTTAACTTTGGGAAACTCCGTTTTCCCATTTTGAAACGGACTGCGGCGAAACATTCAAGTATTCTGCAAGCTTTTCCTGCGAAAGCCCGCGCTTTGTGCGGAGCTCGCGTATATTCTTTCCAAAATTCAGATCCATAAAAACCTCCAAAATCAAGATAAAGGGTGCGCATCCTTTGTCCGCATTATACCACAAAAGTCACGCCTTGTTAATAACCGCCCAAGAGAGACGTATCAACGCAAAAGCGGATTTTCTCATTTCCGTTGATACTAGGTCAAAAAAGCCAAGGGATCCCTTGGCTTTTTTGTATTCACCCCGCCGCCGCGAGCATATTCTCAATAAATATCCCGTACCCACGGGAAGGATCCCCGACAAGGACGTGAGTCACGGCCCCGATGAGCTTGCCGTCCTGTATAATGGGGCTGCCGGACATTCCCTGCACGATGCCGCCCGTTTTGGAAAGAAGCGTTTCGTCCGTTACCTCAACGATAAAATTTTTCTGCGCACCGCCCTCGTCGATAGCGGAGATGCTGACCTCGTATTTTTGCCGCCCCTCGCCGTCAACCGTGGTGTATATATAAGCTTTTCCGTTGTGGGCATATCCGCGCCCGCAGGCGGGAAATTGCTCCGCAGAAAGCTCGATTGGCACAGAGGAAAGCGCACCGAACACCCCCGCAAAGCTGTTGCCGATTATCTTTCCCGTTTTTTTGCCGGAGAAAAAGCCGCGCAGCTCGCCGGGCGCGCCGCTTTTACCTTTTATAATATCGGTAAGCGTCACATCCTCGCAAGAGCCGTACGATATGGGAATAAGCTCTCCCGTTTCGGAATCGCATATGCCGTGCCCAAGCCCTGCGAACATCCCCGTTGCGGGGTCTATAAACGTCACCGTTCCGATGCCTGCGGCGTTATCGCGCACGAGCACACCGATTTTATATACTTCCCCGTCCTTTTGCGGGCAAACGGAAATATTTTTCTCCTTGCCCTCTCGCTTTACGGTGAAAGAAAGTTCGCGCCCCTCGCTTTTTCCAACGGTATCGCAAAGCGCCTTGGCAGAGCCGATGCGCTCCCCGTTTACGGAAATAATAACATCGCCTTTGTGAAGCCCGGCTTCGCGCGAAGGATATTTTGCGTTCTCTCCCGTGCCGACGGCGGTAAGGTTTACAACTATAACTCCGTCTGTATGAAGCCGCACGCCGAAAGGCACTCCCGCCGCGATGAGCATCTTTTCCTGTGCTGTGTTTGCAGAAGATGCATACGCACAGGAAAAATTCATTATAATAACAGTAAAAAATACTGCCGTCAAAAACACTGTCGCCACTTTTTTCGTTTTTGTCATATTTTTCGCTTTCAAGGCGGCTTTTTGTCTTTTTGACTTTTCGTGCCATCGCCGCCGTATGACACGGGACTTTTTCGTCCGTTTTTAATTTGCTACGCCGAGCGAATTTTATGTGTAACAAATTTTCGCAAAAATTCAAAGTTAACAAAATAAAAAAATTGACTTAGCGCACCTTGCGTGATATAATATTTATCAAAACAGTTTATTTCCGAAAATTCGGGAGGAATAACAAAATGAAAGAGTTAAACATAGAAACAAAATGCATCCAGGCGGGCTACGTCCCCGGCAACGGCGAGCCCAGACAAATTCCGATAATCCAGAGCACCACGTTCAAATACGATACGAGCGAAGACATGGGCAAGCTCTTCGACCTTGAAGCAAGCGGATATTTCTACACGCGCTTGCAGAACCCCACAAACGATTACGTTGCCGCAAAAATTGCAGCTCTCGAAGGCGGCACGGCAGCGATGCTCACCTCCTCCGGTCAGGCGGCAAACTTCTACACGATATTCAACCTTGCCTCCTGCGGCGACCACGTTGTTGCAGTTTCCACCATCTACGGCGGTACGTTCAACCTCTTCTCCGTAACAATGAAGCGTATGGGCATTGACTTTACGTTCGTTTCCCCCTACTGTACGGACGAAGAGCTCGAAGCGGCTTTCCGCCCCAACACGAAAGCGGTATTCGGCGAAACCATCGCAAACCCCGCGCTAGTTGTTCTTGATATCGAGCGTTTTGCAAACGCGGCGCACGCGCACGGCGTTCCGCTTATCGTTGACAACACATTTGCAACGCCAATCCTATGCAACCCCTTCAAATTCGGTGCGGACATCGTTACTCACTCCACAACAAAATATATGGACGGCCACGGCGCCGGCGTAGGTGGCTGCATCGTTGACAGAGGCAAGTTCGATTGGACAAAATATCCCGAAAAATTCCCCGGTCTTTGCACTCCCGACGAAAGCTACCACGGCGTAACGTACACGGAGCGCTTCGGTCTTGAAGGCGCATTCATCACAAAAGCCACGGCACAGCTTATGCGCGACTTCGGCTCCATCCAGTCCCCCCAGAACGCTTTTCTTCTCAACCTCGGTCTTGAAAGCCTCCACGTTCGTATGGAGCGCCACTGCGCAAACGCAAAGAAGATCGCAGAGTATCTTTCCACAAACGAAAACATCGCTTGGGTAAAATACAGCGCACTTGAAGGCGACAAGGACTATGCTCTCGCCCAAAAATATCTCCCCAAGGGTTCTTGCGGCGTTATCAGCTTCGGCGTAAAAGGCGGCAGAAAAGCAGCGGAAGCGTTTATGAAGAAGCTCAAGCTCGCCTCTATCGAAACGCACGTTGCAGACGCGCGCACCTGCTGCTTGCACCCTGCAAGCGCAACACACCGCCAGATGAACGATGCAGAGCTCGTTGCGGCGGGCGTTAGCGCAGACCTCGTTCGCCTTTCCGTAGGTCTTGAAAACGCGGACGACCTTATTGCAGACCTTGAACAGGCATTACTTTCTTGAAAGAACTCACCTTTCTTGAAAGAAAGGTGAGCCAAAGAACTTTACTAAGTGATATAAGCAAAAAACAAGCTTCCTCACATAGAGGAAGCTTGTTTGAGCCTTTTTATACAGAGTGAAAGAAAGCAACCAAAGAACTTTCCTAAGTGGTATAAGCAAAAATTAAAGGGCAAATTGTCAAGCAAGTGCAACACCAAAAAATGCTTCAAAAGGCGAAAGCCAGCCCAAACATTTTTTTGGTCTCAAGTTAATAGATAAAACAATATTTTGCAAGGTTTCATTATCCAAGGAATGAAAGTTGTAGCCT
>JAGATA010000004.1 GCA_017621475.1 Clostridia bacterium
AGGCTACAACTTTCATTCCTTGGATAATGAAACCTTGCAAAATATTGTTTTATCTATTAACTTGAGACCAAAAAAATGTTTGGGCTGGCTTTCGCCTTTTGAAGCATTTTTTGGTGTTGCACTTGCTTGACAATTTGCCCTCTCCCGAAGGGAGAGCCTTTTCTTTTTGTTAACTTAATGACATTGGGAATTTCCTCGGTTTTTGCTTTTTAAATTATCTTTTCAAATATCCTTAAAAATTCATCCGCTTCTTTTTCTGTGTTGAAAACGGAAAAAGAAAGTCTTAACGCATCTCCTCCTGTGCCAAGTGAATCGTGCGCAAGAGGGGAACAGTGCATCCCTGCGCGTGTGCATATTCCTTTCTCCGAAAGGATGGAAGAGAGTTGTGCGGAGTTTTTGCCTTTTACGCTTAATAATATCGTAGCTCCTGAGCTTTCCACGGGTGTATATATTTTTATACGCTCGTCTTCGCGAAGACGCGAAAGTATTCTTTCGCAGATCTTTTCTTCATATTTGCGTATGCGTGATATGCCGAGTTTTTTTACAAATCTCACGCCTTCGCAAAGCCCCACTATATTTGGAACGGCAAGAGTGCCTGCCTCGAAGGATTCGGGCGGTGTATGCCCCATCTGCGTTTTTTCCGAGTTAAGTCCGTTTCCACCGAAAACGCTCGGCGAGAAAGTGCCGAAATCGAAATCGTCTGCAAAAAGGCAAAAACCGCTGCCTTGCGGTCCATAAAGCCCCTTATGTCCGGGGGCGCATATGATGGATTCACCTTTTCCAATATCAAGCTCATATATACCCGCGCTCTGCGAAGCATCAACTATATGATATATTCCGCGTGCACGGCAGAACGCAGATATTTCGTTAATCGGTAGTACTTTGGGGCAGATATTGGAAGCGTGAGTGGTTACAATAAGGCGGGTGTTGCGGCGAAAAGCTCTTTCTATATTCAAAAGCGTTTCTTCTCTTGTGCCGAGCGCGTTGAAAACAGTATAAGAAGAGATGCCCCTGCGGTAAAGCTCGTGTACGGGACGAAGCACGCTGTTGTGCTCCAAATTAGATATTAAAATATGATCCCCCGGCTTTATAACGCCGAATATTGCGGCATTGAGCGCTTTCGTTGCGTTTTGCGTGAACACAACGTTTTCGGGTTTTGTTCCGCCGAAAAACACGGAGATCTCGCTTCGTGCATCGTAAACCGCCTCCGCCGCGGCGAGCGAGAGGGGATGCGCTCCTCTGCCGGGGTTGCCGCCAAGGTTTTTAAGGCAATTTACTATAGCGCGCACGACCTCGGGCGGCTTTGGAAAGGTCGTTGCGGCGTTGTCGAAATATATCATATATAACCTTCCGTTTTAACTTACAATATCTGAATAATTTATACGGGCGCGATCTAAAAGCGAGGTTGCACGCGCCAGATGATAAAAGCTCACTTCAACACCGAAACGGCAACCTTTTGTTGGGCTTTTCGGTGCGCGAACCGTTTTTGAAGATATTCCTTCTTTTTCAAGCAGACGCATCGCTTTTATCGCTGATGTCTGCGAACCCGTTACAATAATTCTTTTTTCCATACGGGTATCCTCTTTTTGAATTTGCGAAAAATCGTTTCCGCATTACATTATATGCACTTTTTTTCCTTATGACACGATGAGGGAAAAGAAAAAGCACTTCAAGAGAAGTGCCAAAAGATTTTTGTTTATCTGTTTCTTTTTATTATAATTCCTGAGCATATGCTTATCAAAGCAACAAGGGCGATACATATAAATATAGGAGTTTTGATATTTCCCACGTTTGGCGGAACGGGCTCTGTTGGTATCTGCGGTTCTGCTGTTAGTATGTTTGTTGAGGCTGTATTATCTGTTTGAGTGGATACTTCGGTTTGTATTGTCTCACTTGTCGATGGAATTTCTGTCGTTTGTACGGTGGATATGTGCGTTTTTATATCTTTGGTGGTTTGAAGTATCGATGTTTGAGTGGTTGCTTCGGCGGTAGTTAAAGATTCGGATGTTGCAATAGTTTGCACGCTTTTGCCGTAAAGCGCGCCTATAACGTCCGCCATATATGCGTGGCCCTCTGTTGTGGGGTGGAAATCCCACGAGGTGTAAAAATATGCGCTGTTGCCGTTCATTCCGCTTGCCACGTCCGCAATAAGGAAAGAATTATCAAGTGCCTTTTGAACTGCATAATAGGTATTGTTAATTTTTTGAATGTAAGGGTCTATAAGCACGCCCACGTCAAAGCCGAATATTTGATATTCAGGGTTGCCTAAATACGGATTATAAAGCGTTTGCACGATTATAACCGCATCTTCATTCACGGAACGAAGGAGCTTTACCCCATCTTCAATATTTTTTTGAAGAGAGGAAAATATATTTTCCATATCCGCATCTATCGTTTCAAAGTTTATGTTTGCGCCGTTAAATACGCCGGAAATATTTATTTCCTTTATGAACTTTTGCACGCTTTGCGAAGGAAGTCCCATAGCACCCATTTTATCGCTTACCGCCTTTGCAAGCACTATGTCCTTGCTTGCGATAAGGTCGTTTCCGCCGATAGATATCGTGATAAGAGCGGCGTCCTTAACTGAGGGCGTGTTGGAGATAACATTAAGCATATCTGCGCTTTTATCTCCGCTTACGGCATTGTTTTCGCAATAAAGACCGAACTTTTTTGCGATGATGGCGGGATAGGTTTGGTTTACGTTGTCTATCCCATAGCCCGAAGCGATGGAATCTCCGAATGCTATACAGAGCTTTTTTTCTTGAGATGCAGAAACTCTTGGAGAAAAGACGGCGGCAACGGCAAGAACTAGGCAAATAAAGAGTATGAATATCTTTTTCAAAGCGCTTCTCCTTTATTCGGGTTGATTTTTCTGTATTTTCGTGTTAATATTATGTATGATAATATTATACTACATTTTTTGGAGAAATAAATATGCAGAAGATAAATGTTTTCTTTAAAAAGCTTGAAAATGATGCAAAAGTTCCCACATACGGCTCTCCCTATTCCGCAGGGGCAGACCTTTACGCTTTTTGCAAAGAGCCTGTTGCAATTCCTGCCGGTAAAAGCGCGTTTATACATACAGGAATCAGCCTTGAAATTCCCGAAGGTGTGGTGGGGCTTATCTATGCCAGAAGCGGTATGGCTTGCAAACGCGGTGTCGCGCCTGCAAACAAGGTGGGGGTTATAGATTCCGACTATCGCGGAGAGATAATCGTTTGCCTACACAACCATGCAGATGCGGAAGTTGTGATCGAAAACGGAGAAAGAGTTGCACAGATGGTATTCGCACCTTACTTCACAGCTGATTTTGCCGAGAGCGAAGAGCTTTCGGATACTTCTCGCGGTGCGGGCGGCTTTGGCTCAACAGGAACAAAATAATCCGGATTAAAGTTTAAAAGCGTTCTCCGAGAAGGAGAACGCTTTTATGCTTTACGTTATAGAATTACGTTGTGATTTTGCGGACGAGCAATGCTCGCCCCTACGTAACATAATAGAATTTTAGTCAAATATCATATCATATTTGCAAAATTAAGATTTTGCAGTAGTGGGGAACTGTGTTCTCCCGTTTTTATTCAGGTACTACGATAAAGTCTATCTTTATATCGCAAGCGGTACTTGCTTCGTTCTTTTCGCCAAGAGGGCGAACCGATATTACGTGTTCCGTATCCTCAAGGTCAAAACGGGAAACACCCGTTACGGGTTGATTATCTGTTTCATAATAAAGGTCATAAATATCTTCTTTTCCATCGAGCGAAACCGCCATTTTGCCAAAAGTTCTGCCAAGACGGTAGCAGAGCATAAACGCAGTTCCCTCAAATTTAAAGGAAAGTGAAGCGTCTTTGTCCGCGCTCATAAGCCCGCATCCGCCCCTGCCAAGGTTCTTTTCGTTCCAGCTTCCTTCACAGCCGTAGGGAGTCCAGTTCCCTTTGGACGTAAGCTCTTTTGCATTTATGAATTTGCCGCCGGATTTGCAAAAGTTCTTGTTAAGCGGTTCTGCCGCAGGCTTTCGGAAGCTTTCGCCCGAAAGATTTTGCAGGATATATTTGGTATAGAAATCGTAACCTTTTTCCACCGGGTGAACATTATCGGGGCGGTAGAGACTGTCGCGCTCGGTATTGACGCCGATATTCGCCTCTCCCATAAGTACATCCATTCCATCTTGCACGTCGATAAAAGTAATGCCATAGTGTGCGGCTATTTTTTTGTGTGTGCAGGCGCGTGTGCGCTTGTTCCTGTTGGCAACAGCACCGATGCAAACAACGTAGGGAACCTTGGGAAGCGAAATGAGCTTTCTTATAATACCCTCATACATAACGGATGAAAGCTCCTCTGATATACCTTCGTCATTAATTGAAAAATCGATAAAAACTATATCCGGTTCATACGCGCAAACATCGCGGTTAAGACGCAAAAGACCGTACGTGGATTCCGTTCCGCCGATGCCTTGGTTTATTTCGGTAAATACGGTGTTGCCAAGGGGCAGGGAATTGAGGTATGCTGTCACCTGCGTTGACCAACGTCTTGATTTATCTGAAGCGCCTGCGCCCTCTGTGATAGAGCCGCCGAGGTAAACTATTTTTAAATTTCCTTTGTTATAAAGCTTTTCAAAATTATTCATATAAATACCCTGAATGCGGAAAATTGCAAGCGGAGCTTGCAATTTTCGTAATTATTGTTGTTTATTTTGTGACGATGCCTGCGTTATAAGCGTTTTCTATGGCGTCTGCAACAGCGCGAGCCATATGTAGTTGCCACCATTCGCTTATAAACATTTTAAGGTCATTTTCGTTTGTGATAAAGCCCATTTCAATGAGAACGGAAGGCATTTTCGTATCGCGAAGGACAGCGAGATAATAACCGGATTCTTCTTTGTCGGAACGAACAAAAACGTCTTTTCTCATTTTATCGTAAAGATTTGCAAACCCTTCGATCGCTTTTTCAAAATAGCCTGCAAATTTGATTTTTTTATAGGAAACAGAACGGTCCGTATATAGGATTCTTGTACCATAAGCGGCAGGAACGGCGGAATTGCAGTGCAGAGATACGAACATATCTGCCTTTGCGGCATTTGCCATATCAACACGCTCCGCAAGCTCAATAAACTCATCCGTATCGCGCGACATAACAACGGTAAAACCTCGTTTTTCAAGCTCCTCGCGAACGAGCAAGGAAACCGAAAGGTTGATATCCTTTTCGTAATACTCTGCGCCATTCAGCTTGCCTATCGCGCCGACATCGTTGTCGCCGTGACCCGCATCTATAAAGATCACAGCATTTTTATATGCAGGATTATAGATCGGTTCTTCGGTCGTGGCAGATGTCTTGTTTGTTGTAACTGTAGTGGCTTTGGTCGTTACTGTTGTGGAAGCGGAAACTTTTGTTGTACCGCTTGTGCCGATAATGCCGACGGTACTTGACGTGCTTTGCGAAGCCGTTGTAGGCAATGTAACCGCAGGGGTTGTTGTTTCATCAGAACCGGGATCACCAAAACTTAAAATTCCGACAACAGCAGTATATACTATAATTATAAGAACGATTATCGATGCAAGCAGCGCAATTATCTTTGCAAGATCGGGTGTGCTGTTATGCGGTCGATTGGGTTTATTATTGTTCGGCGATGCGGATCTGCGATCTTGGTAATAAAGATCGTTTATACCGTCTATATCGAGTGTCGAAAATCTATCCTCGTTGTTATTGCCGAAATTGTTTCGGTTATCGTTGTTCATTTTTCCTCTTCGTTTATGTATTAGTTTTTAAGGCTATGCATAGGAGCGGGGATGTGACCGCCGCGAAGGATAAAATCTTTGCAGGAGTAGGGGCTGACGTTCATAATGGGCGCTGTGCCGAGAAGACCGCCGAAGTCAACGCTGTCGCCGACTTTTTTGCCGTAAGCGGGGATAAGGCGGGCCGCCGTTGTTTTTGTATTTACAACACCGATGGCAATTTCATCTGCAATAATACCGCAGATAGTTTCCACGGGTGTATCTCCGGGGATGGCTATCATATCAAGACCAACGGAGCAAACCGCTGTCATAGCTTCGAGCTTTGTGAGTGTAAGCGCGCCGCATTCAGCTGCTTCTATCATACCTTCATCCTCGGAAACGGGGATGAACGCGCCGGAAAGACCGCCGACAGATGAGCTTGCCATTACGCCGCCTTTCTTAACGGCGTCGTTAAGCATAGCGAGAGCCGCTGTTGTACCGTGTGTGCCGCAATGCTCAAGACCCATATTTTCGAGAATTCTTGCAACGCTGTCGCCAATAGCGGGGGTGGGAGCAAGGGAAAGGTCAACAATGCCGAAGGGTGTGTCGAGCGCTTTTGCTGCGTCTGTTGCAACGAGCTGACCAACGCTTGTGATCTTATAAGCTGTTTTTTTGATTATGTTTGCAAGAGTGCCGAAATCGCAGTTGCCTGCGCGCTTGATAGCCGCCGCAACAACACCGGGACCGGAAACGCCAACGTTTATAACGCATTCGGGTTCGCCGATGCCGTGGAAAGCACCTGCCATAAAGGGGTTGTCCTCGGGAGCATTTGCAAATACTACGAATTTTGCACATCCGATGGAGTTTTTATCTTTTGTAAGGTATGCCATCTCTTTTATAGCATTGCCTGCCATATAGATAGCATCCATATTGATGCCCGCTTTTGTAGAAGCAACGTTAAGGGAGGAGCAGAGGAAATCGGTTTCCGTGAGCGCCTGGGGAATTGCTTTTATAAGTTGTTCGCTACCGCGGGACATACCTTTTTGAACAAGGGCGGAAAAACCGCCGATGAAGTTTATGCCGAGCGTTTTTGCTGCTCTGTCGAGGGTCTTGGCAATTTTAACGTAGCCGTCGCTGTCGGCTTTGCCGCCGATAAGCGCGATGGGGGTTACGGAAACGCGCTTGTTTACGATCGGAATACCGTATTTTTTGCTTATATCCTCGCCTGTGGCAACGAGTTTTTCTGCTTTGTGAGTGATTTTGTCATAGATATTATCGCAAAGTCTGTCTATATCATCGGAAACGCAATCATAAAGGGAGATGCCCATTGTGATAGTACGAACGTCAAGGTTTTCGTGCTGGATCATATTGATCGTTTCGCGGATATCGTTTGTGGTTAAAATAGACATTATGTTACCTCAATTACCTCAAATTTTGTGCATAGAATTGAAAATGTCTTCGTGCATTGTATTTACCTGAAGAGCGTTCTCTTTGCCGAAGCTTGCCATAGCGTCAACAAAATCGCCAAACTGAACGTTGAGCGAATCAACATCTGTTATCATAATCATAACAAAGTATCCGTCAAGGACCGTCTGAGAAATATCAACGATATTGGCGCCGAATTCAGCACATTTTGAACTTACTTTGGCAACGATGCCTACACCGTCTTTTCCTGTTACGGAAATAACTGCTTTCATAATTAAAACCTCCGCTGATTTAAAGGATAAATATATAAAAATAGTATATCATAGCAATAATAAAAAGTAAACCCTTTTTTTCGATAAAATCCGCGTCGCGTAGCTTGTGAAGCAAAAAAAGAAGTGATTTTGAGAAAAAAATAATCTTTTTTTTAATGAGTATGGATTTATTCAAAAAAATATGATAAAATATTGTGAATTATATAAAACAGAAAGAGATGTTATATGAAAATAATAGCAAAGATATTGGCTTTTACAATGCTTTTTTTATGCGTGATTCAGGTATGCGCTTGTGGAAAAAGTGAGGATGAAGAAGGCATTTCCGTTGTTTGCACCTCGTTTGCACCTTTCGATCTTGCGCGCGAGATAGCGGGGGACGGCGCGAATATAAAAATGCTTCTTTCGCCCGGCGCAGACAGCCATTCCTATGACCCAACACCCAAGGATATTCTTGCTGTAAACAAATGTGATATATTTATTTACGTTGGAGGAGAAAGCGATGTTTGGGTAGAGGGTATACTTTCCTCCATAGATAACCCCAATATGAAGATAATAAGGCTTATCGACTGCACAGAGGAACTTTATTGCGAAGAATATAAAGAGGGGATGGAACATGACCACGAGCACGACCATAACGATGAAGAATATGACGAGCACGTTTGGACAAATCCCCGAAACGCCGCGCTCATCTGCGAAAAGATAGCGGAAGCACTTTGCAGCGTTGACGCTGAAAACGCGGGAAAATATAACGAAAACCTCGCCTCGTATAAAGCGGAGCTTTCAGCGCTTGATGAAGCGTTTAAAAGCGTTGTTTCCGAGGGCAGCAGAAAAACGCTCGTTTTCGGCGACCGTTTTCCACTTATCTACTTTGTTAAAGCGTATGGGCTTGATTATTACGCTGCATTTCCCGGCTGTGCCGCGGATACAGAGCCAAGCGGCGCGACAGTTGCTTTCCTTATAAATAAAGTCAAGGAAGAAAATATTCCCGTAGTATTTCACATAGAGCTTTCCACAGGAAAGATCGCAGATACGATATGCGAAGCAACGGGTGCTTCAAAAATGCAGTTCAACGCTTGCCATAACGTTACAAAAGATGATTTTAAAGCAGGTGTGCGCTACATAGACCTTATGTGGGATAATGTAAAAGCTCTCAAAGCGGCATTGAAGTGATAAAAAGTCAGGATTTTGGAGACACTCCAAAATCCTGACTTTTTTCTTTTAAATCATTTTGCTTACGTATTCCGCTTCTTTTGTAGCAAGAGTTTTTATGTCGTAAAGCGCTTTTGCGGCGAAGTCCACCGTGTTAAGCTCACCGTTTTCACAGAGGAACAAAGCGGTGAAAAGGTCAAGCACAACAAAGAATATTTTAAGCTCCTTGCCGCTGTCGCGTATATCCTTTACCGCCTTGAGCGAAAGGTTTACAAATCTTGCAACGCGCTCGTTTCTGCCTTCCTCGTCAAACGCCGTGAATTTAACGCCGTATTTTTCTTTCAGACGAAGACTTTTGTGAAAATCCTCTTCCGAGAAGATGTTTTGCATCTCCCGCGTAAGACCGTATTCGTCCACGTCGAGCGCACCGAGAATGACTATTTCCACGGGAACAAAATCGAATATGCGCGTGTATGCAAAATCGTCTATATCCTCTGCATGGAAGTATTTTGCAAGGCATTCTTTGCTCCTTTCAAGAAGACGTCTTCTCATATACCAGAACGTATTTTTTGTCTGCCAAAAATCGGGGGCTTTCGCCATTTTTATAATGCAGGAAGCATCTTCGGAGCAAGTGTATGGGGCAACGTAATAATGATAGAGAACCTTTGACGTACCGACAACTTTTTTGGCGTTTTTCATATTGGAAAGAAAGAAAAGGTCATCCTCGCAAAAGCCTGTTGTTTCATCAAAGTTTTCCTTGATAGCCTCTCTTCGCCAAAGCTTGTTCCAAGGCAGGAGCGCGGCAAACGTGCTCTGGTAGAATGTAAGATAGGCGTCCTTGGAATCAAGCGTGAGGACGGTATCGCCAAAGTGGTTATGTATGCAGGGGTGATCGTGGTTGCACACGGCGATGTCTGCATTTTCTTTTGTGATAAGAGTAACCATCGTTTCAAACATTTCGGGCTCTATATAGTCGTCTGCGTCAACGCATTGGATAAGATCGCCCGTTGCGATGGAAATGGCGTAGTTTCTTGCGGCGGAAACGCCCGCGTGAACTTTGGATTGAACCTTAACTCTTCTGTCTATGTATGTGTATTTATTTGCAACTTCAAAAGAATTGTCTGTAGATGCATCGTCAATGAGCAGAAGCTCAAAATTTTTATAAGTCTGCTTCAGTATGCTTTTTATGCATCTGTCGAGCGTTGATGCCGCATTGAAAAACGGCACGATTACAGAAATTTTATTCATAATATCATTCCTTTTCGTCGGTGGTTGTATATGAAAGCGTTTCTCCGTATGCTTCCTCATAGAATTTACGGCAGGCTTCAAACGCGCTTTCGCGCAGATATTTGATGTTTTCCTGCTTGGAGAGCTCTTTCTTCGGGTAGATGGGCTTTGCTATGTGGAGGGTGAAGTAGGGAATATCTATCCCCTCGGCATCCTTTTTGCCGCTTTCGCGGTAAGTGATAAACTGCGGAACGACGGGAACGCCGTATTTTTCCGCAATGTAAAATCCGCCGTCCTTGTAAGGGCGCGGTTTTTTATAGTGCCACCACATTGATGCTTCGGGGTAAATGAGCAGAAAATCTTTTCTCTTTGTAAGAATGTTCTCCACTTCTTTGTTAAAGGAAGCCGTGCCGTGCATCGTTGTATTCATAGGGATCATGTCGCCTGCGCGCATCATCTCACCGAGGAATCCTTTCATATTATTGAAGGGCGCAGCAACGACGAAAGTTCTGTGACCGCGCGCGCCGTGCTTTACGGCAAGGCAATCGAATTTATCAACGTGGTTGCAGGTGAGCACCGCGGCGCGAAGCCCGCGCAGGTTCTCTCTTCCGACAACGCGCAGCTTCTGCGTGTGCTGTGTTGTGTAGAGGATAAATGGCTTTACGATGAAAAATTTTTGGAGCGCGAATTTTATTTTTTCCCAAAGTGTGCGCTTTGTGGGGTAGTGATAATTTTCCGTTACGGGAATAATGAGCTCTTCGGGGATGGGGTCAACGTGAATGTCGAACGTGCCCTTTTTTTCGCAATCTTCTATTGCGTGCAGTACGTCAAGTCTTGTCATTTTGTCACCTTTACTCTTCGGAGTTTTGTTTTTCAAATTCGTCTATATAGGAAAGACATCTGTATATAACATCATCAAAATTGAAAGTCTTGTGCTTTTGGTGAAGTCCGTCTATATCCCATGGCTTTACGTTGATAGTGTGAAAGTAGGGGAAAAGGCGAAGCGTTTTTGAAAAATGGCGGATAACCGTGTCCTTTTTCATAGAGCGCTGTTCGTTGAAACGAGAGGGAAAAAAGCGCTTCTTTTTTGCATAATGGTTTATGGCATCCTGGTCCGGGAACGCCGTCTTCTTCGTGGCACAGAAGCGGCGCGCTTTTTTGAAAAAGCCTGTTTCGCGTATTTTTGCCATGTCAAGAAGCATCACGCCGGAGTTGATGTAGTTGGGAGAAATAAAGAATTTGCCAAGATAATCGCGTGCGCCCGCAAACTCCGCACCCTCAAGCTCATAGGAGAAAAGAGGCTCTATATCGCCGCAGGCGACGGTGTCTGTGTCAAGATAAATAATTCGTTCGGGAAGCTCGGCTTCGTCCGCAAAAAGGCGGAGAAAAGCGAAAGGCGTATAAAAATTTTCTATGTTAGGTGAGGCGAGCATCTCACTTTTGAACTTTTCGGTTAGGTCATGGAGCGTGATTCGGCTTTCGCTGTTTTGCTCCTTCAAAAGTTTTTCTATAAAGCTTATCATCTCCCCCGTTATCGGAAGATAAGTGCTTTTTATATCCGAAAGATCCATTGTAAGAACGTGAACGTCAAGCGGCTCTGCCGTGTTTTCCGCGATGGAAACGAGAGAGATGAGCAAGCCCTTGAAAACCTTATCGTTTCCGCTGTATAAGAGTGATATCATACCGTTGTGTTCTCCTTTTTGATGTATTCGATGAATGCGTGGTTTTCTTTCGTGTAGGCGCGAGCGCACATAGCGTTATATGCCGCTTCGCGAAGCTCTTTTTCGCGCACGCGCACGTTTTCCGCCGCGCTTTCAAACGGACCGTCCACATAGGTAATTATTCTCGGCTTGCCGCGATTTGATGCTCTGTAAGTCACAGTAAAGGTGAAAATTGGTCTTGCGTCCCTTGCGGGATAGCGGAAGGAGGTGGAGGGGAAGGGGCGTATGCCCGTGTAATAAGGCCAGATGTGAGCTTCGGGATAAACGACGATGGCGCGGTCTTGCGAAAGGCGCGCGTTTATCGCTTTTTCAAAAGACGAAAAACCTCGAAGTGTTGTCGGCGTGGGGAGCGCGCCGAGCATCATCATAATGTTTTTTGTTCCTTTTGCGGCGATGTTATCGGGGTTTACGATAACGTGCGCAGTTTGCGGAAAGGTTATGACGTTCGGTATAAATCCGTCGGCGGGTATCTGTGTGTGGTTGCCGTAAAGGTAAAGTCCGCTTTTTTTATAAGGCTTTATCTTCTCTTTGCCGACTATCTTCATACCGAATTTTATTTTGCAGAAAAGGAACGCAAACGGAGTTACAAAAATGCGGTAAACGATGAATGCGGCGATATTATAAAAAATATTTTTTCTTACATAGGGAAAATCTTCTCCGACTTCAACTTTGCGGCGCTCTCCCACTCCCGCAAAGTCATCGTGAAGCTCATCGCTGTAATAAACGGTTTTCTTTTTCAAAATCGAGCGCTCCTTTTTGAAAAATGTTTACGAGTCAATTTTATCAAAAAACTAAAAAAAATCAAAGGACATTTTAAATATAAGGGGTATAAAGATAAAAGAGTTAAAATTCTACTCTCTACACAGGTGAGAAAACGACTCTACAATTTGTGGAGTTGATATTTTTGTCTTAAAAACATTGATTTTTTTTAGCGAAAGAGTTATAATTACATATTATGATAACGAAAGATGTAAAACCGATAATCGCGGAGAATCTTACGATGCTCCGCAAGAAAAAAGGAATAACGCAGGCAGACCTTGCCGCGCGCCTTGCTTATTCAGACAAGGCCGTTTCCCGTTGGGAACACGGCGACACGCTCCCCGATATAAACGTGCTTTGCGAACTTTGCGATTTCTATGGAGTAACACTTGATTTTTTAGTCCAAAAAGGAGATGGACAAATTAAAGAAAAGGTACAAAGCCGTAAATTGCTCATAAATAACATAATAGTGTGTGCTCTTGCCGTATCCATCGTATGGCTTGTTGCAACGACAATATTTATTTATGGAAACACGATGAAGGACATAAGCAATTTTTGGGTCGCGTTTATTTGGGCAATACCCGTGTCTTGCGTTGCCGTTTTGCGCCTTGGGCGTGAGTGGCTTCCGAGAACCGCAACAATGATAATATGGTCTCTTTTCCTGTGGACACTTATCACAAGCGTTGTACTTCAGTTTATAAGTCAAGGCTTGTGGCTTTTCTACGTTGCCGGCGTACCTGCACAGGTGATCATAGTTTTGAAATACGTTCAAAAATTTTTGAACTGATACATAACAGCTTATAAAGGAAGCCTTTTTGGCGTTTGTGTAATATGAAAATTTTGACTTTAACTCTTAACCCTGCTTTCGATATTCACTGCGGCGTGGAAAAATTTCTTGCCGAACACGAAAATCATATGAAAAGCTATCGTCGCCACATCGGCGGAAAAGGGGTAAACGTTTCACGCGCTTTGCACGAAAACGGTGTGGAAAGCACTGCTTTTGTTATTCTTGGTACGCAAAATTCTGCGGATTTTGAACGCGAGCTTTCCGCCTGCGGCATAGATTACCTTCCCGTTTACATCAAAGGGCGAATACGCGAAAATATAACCATCCATCCCGAAAATGCGCCCGAAACGCGCATAAGCTTTGAGGGCTGCCACGTTTCACCCGAAACTGCCGCCGAAGTTTTTAATATGATGCTGCCGCTTTGCGATGGGGAAACTATCTTCTCCTTTAACGGAAGAATGCCTACGGGTCTTGCTGTAAGCGAGGTCTTTTCTCACTTTGAAAAGGTGAAAAAAACAGGTGCCAAGCTTGTTATAGATTCCAGCTCGTTTACAATGGACGATTTTGCTGCTGTGAAGCCTTGGCTTATAAAACCAAATCAGGAGGAAATATCCGAATGTGTAGGCTATCCCGTTGAAACGGCGGAAGAAGCGGCGGAAGCGGCGCGTGCAATACATCAAAAAGGTATTGAAAACGTTGTGGTAAGCCTTGGCGGGAAGGGCGCGGTGCTTGCCTGCCGCGAAGGCATATTCGCGGTGTCCGTTCCCGAAATAGAGGTGGTTTCCACAATTGGTGCGGGAGACAGCAGTGTTGCCGGGTTTATCGCGGCTTACTCCGAAGGCAAAGAGATTGGCGAATGCCTTGCGATGGCGGTTTCGTACGGAAGTGCGGCTTGCTTTACCGCGGGGACTAATCCGCCTAGCAAAGAGGATGTTCAAAAAATACGCGAAGGCGTTGTAATTAAAAAATTGAGAGGCTGAGGTTATGCAGAAATTCCCGAAACTTACAGAGTATATAGATAAGCTTCACAATGAGGTTGGCGTTCCGTCCTGTGGGCTTATCGTTTACAAAAACCACGAAAAGATATACGAGCATTTTATCGGATATGAAGATAGTGAAAAAACAAAAGAAGCAAACGGCGAAACGCTCTATTTTATGTTTTCTTGTACAAAGCCTATGACCGTTACCGCGGGTTTGATGCTTTGGGAGCGAGGGCTCCTTGACATTGATGCGCCTGTGAAAAAATATCTGCCGGAATTTAAGGACGTATTCCTTCTGAAAAACGGGGAGCGCGTAAAACCTCAGAATACTATGACGGTGCGCCATCTTTTCACAATGAGCGCAGGTCTTGACTACCGCCTTGACACAGAACCGATAAGAGAAGCTATAAAAAGCTCAAACAATACTATTACCACGCGCGAAATGATGAAGGCGATAATCGCATCCCCTTTGAGCTTTGAACCGGGAGAAAAGTTCCAATACAGCCTTTGCCACGATGTGCTTGCCTGTGTTATTGAAGCTGTAAGCGGCAAGAGATTTTCCGATTTTATGAGGGAGAACATTTTCGATCCCCTTGGAATGAAAAATACGAAATTCCGCATTTCGGCAGAGGAAAAAGAAGCGCGAATGGCGAACCTTTATAAATGGGACGAGGGCGTGATACGCAGATTTTCTAAAAACAACAGATATAATTTTTCGCAGAATTATGAAAGCGGCGGCGCTGGGCTTACTTCTTGCGCTTCGGATTACGCGCTTTTTGCGGACGCTATGGCGTGCGGCGGCGTGGGCAAGAACGGCTACCGTCTGCTTAAACCCGAAACAATAGAGTTTATGAAGCGCGATGCGCTTGCGGAATTTTTGGCGCATCCCGAAACGTTTTCCACGGGTGTGGGTAAGGGATATACATACGGTCTTGGCGTGCGCGTGCTTTCGGATAAGACCGGCGGCGAAAAAGCACCCTTGGGCGAGTTCGGCTGGGACGGTGCGGCGGGCTCCTGCTTCACGGCGGATACGGAAAACGGGATCGGTATGATATACGTTCAGCATATGTTTATGTGGCCGCACGCAGAGGGTGGAGACGTCCACGTTAAAATGAGAAATATCTTCTACGAAGAATATGAAAAATAAGCAAATAAACAAAACAGCTCCTTGCGTATAAGGAGCTGTTTTATTATGCAAAGTTTTTTGTCAAACTTTCTTTCAAGAAAGTAATATCTTATCTATCTTTCCGCTTGCGGTGGAGCGCCCGTCATCATTTACGTTGTCAAAGGATATTTCACGAACGAGGTCTTTGGCACAAAGAGCTTTTTCGCCGTTTACCGTGACGTTTTTAAACTCCAAAACGTTTGCGCGGCTGCTTACGTATGGGTCAAATATCTCTTCTTTGCCTGAAACGATGGATTTCGGTCCGATGCACGCAAGGTATGAATTGGGGAATTTATGTCTGTACATCTTGACGTTTATATTTTCAAAGCAGATGTATCCGATATTCGCACCAAGCTCGAAAGCGGCGAACGTACCTCGCACGGGATCCGCTGTCAGATAATCCTTAAAGCCGTCTATCGGACTGTGAAGATCGATGACGATATCTTCAAAAAATACGTTATCCACAGATCCCGTTTCGCCTTTTTCGGGTTCTGTACCGATGACGTACGAGGGAGTTTGAAGATATATTTTGAACGTTTTGATGCCCTGCACGTTTTTTATTATCGTATCATAGATCGCGCAATCGACTTTTGAACCGTCGGCATAGGTATAAATTCCCGGCTCTATACGAATGGCTTTGTATGGGCTCATCGGCGAAAGATTGAGGTTTTCGCAGATCACGTTTTTGATAGGACCGAACGTGACCGTGGAATTTTGCCAATCGTAGGCGTTGAGCGCTACAAGGTCATCACCTACTTCTCCGTAGATATGGCGTGCAATGACGTTTTCACAGTTTCCGCCGAGGTGTAGCCCGTCCGCATAGCAATCCTTGAACCAAATATTTTCAAAAACTGCGTTTTTTACGTTGCCGAGCTGTACTGCAAAACCTGCGGTGTTCGAGAAAGTGACGTCAGTGAGAGTTAAATTATCCATATTGTTGAAAAGCATACAGGTTGATACGCCGTAGAATGCGCGCTGTTCGTCGTTTTCTTTTTTCGGAGAGAATCTGCCGCTTTTTCCATAACCCGCACGGGATGTGCGGCTTTCGGCAAAGCATCCCCCGTGAATGGAAATGTTACAGTCGCGGTCTTCATCCCCAAATGGCGCGTGCGTACCGTCCTTGCAATGCTCGTTGCGAAGCATCAGCACATCGCATTCGGGAACGAGCTTTATTACCGCGCGCCACGCGATGATACGTCTGTTCGATGGTATTATTACGGTATTGTCGATATAATACGGCTCCTTTGAGGAAGGGATCTCTACTGTTTCGTGTTCATAAAGAGCCGTTTGGAGTGCTTCTGTCCACACTGTGCCATGTGCACATTTGCGTGTAAGGTGCGCGTAATCGCGAAGCGAGCATTTGTCCGAAAGATTGCATATTTGCTTTTCATTGTTTTTTTGCATATCTGCAAGACTTTTTTCGATGTTTTGCTTTTTTGTGGCATTCTCCATAATTTCACCTATAAAACAAGGGAGAAATTAATCTCCCTTGAAAAATTATTTGTTGTTTTTTTGTAGTAGCTTTCTTTTAGGAAATCTTAGTAACGGAGATAGTAACCTTTTCGCCGTTGATATCCCATTCTTTTGCGTTTTCGCCTTCAGCGTTTATAAGGCTCTTGCCGAGTGTGTCGCTCATAATGCTTTCTGCATTTTTAAGAGCTATTGCAACGACCTTTTCGCTGCCTGCGATAGTGATGTTGATGGTATCCATAACTTCAAAGCCGCTGTCTTTTCTCATTGTCTGGATCTTGGAAACAATCTCACGAACGAAACCTTCCTCGATAAGTTCTTCTGTAAGGTTCGTGTCGATAACTACCGTGATGCCGTAATCGGACATGGATTCATAGCCCGCCATCTTCGCGGAGCTGATGAGAAGGTCATCCTTTGTAAGGCTTATCTGCGTGCCGTTTACTTCAAACGTGAGAGCGCCCGTTTCGTTGAGCTCAGCCATAGCATCGTTTCCGTTTACGGAAGAAAGGTATGTGCGGATACCGCCCAAGAACTTACCGTATTTCGGACCAACCGTCTTGAGCTGGGGCTTGAATGCGTAGTTGATAAAGGAAGAAACGTCAGCATTAAAGTCAACCGCTTTGAGGTTAAGCTCGTCTTCGATGATCTCCGTGAAGAATTCGGGAAGAGTGAAGTCTGCGGAAACGTACATCTTGGAAAGGGGCTGGCGGTTCTTGATAGCGGCGCCGTTACGGCAAGCTCTGCCGAGGAATACCACTTTGAGAACTTCGTCCATTCTTTCTTCAAGCTCTTTGTCAATAAGCGCTTCGTCGGCTTTGGGGAAGTCGCAGAGGTGAACGCTTATGGGAGCTTCCTTGTCTATCGTGCAAACGAGGTTGCGGTAAATATCTTCCGCCATAAAGGGGATCATGGGCGCGCAAACCTTTGCAAACGTTACAAGGCAAGTGTAAAGCGTCATATAAGCGTTGATCTTATCCTGGGGCATACCTGTTTCCCAGAATCTTTCACGGCTGCGGCGAACGTACCAGTTGGAAAGGTCGTCGATGAAATCCTGAAGGATTCTTGTTGTTTCCGTGATCTTATAGTTTTCAAGGCAGTTATCAACGGATTTTACAACAGTGTTGAGCTTGGAAAGCACCCACTTATCCATTACGGAAAGTTTGTCATATTCGAGCTTATATTTTGTAGCATCAAATTCATCGATATTTGCGTAGAGAACGAAGAACGCATATGTGTTCCAGAGTGTGGACATAAACTTGCGCTGACCTTCAACAACGGCATCGTCGTGGAAGCGGCTGGGAAGCCAAGGAGAACTGCCGGAGTAGAAGTACCAACGGATAGCGTCCGCACCGTGTTTTTCGAGAGCTTCGAACGGGTCCACTGCGTTACCCTTGGATTTTGACATCTTCTGACCGTTCTTGTCGAGAACGTGACCGAGAACGATTACGTTCTTGTAGGGAGCTTTATTGAAGAGGAGCGTGGAGATAGCCATAAGAGAGTAGAACCAACCGCGCGTCTGGTCAACAGCTTCGGAAATAAAGTCTGCGGGGAACTGTGTTTCAAAGAGTTCCTTATTTTCAAAAGGATAGTGCCACTGTGCAAAGGGCATAGAGCCGGAGTCGAACCAGCAGTCGATAACCTCGGGAACACGGTGCATCTGCTTGCCGCAATCGGGGCAAGTGATGGTAACTTCATCGATGAAGGGACGGTGAAGCTCGATATTTTCGGGGCAGTTGGGGGACATTTCTTTAAGCTCCGCGATGGAACCTATAGCGTGCTGCTTGCCGCATTCACATTCCCAAATGTTAAGGGGAGTGCCCCAGTAGCGGTTACGGGAAATACCCCAGTCCTGTACGTTTTCAAGCCAGTCACCAAATCTGCCCTTACCAATGGATTCGGGAATCCAGTTTACTGTGTTGTTATTTCTGATAAGGTCGTCTTTAACCTCTGTCATCTTGATGAACCAAGAGGAGCGTGCGTACTGGATAAGGGGGGTGTCGCATCTCCAGCAGTGCGGATAATCGTGCTCGAACTTGGGAGCGTCGAAGAGAAGACCGCGCTCGTCGAGATCCATAAGGATCATCGGGTCTGCTTTCTTAACGAAAAGACCCTGCCATTTTTCGCCTGCTGTCATATTACCCTGAGCGTCAACGAGCTGAACGAAGGGAAGGTCGTATTTTCTGCCCACGCGGGAGTCATCGTCACCGAATGCGGGAGCAAGGTGAACGATACCCGTACCGTCGCCCATAGTAACGTAGCCGTCGCAAGTAACGTACCAGCATTTCTTATCGGGGTCAACGAATTTATAAAGGGGTTCATATTCCATACCTTCGAGGTCGGAACCAACCATTGTTTCAAGAACTTCGTATGTGCCTGCACCTAGAACCTTGTCTGCAAGTGCGGAAGCGATGAAGTATGTCCAACCGTCCTGTGCTTTAACCTTGATGTATTCTTCAGCGGGGTTTACGCAGAGAGCCACGTTGGAGGGAAGTGTCCAGGGGGTTGTCGTCCAAGCGAGGAACGCTGTTTTTTCTTCCTTGGGGTAAACGAAGCGTGCGATAGCGGAGCGCTCTTTAACGAGCTTATAGCCCTGCGCTACTTCCTGCGCGGAAAGGGGTGTGCCGCAACGGGGGCAGTACCAAACTGTTTTGAAGCCTTTGTAAAGGAGCTTCTTATTCCAGATCTCTTTAAGCGCCCACCATTCGGATTCGATAAAGTCGTTGCTGTATGTGATGTAGGGGTCATCCATATCCACCCAATAACCAACGGTAGAGGAGAAGTCCTCCCACATACCTTTGTATTTCCAAACACATTCCTTGCATTCGCCTATGAAGGGACCCATACCGTATTCTTCGATCTGCTCCTTGCCGTCAAGACCGAGCTTCTTTTCAACTTCGATTTCTACGGGAAGACCGTGTGTATCCCAACCTGCTTTACGAAGGATGTGGTAACCCTTCATTGCGCGGTAACGGGGGATCATATCCTTGATAACACGCGTAAGAACGTGACCGATGTGGGGCTTACCGTTTGCTGTGGGGGGACCGTCGTAGAAGGTGTAGTTCTCTGCGCCTTCGCGGCTGTCTATACTCTTTTCAAAAACTTTGTTTGCTTTCCAAAACTCTACGGTTTTCTTTTCTCTTTCGACGAAATTCGTGCTTGGGGAAACTTTTTCGTACATTTGTATTTTCCTCCTGAAAATTTTGTTTTGTTAATTTGGCATTTCCAAAAATGTTGCAGTATTGTGCGCGGACGAGCGATGATCGCCCTAGGCAAAAGAGCTGCCGCTTTTTGAAAATGCTTTTAAAGTGATTTTGGACTATGCCCGAAAAAACAAAAAATCCCCGTCCGTTAGAATAGGACGAGGAATAAATACCCCGATAAACCACCCATTCGACATACGAACATATGCGCGCTCTTTTACGGGAGCGACACGTCGCAAGCTAATAGGTGTAAACCTTTCGCCTGCGCGGCTCGGAAGTGATATTCGCGTTGCTTACTCTGCTCTCGGGCTTACACCGTCCCCGATTCGCTATAGCTTCTTCGGCACGCTACTGTCTTCGTCAGCGCTTTTGGGATTTTTGTATTATACAAAGCATATTATAATATTTATTTTTAACAATGTCAAGAGTTTTCTTTCGTTTCTTCGTCCAAATCCTGCGCCTTGGGACGTTTATTTCGGAAAAGAAACGTGACCGTACCGCATATGATGAAGTAGAAGAGAAATGCGAAAGAAATAACGCCGATAGGAGCTATGCCGAAATAAACGATAAGACCCGACAAAAGCAGGGAGGGGGAAAAGGCGAAGAACCAAACGGATATTCGGTAGTATCTTCTTCTGTGCGCTTTTGCATGAGGCTCTTTTTTGTAATAGCGATAGACAAGTTCTAATATAACGATATTTATAATGTGAAAAATGGATATCAGTGACCATATTACGATGGCAAAGGAAATGGAAACTACGAAAAGAAAAATGGGAAGGCTGTTTAAAACGCCTATGACGTGGCACACGATAAGTGCAACGGAAACTATAAACAGCATATCATACCGTTGCTTGGGCTTGGAAAAAGAGGTCGACGCTTGAACATTTTCTGTTCCTGCAGCATTTTCTTTGCTTTCCTGTGCGACGTTATCCTTTAAAAGGTAATCTATGCTGACGCCGAAAAGATTGCTCAGCTCTATCAAGTTTTGCGCGGAAGGCTCTGCAGTTCCCATTTCCCAACGGGAGATAGCCTGTCGCGAAACGCCGAGCTTTTCGGCAAGCTCGTCTTGAGAAAGATTTTTGCTCTTTCTAAGTGAATAAAGTTTCTCGGAAAAATTCATATTTGTGCTCCTTGTATGTTTTCTGTGTTTATTTTAACACGATGGGGAGACGAAAACAAGCGCTTGCGCTTTACAATTTACGCAACAAAACTTTACATTGCATATAAGTCATGACCACCGGACGTGCCGATGTTTTGCACAAGCCCCCTTGGGGCATTCCACACGCAGAGCCTTTAGGCTCGTCGAACAATCCGCCACTTGCGGTAGTCGCCCTACCGCCACAGATGTGGCAACTATCTTTAAGCCTCCCTTTGCACAAAGGAGCCTCCGCTGCGGCGGGAACTGTGCAAAGCTAAAGCTTTTTGTAACCACCGGCACTGCTGGTGGTTTTCGTGAACAAATAAAACAAAAAAAGCGCGTTGCGCGCTTTTTTGTGATATTTATTTTAGCTGTTTTTTACAAATTCGATAACGGGCTCCAAGTTTTTCTCACTTACAAAGCTTGCGCCCTTGCTCATCATAAGAAGGAGCTTTTCGTCTTCTTCCGTACGCGTTTCTTTTGCCATAATATCTTTTGTGAGGTGTTTTACCATTATCTTCATAATAAATTTGTTCATACCCTTGAGCTTTTTCATATCGAATCCACCCTGGAGCGTGAAAACTTTTGTGTTTTCGGGAATTTTGTTGTTTTTGCGAACGTCTTCAAGCTGCGAGCCGCTTTCGCCCATACAAACGCCTATAACGGCGTTTACACGGAATTTTTTCGAGGCTTTATCGTAACCTTTTACAAAGCTTGCCATAAGCCAACCGAGATAGATCACCTCCGAGCCGTATGGAAGTGATTTTTGTGCGCTTTCAAGATTATAGAGGGGTAGTGTTGTTTTTTCTGCGAGTATGCGCGCGTATTCTTTTGTGAAACCTGTGTTAGATGTGTAAACAATAGCTTGTGCTTTCATAAATTACCTCTCAAATATAATTTTAAAATTGAATTTATTCAAATACTTTTCGGAATTTACATCTGTATAGGATGCGTTGGCATAATATTTATGCCAGCAGTATATTTGTCATTTCTCAAGAAACGCCGCAACTCTGCGGTTGAAGGAATCGGGGTTTTTGCTTGCTATAAAGTGGTCGCCCGCAATTATGGCAAGCTCCGAATTAGGCAGATTTTTGTGGATAAGACGGGTGTGGCTGTCTTTTATCATGTCATTGGTTCCTGCTATAACAAGTGCGGGATTTTTGATGGAACGAAGTTCCTCCGGTGCGATATTTGGGTCGTTTACCATAAGACCGAGCATTTCCGCGCTCTTTCCGGCGTTTTCGTTTTTGCTTGCAAAAAGGGATGCGAACTTGTACCCGAGCGTTATGGGGAGCTGTACGGAAGCTTTTACTCCCGCAGGAAAAAGATTTGCCCCGTTAAGTACGAGCTTATCTGCTCTTTCAGGGTATTTGAGTGCGAAGCGAAGCGCTATATTAGCGCCGTCCGAAAAACCAAGTATATGGGCTTTTTCGATGCCTTTTTCGTCCATAAAATCGCGCAGGTCTTCCGCAAAGCGGCGTATGGTAAAAGAACATTCACCCCTGGGAGATTTACCGTGACCGCGCGTATCAAGCGCGATGACCCTGTATTTTTCTGAAAAATATTCTATTTGATTCGAAAAATATTCGCAATTTTCACCATTGCCGTGAAGAAGAATGAGTGGCTCTCCCTCGCCTTTTTCGATATAATTTAGCTGTATATCCATAATTTTGCGCCTTTCATTTATGTATAAATATATGAATATTATAAGTATATATGAATATGATAACACACAAATTCGTATATGTCGAGATGGTTTGGGCAAAATTAACTCTTTATTTAAATTTGAATAAAGCGCGCCCGAAAGCGCGCTGATATTACATAAAAAGACAGAGTAGAATTGGGAAGAATATGGCGGGGATATAATCCATAAGCTTGAGCTTTGTAATGCCGAGCATATTGAGCGCGATACCAACGATAAGAAGCGAACCGACAGCGGTCATTTCCGTTATCATATAGGCGGTAAGCACTTCGCCAAGCGCATAGGAGATAAGAGTTATCGTTCCCTGATACAAGAAGAGCGCAGGGGCGGAAAGGAATACGCCGGGGCCCATCGTTGCGGCATAAATAACGGAGCTTACACCATCGAGTGTGGATTTCGCGAAGAGAATGCTGTTATCGCCGTTGATACCGGATTGTATAGAACCCGTGACTGACATTGCACCAACGCAGAAAAGCAGAAAACTTTGCACAAAAGCAGCGCCGAAAGTGGAATTTTCTCCGCCCTTTTTGGAGAATTTCTTTTCAAGCTTCTCTCCAAGGCGGTGTATTTTGCCGTCGAGGTCCAGAAGTGTTCCGACTATTGCGCCAAGCACCATTGAAAGTATCATTACAAGCGGATTTGTACATTCAAGTGCGCCGTCTATGCCGATATAAAGCACGCAGAGCGCAACACCGAGAACGACTGCATCGCCAACTTTTTTGGGAAGTATCTTCTTGAAAAGTAAGCCCACTATAGTGCCGACGATTACCGTTATTACATTTACTATTGTACCAAGTCCTATCATAAAAATCACCTCAAATAAAAAAACGAGATTATTGTAGCACTTACGATGGAAAAAATCAATATAAATATGAATAAATTGTGCATTTTTATTCAAGATGAAGATTTGCGTTGACATCTGTAATAAAAAAAGTTAGAATTATAATATAAGTAAATATAACGGAGGCAATAATTATGGCTGAAATTACTGTAAAAGAAATTCTTTCAAAAACAGACCACACGCTTCTTTTTCAAGGCGCAACGTGGGAACAGATAAAAGCGATATGTGACGATGGTATCAAATATGAAACGGCATCTGTTTGTATTCCGCCGAGCTTTGTGAAAAAGGCTTCAAAATATGTTGAAGGGAAGCTTAAAATATGCACGGTCATCGGGTTTCCCAATGGGTATAGTACAACGGCTGTAAAATGCTTTGAAACGGAAGACGCTGTATCAAACGGTGCCGATGAGATCGATATGGTTATAAATATCGGTATGGTAAAGGAAAAGAAATACGGCGAGGTCCTTGGCGAAATAAATGCCGTTAAAAAAGCGTGCAAGGGAAAACTACTTAAAGTTATCATAGAAACCTGCCTTCTTACAGAAGATGAAAAGATAATGCTTTCCAAAATAGTTTCTATGTCCCACGCGGATTACATCAAAACTTCCACAGGATTTTCCACGGGCGGCGCTACTAAAGAAGATGTGGAGCTTTTTGCAAAATACACAAATAGCGATACAAAAATAAAAGCGGCAGGCGGAATTGCCTCTCTTGATGACGCACGCGATTTTATCCGATTGGGTGCAGACAGGCTCGGCACAAGCAGGATCGTAAAAACAGTAAAACAAACGGAGGAAAATGAAAATGGCGAAATATCCGACACCTCATATTGATGCAACACCCGAAGATTTCGGAAAGACCGTGCTTATGCCCGGAGACCCGAAGCGTTCGGAATTTATTGCGAAAAATTTTTTTGAAAATGCGCGCCTTGTAAACGATATACGCGGGGTAAAAGGCTATACGGGCTTTTACAAAGGTGAAAAAGTGAGCGTTATGGCAAGCGGTATGGGCATACCGTCTATCGGTATTTACAGCTACGAGCTTTACAACTTTTTTGATGTGAAAAATATTATAAGAATAGGCTCTGCGGGAACTATAAGGAAAGATGTAAACATTCGCGACCTCGCTTTTGCAATGACAGCTTCCACAAACTCCGCTTTTGGCGCACAGTACGGACTTCCCGGCACTTACGCGCCCTGCGCGGATTATAAGCTGCTTTCCACGGCTGTGGAGGAGGCGAAAAAGCTTGGCGCGACGTATCACGTGGGCAATATGCTCTCTGCCGACACTTATTACGATGACGACCCGCACTGTCTTGACAAATGGGCGAAGATGGGCATTCTCGCGGTGGAAATGGAGGCGGCAGGTCTTTATATGACGGCAGCCCGCGCAGGTAAACGCGCTCTTGCCGTTTGCACAATCTCCAACAGCATCCTCACGGGTGAAGAAATGCCGCCCGAGGATAGAGAAACGACGTTTACACAGATGATAGAAACGGCACTCAACACAGCCGTTATGATGAACAAGAACTAAAACTATAAAAGACGGCGCGCTTTTGCGCCATCTGCAAAGGTGGGAACTTTATGAAAAGATTATTTCTTATCGTGTTGGACAGCGTTGGAATCGGTGCGCTTCCCGATGCGGCAAGGTTTGGGGACATGGGTGCCGATACTATGGGACATATTTCAAAGTCCGAAAAGTTTGATATTCCCAATCTTTGTGCGCTCGGTATCGGCAATATAGAGGGGCTCGGCTACCTTGGTGCGGCAGAAAAGCCGAAGGCTTCTTACGGAAAGTGCGCGGAAAGCTCCCTTGGCAAGGACACGACCATCGGTCATTGGGAAATAGCCGGTATTATTTCGCAAGAGCCGCTTCCCACATATCCCGACGGATTTCCCGCGGAGGTGATGGAAGCGTTTGAAAAGGCAACGGGCAGAAAAACTCTTTGCAACAAGCCGTATTCCGGCACGGAGGTTATAAAAGACTTTGGCGAAGAGCATCTTCGCACGGGTGCGCTTATCGTTTATACCTCGGCAGACAGCGTTTTTCAGATAGCGGCACACGAGGATATAGTTCCCACGGAAACGCTTTATGAATATTGCCGCGCGGCGCGTAAAATTCTTTGCGGGAAGCACGGCGTGGGCAGGGTTATCGCTCGTCCGTTTAAAGGCGAGGCCGGAAACTTTGCAAGAACTGCAAACAGGCGCGATTTCTCTCTTGAACCGTATGGAGTTACGATGCTCGATATTCTCAAAGAAAAAGGATTTGACGTTATCGGCGTTGGAAAGATAAGCGATATTTTTGCGGGCAGAGGTATTACACGTGCCGTTCTTTCCCACGGAAACGAAGAATGTATGAATGCTTCGATGGAGCTTTCACAAGAAGATTTTAACGGGCTTTGCTTTATAAATCTTGTGGATTTTGATATGAAATACGGTCACCGCAACGACGTGGACGGCTATGCCGCGGCCCTTTCTTCTTTTGATGCGTGGCTTCCTTCATTCATGGAAAATATGCGCGATGACGATATGCTCATCATAACCGCTGACCACGGTTGCGACCCCGGCGATGTGAGCACAGACCACACACGCGAATATACGCCGCTTCTTGTTTGGGGCAAAAAATTCAGCTTTGCGGATCTCGGTACAAGGAAAAGTTTTGCAGATATAGCGGCAACGGTACTTGAATATTTCGGCTTACAGGGCGGTGTTTCGGGTAAAAGCTTTTATTCGGAGATCGGAGGCAAAAATGACTGACAGAGAACTTGTTTCCATAGCGCTTGACGCTATGAAAAACGCATACGCGCCATACTCGCGCTGCCTTGTCGGTGCGGCACTTCTTTGTGATGATGGAAGTGTATTTTCGGGTTGTAATGTGGAAAACGCTTCCTTCGGTGCGACCAACTGTGCAGAGCGTACGGCGGTATTCAAAGCCGTGAGCGAGGGAAAAAGAAAATTTACTGCTGTTGCCGTTGTCGGCGGCAAGAACGGAAATGTTATTGAAACATTTCCTCCTTGCGGTATCTGCCGCCAGGTCTTATCCGAATTTGCGGCGAAAGATATGCGTGTTATTCTTTTCGACGGTGAAAAAGTTTATACACTCAATTTTTTTGATATGTTGCCTTTTTCGTTTACTATCGATAACGTGAAATGAGGTGAGAACGTGCAGATGACAGGGCTTATTCGCAAAAAGCGCGATGGAATTGCGCTTTCGCGCGAAGAAATAAAATATATGGTGGAAGGCTTTACTGCGGGGGATATACCCGATTATCAGATGTCAGCTTTCTGTATGGCGGTAATATTCAATGGTATGACTGACGAGGAGACGGTTGCCCTTACGGAAGAAATAGCGCATTCGGGAGAGATGCTGGATCTTTCCTGCTTTAGCTCTCTTTCCGTGGATAAGCACAGCACGGGCGGCGTTGGGGATAAAACTTCGCTTATCGTAGGACCCATTGTGGCTTCCTGCGGCGGCGTTTTTGCAAAAATGTCGGGCAGGGGGCTTGGCCACACGGGCGGTACGGTGGATAAGCTTGAAGCTATCGCGGGATACCGCACCTCTCTTGAAAAAGATGAATTTTTCTCTCAAGCACAGCGCATCGGAATAGCTCTTATAGGGCAGACGGGAAACCTTACGCCTGCGGATAAGAAACTTTACGCTTTGCGCGACGTAACGGATACGGTGGATTCCATTCCGCTTATCGTTTCCAGCATTATGAGCAAAAAGCTTGCGGCGGGTGCGAAAAACATCGTGCTTGACGTCAAGTGCGGAAGCGGCGCTTTTATGAAGGATATAGAAAGCGCGCGCACCTTGGCGCAAAAGATGGTTGACATCGGCAGAGCCTGCGGAAGAAATATGTCCGCGGTCATAAGCGATATGGATGTGCCGCTTGGATTTGCTATAGGAAACTCCCTTGAAGTAAAAGAGGCAATAGCACTTCTCAAAGGGGCGGATATACCTGATCTTAGGAGAATATGCCTTGCACTTTCTGCGGAGCTTATTGCAATGATACGTGAAGTTTCCGTTGAGGAAGCTTATAAGATAGCAGAAACCGCGCTTGATTCGGGTGCGGCTCTTGCCAAAATGAAGGAATGGATAAGTGCCCAGGGCGGCGACGTTTCATTGATAGATGATACGGATAAATTCCCGAAAGCAAGCGTTGTTTATGAGCTTCGCTGTGAAAAGGACGGCTATATAGCCCATATGAATGCGGAGCTTATCGGAAGGGCGGCGTGCGACCTTGGTGCAGGACGAAAGACGAAGGCGGATAATATAGATCATTCTGCGGGCATCGTGCTTTGCAAAAAAACGGGCGACTTTGTAAAACAAGGTGAAATGATTGCCATTTTCCATACTTCGGATAAAGTAAAACTTGAAGACGCAAAAAATATCTTTATGCAATCTCTTGAATTTTCCGAAGAAAATAGAGTAGACAACGCTCTTATTCTCGATATTATAAGATAAGACATTTCGGCGTGCGTTTTGCACGCCGAAAAATTCTTCTGAGCAAATTCTTTATTTATAAGAAAAAATAATATTTCTCTTGCAAAATCAAAAATGATGTGATATAATCTTACAGTAACCTATTTAAGGTTGCGTTAAATAAGCGAGATATGAAATCAGGCCATACCGGCCGGGGAACTAGCGGTGCCTTGTACCTGCAATCCGCTACAGCAGGGGTTATTTCCAATTACGAGGGATGTGTTTGTGTGGTCAAGCCGCGCACACTCTCCGTGATGACGGACGGGTCCCGCGCAACAGACGGTTGTGAACCATGTCAGGTGGGGAACCAAGCAGCATTAAGCAATTTAGTCTGTGTGCCGTGGGTCAGCCTGTCCCGAACGGGGAATGCGAACAGCGCACATAAATTCATTTCGAATTTTGGTGTATGGTCTGATTTTGTACCTCGCTTAAATTGTTTTTTGGAGGAGGCAGAGTAATGCATCAGGCTCTTTACAGGAAGTGGCGTCCGAAAACCTTTGCGGATGTTTACGGGCAGGATCATATAACCTCTGTACTTAAAAGCGAGGTTTCTACGGGTAAGATAAGTCACGCATATATCTTCTGCGGTCCGCGAGGAACGGGTAAAACAACGTGCGCGAAGATAATTTCCCGTGCGGTCAACTGCGAACATCCCGTGGATGGAAACCCTTGCGGCGTATGTGATGCTTGCCGTTCCGTTGAGGAGGGCAGAGCGACCGACGTTATGGAGATGGACGCAGCGAGCAACAACGGTGTTGATAACGTGCGCGATATCCGCGACGGTGTTGCGTACAGCCCGGCAGATCTGAAATATAAAGTTTATATAATCGATGAAGTGCATATGCTTTCCACGGCGGCGTTCAACGCGCTTCTTAAAACGCTCGAAGAACCTCCGGAATACGTTATATTCATCCTTGCTACAACAGAGATAAATAAGATTCCCGCAACGGTGCTTTCGCGCTGCCAACGCTTCGATTTCCACAGGGTTTCTTCCGAGGTAATTGCAAAGCGCCTTCGCGTTGTTTGCGAGGGTGAAGGGATCGATGCTGACGATGATGCGCTCCTGCTTATTGCGGATCTTGCACAGGGCGCGTTCCGCGATGCACTCAATATGCTGGAATATTGCTCCGGCGCAGGCGGAAAGATTACGGAAAAGAGCGCAAGTGAGCTGCTTGGCGCAAGCTCTGCGGAGCTTCTTTGCAGAATGGCAGAGAATATTGCAAAGCGTGATGTTTCCGAAGCTCTTGCTATGGTGGCTAAGCTTTCCTCTACTTCGCGCGATATACTTGTTTATTGGCGCGAGCTTATAAGCTTTTTCCGCAATATGCTCGTTTACGCAAGCACTCGCGGGCATATCAAAAAGGATAGCTTTACCGCGCGCGCAGGCGATCAATATACTGTGCCGCGTATTATGCAGGTGCTCGGAGTTTTCTGCACAGCGGAAGAAAATATGATGCGCACACCTGCCTCCGCGCGCCTTTTTGCGGAGATGGCGCTTGTGCGCGTTTGCGATGAAACTATGGGAAGTGATACTGATGCGCTTCTTATCCGTATTGCCGAGCTTGAAAAGAAGCTGGAAGCGCTTACTTCCGGCAAAATTGCAATAGTTCCAAGCGCTCCATCGGCGTTTGAGGAAGCCCCGCTTCCCGATGATGCTCCTCCGATTTGGGAAGACGAAAATGCGCCCATACCCATGGTAGACGCGCAAATCCCTACGCTACCTGACGATGTACCCGTTCGCAAGGCAGAGTCTGCTCCTAAACCCAAGGCAGAGCAAAAGCCTCCGGAAGAAAAGAAGCCCGCGCCTGTGCGCGCTGTCAGCCTTCGCGGTTTTGCGGACGTTATAAAAAAGCTTGAGGCGGCAGAACCATCTCTTGCTTCATTTATGATAGGTTCTACAGCCGTTGAAAAGGGCGGTAAGCTCTATATCTACCTTGATTCGGATTTTGCGGCACAATTTGTGTCCGAAGACGGACGAAAAGAAGTTATCTCCCGCACAATAGCTCAAGTGCTCGGTAAAAATTACGATACAAACATAATTATGCCCGTATGTGCCGAGGAAGAAACGGAAGAGTATGATGCGGTTGATGAACTTATTGAACCAAGTAAATAATTAAGTTTTATATATAAAGGAGATTTTCAAATGAAAGCTATTTTGCCGAAAGGCCCCTCTATGAACGAAATGCTCAAACAGGCACAGAAGATGCAGGAAGATGTTGCAAAACTTCAGGCAGAGCTTGAAGAACGCGAATACGATATTTCCGCAGGCGGCGGCGCCGTAAATATAAAGATAAACGGTAAAAAAGAGATTCTTACTCTTGACATCGCACCCGAAATCGTTGACCCTGACGATGTTGAAACACTTTCCGATATTCTCATCGCCGCTGTTAACGAAGCTATTACTCGCGTTGAAAAAACGGCTGACGAAGAAATGGGCAAGATCACAGGCGGTATGCCCGGTTTTCCCGGAATGCCTTTCTGAGCAGAGGTTTTTGAATGGAATACGTTCTCCCTCTCCAAAGGCTTATTGAAAAGTTTTGCACGCTTCGCGGTGTAGGATATAAGACGGCGGTAAGATATGCTTTCTCTGTGCTGGATATGAGCGAGGAGGAGGCGGCGGAGTTTGCGGGTGCCATAATTTCCGCAAAGCAAGATATACACCCTTGCGAGGTTTGCGGTAACCTTTCCGATGGGGAAGAGTGCAGTATATGCTCCGATGCGGCAAGAGATAAAGGCGTTATCTGCGTTGTGGAAGATACGCGCGCAGTTATGGCTCTTGAAAAGGTGAAGGAATTTAACGGTCTTTATCACGTTTTGGGCGGTGTTATTTCCCCAATGAACAACGTCGGCCCCGAACAGCTCCGTATAAAAGAGCTTCTTTCGCGCATATCAACAGGAGATGTGCGCGAGCTTATTATTGCCACAAACCCGAATATTGAAGGTGAGACGACGGCTATGTACATATCAAAGCTTGTGGCTCCTCTCGGTATAAAGGTAACTCGCCTTGCTTACGGCGTACCCGTAGGTGCCGACCTTGAATATGCAGATGAAATGACGCTTATGCGTGCTCTCGATGGCAGAAGACAGATATGATAATTTCAAAAAAGTGTGCTTTGGCACACTTTTTTCTTTAGGGTGTACAAGCTCCTAAATTTGTAGTTTTTTGTAAAAATTTATCTAAAAGTGTTGACTAAAAAGGGAATTTGTGGTATATTGAATATATAAATAAATTTGCTCTAATTTGAAAGGAGAAATATTATGAAATCCACAGGTGTAGTTAGAAGAATTGACGAACTCGGAAGAATCGTATTGCCGATCGAAATCAGAAAGAACCTTTCCATAGATAACAGAGATGCTGTAGAGATCTTTGTTGAAAATGATAAGATAATCCTTAAAAAGTATGAGCCTGCTTGCATTTTCTGCGGAAACGCGGACAATGTTATTATGTACGGCGGTAAGCTTATTTGCCGTGATTGCGTTGAAGCTATCAAGAGAGATGTAAAATAATTAAATGGATATAAAAAGCAGTTGCTGCAAGGCAGGTTCTCATAAGGAAGTTTGATTTCTCCTTGTAGGGACCGGCGTCCTCGACGGTCCGAGACATATTTTGCTCCGCAGTAAACAAATAATTAACGCCGACAGATTTTCAGGGTCTGTCGGCGTTGTTCTTTGGCTTGACAAATAACATTTTTAGTCTTGCGGTTTCGGATTGTTGGGTAGTGATTTCCCGTATTCATCGCGGTTAACGGGTATTGCTTTGAGATGGAATTGTATGCATCCATCAGCACAAGGAATATTAATTTCGTATCGTTCCTTTTCTCCTCTATATGTAAAGTCGCCCCCACAGCGTATGACTTCACACAATGTGTATATCGTCATCATTGTTTTAGGGCACATTTCGGCAGGGCAACCATAGGAAAAGACAAACTTATCTCCTTTTTCCAAGCCCAATCTGCAATGTTCTGCTTTTCCTTTTATTACTGTCAACTCGAATTGCCAATCTTCAGTGCACCATTTTTGCATATCAATATCCTCCATCCGATTGTTTGTCCATTGTTCTGTTTTATCGCAAGTTTCGCTTTTGTATTACAAAGGCACAGGGCAAAGCCAATGCCACTATTCTTCTGTGTACAGTTCATCATAGAGCCATCGAATGGGATTTTCATAAATATATCGCAAATGCTCCTCGTAATCTTGACGGTTGCGAATGATATGATCATTGGAGCGATATTGCCATATATTTGTTCCATAATCTTTGTTGCA
>JAGATA010000042.1 GCA_017621475.1 Clostridia bacterium
CGTGTCGTTGGTTCGATTCCGATCGGAGGCACCACAAAATGCGGATTTAGCTCATTTGGTAGAGCGCGACCTTGCCAAGGTCGAGGTGGCGGGTTCGAGCCCCGTAATCCGCTCCAATAAAGCGGTTTGGATGAAACGAAAAATGATGTATGGTTCTTTACCGCAAAACATCTTTTTCGTTTTTTTCATTCTACGGCACCATAGCCAAGCGGTAAGGCAGAGGTCTGCAAAACCTTTATTCCCCGGTCCGATTCCGGGTGGTGCCTCCAAAAATTAAAGCGACCTTTCGAGGTCGCTTTAATTTTTATCCAAGCCGACGAAGGAGGCTTGGCATGTAATCAATGCGCTTGCGCATTGTATGTAATTGCGACGGAGTCGCGCATGGCATCACGCGCAAGCGTGCATGTTTCGTCGGCTTGATAACATACATCCCTTCGGGATGATTCCATACAGCCCTCACGGGCTGAGGACATACCGCCTTCGGCGGATTTCATACACGCCTTCGGCGTGATTGGGATGCGAAGGACGCGAAAGGAGAAAATTATGACAAAAAATTTACTGCTTGAATATTCAGAGGAGCTTGCCACAAAATGCGAACTGCTCTGCAAATCTATTAGCGGTAATTCCAACACCGTTTTTAAACTTCGCAAATCCTCGTCGATCGTGTTTGCCAATATTACCGAAGCGCAATATCCTCAAAGCCTCGCCGATATGCTCTCTAAATTCAAGATTGCAAGAAAAGAGTGCGCTGAAACAGAAAGCTGGCTCAAATTGTTATACAATACAAAGGTGATAGACGAAGAAACCTTCAAAACCTACCGTAACCTCTGCGGCAGAATACAGAAAATGCTCACCTCGTCGTGTATCACGATTGAAAAGAAAATTGATAACAAATAATTTTCAAAACTTATTGAAATATAATACCATATATGTTATAATAAACTTGCTAATCGGGGGCGACACCCATCGAAAAAAACGTAATTGTAGTTGATGAGCAAGGAAATGAATATGAGGCGACCTACCCGAAAAGGGCGAAAGGTCTTGTAAAAAACGGCAGGGCACGCTTCGTAGATGAAAAAAAATATGCCTTGCGTGTCCTCCGGATAAAATTTTGGAGGAATAACCGCAAAAGAAATATTCGTACAGCTTACAATATTACAAAAGCAGCTTACAGAAAACAGCCAGACATCCTTGCATCGTCTTGGAGATGCGCTTTCATCACTCGAAGGCGAAGATTGCGAGGCCCGTTTCGAGCAAATTCCCGAAATTTGCGACGTTTTTAAGACGAGAGAATTGACACTTCTCAAAATGCTGGAAATGTATGAAAAAATGTACGATGACGTTCAAAACGAGGAAACTAAAAAAGTAAATTTGGTGAAATCGGCATTTGATAACAATATGGCAATGATCAAGGATTCCGATATGGAAACCCAAGACAAGTATGCCGCTCTCGGTTATGTTACCGATAAAATTGCGGAACTTGTTGAAAAAATCGTTGTCGATAAGTAATTTTAACATATTCGTGTTGGCATCTTTTTTGTCAAGACGAGCCACAACAAAACACCCGAAAGGGTGTTTTTTCGTTTTATCCTGCACGCTTCATTTTCCTTGACTCTATATTGATGGTGTGGTAAAATAAATTTATAAAGTTGAATTTTCAAAACGCAAGGAGTGCCAAAAATAAATGTATAAATCTAAAATGATGATAGTTATGCGCCGAGATTTGAAAATGCGCAAGGGAAAGATTGCGGCGCAGGCGGGACACGCTTGTATAGAGGCGATTTTGATGGCTCTTAAAAAAGAAGATAGAATGAACGATTTTCAAATAATGCCTGACGGAATGTTTTTGAAAGATATGGGAAAGCAAAACACTCCGCTTTCGGATTGGTTTGAGTACGGTTGCGCAAAGGTGTGCGTTTACGTTGATTCAGAAGGAGCGTTATTGGATATAGCAAAAAAGGCGGAAGAAAAGGGAATTATAGCGGCAGTTATTATAGATGCGGGAATGACGGAGTTTCACGGGATACCTACAAAAACTTGCCTTGCGCTGGAGCCGTTGCAATCTGACGTTGCGGATGAATTGACAGGCGGTTTGCCGTTGTATTGATTTAGAGTAAAAAAGTTATATTGTAAATGCAGAAAGGATGCCATACAATGAAAAAACTTTTCACATTATTTTTAACCCTTTGCCTTATATTCATTACCTCTTGCGGGGATAATTCTGAAAAAGATAAAGGAGCTGTTTATATGAATATTACTGCAAAAGAAGCTAAAGAGACTATGGATAGCGAAACAGGGTACGTTATTCTCGACGTGCGCACCGAGGAAGAGTTTGCCGAGGGGCATATCCCGGGCGCAATTCTCATTCCCGATTATGAGATCAAAGAAAAAGCGCCTGAATTGCTTCCTGATAAGGATGTGCTTATTCTTGTGTATTGCAGAAGTGGCAGAAGAAGCAAGCTTGCTGCAGAAAAGCTTGTTTCCCTCGGTTATACCAACATAAGAGAGTTTGGCGGTATAATCGATTGGGAATATGAGATCGAAAAATAGTAAAAGGCAGAGGAAACTCTGCCTTTTATCATAAACTTTTTACAAAAGTTCATAGAAAGTTCATTGCAATAGATTTTGAGGTATGTTATCATTTTATAGGTAATAAGGGAATTTGTTGGGGCATTTTGCCTCCCGGAAAGAAGGAACGATGATGAATAATAACAGAATATCTTTCAGAGAAAGAATGATTCGCTTTATGTACGGCAGAAATGGCGTTGATACGCTTTGTAACGTGCTTATGATAACTTACGCTGTCCTTGCGGTGATCGATCTTTTTATAGGTTCTGTTTGGCTGTCGCTTGCTACGCTGGCTTTGGCGGTTTACGCGATATTCCGAATGATGTCGCACAACGTAGCAAAACGCAGGGCGGAAAACGCGCGTTTTTGCGGTATGGGCAGGAAGATAAAACAGTGGTTTAAGCGAATGAATAATAAGTTTCGCGATAGAAAGACACACGTTTACCGCAAATGCCCTCATTGCAAGAACACGCTTCGCTTACCTAAAGTCAAGGGGATGCATACGGTAAACTGCCCCTGCTGCCATAATAAATTTGATGTGAAGATATAAAATAAGAGCAAAAAGAAAAGACCGCGTTTGCGGTCTTTTCAAATTTTTAAGCATTCTTTTTCTTGCCAAGATGTTTGATAACAACGACTGCTATTGCAAAGAGAGCGAGCGCTGTTGCCCACATAATAACACAGCTGAGAACGCTTCCAAGGCTTACGCACAAGCCTGCAACAACATATGATACTGCCGCGATGCCTGCAACGAGGGAAGCATAGGGAAGCTGAGTGTTAACGTGGTCAATGTGGTTGCACTGCGCACCTGCGGAAGCAAGGATAGTTGTATCGGAAATGGGGGAAACATGGTCGCCGAATACAGCACCGCCGAGTGTTGCGGAAACTGTAAGAATAGCCATTGTACCGCTGCCGCCGAGAAGTGTTACTGCAATCGGAACGAGTACGCCGAACGTGCCCCAAGATGTACCCGTGGAGAACGCAATAGCGCCTGCGAGGATGAAGAAGATAGCGGGGAAGAGGAACTGGGGGAATGCGCTGTTTGCAAGGTTTGTTTCAACAAATGCCTGCGCATCAAGGTAACCGCCCTTAGCGCCCATAATGCCGGATATTGACCAAGCGAACGTAAGAATGAGGATAGCGGGAACCATCGCCTTGAAGCCTTCCGTGAAGCTGCCTGTGATCTCCTTGAAGGAAACTACGCGAGCGATCATATAATAAACGGAGATTATAACGAGAGCAACAGTAGATCCGATAGCAAGGGACATACCTGCGTCACAGTTAGAGAAAGCTTCGATAAAGTTTGCGGACTGTAGTTCTTTGTCTATAAGACCCGTATCCCAGTTGTAGAAGAAGCCTGTGTAAAGCATACCGCCGATGCAGCAAGCGATAAGAACGATAACGGGAATAATAAGGTGACGAACTTTGCCGTTGGGGTTTGCAGCGATGCCGGAAGAAGCTTCTTCGTCGCTTGCGTCTGCGCCTGCGTGAAGGTCACCTGTTGCTTCTGCAATTTCCATATTGCGCTTCATTTTACCGAAGTCAAATTTGAAGAAGCAGAGAGCAAATACCATTACGATTGTGAGAAGTGCATAAACGTTGAAGGGGATAGTTTTGATAAATACCATAAGACCGTCGCCTTCAAGTTCGCCCGCAACAGCCGCAGCCCAGCTGGATATGGGGGCGATAATGCAAACGGGAGCCGCCGTTGCATCGATAAGGTAAGCGAGCTTTGTGCGGGAAACTCTGAATTTGTCCGTAACGGGACGCATAACGGAACCAACCGTCAAGCAGTTGAAGTAGTCATCCACGAAGATGAGGCAACCAAGGCCTGCTGTTGCAGCAAGAACACCGCTTTTGGACTTGATCTTTTTACTTGCCCAATCACCGTATGCTCTGGCGCCGCCGGATTTCTGCATAAGAACGACCAAAATGCCGAGAACTACGAGGAAAACGATGATAGGAGTGTTGCTACCAACTTTTTCGCTCATAACCTGATAAAGTGTGAACATCGCTTTAAGCGGGTTACCGCCTGCATACATCATTGCACCGACAAAGATACCGAGGAAGAGGGAAACGTAAACCTGTTTCGTTACCAATGCGAGCACGATGGCGATGACAGCGGGCAAAAACGCCCATAATGTACCTTCCATTGTGTTTTCTCCTTTGATGTTAAATTTTATTTTATTTGCATATGGAAAGCCGGATAAAAAAATCACGGTACTATCAAATACCGTGATGCAAGATCAAAATACTCAATAGCACAACACCGCGAAACGGTGACAGTCGCGCCGATATTTTCGTCGCGCCCGAACGAAAAAGCTTGGGTCGCTTTTTTATTCTCGGCGGCTGCCCCTTTACCACACGGTCAAAACCCATATCCGTGCTTATCTTGAAAGCCGCGCCTCTATCGTGATTTTAGTATAGCTTAAGTAGTTTAGCACAATAAAATGCCTTTGTCAACGCTTTTTGTCAATATATATAACAAAAACCGCATTTAATGCGGTTTTTATTATAACATAGGCAATTGCGCGTGGAACGTGCGCAATTGCTTGTTCAAAAAAAGCGTACCTTTCCACCAAGACTGGAGGTAGGGTGTTGAAGCGTTTGAACGCTTTTTTATACTGAATACCACTATCAAAAGTAAAAATTCGCGTTAACATAACGCCTCTGAATAAAAATCCGATTTTTACGTAGTGCTTTGTCCCGACTAAAACTTTACAAACAAAGAATGATAAAAGTTTTACCCGCCGGGGAAGGCTTTTATCATTATGCTGTTAGTTATCAAGCCGGGCCGTCATATTGCAGGAAAGATGTCAGCGCCAAAAAGCCTATTGCAACTATTATTATAAGCGGCCAATACCAATAGTTGGACAAAACGTACATAAACACGCCTTTTTCGGCCTTTTCCACTGCGATAAGCACGTCCTTGGCGGCTTCATTATCCTTTCTTTCGTCCGCGAACAGGTAATTTGCATCCTTTTCGGATTGCCAATCCTGCTTATTTTCGGTGTACCTGTCTATCCATTGAGCGTTGGTGTAATAATACGTTACACCGTCTTTTTCGATCGTCGGGGAGCTGTATGTTTTTGTATATTGACCTGTGGAAGAAATGATGTAGTTTACCGCGTCCTTGCTCTCGCTTACAAGCATAGGAAGTATCGCACCCTCATCGTTGCGGTAAAACGCACCGTAAGCTGTGCCTTCGCCCGCTTTTATGAAATAAGTATCATCTATTTTACCGATTATCTGAAACTTTTTATCAAATGTCTGAACGCCTTTTTCAAACTCAGGCTCAAAAGATTCATATAAACTGAAAAGAGTTATTTCGTAAGGCTCCGTTGTAAATCCTTCCATCAGTGGATTTGCTGTGTTCACGGGTGTAATATCCACAAAATAAGTACCCGTATCTATATTATTGAGTGAAATAACGGTAAGCTCATCCGAACCCTTTATTTTGCTTTCGGCAATAACTGTCATATCGGAGCTGTATATGGTAGCTTTCCAATAATACGTATATCCCGTCCAATTCTTTTGCAGCGATTGCACCAGAATGAGCGCATCTCCTTTTTCGGTAAAGCTGAAAGTATAGCGGTTTACATCGCGCTCGTTTTCAAGGTTATCCGTTACCGTTTCCTCTGAGAGTGCTTTTGCGCCGCCGTCTGCGGTAAGCTCTGCTGCCTGAATCGGCAGGATAATATGCAGGCAAATCAAAATAAAAGCCAACACTGCGGAATATAATTTCGAATTTTTTCTCATAATGTCCTCCCGTATCTTATTAAATGAATTATATCATATAAAAATAAAAACCGCAACTCTTTTGTATCAGAATTGCGGTTTATGTTTGGCGGAGAAGGTGGGATTTGAACCCACGCGACGCTTTCACGCCCTACGAGATTTCGAGTCACGCCTCTTCGGCCACTTGAGTACTTCTCCATACTTATTTTTGCTAAAAAATTATACCATATATATTATTGTTTGTCAAGAAAAAAGTGTGTCGAAAAAAATCACTGTTTGTCTTTTGACAAACAGTGATTTTGGTTCTATTCAAAATCCAGTATCTCGCTTAATATGTAGTTGGAGATCATCATGCCTCTGCGGGAAAGTCTGTATCCGCCGGTTGTTCGGATGATATATTTTTCCTTTAAGAAGCGTTCTATTTTCGCGCTGTATTTTGCATCGAAATCTTCTCCGAAGCGGCGTGCATATTCCGCAGTATTGATACCCGCGCGAAGCCTGAAGCAGAGCATTACGTATTGTGTTGCAACTTGCGAAGGTGTGAGCGTTTCCGTGGATTCAAGGATCGCTTGCTCATCATCAAAACAGGAGATGTATCTTTCAATATCCTTTACGTACGAATATATGCTGTTCCCATAGAAGGAGTATGCCGCAGGTCCAAAGCCGATATAATCTTCGCAAGTCCAATATTTGATGTTGTGACGGCAAGCGTGTTCTTTTTTTGAAAAATTGCTTATTTCATACTGAATGTATCCGTGTTCATCGAGCGTTTTGCAGGAATCCATATACATTTCATACTGCGCGTCCTCATCCGGAATGATCTTTTGTATTTCAAGATCTTTTCCAAACGGAGTATTTTTTTCTATTTTAAGGCCATAGAATGATATATGCTCCGGCGCCATGGATATGACGAAATCAAGCGTTGAAGCAAGCGTTTCCTTGCTCTGTCCGGGCAGGGCATAAATAATATCAACGTTGATATTATCGAAGCCTTCCATGCGCGCAAGCATAAAGGAATTTTCAAATTCCTCTCTTGTATGTATGCGGGAGAGCATAGAAAGCTCATCGTTATGGGCGCTTTGAAGACCAATACTCAAGCGATTTATACCCATAGCTCGATAAGCGGCAAGTTTGCCGCCGTCCAGCGTGCCGGGATTGGCTTCCATACTGATCTCCGCTTTGTCGGATACGTTGAAAACGTCATAAACTGTTTCAAGTATCTTTTCTATATGCGTTATGGGCAAAAGGCTTGGTGTGCCGCCGCCGATATATATGCTGTCCACGGTGCGGTTTTTACCGAGCGCTTTTTTTGCGCGTATATGCGAAGTAAGCGCAAGAGTATATTCACGCATAGCCTGCGTATCCGTTACGGAATAAAAATCGCAGTAAGCGCATTTTTGCGCACAAAAAGGAATGTGGATATATATCCCCAAATTTTTATTTTGCGAAGCCATAACATACATTCCTTTCTTAAAAATATAATAATTACTCCTCGTCGAGCTTGAGCACCGCCATAAACGTTTCGGGCGGTACCTCCACGCTGCCGAGCTTTCTCATACGCTTCTTGCCTTCCTTCTGCTTTTCAAGCAGCTTCTTCTTACGCGTAATATCGCCGCCATAGCATTTTGCAAGAACGTCCTTACGCATAGCGCGAACTGTTTCGCGCGCGATGACTCTGCCGCCGATAGCCGCTTGAACAGGAACCTCAAAGAGCTGGCGCGGTATATTATCACGCAACTTTTCAACGATCTTTCTTCCGCGGGAGTAAGCTTTGTCTGCATGAACGATGAAAGAGAGCGCGTCCACAACTTCACCGTTGAGAAGAACTTCGAGTTTTACAAGCTTACTTTCAAGGTAGCCTGCAAGCTCATAGTCAAGGGACGCATAACCCTTGGAACGGCTCTTGAGCGCGTCGAAAAAGTCGTAGATTATTTCATTAAGGGGAAGGGTATAGTGAAGCTCCACGCGCGTATTGTCGAGGTACTTCATGTCTTTGTAATCGCCGCGGCGGTCGCGGCAAAGATCCATAATGCCGCCGACATACTCCGTGGGCACGATAATGCTTGCTTTTACAACGGGTTCTTCCGCAACGCTTATCTGGTCCGGTTCGGGATAATTGGCGGGGTTATCGATGTATATAACCTCCCCGTTTTTGAGGGTAAGTCTGTAAATAACGCTGGGTGCTGTTGTTACAAGATCAAGGTTGAACTCTCTCTCAAGGCGCTCTGCGATGATCTCCATATGGAGAAGCCCCAAAAAGCCGCAGCGGAAACCGAAGCCGAGCGCAATACTCGTTTCGGGCTCGAATGTGAGCGCCGCATCATTGAGCTGAAGCTTTTCAAGCGCATCGCGAAGGTCGGGATATTTTGCGCCGTCCGCAGGGTAGATACCTGCGTAAACCATAGGCTGTGCGGCGTGGAAACCGGGGAACGGATCTGCCGTGGGATTTTTATCGTCTGTAACCGTGTCGCCAACGCGGGTGTCCGCAACGCTCTTGATGCTTGCGGTGATATAACCGACCTCTCCCGCGGAAAGCTCTTTTGCGGGCATAAGACCGAATGCGGACATATAGCCGACCTCGACCGTGTCGAACGTTGCGCCTGTGTTCATAAGACGTATTGTCGTGCCTGCACGAAGTTTGCCGTGTTCTACGCGAACGTAGATAACTACGCCGCGGTAGGAATCGTAATAGGAGTCGAATATGAGCGCTTTAAGGGGTGCGTTCTCGTCACCGCAGGGGGCGGGAATATCTGAAACGATCTTTTCAAGAATATCTTCGATGTTAAGACCTGTCTTTGCAGAAACAGCAGGGCAATCATCCGCAGGAATACCGATAACGTCCTCTATCTCCTTACGAACGCCGGGAATATCGGCGCTGGGCAAGTCTATTTTGTTGATAACGGGAATTATTTCAAGGTTTTCGTCGAGCGCAAGGTAAGTGTTTGCAAGCGTTTGCGCTTCTATACCTTGTGTTGCATCAACAACGAGGAGCGCTCCTTCGCACGCACCGAGAGAACGCGAAACTTCATAGTTGAAGTCCACGTGTCCGGGAGTATCGATGAGGTTAAACTCATACGTTTCGCCGTCTTTTGCTTTATAATTGAGCTTTACCGCGCGCGCTTTGATGGTAATACCGCGTTCGCGCTCAATATCCATATTATCGAGTATCTGCTCCTCCATATCGCGGGTAGCAATACTCTGTGTTTTTTCAAGAATTCTGTCGGCAAGTGTGCTTTTGCCGTGGTCTATGTGTGCTATTATCGAAAAATTTCGTATTTTTTCCTGTCTTGTCATACGTTTCCCCGAAAGAAAAAATTTAATATATACTATTATAACTAATAGTATAACACGATACTCTGATTTTTTCAACTGTTTTTAAAAATAGATAAAAATGAATTTAATATGATATTTTAAAAATCAATCGAAAAATAGAACGCATTCTTGTTTTCCAAAACGAGGAAAAATTATCAAAAAGTCGCTATATTTCTCGCTTTTTCTTGTTTTTTGTATTGATATTAAATTAAAACCGTGTTATAATCATTAAGGTATAAATATTTTTTGGAGGTTTCAGATGATTCTCGAAAATCTTGATTTTGTTAAAAATGCGGATGCCGAAGTTGGCGCTGCCGTTGCGCTTGAGCTTGAACGCCAGCAGGACGGCATCGAACTTATCGCTTCCGAAAACTTCGTTTCCGAAGCTGTTATGGCGGCTATGGCGTCCCCCTTTACAAATAAATATGCGGAAGGTTACCCCGGCAAGCGTTACTACGGCGGCTGTCAGTATGCAGACGTTGTGGAAAACATTGCACGCGACCGCGCAAAACAGATCTTTGGCGCAGAACACGCAAACGTTCAGCCCCACAGCGGTGCGCAGGCAAACACAGCTGTTTACTTCGCTCTTCTTCGTCCCGGCGACACAGTACTTGGTATGAGCCTTGCGGACGGCGGTCACTTGACACACGGTTCTCCCGTTAACATTTCCGGTTCTTTCTTTAATTTCGTTTCTTACGGTGTTACAGCGGATACACACCGCATCGATTACGATGATCTTCGTGCAAAAGCGCTTGAATGCAAACCCAAGCTCATCGTTGCAGGTGCTTCCGCTTACCCCAGAGTTATCGATTTTGAAAAGATCTCTGCTATTGCAAAAGAGGTTGGCGCTTACTTTATGGTGGATATGGCGCACATCGCAGGTCTTGTTGCGGCGGGCCTTCACCCCAACCCCGTTCCTTATGCGGACATCGTTACAACAACAACACATAAGACACTCCGCGGTCCCCGCGGCGGTATGATCCTTTGCCGCGAAGAGCTAGCAAAGCAGATCGACAAAGCTATTTTCCCCGGCACACAGGGCGGCCCTCTTATGCATATCATCGCGGCTAAAGCTGTATGCTTTGGTGAAGCTCTCAAGCCCGAATTCAAAGCATACCAGGAACAGATCGTTAAGAATGCAAAAGCGTTTGAAAAGGCACTCCTTGCAGAAGGATTCGAACTTGTTTCCGGCGGTACGGATAACCACCTTATTCTCCTTGACCTTCGCAATATGGGTCTTACCGGCAAGGAATACGAAGCAAGACTTCAGGAAGTTCACATCACAGCAAACAAGAACGCTATTCCTTTCGATCCCCAGAGCCCGTTTGTAACAAGCGGTCTTCGCGTTGGTACACCTGCGGCTACATCCCGCGGTCTTGTTGAGGAAGACTTTGAAAAGGTTGCTCATCTTATGGCGCTTGCGGCAAAAGACTTCGAAAACAGCAAAGAAGCTATTATTGTCGGCGTTGCACAGATCTGCAATAAATATCCTCTTTACAACTGATCTTAATTTTATAAAAATAGGGGCGGGAACACCGCCCCTATGTAACAGATTAGGAATGTGGAAAAATATGATTTTCCTGCGGCTTCGACTATGTACGACATAATTCCCTGTGGAAAACTATGTGGGAAATGTGCAAAAATCCATTTTATTCCAATAAATGAAATTATCAAATCCAAATCGACAGAAAGGAACGCGGTGCGATATGGCAAAAGAAGCAAAAGCGAAAGTTTTGTCTTATACAGAAGAAAAACTTTCTGCAGATATCAAAAAAGGTCTTTTCGGCGCGTATGTTTTCTATGGCGACGAGGATTATATGAAAGAACACTACCTCGGTAAAATACGCAAAAAGGTGTTGACGGCAGAGGGCTTCGAGCCTTTCAACCATTTTATTATATCGTTTGCCGCAACGTCAAATCTTTCGCAGGATGAGCTTTTTGCGCGTCTTTCCGACGCAGTGGATGCTATGCCTATGATGCAGGAGCAAAAGCTTGTGGAAATACGCGATCTTTCCCTTATGGGAATATCGCAAAAAGCGTTGGACTCTCTTATAACAATACTTACACGCGCAAATGAAGTGGAGGATACTGTAACAGTCCTCAACCTTCGCGAAAACGAGTATGTGGTGGATTACAAAACGGAAACGAGCGCAACTTACAAAAAGCTTGCCGCTGCCGCAAAAGCGGTTCGATTTGATTCGTTTTCACCTGAACGTCTTGCAACGTGGATAAAAAAGCATTTTACCGCAAGGGAGTTGTTTATCGCGCAGGATGCGGCACTTCTTCTTGCCGATATGTCCGCCTGCCGAATGTTTACCATAAATTCCGAGTTTGCAAAGCTTGAAGCATATGCCGATATTCACGGCAAAAAGACAATTACAAAAGAGGATGTCGCCCTCGTCTGCGCTATGAGCGAGAGGGAAGAAATGCCTTTTGCACTTTCCAATGCGGCGGAAAAATGGAATATAAAAGAGGCTCTTGCCGCGCTCTATGCATTGCGAGACTTAAAGAAAGAGCCCATAGTTATCCTCGCTCGCCTTTCGGGGCTTTACAGCGATATGCTCGTGGCAAAGACGGCGCTTATGGCAGACAAAACAGCCGCGGAATGTGCAAAAACGCTCAAAGCGCGCGATTCACGACGTGCCGCCCGACTTATGTCCTCTGTGGCGCAGGTGCCGCTTGAAAAATTGGAATCCTGCATAGACGAAGCGTATAAAGCGGATCTGAAGCTGAAAAGCTCGCCCACAGACCCTTGGGTAGTGCTTGAAACGCTTGTTGCGAAAATCTATACACCGAGGTCGCTATTATGATGAAAATATCGCGCCCCATTATTGTGGAGGGCAAATACGACAGACTCAAGATACTCTCCGTTGCAAAAGCAAAAGTCATCACCACGGACGGGTTTGGCATTTTTTCCAAATCCGAAAAGGCGGAGTTTTTGCGAAAGCTGGCAGAAAAAAATGGTGTTATCGTTATAACGGATAGCGACGGCGCGGGCCTTGTTATAAGGAACCACCTAAAGAACGTTATCGCAAGCGATAAGATAACACACATATATACCCCTGAAATTGCGGGAAAGGAAAAGCGCAAAAAGACCCCTTCCAAGGCAGGGCTTTTGGGCGTTGAGGGAATGAGCCGCGAATGGCTCGAAAAAGCCCTTGCTCCTTTTGCGGATGATGCCGAGAAAACAAAAAAAGAGGATGAGCTTTCGCTCACCAAGGCGGATTTTTACGAGCTCGGTCTTTCGGGCGGTGCGGGTAGCGAGCAAAAGCGCAGATCTCTTGCGCGCTTGCTCGGTTTGCCGTCAATAATCTCCTGCAGCTCTCTTATCTATGCGATTAACACGCTTGTTTCAAGGGATGAATTTTTAAAAGCTTTAGACTCTCTTTCAAAGGAGGATGCCGAATGATAAAATTTATAAATAAGATAGTGGATGCTGTGCTCGGCTTTCTGCACCTTACAAAGTTCAAGGAACAGATAATGTACCTCGGCGTGGGCGTGCTTACGACAGCGGTAGACTGGGTGGTTTACACTTTGTTCGTGCTTTTCGTTCCGAGTGTCGGCGGCGAATTTTTACAAAGAATATCCCCGAATATACTTTCATATTCGATAGCTTGGTTTGTTGCTGTGGTATTTTCCTATTTTGCAAGCAAGCTGCTTGTTTTCAAGCCGACGGATGCAAAGACCGCAACGGAATTTTTGAAGTTTTTCGGCTCCCGCGCGATAACTCTTGCGCTTTCTATCGTTGGCGATGTCGTTCTTTCGGGCGAATACGCTCTTGTTCCTGTCAAGAACCCGTGGATAGCTAAACTTATCATATCAATAGCTGTCATTATTATAAATTATATAACCGGCAAATGGCTTGTATTTACCAAAAAGAAGCCGAACGGAGAAGAAAAATGAACGCACAGTATGATGCAATAGTCCTTGCCTACATAGGTGACGGAGTTTTGGAGCTGTTTGTACGCGAGCTTCTTATCTCCACCGGTGAAACAAAAACGGGTAAGCTTTCCGCCGCGGCGCAAAAACTTGTTTGCGCGCCCGCGCAAAGCGAAAAGGTGGATGCGCTTCTTCCGCTTCTTACAGAGGAGGAAGCTGCTATATACCGCCTTGGCAGAAACCATAAGGTAAGCGGAAAGCCAAAAAATGCGAGCGCTGTCGAATATCACCGCGCAACGGGAATGGAAGCCGTTTTCGGCTACCTTCACCTTTCGGGGAAGGATGGACGCGCACGCGAACTTTTTAACGCACTTTACAGAAATATATGAATATATATTACCGGCAACTTTTTATGTGAGGTATTTCAATGAAAAAAAGCAAACAGATCATTTCCTTATCGGAAGAAACAAAAAATGAATTAAAAGACGCTCTTGCGGAAGCACTTCCTTCTCTTCGCAAGGTGTTAAGCCTTTCACAAAATGATTTCGGCGAAAGAACGGGCGTTTCCCGCATAAGACTCAGTATGATAGAATGTGGCAAATACAGAATGACTTGGTCCCAGTTTACCTCGTTCGTTCTCGTGCTCATTTTTAATCCGCAGTGCAAAAGTATTTTGTTAAGGAAAAATATCCTTACCCCTGAACTTATTGCATATTTTGAATGTAAATATACCGGAGAAGACCCTGACCTTGACATCAGACTTTACTGATATGTTAGTTTAAAAAATCAGTGTAAATATATTTCATATTCCGTAAAGATATAAACAAAAAATCCACCGTGAGGTGGATTTTTTGTTTATTGATAAATCATCTGAATTATGTTATAATATAAAAAAACAGGAGGTGTGATATGAAATTATTGAAAAAAACTGTGGCATTGCTTCTTGTGTGTTTGAGTGCAGCTTTTGCAGGGTGCGCTTATTTTGAAAACGTAACGAGCGAAAGCACACTCGGCAATATTTCCGTCGGCAACAGACGGACGAGGTCACATCCTCTTACGAAAGCCTTTTCCATATACCAATTGACTATCCTAAAGAGCTTTACCCTGTAGGAAACAAAATGTTTGCAAAGCTGGAAATTACCAAAGTCTATGATGAAGCATATTTTCTTGTTAGCGACGGTGAATTTAAAACGCCTTTCTTGCTTGCAGAGGTAACCGTGTTTGAAGATTTTTATAAATACACGGAAGCGCAAACCTCTTTTACCGTAATGATTCCGCTTGAAAGCGGAGAGGACGCATTTTTTCAAAAAGCGAAGGATGTTTTTGAAAGATCCGAATTTATATATGCTTATTGTTCCATTCGCGGCGGGGAAAATTATTTGAACGTGGAAATGGCTGCAAAAAATGCAGACAAAAATATAAAGCTCGGCGTTTTTTCGGACGATATAAATATTGATTTGCTTCGCCTTATCCCGTGTGTGGGCGGACGCGCGGAGCTTGCCTACTTACTCGATGAAGAAAACGAGTACATTGAAAGGCTTAAAAACTTTGTTTACGATGGGCAGGCTGCCGCAGAGCTTGAAAAAAACATAAAACATCTTTATGAAAAATTGAGCCATGACCACCAGCCGTGCCGGTGGCTTGCACAAGCCCCCTTGGGGCATTCCACACGCAGAGCCTTTAGGCTCATCGAACAATCCGCCACTTGCGGTAGTCGCCCTACCGCCACAGATGTGGCAACTATCTTTAAGCCTCGTCAGATTGTCAAG
>JAGATA010000043.1 GCA_017621475.1 Clostridia bacterium
CAATTTTCAAGGACCGTTCGCGCTGCTTCCTCAACAGCGCTCCACTAGTATATCATAACATCCCCTCTTTGTCAACACCTTTTTTGAAAAAATTTTAAAAATTTTCAACTTTTTTGAATATTCCTAAAAATGCCATGTTTTTGAATTTAAACGATGCAAAAACAGCTGTTTTAGTTTGTTTTTACCTAATGTTTAGCATTTAAACCGCCTAAAATAATTGGTTCTAACATAATTTTTTCTTGATTTATACGAAAAACGGCGAGAAAAAAATTCTCGCCAGTTTTAATAATTATTTTGCCTCAACAGGAACAGCCTGTGCAGCCTTTTCCTTTTCAAGCTCCTTGCGGTAGAGCTTACGAAGAACGATGGGCGTTGTAAAGCTGGAAATAACGATAAGGATAACGATAAAAGGCATTATAGATGTATTTATCATACCAAACTCCGCGCCTTTCTGCGCACAAACGAGCGCAACCTCCGCACGCGCCATCATACCTATGCCAACCTTGAGCGAATCACGCACACCGTATTTGCAAGCAATAGCAGCCGTACCGCAGCCAATAACTTTGCCGATAAGACCTGCAACTATAAAGCAAACACCAAAGAAGATAAGCTCCGTGCTGATGCCGCCAAACTCCGTTGTAATGCCGATATTGGCAAAGAAAACGGGGGTAAATATCATATACCCCATAATATCGGATTTTCTTTCGATATAATTTACCTCGGGGTTGCCGGAAAGAACGATACCCGCAACAAACGCGCCCGTAATATCCGCAACGCCGAACCAAGCTTCGCTTGCATAGGCAAAGAAGAAGCAGAGCGCAACGCTGAGAATGGGCAAAAGTCTGTGATGGGGGAATTTATGCTCTATTGCTCTGAATAGCTTGTTGCAAATATAGCCGACGATTATAGCGGCGATAAAGAAGAGAACTGTTTTAAGTATTACCATAGAGGGGGCTTCCGCATTTGCGCCCGTACCGCTGAATCCGATTACAACGGAAAGAACGATAACGCCGATAATGTCGTCAAGGATAGCGGCGGCAACAATGGTGTCGCCAACCTTGCCGTGGAGCTTGCCCATCTCGCGAAGCGTTGCAACAGTAACGCTCACAGATGTTGCCGTAAGAATAACGCCGTAGAAAAGATTGCTCAGAAGCACTTCCTTGGGTACGCCAAAGCCGCCGTTAAAGAGGCAAGCCACAACGAAGCCAAGTCCCATGGGAACGATAACGCCGGCGGCAGTAATCAAGATAGCAGGCACGCCGATGCTCTTTATGCTCTTTATATCCGTACCCAAGCCGGCATTGAACATAATAAATATTACGCCGATCTTAGCGATAAAGCCGAGACCCTCCAACGAAGTAGCTGTAATTATGTCTTGTCCGGGGATAAATTTAACAAAACCGATGATGATACCCGCAAGCAACATGCCCACAACGCTCGGTAAATTGAGTCTTTCGCAGAATTTAACGAGAACTTTAGAAAGAACGAGTATGATAGCCAGCGGTAATAAAACGCTGTAGTATTCCATAATAAAGAACTCCTTTAATTTTTATACGAACCTATGTTATCACTTTCGTATTAAAAAGTCAAGCGATTTTGCCCTCTTGTAATAAATATGAAATAAGTTTTGTTTTTTCCGCAATTTGTATCGACTTTGGTCGTAGATTGTGTTATACTATAATAGTAATAAAATTTTCTTGAAAGATTTATTAAAGGAGATACTCTGATGAGCAACACAAGAGAATACGCAGAAAAACTTCTTAAATACCTCGATAACTCCCCCACGCCGTTCCAATCCGTGGAAGAACTTGAAAAAATGCTTTTTTCCGCAGGAGCTTGCGAGCTTCTCGAACACGAAGAATGGAACATTGAACGCGGCAAGCTCTACTTTATGAAAAAAGCAGGCACGCAGATAGTTGCGTTCCGCGTTGCAGGCGAACCCAAGCTCGGCGGTTTCCGCATTGGTGCCGCGCACCATGACGCTCCCGGCTTCCGCATTAAGACTGTTCCCTCCTCCGTTGACAGCGGCTATGAAAGAATTATGGTAGAGGGCTTCGGCGGTCTTATCGTTCACGGCTGGCTCGACCGTCCCCTTTCCGTTGCCGGCAGAGTTTACGTTAAAGACGCAGAAAGTGCCGAAGGCTTCCGCCCCGTAAACGTAAACATCAAAAAGCCCATATTCCTCATTCCAAGCGCAGCTCCCCACGTTAAAAAAGATGTTAACGATAGCGCAAGATACAGCATTCAGAACGAAATGTGCCCCTTCTTTGCAATTTCAAAGGACGGCAAGAAAACTTTTGCTTCCTACCTTGCAGAGCAGGTCGGCGTAACAGAGGACGATATCCTCAGCTATGAGCTTGCACCTTACGATGCAACACCCGGTTGCTTCACAGGTGTAAACGAAGAATTTATTTCCGTTCCCCGTCTTGATGACTGTGCTATGGCGCACGCCATCATCACAGGTATGTGTGAATCCCCCGAATCCGACACAACGGCTATCGCCGCTATCTTCGACCATGAAGAGATCGGCTCCAACTCCGACAGAGGCGCACGTTGCAACACGATCATGCAGCTTATCGACCGCATCTGCGAAAAGCTCGGCTACACGGCAGAGGACAAATACCGCGCGCTTGCAAACTCTATGATCTTCTCCGCTGATATGGCTCACGCAACACACCCCGCGTTCAAAGGCTTGCAGGATCCCAAACTTCCCGTACAGCTCGGCGCAGGCCCTGTACTCAAGCTTTCCCCCGGTCAGCATTATTCCACATCTGCACGCGGCACGGCGTTCTTCCGCACACTTTGCGAAAGAGAAAACATTCCCTACCAGCAGTTCAACAATAACAGCGACACACGCGGCGGCGGCACGATAGGGCCTATCCTCTCTGCGGCTTACGGGGTTTGTTCCGTTGATATTGGCAACCCGATGCTCGCTATGCACTCTATCCGTGAATTCGGCGGTGCAGACGACGGTTATTATATGGCAAAGCTTTTTGAAGCTTTCTTTATGGGTAAATAAGATAAGACAAAAAGAACAGGGGCGCTCCTGTTCTTTTTTCATATTTTCCTTTTTGAAAGAAAAAGCAGGACGCTTTCGCCCCCTGCTTTTTAACTTATTTAACTGTGAGCTCGCTCACGCTTACAAATCCCTGTGCGCCGCCGGCTTCGCCTATAATGCGAACGCCTTTGCACGTTGTGGGAGTTTTAAGAGTGATAGTAAATGTTTCGTAAGCGTTGCCGTGTGTTGATGTAAGGTCTCCAACGGGATATTCGGAAGTAGATTCAACCTCTTTCCATTCGCCGTTTACGAGAACCTCAACGCGGATACCGTTCTTGAACCAGCCGCCGCTGTTTGCCCAGTGACCGCCTTCCGTAAATTCAATAGTTGTAACTTTCTTGTTTGTTGTGTAGAGATAACCGAAGTAAGTTTCAGCACCGGGAGTAATGCCAACGTATGTATCGTACTGTGTTATGGCTGTAGAGCCTTTTTCGCCGTCTGCGATAATGGAAATATCTTTATTACCGCTGCCCTTGGGTGCAGGATGGCTTGTAATAATAAGAGGAATATCGTTATTTGTAAATGTTACGTTGCCTGTGCTTCCGGAAGAAACCACAACAGGAACAAATTCACCAACGCTTATAAAGTAAGCGGAACCGCCGGGTTTACCGGTAAGGCGAACACCCCGGCAAGCAACATTCTGTTTAAATGTGAACACGTATTTATCGAAGTTGTTTCCGTGGCCCGCCTGTGTATTGTTCGCAGGATAGCTTGATGTTGCTTCAACAGCTTTCCAAACACCGTTCACAAGAACTTCCACCGTGGGAACTTCCGCAAACCAACCGCCGTTGTTGAAGTGCTTACCTTCTGTAAATTCAAGCGCAGAGATAGTGTATGTTTTAGAGAATTCAAGACCTGCATATACGCTGTCTTTTGCAGCGCCGCCATCATATGTATCATACTGGAGTGCGGAGCTTGTGTCGCTTACATATGGAAGGTAACCGTCGAACATAACGCCCATATCCTTGTTGCCGCCGCCCGTGGGAGCAGTAACGGAGCAGATGGGTGTTGCCGAGAGAGTATCTTCAACGATAACTTTTCTTTCCTTGGATACGGTTTTTCCGCTTTCGCTTACGACCGTATATTTGATCGTATATTCGCCTGTTTTGGCATAAGCATATTTTGCAAGGTTGCCGTTTGCAACGAAGCCGTCGCCCATATCAAGCGTTACGGATTTGATCTTTTCTTTGCCGTTTACAACAAGGTTGAGTTTTACAACGCCGTTGCCCTCGTTTGTAACGAGAAGACCTGCGTCAAATTCGTCTGTCCACTGTTCAAAGGGGACTGCTTCGTATGTAGTGTCTTTTGTAAGAGTCCAAACGCCTTCTTTAAGAGTTGCGCCGCTTTCAAGAAGCACTTCGGACATAAGCTCATAGTTAAGCGCAAGAACATCGTTGAGTGTGTAATTTGTTTCGGAGAATTTGATAGTATTGTAATTGAGACCTTTTTTCCACTTTTCGGGAATATTGGAAGCACCGTAGAAGTTGCCGAGGATGGATGCAGCACTGGAGGGGTTGCAGTCGCTATCCTGACCGCAACGACCTGCAATGATCATAGACTGTTCAAAATCGCCCTCCCCCCAAAGAAGACCAACAAGAATGTAAGCCGCATTGAGTTTCGCGTCGATGTTGTATGCTTTAGAACCCATTTCAGGGCATTTATCAACTGTGCCGTATTTTGTTTCGAGTTTTTGCCAGCACTGCTGCCAAGTGTCGCCCGCTTTATAGCTTTCCATAACAACGTTCATAGCTTCCTTGAACGTTGTGCCGTCGGGAATTACCGCAAGACCTGCTTCGATGATCTCGTCAACGGAGTTTGCAGTATAAGCCGCCGCGTGCATTGCCGTTACGAATACGCCGCCGTAAACGCCGTCGCCATAGTTCATAATGTGGCCGATGTCAAAGGAGCGAAGCGCCGCCTTGTTTACAAGGCCGGGGTACATCTGGCCCAAGAAGTCACATTCGATCTGCCAGTCAATATCATCTGCGTGGCCGTTGAAGAGGTAGTGACCGGATTCGGGCCATTCAAGACCCTGGCGAAGGTTATCTCTGCCCGCAAGGTTAGCATGGTAGAGGGGGAAATGGGAATCGCGGAATTTTTCCGCCATATATTTAACGTCGCAGAAAGCGCCGTTTTCTTTCATAGCATCCATAAAGGGAATTTCAACGTAAAGGTCGTCCTGTGCGAAAGCGTTGTTGATGGTAACGGTACCGTTGTTCCATTCATTCATAGCTTTTTGGAGGCGTTCTTCCGTCATAATTTTACCTGCCCAGCCAAACTCTGTCTTGGCAAAGAGCACAACACCCGCCATCTGACCTATCCAGCCGCCGAGGATCTTATCCTTAATTTCTTCTTCCGTAAGAGTACCGTTAAAGGGCTTCACTTCGGGAAGGGGCTTTGCGGTTGTAGTTGCCTGTGTTGCGGCAGTTGTCTGTGTAGTTTTTGTCGTTTGCGTTGTCTGAGTTGTAGCAACCGTCGCTTCCGTCGTTGTTGTAGCAACTGTAGTTACAGCATCGGTCGTAACGGCTTCTGTTGTTGTAATCGTTTCGCTTACGTTTGTGCAACCTGTAAAGAGCAAGGAGCAAGCAAGCAGAGCCGCGCCGATCTTAACAAAAAATTTTTTCATAATATACCTCCAAAAAAGCATATTTTCTGATTTTACTATTTATCTAATTTTAACATATCTTTTATAAAAAAACAAGGTCTTCCACCCCACTTGCCTAAAATCTATCTTTGCGACAACGTCCGTCATAATTTTTTGTTAAAATTGTTGTAAACAAGCGCGCAAAATGATATAATTATATAGTATAGAAAATTTTTCAGCATTTTTACATAATAGATCCATATAACTGAAAGGAAGTTTAAAATGAAGAATATTGAAATGCTCATTAAAGAAAACGAATCCATTCTCTCCGTTCTTTACGGCGCGGACGAGTCTGCGCGTGCGCGAATTATAAAAGCCGTGGAAGAATTTACTTCGCTATACGGCGAAAAAGATTATTCCGTGTTCACCGTTTCCGGCAGAAGCGAAATTTCCGGAAACCACACGGACCACAACCGCGGCGAAGTTCTCGCCGCTTCCGTAAGCCTTGACATCATCGCCGTTGCCGCACCCACAGACGACGGCAAGATATACGTTAAGAGCGAAGGCTTCTCCCAAAACGAAGTTGACCTTGCAGACCTTGACCCCGTTGCGGGCGAAGAAGGCACCTCCTCAGCCCTCATCCGCGGCGTTTGCGACGGCTTTGCAAAAAACAATCGTTCCATCGGCGGTTTCTGCGCTTATATGACGTCCAACGTGCTCGGCGGCAGCGGTCTTTCATCCTCCGCCGCCTTCGAAGATATGATAGGTAATATCGAAAACCACCTCTACAACGACGGTGCGCTTGATTATATAGAGGTTTCCCAGATCTCCCGGTACGCGGAAAACGTACACTTCGGCAAGCCTTGCGGTCTTATGGACCAGATCGCCTGCGCTTGCGGCGGTTTCGTTCATATCGATTTTGCAGACCCCAAAAAACCCGTTTGCGAAAAGATAGAGCTTGACCTTGCCTCCCACGGCTACAACCTCTGTGTTATAAACACGGGCGGCTCCCATGCAGACCTTACGGACGATTACGCTTCCGTTCCTGCGGAAATGAAAAAGGTAGCCTCCTTCTTCGGCAAGGAAGTTCTGCGCGAGCTTTCCAAGGAAGATGTTATCGCTAACATCCCCGCGCTTCGCCGCTTCGCGGGCGACCGCGCAGTGCTTCGCGCCATCCACTTTTTCGATGAAAACGAAAGAGTTAAAGCTGCCTCCGCTTACCTTGCAAAGGACGATATAGACGGCTTCTTCGCCGTTATAAACGCCTCCGGTATCTCCAGCTCAATGCTTCTTCAGAACTATTTCTCCCCCAAGGCTCCCGAAGAACAGGGAATTTCCCTTGCTTGCGCAGTTGCAAACAGCGCGCTCACGGGCGGCGGAGTTTGCCGCGTTCACGGCGGTGGCTTTGCCGGAACTATCCAGGCTTTCGTTCCCACAAAAGACCTTGAAGCCTTCAAAAATACTATGGAAAACGCTTTCGGCGCGGGCGCTGTAACGGTCCTCTCCGTTCGCCCCATAGGTATGGCAAAAATATTTTAAGAGAGTGACAAAATGCCAAGACTTATAACACTATTCTCTGGTTCATCCGGCAACTGCCACTACATCCGTTCCGAAAACACGGAAATTCTTATAGATGCAGGCGTTTGCGCCCGCTCTGTAGAGAATGCTCTCAAGGAGATAGGAACGTCACTGCGCAACATCTCCGCTATCTTCGTAACGCACGAGCACGTTGACCACACGCGAGGTCTGGAAGTTATTTCCAAGAAATTTGGGGTACCCGTTTATATGACAGAGCCATCCGCGCGTGCTCTTATTAAGGATAAGGACGCAGCGCTCCTTTCCGTACTCCATCTCTATCCTCCGCACTTTTCCGTATCTGTGGGGGATATGAACATATGTTCGTTCGTCACTCCCCACGACTCCGCTTGCTGTGTAGGCTACAGAGTGGAATTTCCTATGGGGGACGCTATGCACAAAATCGGAGTTGCAACGGACATCGGCCACGTGGAAGCAGACCTTATCGATGCACTTTACGGCGTGGATGAATGTATAATAGAATCCAACCACGATGTTTCTATGCTTATGACGGGTCCCTACCCATATATGCTCAAACGCCGCATACTCTCCTCGAGCGGTCACCTTTCCAACGAGGATTGCGGAAAGCTTCTCCACATCCTTGCCCAAAGCGGAACTCACGCTTTTTTGCTCGCTCACCTGAGCCGTGAGAACAATTATCCACCCACAGCGGAGCTTTGCGCCAGAAGCGCGCTTTCCGCTTATCCAAATATAAAAATTGCCGTTGCCGCGCCCAACACGCCAACGGAGATATACATATAATATATAGGTAATAAAATGCAGATAAATATTATCTACGTAGGAAATATTAAAGATAAATTCCTTGCGGATGCCGTTGCGGAATACGAAAAACGCCTCTGCGCTTACTGCAAGGTGCAAAACATCGAGCTTAAAGAAAGCCGAGTTCCCGAAAACGCATCCGACGCGCAGATCGCCGCCGCCATCGCGGAGGAGGGTAAGCGCATGCTCGAAGTTTTGCCGAAGAAAAGCTATAAGATAGCCCTTGCCGTAGAGGGCAAGGAGCTTTCCTCCCCTGATTTTGCGCGTCAGCTGGACAAGGCAAAGGACGTTTCCGCAGGACAGATAAGCTTTGTCATAGGCGGTGCTTTCGGTATGGCAGAGGAGGTAAAAGCCGCGTGCGACTTTCGCCTCTCCGTGTCGAAAATGACGTTTACGCACAGGATGATGAGGTTTATACTTTTAGAGCAAGTATATCGCGCTTTCAATATACTTTCCGGAGGAAAGTATCATAAATGACCAAAGAGGTGTTAAAACACGTTGTGTTTTAACAAAAATTATTATATTTCGCTTTTTCTTGTTTAAAGAAAAAGCTCGCAAAAAGATAAAAAACCGTTCCGGTTTATCAGTATCAAAAGAAAGAGCGGTTCGTTGTCCGCTACCGCACATTTTTCACTCGCAAGCTCGCAAAAAATGCACGGAATCCCGCGGAGTTCATTTGCAGTACTACTTTAAACCGAGCGCGTGATATTTTTAGTTAAAATTTTGATATAACTCCTCTCGCGTTTTCAGCCAAAACTTTAAATTCGGTACCCTTCAGCGTGGTTCCGTGCGTTTTTTGCGAGCTTGCGAGTGAAAAATGCTCGGGGAGCTGAAAGAAGCCTTGATTTAATTCAGCACAAGCCGATAAACCTGCAGGGTTTTTGCTTCTTTTTGTCACTTTTTCTTTCAAAAAGAAAAAGTGAGTATAATAAATTACTTTGTTAAAACGATTTATCGTTTTAACTCCTCTTTTCTTTAAATAAGAAAAAGTTGAATACAATAATTTTTAAAAACGCTTGGGCGTTTTTTCCTCTTTCCCCTATAGGGAAAACTTAAAAATTCTTTTAATGTTTCTTTTCAAGAAACAGAAAGGTTCTGTATGGAATACTTCGTAGAATCGGCAGACGTCGCCGTTATCGGCGCGGGACATGCAGGCATAGAAGCCGCGCTCGCCGCCGCGCGTATGGGCTGCCGCACAATACTTTTCACAATCTCCAATGACGCTGTCGGCAATATGCCCTGCAACCCCTCCATAGGCGGCACAGGCAAGGGACAGCTCGTTTTTGAAATAGACGCTCTCGGCGGCGAAATGGGAAGAGCCGCAGACAAGGTCATGCTCCAGGACCGTATGCTCAACCTGAGCAAAGGACCCGCAGTTCACTCCAAGCGCATACAGGCAGACCGCCGCCTTTACCAGGATATTATGAAAAAGACCATCGAGCATACGGACGGTCTTTCCCTCATTCAAGCGGAAATTTGCGAGATCAGAAAGCTTGAAAACGATGAAAACGGCAACCGTTTTGCCGTGGTAGATCGCCTTTCTGCGGTTTGGCACGCAAAAACGGTGATCATTTGTTCGGGTACTTTCCTCGATTCCCGTATAATAATCGGAGACGTTATATATCCCTCCGGGCCCGATGGACTCCACCCCGCCGCTTTTCTTACAAAATCCATCCTCGAACTCGGCGTAAAAATGCTCCGCTTCAAAACGGGCACACCGCCGAGAATAGACGCGCGCACGGTTGATTACTCCGTGCTTGAGCGCCAGGACGGCGAAGAAAAACTCACCCCCTACAGCGCGGATACAGACATCGCAGAGCTCGATGCGCGCCCCAAACTTCCCTGCTACATCGCGTACACTAACGAGGAAACGCACCGCATAATCCGCGAACACATCAGCGAATCTCCCCTCTATTCCGGTCAGATCAAGGGCGTTGGACCGCGTTACTGCCCGAGTATTGAGGACAAGGTCGTTCGTTTTCCCGATAAAACTCGCCATCAGCTCTTCCTTGAGCCTATGGGCGACGGCACGCACGAAATGTACCTCCAGGGCTTCAGCTCCTCTATGCCCTCTTACATCCAAGCGCAGATGCTCCATTCCATAAAAGGCTTCGAAAACGCCGTAGTTATGCGCCACGCATACGCTATCGAGTACGATTGCATCGATTCAACGCAGCTTTCCGCCGCGCTTATGTTTAAGGAAATACCGGGACTTTTCGGCGCAGGTCAGTTCAACGGAACTTCCGGCTATGAAGAAGCCGCAGCGCAAGGTCTTATCGCAGGTATGAACGCAGCCCTCCTTGTAAAAGGGCGCGAACCCGTAACGCTTACGCGAAATTCATCTTATATAGGCACGCTTATCGACGATCTTGTTACAAAAGGTACGAATGAGCCCTACAGAATGATGACTTCCCGTTCCGAATTTCGTCTTATTCTTCGTCAGGATAATGCAGACGACCGCCTTTCCGAGATAGGATACGCCGCAGGGCTTCTTCCAGGAGAAAAAATCATGCGTTTCAGATCAAAAAAAGCGCAGATCGAAGCTGAAAAAGCACGCCTTCGCTCCGTTATCGTCTCCCCCAAGGACGGTATCAACGAAATTCTCGAATCCGTGGGAGAGCCTCCAATCAAAACAGGCGTTAGACTTTCCGAGCTTCTCAAGCGCCCGAATGTTACTTATGAATTGCTCGCTCCCGTCGATCCCGAAAGAAAGCCGCTTCCCGACGCCGTGGTTTTCACCGCACAAACAGATCTCAAATACGAAGGCTACATCAAAAAAGAGCTTGCGGATGCAGCACGCTTCACCAAGCTTGAAAAACGCCTTCTCCCGGAGGATATATGTTATAAAAACGTCCTCGGTCTTTCCACGGAGGCGGCGCAAAAGCTGGATAAATTCCGTCCCATTTCCATCGGTGCCGCATCGAGAATTTCCGGTGTCAGCCCCGCAGATATATCCGTTTTGCTCATTTACCTTGATATAAAGAATAAGGAGCGCGAACGCGCCGATGATCAAGGATAAGGAAAGGAAAAAGCTTTGGAAAAACAAGAATTTTTTGAAATATCCGAAAAAGTGTATGCCGCAAACTGCATCTCCGAATTTTGGCAAGGCGAAAAGAGAGAGCTCTTTTACGAACTTTGCAACCTTATGCTGGAGCAGAACAAAGTGATGAACCTTTCCGCTATACGCGACGAGGTCGGCGTTATATGCCGCCATTTTGCGGACTCGCTCACCATCGCAAAGCACATTCCCGAGGGTGCGACCATACTCGACGTAGGAAGCGGCGGCGGTATGCCTACTCTTCCCCTTGCCATTGCTCGCCCCGATGTGAAGATAACTTCTCTCGATTCCACGGCAAAAAAGATGGCTTACGTTCTTGCAGCTGCTCAAAAACTGGGGCTTTCGAACGTATCCGTTATCAGCGGCAGAGCCGAAGAGCTTGGATGTGATCCCAAATACCGTGAAAAATACGATGTTGTATGCGCCCGCGCAGTTGCGGAGCTTCGCGTACTTACCGAATGGTGCGTTCCTTTTTGCATAAAAGGCGGTCTTTTCATCTCAATGAAAGGCAAAAACGGCGAAAACGAGCTTAAAGACGCGCAAAACGCGCTAAAAACACTCCTTCTCTCTTTTGAAAAAGACGACGAATTCAACCTTTTCGATATTTCCGCGAAGGATGAAGCAGATGCAAAAAGACACGTTTTCGTTTTCCGCAAGACAGCTCTCACTCCCACAAAATATCCGCGCAAAAATGCGCAGATACAGAAAAAACCTTTGTAATACCGAAAAGAACGCCGAAAGGCGTTCTTTTTTTCGTAAAAGCTTTGTTTTCCCACAGGAAACCCACAGTTTTGTGGAAAACTTCCTATTTGCGACACCGAGTTTCACGCGACTTTGCGCTTTTTTAATGGTATCATATATCGGAGGTGATATTATGGAAGAACAAGAGTTTATTTCGACCGGAGAATTGCCGAAAGCCACAGCTCAAGAGCGCGAAATCGCAGGCGGAAAAGCAAAAGCCGTTGTAAAGTTCATAAACGTATCCGAAATTATGCCCGACCCGCAAAAAACTCCCAAGTTTTTTAAGACGGAAGACCTTGCGAGGCTTGCGCTCGATATTTTGGAAAATGGTCTGCGAAACCCTCTTGCACTTCTCTGCTATATTTATAAGGGAAAAGAAAAATACAGGCTTTTATCGGGAGAAAAGCGTTTTCGCGCCTGCTTGCTTGCGCGCATCACGCGCGTTCCCTGTACGGTCATATATCCTATAGACACCAAAAAGACCACACAAGAGCTTATAATGCCGCCGCGCGATTACTTTGAGGAAGCACGCATTTTTGCCGAAGCTATCAACAGAGGCTTATATACCGAGCAGGAAATTGCAAACAAAGCAGGAGTAAAGCAAGAAGACGTTCATTCCACGCTTTCTTTGCTCGTTTTTTCCGAAAAAGAGCAGCAAATTTTGAAGGACTACTGTATTCCTTGCAATATAGCGCAAAAACTTGCCCTTATGGACATCCACACGCGCAAAGGTTTTTTGGAAAGCATTACTCACGGCACAAACATCGCCGCTGTCTGTGCCAAAATAAGTGAGGCTTCAACTATGCCGTCATCACAGCGCACAAAATTCCGCATAAATAATACGGGTTTTTTCTTTAATTCCGTAAATCACGCCGTGGAAACTATGCGCGAAGGCGGAGTTGACATTCATTGTGATACGAAAGAAACGGACATAAGTACGATTATGACGCTTACAGTCCCGAAAGGTGATAATGTTCCACGTGGAACATAAATGTTCTTCCCTTGTTCTGCAAGAGCAAGGGAAGATTTTTTTGTAACATAAAATTTGTTCCACGTGGAACATCAACAAAAACAATCTTTAAGAAGCTTTCTAAAAGCAAAAAAGTTCCATGTGGAACATAAAAAATCTTACAAATTTCTCATATCGATTGACTTTGATGAATCAAAATGCTATAATTAAAGCACTAAAACAAATTTTCAGAAAAGGAGGCACAACTTGGCTACAGTTCTTGCTTTTACAAACCAAAAAGGCGGCGTTGGAAAGACAACATCGGCTATAAACATTGCCTCCGCGCTCGGAATTATGGGCAAAAAAACATTGCTTATAGATTCAGACCCGCAGGGCAACGCATCCAGCGGTGTCGGAGTGCGTAAATCTCAGCTTTCCTCATCAACTTATGATGTTTTGATCGGCAGATGCTCCACATCCGCCGCTATACAGCAGACAGAATTCAAAAATCTCGACGTTATGCCCGCAACAATGTCCCTCGCAGGGGCAGAATTTGAGCTTGCAGACGTTGAAAAACGCGAATCCCGTCTGAAAACGGCACTCGAAGAAGTGGCAGATAAGTATGATATAATCATCATTGACTGTCCCCCTTCCCTCGGTATGCTCACAATAAATGCTCTTGTTGCATCCGACGGTGCTGTTTTGCCTATGCAATGTGAATATTTCTCCCTTGAAGGTCTTTCACAGATGATGATGACCATAAAACAGGTCAAAAAGCTCTATAACCCCAACCTCACTCTCACGGGAATACTCATAACGATGTATAACGGCAGGCTCAACCTTACCTTGCAGGTAATCGACGAGCTTAAAAAATATTATGCAAACAAGCTCTTCAAAACAACCATAACGCGAAACGTTCGCCTTTCCGAAGCGCCCAGCTACGGCGCACCCATACAATATTACGATAAATATGCCAAAGGCGCAGACGCCTACGACAGCGTGGCAAAAGAAATTTTGGAACGCATTTGATCCCATTTCGGCAATCAGAAAGGAGAAAAAATGGCAACAAAACAGAAAAAGCCCGCGCTCGGCCGCGGACTTGACGCAATTCTTATCGATAACGACGAACAGAAGGAGCAGAACGGCGTTTCCGTCGTTCGCATTTCCGAGGTTGAACCCAACCCCGACCAGCCCAGAAAATCTTTCGAAAACGAACCTCTCGAAGCTCTTGCAGAGTCTATTGCACAGCACGGTATTATCCAGCCGATCGTTGTACGCCCCCGCGATGGAATGTATATGATCGTTACGGGCGAACGCCGCTGGAGAGCCGCGAGAATGGCGGGTCTTTCCGAAGTTCCCGTCATGATCATCGAAGCTGACGATAAAAAAGCCGCAGAGCTTGCTCTTGTGGAAAATATCCAGCGTAAAGACCTCAATCCCGTGGAAGAAGCGCAGGCTTACGCCGATCTTATCGAAGAATATTCCTACACGCAGGAGGAGATTTCCAAAAAAGTCGGCAGATCCCGTTCCTCCATTGCAAACTCTCTCCGTCTTTTGGACCTTCCCGATGCTGTGCTCGAAAAGCTCGCACAGGGCGAACTTTCCGAAGGTCACGCAAAGGTATTGCTCGGTATAAAAGACGCAGAAAAGCTTGAAAAAGCCGCTGAAACAGTTATTTCCCGCGAGCTTTCCGTTCGTGAAACAGAAAAACTCGTAAAAGCGCTCAACGAAACAAAAGAAGAACCCGAAGTTCGCATCGTTTACGATGTGGACCACACAAAAGCTCTCGAGCAAAAAGTTCAATCCATCATAGGTCACAGAGTAAAAATCGTTCAAAACGGCAAAAAAAGCAGTATAAATATAGGTTTTTCTGACAATGATGACCTTGAAAAGATACTTACGCTCCTATGCGGCGAACAATTCACAAACGAACTTTAATCACCCCGAAAGGAACCCCTATTATGATAGATATTAAGCTTATTAAAGAAAATCCGGATGAAATAATCAGAAGATTTAAAGTAAAAGGCAAAGATGCGGCGGCAGACATCGCTCGCATTCTCGAACTCGACGGCAAAAGACGCGCTCTTATTTCCGAAACAGAAGCTCTCAAAGCTGAACAGAACAGAGAAAACAAGCTCATTCCTCAGTATAAAAAAGAGGGCAAGGACATTAAAGAGATATTCGCAAAGCTCAAAGAGATCGGCGCAAAATCCAAGCAGATAGACGCAGAACTCAAAGAAGTTGAAGCTGAATACAACACTATTCTCTGCTCCCTTCCCAACCTTCCCGACCCCGACCTTAAAGAAGGCGGCAAGGAAAACAACGAACCTCTCCGCTACTTCGGAGAACCCAAAACGTTCGATTTCGAACCTAAAAACCACGTTGACCTCTGTACAGATCTCGGTCTTATCGACTACGAGCGCGGCACAAAGCTTTCCGGCAACGGTTTCTGGATCTACCGCGGTATGGGTGCAAGACTTGAATGGGCGCTTCTTAACTACTTTATAGAAACTCACCTTTCCAATGGTTTCGAGCTTGTTCTCGTTCCTCATATGCTCGGCTATGAATGCGGCTTTACAGCAGGTCAGTTCCCCAAATTTGCAGACGAAGTATATTGGCTTGAAAAGGCAGAAGACGAAGAAAGACGCCGCTTTATGCTTCCCACAGCGGAAACAGCGCTCGTTTCCCTCCACAGAAACGAAATCCTTGCAGAAGCTGACCTTCCCAAGAAGTATATTTCCTATACACCTTGCTTCCGCAGAGAAGCAGGCAGCTACCGTGCAGATGAACGCGGTATGGTAAGAGGTCACCAGTTCAACAAGGTTGAAATGGTTCAGTACACAACAAAAGAAGGCAGCGACGCAGCGTTTGAAGAGCTCGTAACTTGCGCAGAAAACCTTGTAAAAGGTCTCGGTTTCCACTTCCGTACAGTTAAACTTGCGGCAGAGGACTGCTCCGCATCCATGGCTCGCACATATGACATCGAGATCCAGATCCCCTCTATGAACGGTTATAAGGAAGTAAGCTCCGTTTCCAACGCGCGCGATTACCAGGCTCGCCGCGGTATGATGCGTTACAGAACAGCAGAAGGCAAGGTTGAATACTGCCATACGCTCAACGGCAGCGGTCTTGCAACAAGCCGTATCCTCCCCGCACTCGTAGAGCAGAACCAGAATGCAGACGGTTCCGTAAACGTTCCCGACGTGCTTCGCAAGTACCTCGGTTGCGACGTTATCAAAGCTAAATAAAATAAAAGAAGAGGAGAATTACAATGTCCAAATTACTCGAATTGCTTGACGTTATCAGAACAGACCCTGACGTCGCCAGTGCAACGCTCGTCATCTGGTCAATCATCCTCGGAATAATCATCGCACTTTTGTTTTCATTTTACAATCGCAGAGTTCTCGGCAGCTTTTTCCGCGCACTTATAAGAGAAGGCGCCGAAGGCGAAGAAAGCGCAAAAACTCTTTCCGAAATAAATCAAACCGAAAACGATGCCATCATCAAAAAGCTCCGCCACGGACAATATACAGACGTTGTCACGGTAATAAGTGAAAATAAAGATGCAAACGGCAACCCTGTTATAGATGAAAACACAAAATTTTATCTTGAAGAATCAAAATTCCCCCGTGTGAGAGATCAATGGGGCGAAAATGACGAAAACATTTGGGTGCTCATCGGCGGTATCGTCGGTATAGTTATCCTCGGTGTTCTCGTAACGGTGCTCGTTTCAACAACGATCTTCTCCGCTTAACTAAACTTCGCATACCCACATTGCAAAGAAAGGAATTATAAAAATGAGCAAAAATGTACTTGTTGTCGGCAGTATCAATGTCGATTACGTTATCAATACAGACCGCCTTCCCAAGCTCGGTGAGACTATTACAGGCAGAGATTTTGCCATGAACTTCGGCGGCAAAGGCGCAAACCAAGCAGCAGCACTTGCCAAAGCAGGATGCTCCGTTAAAATGCTCGGTGCTGTAGGCACGGATATGAGCGGCGAGCTAGCCGTTAAAAACCTTGAATCCTACGGAATAGACGCGTCAAGCGTGCTTCGTTCAGAAGGTCCTACCGGTGCTGCGGTTATTACAGTTTGCGGCGGTGACAACCACATCATACTTGACGTAGGCGCAAACGGCACGGTAACGCCCGAAGTTATCGCGTCAAACGAAGCTCTCTTCGATTGGGCAGACATCCTCGTTATGCAGTACGAGATCCCCACGGAATCCGTTCTTGCGGCGGCAAAGCTCGCTCACGAAAAAGGCAAGATGGTAATACTTAACCCCGCCCCAGTTAAAGAGGTTACAAAAGAGCTTTACCAGTATATTGACCTCATTATTCCCAATGAATTTGAAGCACAGCTCATCACAGGTATCGCGCCCGAAGACAATGCTTCCGCAAAAGACGTTATAGATGCTCTTTGCGCACTCGGTTGCAAAAACGCACTTGTAACTCTCGGTATCAAGGGTTGTGCATACATCGTTGACGGCAACGTTCACTATACAGGCGTTTACAAAGTAAAAGCAGTTGATACAACTGCCGCAGGCGACAGCTTTATCGGCGGTCTTTGCGCAAAGATATGCGACGGTCTTAACATGGACGATGCTGTTGAATACGCAAGCGCTACATCTGCTATCGCAGTAAGCCGTCCCGGTGCCGCTGCTTCCATCCCCGTAGCAGATGAAGTTCGCGAATTTATGAGCAACAATAAGATCTCCAAGAAAGCTTCCCTTACCTAAAACCAAGCTTACTCCTATGATTTTTTATAGAGTCTCCTTTCTATAAAAAGTCCTCCTTTTTAATATTTTATCACAGAAGAAGCCTCTGCAAAACGCTGATTGCAGGGGCTTCTTCATTTTAACACAAATGTGGAAAACTTTCAGGTAAAGGATTGAGTTTTACACAATGGTGTGATATAATGTTTTTGTTAAATTTTATGAGACGTTAAAAAGAGGATACATATGAACAGATCACGTTCAAACATCATAAAAGAAGCCGTTTTTGACGAGGAACGCGCGCTTTATAATCTTAGGGATACGTTGGTACTCTCCTGCACGTTTGCAGGCCCTGCAGACGGCGAATCCGCCCTTAAAGAAGCAAGGGATGTCACAATAGAGGATTGCAGCTTTTCCCTACGCTATCCCTTTTGGCACACAGAGCGTTTTTCGCTCTTGCGCTCATCAATGGACGAGCTTACGCGCGCACCGATATGGTACGCCAAAGACGGTCTTATCAAGGATTGCAATATAAACAGCATAAAGGCTCTGCGCGAATGCTCTGATATCCGCATCGAAGATTGCACCATAAATTCCCCTGAATTCGGTTGGAAATGTAATGACATTTATTTCCATAATTGTAAACTTACCTCCGAATACGTTTTTCTCGTGACAAGCAATGCAAGCTTTGAAAAGCTGGATTTCAGCGGCAAATACTCTTTCCAATATACGGAAAACATTGTAATTAAAAATTCTTTTCTCGATACAAAGGATGCCTTCTGGCACTCCAAAAACGTAACGGTCAAAAACAGCACACTTCGCGGAGAGTATCTTGCTTGGTATTCCGAGGGGCTCACGCTCGAAAATTGTCACATTATAGGCACACAGCCGCTTTGCTACTGCAAAAATCTGCGCCTTATAAACTGCACGATGGAAGGCACAGACCTCGCTTTTGAAAAATCCGATGTGGAAGCAACGGTAAGCGGAAACATTCTTTCCGTTAAAAATCCGCGACGCGGATATATCCTCGCGGACAGCATAGGAGAGGTCATACTTGAGCCTATTGTAGAAGGCGACGAAACCGTCGCAAGTGAATGTAAAATAGAAACAAAAGGCGCGTAAGCGTCTTTTTGTTTTGGTAAAAGCGCTTTGGAGTTTTTATCAAAATGAGTCATGACCACCAGCCGTGCTGGTGTTTTTTGTAAACAAATAAAACCCCAACTTTTAAAAGTTGGGGTTTTATTTTTTATTCTGTTACGCCGTAAACGGCTTTATTTATAATGTTAGTAGTATAAACAGTAACAGCTTCCTGTTTCTTCGTTGCGAAAATATCGCTTGCTATCTGATCCTTAACTTCGTCAAAATCTTTAAAGCCTGCTTCTTCCACAACCTTGTTGAAAGTTACAACGGAGTAGCAGTTTATACCCTCGTGATAGATGGGTTTTTCGTATGTTTTTCCATCTGCCCAAGCTGTGGAAATAATATACTTGAACTCTGCATTGTAAACCTGAGCCGTATAATTATAGAATAGAGCGTGTGCTGCTTCATAAGCCTCAGAACCCGCTGTAAGGTTGTTTTCTTTTGCGTAAGCCTCGAACCCGCTCGGGAAGATTTCGTCAAAGGAAACCTTGTTTTTAGCCTTAAAAGCGGCATCTATTTCCGCTATTGCAGCATCAAGGTCAGTTACCTTAACAAAATCCTTGAGATATATCTTTTCTTCGCCCGTGAAGATCTGGGAATACATCATACCGTTTTCATAATTGTATTTAAGAGAAGCGACTGTTTTAACTTCATCCCAAGATTTTCCGGAAGAAAGCATTTCGATATAAGAGTTAGCATCTGCCAAAACTTCGCTTGCGGGAACTTTGTCCGTAGCCTGAAGCACGATGGAGCTTACGGAATAGTGGGGCATTACAACGTAATTGTAGGAATAATCCACAAAATACTGTTTAACCTCTTCTTCAGTAGGCTTTGTAACGTTCATAATTTTTTCAGCAGCCATATCAAGCATCATTTCGTACTTGTTAAGCATTTCAAAAGCATTTTCGGAAATGTTCCAAGTTTCACGAAAAGCTTTGTAGCCGCCGGTATAAGAAGCGTCAAACTGCTGTGCATCGGAAAGAGCCGCATCTTTTGCAGCTTTTTCATCAACAGAATAACCGAGCTTATCGAATTCTTTGTTCATTTCGCGCCAGATTATTGTGGATTCAAGAGAAGAAGAAAGTATATTTTGATATTCTTCCTGAGAAAGACTTGTTTTTTCTGCCGCAGAAAGAAAACTATAGGAATTGAGCATAAAGAAGTCTTTAAAATCCGTATCGTTTTCATAGATAAAATCTGCGCCGTTGTTGTACGTTGTCATAAGCTCGCCTTTATCCTCTTTACCGCAGGAAACAAGGAGAGTCAAAGACATAAGAGCAACAAGGAGCAAAGCGATAATTCTTTTTGTAGTTTTCATTTTTATCTCCGTTTTATAGGTTATTTTTTCACAAAAGAAGCCGTCGGGAAAGACGGCTTCTTAAAATTTAATGATCAGTTTTCGCAACCGCCGCAGCTTTCGCAATCAGAAGAGCAGGAGCAACTAAACTTTGCGCCGCAGGAAGGGCAGTTGATGTTATCAAAATCCATTGTTGCGTCAACAAAAACTTCTTCTCCGCAGGAGGGGCATTCAACAGAAGCGCATTCTTCATCATCGTCTTCGTCGTCAAAATCCTCATCGTCGTCATCGTCGAAGTAATCTTCGTCATCGAAGTCTTCATCATCGTCTTCATCGCAATAAAGATCTTCTTCAACCATACCGAGGTCTTCGTCAAGCTCTTCAATATAGCTGTCGAGATATTCTGCGTTGTCTTCGAGATCTGCAATAGATTTTGCCATATCGTCAAGAACGTCTATCATAGCAGAGATGAGCTTGCCGTTTGTATCGTTTGTGTCAACCTTCAAGCCTTCCGCAAGACCTTTGAGATATGCAACCTTTTCTGTAATAGTCATAGAAAAAACCTCCCTTTCGGTTTACAAATAAAATTAAGCGCGTTCGATGTATTCGCCTGTTCTTGTGTCGATACGGATTCTTGTACCAACGTTGATAAAGAGGGGAACTTTGATTTCGGCGCCTGTTTCAAGTGTAGCAGGTTTGAGAGTGTTTGTAGCTGTGTTACCTGCAAGGCCGGGTTCTGTTTCTGTAACTTCGAGTTCAACGAACATGGGGGGTTCAACGGAGAATACGTTGCCCTTGAAGGAGAGGATCTTGCAAAGCATTTCTTCTTTTACAAATTTGAAAGCTTCGGGAAGAACGTCCTTGGAGATGGGCATCTGCTCGTATGTTTCCATATCCATGAAGTAGTAGAGATCACCGTCGGAGTAGAGATACTGCATTTCTTTTCTTTCGATGACAGCGGGGGGGAATTTATCCGTAGGGTTGAATGTTTTTTCTACAACACCGCCGGAAATAACGTTTTTAAGTTTTGTACGAACGAAAGCCGCGCCCTTACCGGGTTTAACGTGCTGGAATTCAACAACCTGCATTACGTTGCCTTCATATTCGAATGTGATTCCGTTTTTGAAATCGCCTGCAATTACCATAATTATTTACCTCCATAGACCGAAAAAACGTGATTTTTTCGGTAGATATTTATATGCATTTTTATTTTACATTAAAAACGGATAAATATCAATAGTTTTTTAGAAAATTTCGCGTTTTACTTAAAATAAAGCGGAAAATTTTTATTTTTTTACAGAATTGGTGGTAAAAACTTTTGCTTATAACAATAAAAAAGCGGTTTTACCCAAATGTCATTAAGTTAACAAAAAGAAAAGGCTCTCCCTTTGGGAGAGCTCCCGCTGTAGGCGGGTGAGAGGGCAATATTCCTAGGGGAACTGCCCTCTCCGTCACGCTTCTCGTGCCACCTCCCCCAAAGGGGGAGGCTTAACTTAATGACATTGGGTCTTTACCCGCTTTTTTTAAATTATTATAAGCTCTTTGGGGCTGTGTGTCACATTTACAACGCCGCTTTCGCGGATCATCATAACGTCTTCTATACGAACGCCGTATTTTCCCTCAAGGTAAATTCCCGGCTCTATTGAGAATACGTGACCCTTTGTAAGCTTTTCTCCGAAACCTCTTGTAGAAAGTCTGGGACTTTCGTGAATGTATATACCAAGACTGTGTCCAAGGCTGTGTCCGAATCTGCCGGCGTAGCCCGCATCGTTGATTATATTTCTTGCAACTGCGTCTGCCTCTCCGCAGTCGCATCCGTCGTGGATATAATCGCACGCGGCAAGCTGAGCTTTAAGCACCGTATCGTAAACCTTTTTCATCTCTGCATCGGGGTTGCCAATGCATACCGTTCTTGTCATATCGGAGCAGTAGCCTTTATAAATGCAGCCGAAATCCATCGTGAGGAAACCGCGTTCAAGCTTTACGTTGCGCGGCACACCGTGGGGGCGGCTGGATGCCGTACCGGAAACGGCTATAGTGTCAAAGGAAAATCCCGCCGCGCCGTGTTTTCTCATATGGTATTCAAGCTCAAGAGCTACGTCTATCTCCGTCATATCGGGCTTTATAATAGGCAAAACGTCCGCGAAAGCCGCGTCGCCAATGCTTTCCGCATGAGCTATAAGATCAAGCTCATATTCGCTCTTTATCTGAGCCATTTCGGTTATTACAGAGGACATTTTAGCGAATTCAACGCCTTCTATGCGCTTTTTATAAGCGTCAAACATAGAAACAGTTAATTTATTTTCTTCAAAACCAACGGTTTTTATTCCGCGTGCCGAAACAAGCGAATTTATTTCATCGTAAAAGTTCTTTTCCGGCATTATAACGCGGCATCCCTTTGCTTCCTCGTTTGCCGCCTCCATATAGCGAAAATCGACGTAAAGCACAGCATCATCGCGCGTTACAAACAACGCACCGTCATTCATAGCAAAACCTGTGAGATAAAGAACCGTCTTTTCATCCGTGGATATAAATGAATCCACACCTGCAAGAAATCTTTCCTGCAATATTTTTATTTTATTGTCCATATCGAAAACTCCTTTGAGTATATTAAAAATCCGCAACATCTGCGCCCATTATCGCGGAAAGACCGTATTTAAGCGCAAGAGAAGCTACTTTTCTCTCCCTCTCATCATCGCTTTGAAGCTTTGGCAAAAGCTCGCGAAGAAGCGCCCCTTTGATCGAAATATCATTTTTAAGCTCTTCGTAACCTACAAGAGGAATTGTCGCATCCTGTACTTCCGCATAATAAACGCCAAGCTCGGATGCCTGCACCTTATCAGGTGCAAAATTTGCGTCATAGGAAACAAGCCCCGTAAGACGCACACGAAGAAGGGTGTCTTTTCCGAAGCCCTCCTTTTGCACGGCTTTTTTGACCTGCTCGCACATTTGCTCGTGCGTGGAAAGACCTGATATATCTACCTCTGTTTTCTCATACCTCTTTTTACAGAAGCGAGGGTACTCAAAATTTGCCTTGAAAACACCGTTCGTTTTTTCGGCATTTATGAAGATACCGCCCTTCATACCGCATTCGTCAAACGAGCGACCCTCCGGGCAGCCGCAATAGGCATAGTAGGTGTTGCCTGCCTTAACCGCTTCCCTGCCTGCGTGGATATGCCCAAGCGCTACGTAATCGCACCCGCTTCTTGCAATATCCTTCTCCGTAATGGGACAATCGCGGCTTAACGAGGAAAGAATATCCGCGTGCGCCATAAAGATGTTTATTTTATTTTCATTGAGGTAAAGATTTGTGTCAAACGGATTTTTATCGTAAAAATCCTGCTCGTAGGCAAAGCCGTAAATATCCACGCCTATTTCATCAAAGCAGAATTTCTGCACTTCCTCGCTTCTGAAAACGTACACGTTATCGGGAAATTTCGTTTTGAGGTACGCGCTTTTAGGCGTTGCGGGGTCGTGGTTTCCGGGCGTTATTACAAAACGGCAGGAAGGATTGTCTTCAAACTGCGAAACGATGAGGTTCATCGTTTCCTTTGTTACAAATTCGCTGTCAAAAAGGTCGCCGCAGATAAGGACTACGTCAGCCTCTTTCATTTTTGCATACATCATTATCGAGGTAAACGTTCCGCGGAGCTCCTGACGGCGCGCCTGCGATTTTTCCACGTCAAAAAGAGAAAATGGGGAGTCGAGATGGATATCCCCTATGTGTAATATTTTTGGCATTTCTCCTCCGAAAAAACAAACAAAACGCACGTTTGGTTTGTTTTTTATTGTTTTTTGTGGGAGTTAAAACGCTTTAGCGTTTTAACAAATTATTTATTATACTCACTTTTTCTTTTTGAAAGAAAAAGTGACAAAAAGAAGCAAAAAGCCCTTCGCTTTATCCGCTTGTTCTGACTTTAATTAAGACTTCTTTCAGCTCCCCGAGCAGTTTTCACTCGCAAACTCGCAAAAACTACTCGGAACCACACTGAAGGGTACCAATTTCAAATCTTAAGCTGAAAACGCGAGATAACTTACATCAAAATTTTCGATTTTTCCATCACGCGCTCGGTTTAAAGTGGCAGAGCAAATGACCTCGGCGGGATTCCGTGCGTTTTTTGCGAGCTTGCGAGTGAAAAATGTGCGGTAGCCGACAACGAACCATTTAATTTTTCGATAACGATAAACCTGTAAGGTTTTTTATCTTTTTGCGAGCTTTTTCTTTAAACAAGAAAAAGCGAAATATAATATTTTTGTTAAAACGCAAAGCGTTTTAACTCCTCTTAAAAAAAGAAAAAAATTTTAACTTTTACGTTTTGGAAAGGGCGTACCGAAAAGTACGCCCTTTATCTTTACGCTTTAATTTCGTATTTTCCGGAAACAAACTCAAACACTGCCTTGCCGTTTTCCAATCTGCAAGGAAGCACTTCTTCCCCGTTCTTTACAGAACCTGCAAATCTTTCGGGAAGGTAGAGCGTACCGTGAGCGCCGAAAGGCACTTCAAGCGTTACGCTGATGTTTTCCCCATCCTTGTGCCAATCGCAAAGAACCGTACCGAGCATACTTTCATGGCTTGCTCTCGCGCCTGTAAGCTCGCTGTCGATAGCCGGGCGGAACACAACGTGGCGGAAGCCGGGTTCTTTTTCATCGGGGGAAATACCCGCGATGTACTTATACATAAAGGAGGAAAGGTCGGAGAACATATGGTGGTTGTGAGAGCCGCCGCCGTTCCAGCATTCCCAAAGAGTTGTAGCACCTCTGTTCATCCATTCAGCAACGCCGGGGAACGTCTTCTGAAGTACCATCTTTGTACCAACGTCACCGTAGCCGGAGGAACCGAGAGCGTTCATAACGAACTTGCAGCCGAGAACGCCGAAATCAAGGTGATCGTCCTTCTCTTTTATCTGTTCGATAAGCTTGTTAAGAAGTCCTTGCTTTTCTTCCTCTGTATCGTAAAGCTCGAAGAAGAGCATCGTGCCCGTTGCCGTCTGGCAATCGCCTTTTACCGTGAATGTTTCTTTATCGAAGAAATTTTCGCGGAATACGCGGCGGATAGTGAGCGCAAGTTCAGTATAATAATCCTCGTCCTCTTTATTGCCAAAGAGATGCGCAAGTTTTACAACTGTGTTTGCCGCGTTGTAAAGGTAGCCCGTGTCTGTCACTTCAACAGGACATTTATAAGAGCCCATATTTCTGCCGATGGCAGGACCTACGAAAGGAGCGCACCAGTCGCCCGTACCGTAGTTGGGAATATAATCCTCGCACATAGAAAGCGTAAACTCTATATTTTTCTTTATAGCCTCGTAGCTGTCTGCAAGGACCTTTTTATCGTTGTTGTAAAGGTAGATGTACCACGGTACAGTTATGAGCGCACTGGACCAATCCGGACCCATAAGTCCCGAGTAGCCCCAGCCGGGGGAAGGAACTATACAAGGTATCTGACCTGCGGGGCGCTGGGAAACAACAAGGTCGCGGCTCCATTTGGAAAGGAAGGAGCGCGTGCCGAAGTTTGTAAGCATCTGCTCGCAGGAAAGGGACGTATCTCCCGTCCAGCCGTTCTTTTCTCTGTGGGGGTTGTCCGTGGGGAATGATTCAAAGTTGGAAAGGCTCGACCAGCGGCAAAGATGCTGGAGTCTGTTGAGCATTTCGTCGGAGCAAGAAAATTCGCCTATATCGCCGACAGCATTGCAGATAGCAACACCGACAACGTCTTCAAGCTGCGGTTCGCTGTCCTTATCGTCGGGACCTATAACTTCTATGTACTGGAAACCGTGGTATGTGAAGATGGGGTGCCACGTTTCATCTTTATAGCTCTTTTTGGTGTATTTGTCCGTCTGGAAAAGACCGGATTTTACAAAACAGCCGAGCGCTTTGAAATCAAGCTCGCCCTCATCGTCAAGAACGTCGGAGTAGCGGAACATAAATTTGTCGCCCGCTTTACCCTTCATTTTAAATTCGCCAAAGCCCGCGATATTCTGACCGATGTCGAATATCCAGCCCTCTTTGCTCTTCCATCTTTTAATTGCGGGGAATTTTTTATAAACGCGGATAGGTTCCATTTCCTGCGCGTGCATAATGCCGCCGGGGCATTTGCCGAGCTTCGTTTTATCCCAGCCGTCGTCATCATAGTCGGGCTCTGTCCATTTGCCAAGCTCAAGGCGCGCATCGTAAAATTCACCGTTGCGAATACCCGTCATCTTGATGGGACCGTGCGCAAAGCTCTTCCAAGTTGTATCGGAATAAAGCATTTCAAAAGTCCCGTCTTTATACATTATTTTGAGTTCGCAGATCATTTTGGGGAAGTTGCGCCAAGTAGCGGAATTGAAATCCCAGTTATCTTCCGTAAAGCAGTTGTAAAAGCCGTTACCAAGCGCCACACCGATGGCGTTTTCACCTATGTGAAGGAGGTCTTTTACATCATACTGCATATAAAGAACTTCTTTATCATATGCCGTGAAAGCGGGGGAAAGAATATCATCACCCGTTTTCTTGCCGTTTATGTAGCTTTCAAAATAGCCCAGACCGCAGATCGTAAGGAAAGCGTTTTCCACGTTTCTGCGGACTTCAAAGGTTTTGCGAAGATAATTCGCGCCTTCTGTTTTCTTGTTAGCGCCTCTTGCGGCGATCCACTTTGCGCGGAACGGCTCGGAAAGTTTGCCTGTTACAAACTTGCTGCCATAATGTCCCACTTTTTCGCCCTGTGCGTTCTCGATCTCAACGGACCAATAATACTTTTTAACGGGAGAGAGAGCTGCACCTTCATAGGGAATAAGAACATTTTCACTGTCCTCTACCCAGCCGCTGTCCCAAACGTCGGGAGCGATGTCTTTGAGCGCTGTTTCGTTTGAATAAACGCAGATACGGCGTTTTTTCTGCACATCACCTTTTAAATCCGACGATATTTTATAAGAAAAACGGGGCAAGCTGTCTATACCGCACGGGTTTTTCAAATAATTGACCGTCAAATCGTAAATTTTAAGACTCATTTTGAATTTACCTTTGCTTTCATAAATTTTTGGTGTATTCCAAATACACCTATCCATTTTGGGATTATACCATTTTTTCGACTGTTTTACAAGGGTTTTTGTGTCTCTTTTAAAAAAATAAGACGTACCTTTCGATACGTCTTATCTTTTTATATACCAAGGTATTCTCTCTGTTCATCCGTAAGCACGTCAAGTGCAAGACCCATACTTGCAAGCTTCACGTTTGCAACTTCTTTATCTATCTCCACGGGAACCGCGTAGAGCTTGGGCTCTTTCTTGGGGTTTTTAGCAAGATATTCAAGACCCTTTGCCTGGATAGCAAAGCTCATATCCATAATCTCTGCGGGGTGTCCGTTGCCTGCGGCAAGGTTTACAAGTCTTCCCTCCGCCAAAAGATTGAGCTTTCTTCCATCCTTCATAACGTATCCTTCTATGCAGGGCTTTCTCTCCTCGCGGTACGCACAAAGGTCAAAAAGATCATTTTTGTTTATCTCCACGTCAAAGTGACCGGAGTTTGCAAGAAGAACGCCGTCCTTCATAACTTCAAAATGCTTGCGCATGATAACGTCGCTGCATCCCGTAGCCGTTATAAAGAGGTCGCCGAGAGATGCCGCATCGTCCATTTTCATAACGGAGAATCCGTCCATAGCCGCTTCAAGTGCCTTTACAGGGTCTATTTCCGTCACTATAACGCGAGCGCCCATTCCTTTGAGTCTCATAGCTATGCCTTTGCCGCACCAGCCGTAGCCTGCCACAACGGCTGTTTTGCCTGCTATGATAAGGTTTGTAGTGTGCATAATTGCATCGAGCGTGGACTGACCTGTACCGTAACGGTTATCGAAAAGATGCTTACAGTCTGCATCATTTACATCGATCATAGGGTAAAGGAGAGTGCCTGAGCGTTCTCTCTGGCGAAGACGATGGATACCCGTTGTCGTTTCCTCGCAACCGCCGATAAGATTTACGCCGAGGTCTTTATCTTCTCCGTGTAGAAGCGCGATAAAATCTCCGCCGTCGTCTATCATAAGGTCTGGCTTGCAGGAAAGAGTCTTTTTAAGGCGCGCGGTGTAGTTTTCTTCGTCATCTCCGTGAACGGCATAAACGTGTACGCCGTATTCGGAAAGTGCCGCCGCAACGTCATCCTGCGTGGAAAGAGGGTTGCAACCCGTTGCATAAACATCCGCACCTCCGTTTTTGAGAACGGTTGCAAGATAAGCCGTTTTTGCTTCAAGGTGAATGGACATAGCGATCTTCATTCCCGAAAAAGGCTTTGTTTTGATGAAGTCCTTTTCTATCAAGGAAAGTGTGGGCATATAGTCTTTTACCCAGTTGATCTTTGCGTGGCCCGAAGGGGCGAGGGTGATATCTTTGATCTGATTCATTTTATATCCTTTCTGTCGCTTTTAGAGAAAAGCGACTAAAAAGCTTTTCTTGTAAAGCCGTAATTATAGTTTTGGGTAGTGTTAAAACGCGCATGTTTTAAATTATTATATAAAATTTTTTCTTTTTGAAAGAAAAAGTTAGTATAATAATAAACACTTGAGTGTTTCTTTTTTTAAAAAGAAACTCTTTCGATCTTAACCGCTTTGCCGTTAAGAGAGTCAAAGGTAAATATCGCTCCATGCGCGGTAACTTTCTTCCCTGTTACCGTAAACTTAACGGGCGTGTGCATACGCAATTTTTCTATAATACATTTTGCGTCCACGCCGAGAACGCTGTCGTCGGGGCCGCACATACCAAGGTCCGTTATATAAGCCGTGCCGCCGCGCATTATCTGCTCGTCCGCCGTTTGAACATGCGTGTGCGTTCCGAATATCGCGTTTATCCTGCCGTCAAAGTAAAAAGCAAGTGCGCGTTTTTCGCTCGTAGCCTCCGCGTGTATATCCAAAACGGCAATATCGTATTTACCCTTGTTTTGCTCTAATATCTTTTCAACGGATGCAAAAGGATCTGCAAGCGGCTCCATAAGAACAATACCCATCACGTTTATGATAAGAAACGTCTTGCCCGCCGCTTCGTAAAAAACATAACCGTAGCCGGGAAGCTCCGATGGGTAATTCGCAGGGCGGATGACGTATTTGTTTTCATCAAGAAGTTTTTTCGCATCAAACGATTTGAAAACGTGGTTTCCCGTTGTTATAACGTCAACGCCGTAAGAAAGAAGTGTTTCGGCGCTATTGCGGTCTATTCCACCCGTTTCGGAGGAGTTTTCTCCGTTGGCAATAACGATATCTATATTATTCTCTTTGCGAAAACGCCAAAGATTTTTTGAAATATACTCGCAGGAAACGGGGCGTACAACATCTCCCAGAGCAAGAAGCTTTATTTCTTTCAAAATTTCCTCCGCTAAAAATTATCTTAACGTTTTTATTATACAATATATTTTCAAAAGGGTCAAGAAAAGATGAACCAAAACACGCTGTGTTTTAACAAAATTATTATATACCGCCTTTTCTTGTTTTAAGAAAAGGTTGAATTAAATAAATTTTCGTTAAAACGCCAAAGCGTTTTTACACCTCTTTTTAATAAGGTAAATATTATATATATTATATTATTATTAAATATATAATAAACTCTTGAAATAAAGTCAAAAATATGGTATAATACAGACATTATTATGGGCAACTATATTCAAGCCCCAAAAAGGACGGTTTTAATGGACTCATACAGAGATATATGGAAACTTGTACTGGGCGAGCTTTCCAAGAAATTTTCCGATGCGGCTATGGATCTCTGGTTCAATAAGCTTACACTTGTTTACCTTGACGATTCCATTGCCATCATCACAACGCAAAGCAACGGCTTTGTTTCCCTTCTTAACAAAAGATACGCACCCGAAATAGAGCAGATACTTGAAGATATACTCAGCTTCCGCGTAAACGTTAGGATATATGAAGAGAAGGACTTCGACCTTGACAGAGCAAAGGCGGAATTTCTTCTCGGCGAAAAAGAAAATGAAGTTCCCGCCCAAAAGGAAGTCGTTATCCCCCAGACAAAGAACGATGACTTTTACAGCGATGATAAAACGGAACGCACCATCACAACTTTTGACGCCAACTATACATTTGAAAACTTCGTTGTCGGCGAATCCAACAAATTCGCTTATAAAGCCAGCCGCGCAGTAGCGGACAACCCTACATCTTACAACCCTCTCTTTATCTACGGTCAGAGCGGTCTCGGTAAGACCCACCTTATGAAAGCCATCGCTTCCGAAGTTCTTAAAAGAGATCCTTCCAATAACGTGATCATCGTTAAGGGCGAATCTTTCACAAATGAACTTATTGAAGCTATTGCAAAGAAAGATACGGCAGGCTTTAAGGAAAAATACAGAAAAGCCGATATGCTCCTCATAGACGACATTCAGTTTATTGCGGGCAAGGTATCCACACAGGAAGAATTTTTCCATACTTTCAACGCACTCTACGAATCAAACAAGCAGATAGTTCTCACCTCCGACCGACCGCCGAAGGATATGAAACAGCTTGAGGACAGACTTCGCAGCCGTTTCGAATCCGGTCTTATCATTGATATTCAGCCGCCGGATGCAGAGCTTCGCATAGCTATCCTTAAAAGAAAAGCTATGCTTATAAATCTCGATATATCAAATGAGGTGCTCACATTCATTGCGGAGAACGTAAAAAATAACATTCGTCAGATAGAAGGCGTTATCAAAAAGCTCGGCGCTTACAGCTTCGTAACTAACAAGCCCATCACTATCGACGTGGCAAAAATACAGCTCGCCGGCGTGCTCAGCGGTAAGGAATCTCCCGAAATAACCATTGACCGCATTATTTCCGAGATCGCAAAGAAATATCACATCACACCCGAGGAGATCAAAGGCAAAAAACGCTCAAAGGACGTTGCTATGGCACGCCACGTTGCAGTTTACATAATAAGAAAAGCAACGGATATGTCGCTCAAGAGCATCGGTAAGATATTCGACCGAGATCATACGACGATGATGTCCTCCCTTGACGTTGTTGAAGCGGAGATGGAAGCGGATGCAACCTTCGAGCACGAGGTTAATGCACTTATTCGCGAATTCAAGACCTGATGTGTGTCGGAAAGTGTTGAAAAAAGTTTTCCACAGGGTGTGGAAAACAATGTTGAAAACTCAAAAAATTCTTTGCTGCACTTAACTTTTTCGGTGAATTCAGGTGTTTTCAACCTTGTTGAAAAATAAAAATTATTATGTGTATTTTCAAATATTTGTATTCATACATTTTTTCGCAGGAAGAGTTTTTCCACAAAGTTTTTATTTTTCAACACACCGTTTTTCCAAACTTTCCACTATTTTCAGCTCCGCAAAAAAGTGTATGTGAAAAGCGCTCGGTATTCCACAAAAAATCAAAAGGAATTATACCGCGGAAAAACGTATATTTTCTTTCAAAAGTCAAGACGGCGCCTGCACTTTTCCGTTTTCCACAATTTCGACATACACTACGGCATCTACTGCTACGACCTTTTTAATTTTATTTATTTTTTCTTTAAAAAAAAGAGAAAATATCACGCGAAAAAAGAGATGATACATAAAACTGCAAGGGCACTAAAATCTGATTTTATCTTTAAAACGCGTGATAACAAAGCGAAGATTTTGATATAATTTATCCCGCATTTTTATAAAAAGTCTGAACTTGCTTCCCGACGTTCGAGTTGAGCGTGCTTGCACGCGATTGTTTGAGATTTGCCCTTCGAGCTATTTATAGCGAGAATTTAACTGAATAATAATTTAGAACTTGCTTTAAAAGGGTATAGATACATTCTCTTTTAAGCTTATA
>JAGATA010000044.1 GCA_017621475.1 Clostridia bacterium
CATCGACAGCGAGATAAAGAAGATAATCGACGAAGCGTACCTTAAAGCAAAGGCGCTTCTCCTTGCAAACCGCGAAAAGCTCGATTTTATCACGGATTTCCTTTGCAAGTACGAGATTATGGACGATGCAGAGTTCCGCCTTGCTATGGAGGACGGCACGACGATGGAAATGCTCGATGCGGCTGTTGAACAGAAGCGCAAAAAGAGCCAAGCTGAAAACGAAGCACAGCGCCTTGCCAACGAAGAGGCAAAACGACGTGAGGAAGAAGAACGCAAAAAGCGCGAAGAAGAGCTTGCTCGCGAGCGCGACAACCGCGATGAGTTCGGCAACAGACCTCAAGGCCCGTTTGGATTTTAATAAAAAAGCGGGAGAACGCAGTTCTCCCCTACGATGAGGATTTGGATTTTTTACGTAGGGGCGTTCTGCAAACGCCCGATGTTTCCGTAAATTTCTATGAGTTAAAAACAAAAAACAGCTTATGCTTTTTCATAAGCTGTTTTTTGTATGCCGTAAATCATCATTATTCAAAGCAAATAGGCGGCTTGATGGAAAGCCGCCCTACGATACACAAATGATTTCTATTAGCCAAGCGGTAAAAAGGCTACTATCGCCATATACGAAACCGTGCCTACCCCGATGCTCAGGAGCGAATTGCGTTTCCATATGTGAAGCCCTGCCGTTACCGCGCAGGCGGCAAGCTCGGGAAGTCCGTGCGGCGCACTTACGAATGAAACGTCCTTCATACAGTAAACGAGCAGCATACCCATCACAGCGTAAGGAAGGACCTTGCCAAGCCACGCAACGAACTGCGGCGTTTTGCGCTTACCACCGAATATTATAAAGGGAGCGCCGCGAAGCGCGAGAGTCACGATGCTCACAACGGCGATTATCAGAATGGAATGTATTATCTTTTCAGTCGTCATTTTTCTTATCCTTTCTGATAAATTTAAGCACGGAAAGAGATGCAATTATCACAAGCATGGAGGGGATGAGAAAATTTTCGCTTCCGAATATCAAAAGGCACACCGCCGTGGAAAGAGCACCAATAAGCGCGGGCGCGTGATCCTTTGTGGAAAGCCATTGCTCCGTAAAGATGGAAACAAAAAGTGCCGTCAGCACAAATTCAACTCCCTTGAACTCAAACGGAACCACCGTTCCGATAACCGCGCCGAGCACACAGCCCGTTATCCAATAAAAATGGTCAAAGAGCGTTACAAAAAAGCTGTATGTATGCCTGTCCACATCGTCCGGCACCTTCGCCTCGCAAAGAAGAGAATACGTTTCGTCCGTAAGACCGAATATCATATAAAATTTTTTTGCGCCTGCACCGCGGTATTTATCTATCATAGAAATACCGTAGAAAAGGTGGCGCGCATTAACAAGCACCGTCATAATCGCAGAGGAAATAAGGCTTGCTCCGCTTGCAAGCAGGTCCACACCAACGTATTGCATAGAGCCAGCAAACATAAAAATGCTCATAAATAGCGCCCATATCGGTCCATATCCCTTTTCAGAAAGTAGAATACCAAAGCCAATGCCAAGCATTATATATCCCGCGAAGATCGGGATGGTGGAAACAAAAGCCATCTTCACGGCTTTTGCAGTATTTTTATTGCCGTTTTTCAAAATAGAGCCTTTCTTTAAAATATTCATCGGATATGATTGTATCACCGAGCACGAAATTTTTCAATACTAAAAATCTTTTTATATACAAAAAATTGCCCGGAGCTATTGACAAATATATCTGATTGCGAATATCGTCGAACGGAATATTTTTCAAGGAGCAATTATGCAAAATGCGGAAACCCTCTCGCACGCCTTGCCGCAGTCACGCTGCACGGCGCGCTTAACACACTTGTCGAAAAAGGCTTTATCATATCTCTGCCCGAAGAAAACAGCAGTAAAAAGCTGACGAATTTATGTGTTCGTCAGCTTTTTACTTATTCCCCAACTATAAACTCCGCAAGGCGTTCAAGCTCTCTTTGAGCCTTTTCCCTGTGGCGGGATGCCTCAAAACCGAGAGTATCGCGTATATTCGCGCGGTTTTCGATGATATTACGCACCGCAACGCAAAGGTCTTCCCCCGATACGTCCACGGGGAAAAACGCACATTCTTCCGAGCCGATGGAGGAAATGAACGAAGATACCTTGCCATCGTCAGAAATACCTATCATCGGGCATTTCTGCATAAGAGAGAATATCACCGCGTGCAAACGCATACAAACGGAAAACTCCGCCCCGCGGAAAAGCGAAGCAAGCTCCTCTTTTCTAAGACAGACACATTTGCCGCCCGTTCGTGCGGCAAGAGATGCGCACAAAACGTCGTCCTCTTTTTCGTGCATCGGAACTAGCACGGGGGAAAGCGCATATTTTTCGCGCATTTCCGCGCAAAGGTCCGCTATCGTTTCCGGGTTAAAGCCTCTTATCTTCTTTGGGCAAACCACAAAATATTTTTCTTGTTCGAAGTTATCTTCGCTCGTTCCGCTGTATTTTGAAGCACATACAAGGTCACTCGTTGAATAAATATCGTTTCTTCCCGTAAGCTCGCGTGCAAACATAAGCGAAGCCTCATCACGTATTGAGATATAGTCCGCAAGCATTAGAGCCTTTCGCACGCGCTCCGTATTCTTTGCGCGGATGATGGGGCCGATACCGTTCGCACAAAGCGCAATGCGGCAAGCGTGCTTTCGCGCCATACGCAAAACCTGAATATAGTAAAGCAGGGATTTAGTGCTCGTCTTGTCCTGTAAGATATTGCCGCCGCCGAATATCATAACGTCGGCTCCCGCAAGCTCCGCCGACACCTTGGTAAAATCGAATCTATCAACCGCGCGCACGCCGTACTCCTGCGTGGTCTTTTTCGGCACAGCGCTCATTACGCAGATATTGCCCACTTTTTCATTCTCGGAAAGCGAAGAAACAAGGCTTGCAAGCATTTCCTCGTCGCCCGCGTTGCCGTAACCGTAATAGCCACATATGACGATATTTTTCTTCTTTTCCGCAAGCAGATCACGGTATTTTTCCTCGCAAACGTCGCACATAGCGCGAACAGAGTAATATTTTTCGATAAAGCTTCTGCCATAAAGCGCAAGCTCGCGTTTTTCCCTTTCATCCATCGAAAGCACGCGCAAAACGCATTTGGTTATCTTCTGTGCCGTGGGAAGCTCGCTTCCGCGGCAGCAGAAGTTTGTGCGTGCGGCTTCTTTTGCAATTTCAGGGGAAAATATACCGAGCATACCAAAATTTCCTGCGATCACGGTGGGCTTACCCGATGCAAGCGCCTCCATCGCGGAGCGCGAGGGAGCGACGAAAACGTCGCTTGCGGCAATATAAGAAGCCGCTTGTGCCGTACCGCCCGGCAAAATCACGGCATCTTCGCCCAAAGAAGCGTTTATCTCTGCGGCGCGGGCGCGCATCCCATCAAGGAGCTTTCCCTCTCCCACGATAAGCACGCGCACGTCCTTATCGTCGCGGTAGAGCGCAGGTGCGCTTTCAAGAAGAGCCTTCGCGCCAAGGGAGCTATCCTCGTCAAGTCTGCCGAGGTACATAACAACTTTTTTTCCTATGAGTCCGTGCTTTTCGCGCACGGCGTCTCCATTGTTTTCAGGGCAAAAGCGCGCGGTATCTATGCCGTTGTTTACAAGAGTTATGCGTTCTCTCGGGTAAGCGTAATTTTTCACGATATTATCGGCAATGTCAGCGCTTACGGAGAGGATGTGGTCGCCCCAATTTGTAATTCGTGCAAGAAGCGCATTCACTTTAAAATCAAAATGTGCCGTCGTTATAAAAACAAAGCCGAATTTTTCGCGCAGCTTGCCGCAAATAAACGCGGGTATGCGCGCGTGCGCGTGAACGATGTCAAAGCGTTCTTCGCTCATAAGGCGCGAAAGCACATTCATTGCCTTTGTAACGCAGGCAGGCTTTTTGGAATCAAGAGGCGCCTCCACGTGGCGCACGCCTCCCGCTTCAAGAGCGCTTACGTAAACGCCGCCGCAGGATGCGACGGTCACGTCGTGCCCCCTTCTTGCAAGTTCCAGCGCAAGCTCCAAAACGTGTGTTTCCGCCCCGCCAAGGCCCATAGACATAGTAGCCAGAAGTATCTTCATTTTTTCATCCCCTCTCCCTACTTTCTTGGAAGAAAGTAGGCAAAGAACTTTCCTCTAAAATACAAATTCATTTTATGCAGACTTTTTATTTTTTCTCTTGAAAGAAAGCAGGCAAAGAACTTTCCTAAATAATTGTTTTCATTCTGTACAGACTTTCCGCTTTTCCGCTTGAAAGAAAGCCACAAGGAATTTTCCCTCATTATAAAACTTCGCCGTTAGTTTACCCAACGGCGAAGAAAAATATTACATTTTTTTCAACACAACAAAAAGCTTATTGGTGCAAAGTTCTTTTTGTCTACTTTTTCTCCGAAAGAAAAAGTAGATTATTTTTTAAGATCAATCGCCTTTTTAGCGTTTGCAACGATATTTTCAGTTGTAAGACCGTATTCCGCAAGGAGTTCGGGAACCTTACCGCTCATACCGAATCTGTCTTCAACGCCAACGCGAACAACGGGAACGGGGCAAGTTTCTGCAAGAGCTTCGCAAACCGCGCCGCCGAGGCCGCCGATAACGCTGTGCTCTTCCGCTGTCACAACAGCACCTGTTTTAGCTGCGGAAGAAGCGATAATATCCTTATCAAGGGGCTTGATCGTGTGGATATTGATAACCTCTGCGGAAATGCCCTCTGCCTTGAGCGCTTCTGCCGCTTCGAGAGCGAGGTGAACCATAAGACCTGTTGCTACGATAGTAACGTCCGTACCTTCTGCAAGCTTCACGCCTTTACCAAGCTCGAATTTGTAACCTTCGGGGCAAACGTTCGGAACGGCAGCTCTGCCGAAACGAAGGTAGAAAGGACCGTAAGTTGTGATAGCCGCTTCAACAGCCGCCTGCGCTTCGATAGCGTCTGCGGGGTTTACGATAGTCATACCGGGGATAGTACGCATAAGCGCGATATCCTCGTTGCACTGGTGTGTTGCGCCGTCTTCGCCAACGGAGATGCCTGCGTGTGTTGCGCCGATCTTAACGTTGAGCTTGGGGTAGCCAACGGAGTTTCTGATCTGCTCGAAAGCTCTGCCTGCAGCGAACATAGCAAAGCTGGACGCAAAAACAGTTTTGCCGGAAGCGGCAAGACCTGCCGCAACGCCTACCATATTGCCTTCCGCAATACCGCAGTCAAAAAATCTTTCGGGGAATTTCTTCTTAAATGTGCCTGTTTTTGTAGCCGCCGCAAGGTCTGCGTCAAGAACTACGAAATCTGTGTATTTTTCACCGAGAGAAGCAAGGGCGTTGCCGTACGCTTCTCTTGTTGCGATCTTATCTGCCATATTATTCACACTCCTTATAATTAAGCATTTGCCTTGAGCTCTGCAACAGCCTGCTCATACTGGTCATCCTTGGGAGCAGAACCGTGCCAGCCAACCTGGTCTTCCATATAGGAAACGCCTTTGCCCTTTACGCATTTAGCGATAATGGCTGTAGGCTTACCCTTAACCGCACGGGCACTTGCAAGAGCGTCTGCGATCCGGTCGAAGTCGTGGCCGTCGATGTTGATAACGTTCCAGCCGAAAGCCGCGAATTTTTCATCAAGAGGAGTGGGGTTCATAACTTCCGTTACTTTACCGTCGATCTGAAGACCGTTGTTATCCACGATAGCAACAAGGTTATCGAGCTTGTAGTGAGCACCGAACATAGCCGCTTCCCAGATCTGACCTTCTTCGCTTTCGCCATCGCCGAGGATGGAGTAAACGCGGTAATCCTTGCCGTCTATCTTACCTGCAAGGGCGATACCGCAAGCCGCGGAGAAGCCCTGACCGAGAGAGCCTGTGGACATATCGATACCGGGGATATGTTTCATATCGGGGTGGCCCTGAAGGATAGAGCCGAATTTACGGAGCGTTTTAAGAATGTCTTTGTCAAAGAAGCCCTTTTCAGCGAGAGCCGCATAGAGCGCGGGAGCTGTGTGACCCTTGGAAAGAACGAGTCTGTCGCGGTTTTCATCCTTGGGGTTTGCGGGGTCAACGTTCATTTCCGCAAAATAGAGATATGCAAGTATATCTGCAATGGCAAGAGAGCCGCCGGGATGACCGGAAGATGCCGCGTGAATGCCTTCAAGCGCGCCTAGTCTGATATTGAGTGCTTTTTCTTTTAACATTTCGAGTTTTGTTGTTTCCACGAAATATTCACCTCCAAAATTACTTTGCAAGACTTTTCGCCCTGCAAAAGCGATTTTTAATCGTCTTACTAATAAAATTATACAATTTTTCGTGCCTAATGTCAATATATCAATACATCAAATTTTCCCTCAGTTCAAGCCCAAACGTGCGAAGTGTATTGAGATATATAGCTTTTTCTACAGTTTCGGTGCTTTTCCCGCGCAATTTTGCAATGGTTTCAAGCACCGTGGGAAGTATCAATGAAGTGTTACTCGTTTTATTGCGCTGATTTTGTCTCTGCCCCAAATGCTTGATGTCGGGCTTGATATGCTGACGGAATCTCTAATAACGTAGAAATATCTCCCTTTGTATTGTTTTGTCATAAATGTAGCCCTCTGTTAAAAATTTATATATATCAAGTATATATCAATCAGAATCAAATGTCATCATTTTTTTGCAAATCCGATAAATATGCAAAATTATTATTGAATTTTCACAATATATAATGTATAATATTTTATTATATATGCTTTTGCAAAGCTTTTGCTTTCCGCAAAAGTCAAGACGAAATAAAAGGAAGAACTTTATTATGAAAAGAACCACAGTTAAAGAGATCTTCGCCTCTCCCGAAGCGTTCGCAGATAAAGAAGTTACCGTTGCGGGCTGGGCTAAGACTATCCGTTCCAGCAATGTTTTCGGTTTTATCGAACTTAACGACGGCAGCACATTTTCCCGTATTCAGGTAGTTATCGAAGCAGACAAGCTTTCTAACTACACGGAAATTGCAAAGCAGAACGTAGGCGCAGCTCTTGTTATAAAAGGCATACTCGTTCTCACACCCGAGGCTAAACAGCCCTTTGAAATAAAAGCAAGCGAAGTTATGGTAGAAGGTCCTTCTACTCCCGACTTCCCCATGCAGAAGAAGAAAACATCTCTTGAATTTTTGCGCACTATCCCCCATCTTCGCCCCAGAGCGAATATATACACAGCGGTATTCCGCGTTCGCTCCGAAGCGGCTTATGCTATACACAACTTTTTCCACGAACGCGGCTTCCTCTACGCGCACACACCTCTCATCACAACGAGCGACTGCGAGGGTGCAGGCGAAATGTTCCACGTAACAAGCCTTGACCTTGAAAACCTTCCCAAGACGGAAACAGGCGAGGTTGACTACACGAAGGACTTCTTCGGCAAGCACACAAGCCTTACCGTTTCCGGTCAGCTCCACGCAGAATGCTTTGCACAGGCTTTTGCAAACGTTTACACGTTCGGTCCCACGTTCCGCGCAGAACGCTCCTATACGCAAAGACACGCGGCGGAATTCTGGATGATAGAGCCCGAAATAGCTTTCTCCGACCTTGAAGACGATATGGAGCTTGCGGAAGCTATGACGAAATACGTCATCAACCACCTGCTCAACAGCTGCAAGCCCGAGCTTGAATTCTTCAACAAATTCGTTGACAACACGGTGCTTGAAAGACTTAACAACATCGTTTCCAACGATTTTGCACGTGTTGAATACACGGATGCCGTTAAGCTTCTCGAAGAAAGCGGTATGAAGTTCGATTTCAAACCCTATTGGGGCTGCGACCTTCAGACAGAACACGAAAGATACCTCTGCGAACAAGTTTTCAAAAAACCTGTTTTCGTCATAAACTATCCCAGAGAGATCAAAGCTTTCTATATGCGTCTTAACGATGACGGTAAGACTGTTGCCGCAATGGATATGCTCGTTCCCGGCGTTGGCGAGCTCATCGGCGGTTCTCAGCGTGAAGAAAGAATGGATTATCTCGAAAACGCATATAAAAACTTCGGTATCAACGAAGAAGATTATTGGTGGTACACAGAGCTCCGCAAATACGGCGGCACTCACCACGCAGGCTTCGGCCTTGGCTTTGAACGCCTTATTATGTACGTAACGGGCGTTTCCAATATCCGCGACGTAGAGCTCTTCCCCAGAACGACAGGCAACGCAGATATCTAATTTCCCATTTTTACCCCATTCCAAGGAGCATTAAACATTTATGAACAAACCCATTTCCCAAATGACCCGTTCCGAGCTCGCTTTTGAATACAGCGAACTCCTTGCGGTATATGAACAAGTAAAAGCGGAGGGGCTTTCCCTTGATATGTCCCGCGGCAAGCCCTGTAAAAAGCAGCTCGACCTTTCTGACGGTATTCTTACCGTTCTCAGTACGGGTGAGGATTGCTCCAACGCTTTCGGTATGGATATGCGTAACTACGGTATGACCATCGGCGTACCCGCCGCACGCAAGCTCTTTGCGGAGCTTTGCGGCGTTGAATTCGACAACGTGTTCCTCGGCGGTAACGCAAGCCTTGAGCTTATGTTTGACGCCGTTGCACGTGCAGAGCTTTTCGGCACAGCCCCCGGTATGAAACCATGGTCAAAGTGCGAAAAAGTAAAATTCCTTTGCCCCTGCCCCGGTTACGACAGACACTTCAGAATATGCGAAACATTCGGTATAGAAATGATTCCCGTTGAAATGCGCGAGGACGGCCCGGATATGGACACCGTAGAAAAACTCGTTGCCGAAGACGAAGCCGTCAAGGGTATTTGGTGCGTACCGAAATACTCCAACCCCACAGGTGCTGTTTACAGCGATGAAGTTGTAAGACGCTTTGCCGCCCTCAAGCCCGCCGCAAAAGACTTCCGAATCTTTTGGGATAACGCGTATATGGTGCACGACCTTTACGATAACGCACCCGAACTTCTCAATATTTTCGAACTTACACAGGGAACGGAAAACGAAGACCTTGTGTATATGTTCACATCCACATCCAAGATCACATATGCGGGAAGCGGCATTTCCGCTTTCATCACGAGCGACCGCAATATGAAGTACGCTATGAAGTTTATCGGCGCTCAGATCATATCCTATGATAAGCTCAATCAGTTCCGCCACGCCATCTTCTTTAAGGATGCAAACGGAATTCGCGAGCATATGAAAAAACACGCGGAGATACTCCGCCCCCGTTTTGAAACCGTGCTTACCGCTTTTGAAAAAGAGCTTGGCGGCAGAGAAATTGCAGAATGGAGCAAGCCTCTGGGCGGCTACTTTATCAGCCTTGACCTTAAAGCGGCAAGTGCCAAGAGAGTTTACAAGCTTTGCCTTGATGCAGGTATGAAGCTTACGGAAGCCGGCGCTACCTTCCCCTATGGTAAGGACCCTAAGGATGCAAACCTTCGCATCGCCCCTTCCTACCCCACGCTTCACGAGCTTCGCTTGGCTTCGCAGGTGCTCTGCCTCTGCGTAAAGCTTGCAACTATGGAAAAGCTCCTTTCCGATATGGGCTTTTTCGATGGCGGCACTACGATCTCTCTTAATTCAAACAAATAAATCTTGGAATAGTCATGACCACCAGCCGTGCCGGTGGCTTGCACAAGCCCCCTTGAGGCATTCCACACGCAGAGCCTTTAGGCTCGTCGAATAATCCGCCGCTTGCGGTAGTCGCCCTACCGCCACAGATGTGGCAACTATCTTTAAGCCTCCCTTGTGTAAAGGGAGGTGGCACGGCTTGCCGTGACGGAAGGATTGTTTTATTGTTCTTTTACACGAGCACAATCCCTCAGTCAGCTTCGCTGACAGCTCCCTTTGCACAAAGGAGCCTCCGCTGCGGCGGGAACTGTGTAAAGCTAAAGCTTTTTGTAACCACCGGCACTGCTGGTGGTTTTCGTGAACAAACAAAAATACCGTAGGAGAAATCTCCTACGGTATATACAATTTTAAAGTATAAATTATAGAAAGGGACATAAAAATGAACAGACAGAAATACGAAAGCGCCTTCTCCGGAAGATATGCAAGCAAAGAAATGCAGTATCTTTTCTCTCAGGATATGAAATTTACCACTTGGCGCAAACTTTGGATATCTCTTGCAAAAGCGGAAAAAGCGCTCGGTCTTTCCATTACGGATGAACAGATAGCAGAACTTGAAGCCCACGCAGATGATGTAAACTATGAGGTTGCGGAAGCTTACGAAAAGAAACTCCGTCACGATGTTATGTCCCACGTTCACGCATACGGCGACCAATGCCCCAAGGCGCGCGGTATCATCCATCTTGGTGCTACCTCATGCTACGTTGGCGACAATACGGATATGATCGTAAACAAAAAAGCGCTTGAGCTCGTTCGCGACAAGCTCAAAGCTGTTCTTGCAAACTTGCGTGAATTTGCGCTCAAATACAAAGCGCTTCCTTGCCTTGCTTACACACACCTTCAGCCCGCGCAGCTTACAACCATTGGCAAACGTGCAACTCTTTGGATGTACGACCTTTACCTCGACCTCTGCGACCTTGATTTTGTTATAGATTCTCTCGCGCTCCTCGGTCAGAAGGGTACGACAGGCACTCAGGCAAGCTTTATGGAGCTTTTCGATGGCAACGAAGAAAAAATAAAAGAGCTTGAAGCGCGCATTGCCGCCGACTTTGGATTTTCCAAGGTAGTTCCCGTTTCCGGTCAGACCTATACAAGAAAATTTGACTCCCGCGTGACAAACGTGCTTGCAAGCATTGCACAGAGCGCGGCAAAATTCGCAACGGATATGCGTCTGCTCCAGTCCTTTAAAGAAATGGAAGAACCCTTTGAAAAGAACCAGATCGGCTCTTCTGCAATGCCTTATAAGCGCAACCCAATGAGATGCGAGCGCATATGCGCCCTCTCCCGCTACGTTGTTGCGGATATGATAAACCCCGCTATGACAGCCTCTACACAGTGGCTCGAACGTACACTTGACGACAGCGCAAACAGACGTATCGCTATCAGCGAAGCATTCCTTGCGGTTGACGCAATTCTCGGTATTTACCTCAACGTAAGCTCCGACCTCGTCGTTTACCCCAAGGTTATCGAAGCGCGCGTTATGGCGGAGCTTCCCTTTATAGCTTCCGAAAATATTATGATGGACCTTGTTCGCCGCGGTGGCGACAGACAGGAGATCCACGAAAAGATCCGTGTTCATTCCATTGCCGCAGGCAAAATGGTAAAGGAGCAGGGCGAAAAGAACGATATGCTTGAACGTATCGCCGCTGATCCCTCCTTCAACATCACCATGGAAGAGCTTAAAGACATACTTGTTCCCTCGCTCTATATCGGCAGAAGCGAACATCAGGTAGAAGAATTCATCGCGGATTACATAGATCCTGTTCTCGGTGAAGCAAAGAGATCCTCCGTTGAACTTTCAGTTTGATACGTTATAATGAACTAAGGCTTCCTCTTAACAGGAAGCATTGGTTCAGCACAAATCTCACATAAGAACAAATGAATATGCAATTAAAATTTTACATATTCATTTAAGGAGTTTTCTCTATGAAAATAGCAGTTTTAGCCGGCGGACTTTCCCCCGAACGCGAGGTTTCTCTTTCCTCCGGCTCTCTTATCGCAAACGCGCTCGCAAAGCGCGGTCACGAAGTTGCTCTTGCTGATGTATATTTCGGCACGGGCAAAAAAACACCGGAAGAGCTTTTTTCTTCCAACGGAAACTATTCCTATAAAATTCCCGAAAATCCCCCGGACCTTGCTGCTCTTAAAGAGCAGGCAAATATCGGGGAACGCCTTATCGGTCACGGTATTGCCGCGCTTGTGAATGCTGCGGATGTTGTGTTCCTTGCAATGCACGGCGGCATGGGCGAAAACGGTCAGCTCCAGGCTTACCTTGATTGCCTCGGCATAAAATACACGGGCAGCGGATATGCCGCTTGCCTTGCCGCGATGGATAAAAACCTTTCAAAAACAATATTCCGCGCCGCAGGTGTTCCCACGGCGGATTGGATATATACAAACACAAAAGAAGCATTTTCTCGCAAAGACGAAATTAAATTTCCTTGCGTTATCAAGCCTTGCTCCTGCGGTTCCAGCGTAGGTGTTACGATGGTGGATACAGAGAAAGACCTCTTGTCCGCGCTTGAAGCGGCTGAAAAATATGAAAGCAATGTAATTATAGAAGATAAAATCTGCGGCAGAGAGTTTTCCGTCGGCATTTTAGACGGCAAGGCGCTCCCTCCTATTGAGATAAAGCCGCTTGGCGAAGGCTTCTATGATTTTACAAAAAAATATCAATCGGGTATGACGCTTGAGATCTGCCCCGCGCCCTTGACGGATGATGAATGTGCGCGTCTTTCATTCCTTGCGGAAAAGGCGCACGCCGCCCTCGGTCTTGGCGATTACAGCAGAATAGATTTCATCCTTGATGAAAACAAAAAAGATTTCTTCTGCCTTGAAGCGAATACGCTTCCGGGTATGACACCTATTAGCCTGCTTCCGCAAGAAGCCGCCGCCGCCGGAATATCTTACGGCGAGCTTTGCGAAAAGATAGCGCTCACAGCTCTTAAAAAATAGCATAAAAATTGTTACAATACAGTGGGGCGAGCATCGCTCGTCCTTCTTATCCAAGATATAAAAAAGAGGTGCTTAAAAGTGAAAGTAATAATTGGTATAGACGTCGGCGGAAGTACAACAAAGATCGTTGGTTTCTGCGGCGAAAAAGTTCTTGGTGCGACATTCGTTCACGCTACAGACCCTATAACATCGCTTTACGGTGCGTTCGGCAAATTTACCGTGGAGCACGACATAGAACTTGGCGATATAGAAAAGGTTATCGTGACAGGCGCAGGTTCTTCCTATGTAAAAGGCCCTCTTTACGGGCTTCCCTGTGTACACGAATCCGAGTTTTCCTGCGTTGGCAGAGGCGGTCTGTACCTTTCGGGGCTTTCCGAAGCCGTGATCATCAGCATGGGTACGGGTACAGCCCTTGTTCACGCTAAAAAAGACGGGGACAACGTTGATATTAACTATCTTGGCGGTACGGGCGTTGGCGGCGGTACGCTTATCGGTCTTTCCAAAAAGCTTATCGGCATGGAAAACATAGAGCACATTGTTGAGGCGGCAAAGACAGGCAATCTTGACAACATTGACCTTCGCATTTCCGACATTGCAAAGAAGACTTCCCGCCATATGGAGCTGCCAAATGATATGACTGCGGCAAACTTCGGTAAGGTTTCCGACATTGCCACATCGGGCGATATTGCCCTCGGCGTTATCAATATGGTTTTTGAAACCATCGGTATGATAGGAATGTTCGCCTCCCGCAATGCAGGCACCAAAAACATCGTTCTCACAGGCAATATGACTAGCCTTCCTCAGGCTAAAGAGATTTTTGAAAATCTCAACAAGCTTTTCGACCTCAACTTCATCATCCCCGAAAACGCCGTTTTCGCAACAGCTCACGGCGCAGCTCTTGCAAAATAACCTACTTTTTCTTTCGGAGAAAAAGTAGGCAAAAAGAACTTTACTCAAAAACTTTCTGCCTTTCCTTCTGCAAAACCGAAATACAGGCAAAAAGAACTTTGCTCAAAAACTTTCTGTCTTTCCTTTTGCAAAACCGAAATACAGGCAAAAAGAACTTTACTCAAAAATCCCCTGTTTTCCCCTTTTCAAACCGATTTGCAGCAGAATAAGGACTTAAATATGAACCCGAAACTTCCTAAATTCGTTTTCTATCTTCTCACGTTCACGTGGGGTCTTCCTTTCACGCTGGTAGGCTGTTTTACCGCGCTTTTTCTCCTGATAAAAGGGCACAGACCCAAGCGGCACGGATATTGCTTCTGCTTTGAAATAGGTGAAAATTGGGGCGGCATCAACCTCGGGCTTTTCTTTATCGTTGATAAAAGGAGCAAAGGCAGCAGATCCATCAAAAATCACGAGCACGGCCACGCAGTGCAAAACTGCTATCTCGGTCCGTTTATGATATTTGCCGTGGCGCTTCCCTCACTTATCCGTTCACGCTACAGAGCGTATCTTATTGAGAAAAAAGGTATTCCCCCCTCGTCGCTTCCGCCGTACGACAGCATTTGGTTTGAAGGCAGTGCCACGAGGCTTGGTAACGAGATAATTAAATATATTGAAAGCAAATAAACGTAAAAAACGCATCCTCACGGATGCGTTTTTTATGTTATTGAAATTATTCGTCTTTATCTTCCTTTTTGCTTGTAACAGTATTGAGAAGAACCGTAACGCCAACGATAGCTGCGATTACGATGAATATACCGAGCATACCCTGTGCCATAGCACCAAGGCTTTCCATAAGCTGGGATGTACCCTGCCATTCGATACCCTGAGTCGCGAGAAATTCCATTATTTTATCCATTTTCAAGATCTCCTTTCAAAAATCAGAGGAACATATTGAGGATCATACCGCCCGCAATAACGGAAGCGATCTGACCGGAAACGTTTACACCGATAGTGTGCATAAGAAGGAAGTTCTGGGGGTCTTCCTCAAGGCCCATCTTATGAACAACGCGCGCGGACATCGGGAACACGGAGATACCTGTTGCACCGATCATAGGGTTGATCTTCTTCTTGGAGAAGAGGTTGATAAGCTTTGCAAACAATACGCCTGCAGCTGTATCGAATACGAATGCGAACAAGCCAAGACCGATGATGAGGAGCGTGCTGAAGTTGATAAACTGGTCTGCAACCATCTGTGTTGCGATAGTGATGCCGAGGAATATTGTAATAAGGTTTGCAAGCACGTTCTGTGCTGTGTCGGAAAGGCTGTTAAGTACGCCGCATTCGCGGATAAGGTTACCGAACATAAGGAAGCCGACAAGAGCTACGGAGTCGGGAGCGATAAGACCTGCGATAACCGTGATAACGATGGGGAAAAGGATTCTTGTGAGCTTTGTAACCTCTTTGGGTTCATAAGGCATACAGATCTGACGTTCTTTTTTCGTTGTGAGAGCCTTGATAACAGGGGGCTGGATAACGGGAACGAGAGCCATATACGAATATGCCGCAACCATAATAGCGGCTCTTACACCGGGGGAAGCGCCAAGGCGCTGAGAAACTACGATAGCTGTAGGGCCGTCTGCCGCACCGATGATACCGATAGAAGCAGCATCAAGGATGGGGAAGAAGAAGGAAGCAATAAACATTGTGAAGAAAATACCAAACTGCGCCGCCGCGCCGAAGAACATAAGTTTCGGGTTGGAAAGAAGGGGACCGAAATCGATCATCGCACCGATACCGATAAAGAGAATGAGCGGGAAGAGTTCGTTGGAGATACCCGCTTCAAAAAGCTCTGTAAGAGCGCCGTGTTCACCGATAGCACCGGAAAAAGGAATATTAACGAGGATAGCACCGAAGCCCATAGGAAGAAGAAGCGTAGGTTCCATCTCTTTTTTGATAGCAAGGAATATAAGCACGCCGCCTATGATCCACATAACTACCTGCTTCCAGGTAAGAGCACCGAAAGAAGCAAAAAGATCTGCCAAAAAGTCAATGATAAAGTCCAAAAAAATTCACTCCTGTTCTTTTATTTTTTGTTTTCTGAGGAATAGAGGCAATAAAAAAAGACTCTTGCTACACCCTGTGCAACAAAAGTCTCGCCGTTTAAATCCGTGGCAAGATGCAAACGCACCTGCGATGACGCCAAAGGATACGGTTTTCACCGCCGACTACTCCCTCTTATTTACAAAAATATTGTATCATTTTTTTACCGATTTGTCAATAAGAAATTAACAAATTGTTAAAATTCAAGGGAGATATTGGCTGATTTTCGTCATTTTGGGCAAAATCAGCCCCAATATACTGTCGGAACGTCACCCACTATCAGCATTTCGGCAATGCTTACGCTTGTTGAAACGTCTATTGTGGCGGTGGAGATAAGCATTACCGCAGTAATACCTACGTCAACTTTAAGGTTCAGGCGGTAATTCGTCTGGTTTATTCCCGCGGACAGAAATTCGCTTTCTATATCCGTTTCTATTCCGCCAACGGGAACAACGTCCGCACAAAACGTGTGCGGAAACTTGCCCAGCACTATAACGTCATCAAGCACGTCTGCAACATCCACCTCAACGTAAAAGCGCGTAAGCTCATCCAGCTTTTCGGAAATGCGTGCACCCACGTCCGCGCAGAGAAGATTTATTTTTACACTGTCCGCAACCATACTGCGCACTTTTCCGTCGGAGGAATAAGAAACGCTCAAAATATCTCTGTAATCCCCTTCCCTCATACCCTGCGCCACAGATTCGTTTATGATCTTCGTTATGGTGTTTTTAAGCCCCTCCTCCACCATATCAGCAACGATAACGTCAAGCTTTTGGTTTAGAAATCTCAGCACAAAGATCACGGTCAAAAGAAGCGCTATAATCACCGCCGCTATACGGCAGAAGACATTTTTCTTTTTCTTGCGAATATAGACCATAAGATCACCTCTCATAAGAAGTATATGTTTTCCGTCTATTTCGCGTGCTTGACAAAATTTTATCGTATTGCTATAATTTCAATATAAATCACCTGTACAAAGTTGGAATTTACCCCGATTGCAACCATCGGTTGCGCTTTTTCAAGCTTTCGTGTATTGTTTTACCATTCCTTTTTTGATAAAATCAAGATAAAAAGAAAGGAGAAATAATATGAACCTTCAAGAAAAAATATCGTATTGCAGAAAAAAAGCGGGACTTTCTCAAGAAGCACTTGCGGAAAAAATGGACGTTTCGCGCCAAGCCATCAGTAAATGGGAAACGGGAGACGCAGTTCCGGAGGTTGGCAAGCTCAAGCTTTTGGCTTCCGTCTTCGGCGTGACTGCGGATTGGCTGCTTTCCGATGATGATCCGCCAAATCTTAATACTTCGCCTGAACAAAAGGATGCACAAAGCCGCCCTGTGCGTCAAAATAATTTTTCGCATTATTTTAACCGTTACGGGTGGGTGATAGGGATACTTCCCATAGTCATCGGCATAATACTGTCCGTACAGGGAGCGATCTTTCTTACAGCATCAAATTTTATGTTAAACAGTTTTAACAACAACGTTTCCAATATGCAAAATGAATTTCAAAATTACTTTCCGATGCCCGGCTTCCCCCAAAACGATATATTCGGGTCAAGCATAACGGACAGCGCTTCAAATCTTGCCGCTATTCCAAATTCGATAGCCGCAATAATGCTCGGTCTTGGAATAGCATTTATTATCGCAGGAATAATCGTCACGGTAATTTTAAAAAAACGAAGCAAAAAATTATAATTTTATAGGTTTTTACCGCGCGCAACCCAAGGTTGCGCGTTTTTTTGCAAATGGCAAGCGAAATTGGTGGATTTTTTTCTTTATTTTGGTATAATAAACGCAGGAGGTGCGTATGTACTTAAACGAAAAAATTATAAAATTAAGAAAAGATCGAAATATGACGCAGGAAGACCTTGCCCTGCGGCTCGGCGTTTCGCGCCAGAGTATCTCCAAATGGGAGCTTGGAATATGCGACCCCGATATTCAGAATTTAAAAGAAATATCAAAGCTTTTCGATGTTAGCTTCGATTATCTTTTGAACGATGAAAAAAACGAAGCACTCCCTCTCAAAACGCTTGCCGAAGCACCGAGCGCACAAAATAACAGCAAAAAGCGTGAGGAAGAAATAGCCCCAAAACCGCATCAAAGCGCAAATCTCATCCCCGCTGCGCTCATATTGGTCGGCGGCATAGGGCTTATCGTTTCCATCGTGATCGCTTTTTTAAATCCGCACTATTCTTGCTGGCTCAATCACAAATGGATCCCAAACATTATGGAATATATAATAGCGGATTGGTGCGAAGATGTTGTTCTTTGGAGATTCGGTCTTTTTCTGCCTAGCCTTGCCTGCATTTTCGGGGTTTTAATTTATTATTATAAAGAAAGGAACAAAATCAAATGAAATTCATCAAATTATTCACATTTTCAATACTCTCTCTGATAATTTGCATTTCGGCAATTCCTGCGGAAGCAATATCAACAGCAGACTTACCAACATATAGCAACGAATAGAAAGGTAAATTCTTTTATGAAAAAAACTATAAGTCTTATCTTGTGTCTGTCATTTTGCCTGTGTTTCCTTTGCTCTTGCGGGGATGTTTCACCATATTTTCCTTACCAACTTCCCGAAAACCCCGAATATAAAGTTTATCTGAGCGAAACCGAGTATATCGGCGTGCCGGAATATATTGAGTGTACTATCGAAAATCTTTCGGGCAAACGTGTTGCTTATGATTATATTTATCTATATAAATTTAACGAATACGATGAATGTTGGGACGCGACTCCTTTTGCTTTGGAAGAAAAAAACTTTTTTAGCGGCGCGAAAACCAGAAAGATAAAACTCGACAAAGTTTCCAAAAATAAGCGTTCAGGTAAGATTTACTTGGAAGAACAGATATTATGGGGAGATTACACGTATTCTCCCGGGGAGTATAAATTGGTGGTAGTGCTTTCAGATGAAAAAACTATGTGCTATACCGATTTTTCTATTCTCGAATAACCTATATAAAAAATGACAGAGTTTTCGCTCTGTCATTTTCGTTATTTCTTTCTTGTAAGCAAAAACTTTGCAAGCTCCGTAAGAACTTCGTTCCCCTCAAATGGCGCGATCGCCGCGATCGCTTCTTCCGTAAGCTTTTTCGCGTAATCTTTCGCTTCGTCTATACTCATAAACGAAAGGAACGTCGTCTTTTCAAGCGCCGCGTCCGCGTGCGTTGCCTTTCCGAGAAGCGCGGCATCCCCCTCTACGTCAAGAATATCATCTATTATCTGGAAAGCAAGCCCAACGCCGCGTGCGTATTTTACCGCCGCAAGGTATCTTTCATCGTTTTCGTCGGTAATACCCGCCGCCATTACGCCGAGCAAGCAAGCCGCGCGGATGAGCGCACCCGTCTTCTTTTCGTGCATCTTCATAAGCGTTGAGAAATCCGTCTTTTTGCCCTCTGAAAGAAGGTCTATCTCCTGTCCTCCCATCATACCGACAGCACCCGCGTGGTAAAGAAGCATCGCCGTTGCCGCAAGAGCAGTACTCGGCTCCACTTCCGCATTACGTGCCGCCATTTCGTATCCGCGTGTAATGAGCGCGTCTCCCGCAAGAAGCGCAATATCCTCCCCAAATACAACGTGATTTGTGGGTCTTCCTCGGCGAAGCGCATCGTTATCCATACACGGCATATCGTCGTGTATAAGGGATGAGGTGTGAACGTACTCTATTGCACAGGCAAAAGGTATTGCCGCCGCCTCACGTCCGCCAAAAAGACGGCAAAACTCCATTACAAGAAAAGGACGAATGCGTTTTCCGCCGGAAAGCGTGCTGTATCGCATAGCTTCATAAAGAGTTTCAAGCTCTTTTTCGGATGTTTGCAGATTTTTTTCAAGGTATATGTCTATCTTCGCCGTATTCTCGGCAAGAAGCTTTGCAATATCCATCTCAATCACCCGATTTCACGGCAAACGGTGCTTCCGTCATATCGCCGTTTTCGTCTTTTTGAAGTATTTTTACCTTTTGTTCCGCGGTATCAAGCGCTTTTGTGCAGAATTTTACAAGCCCTATTCCCTCTTCAAAGAGCGCAAGAGAGGAATCAAGCGCCGCGCTTCCGCTTTCCATCGCGCGCACGATCTCCTCAAGGCGGGAAAGCGCGCTTTCAAACGTCATTTTATTTTCAGCCATTTTAATTCTTCCTTTCTTCCTTTTCCACCGTTTTCACCTCGGCGGAAATTTTGCCGTCCGTCAGCATAAACGAAACGGTCTGCCCAACTTTTGTCTGCTCCACGCTTTTTACAAGCTTGCCATCGGTATCAAACACCGCGCTGTAACCGCGAGAAACCACCGAAAGCGGGTTGAGCGCATCCAGCTTCGCCGTGGTCGCGCCGAGCATAGCTTTTTTGCGTTCCAATATTTTTTCCATTCTCGAATCAAGCTTTTCCGCCGCAACGCCGAGCATCATACGCTTATCATCTATAAAGTTCATAGGCGTTGTGAGCGCACGCGACGTGGCAAGTCGGGAGAGCATTTCACGCGAAAGCTTTATTTTCTGAGTGCAAAGAAGCTCCATCCTTGTCTGTACGTTGCCTATCTTGCGCGCAAGCTCCGTGCTCTCCGGCACAGCAAGCTCTGCCGCGGCACTGGGTGTGGGAGCGCGCACAGAGGCTGCAAAATCGCAAAGCGTAAAGTCCGTTTCGTGACCCACGGCGGAAATTATCGGTATTTCGGATGCCGCTACTTTGCGGCAAAGCTCCTCATTATTGAAAGCCCACAAGTCTTCAAGAGAGCCGCCGCCGCGCCCAACAATAAGCACGTCCACGCTCTTTGTAGCATTAAAATAATCTATGCCTGCCATTATCTGCGCAGGTGCGCCGTCTCCCTGAACGAGCGAGGGGTAAAGAACCGGCTTGCAAAGCGGAAATCTTCTGCCCAGAATATTGATAATATCCCTTACCGCAGCACCCGTAGGCGAGGTAACGATACCGACCCTTGTGGGTATCTTGGGAATGGGCTTTTTCCTTGAACGGTCGAAAAGTCCCTCCGCCGTCAGCTTCTTTTTAAGCTGTTCATAAGCGATATAGAGCGCGCCGACTCCGTCGGGCTCCATCGTTTCGATATATATCTGATATTGACCGTCGCGCACGTATGCGCTGACTCTGCCCGTCACAACGACCTTCATACCGTTTTCGGGCATAAATTTAAGTTTGGATGCGTTTCCGCGGAACATAACGGCTTTTATAAGACTTCCCTCATCCTTGAGGGTAAGGTAAAAATGCCCTGTTTTATAGTGATTGGTGAAGTTGGATATTTCACCGCGAACAGAAACGGACATAAGTATCTGATCGTGGTCGATGAGCATTTTTATATACTCGTTAAGCTCCGATACGGTTATGACCTGTCGTTCCGTACTACCGCCCCCTTTTTCATAATTTCAAGCCCCAAGTAAGCCGTGCCGACAGCATTGTCGGAGGAAAGCTCCTCGGAAGCAAAATAAATATTATCTATCTTTTCTTTTATCTTTTCGCGGATTATGCTGTTGCGCATAACGCCGCCTGCGAATATCACGGGGAGCGTGGGATGCTTCTCCCGTGCCTGTTCGGTAAGGGCTATCACGTTTTTCGCCACAAAATCAAGCGTAAAATACGCTATTTTTCCGTGGTCTTCCCCGCGCATCACAAGCTCGCGTATTCTGTTTTCCGCACCTGACATATTGCATTCGCCCTCGCGCACGGTGACCTTTATGGGTTTTATGCCCTTTGCGTTACCTGCAGAAAGCGCAAGCTTTTCAAGTTCTCCTCCGCATGGGAAAGAAAGCCCCAGCATAACACCTGCGCGGTCTATAAGCTGACCTGCGGAAATATCCGCAGTATCACAAACTATCTCTGCACAAAATCCTATACGCTCATCAGCTTTTGCGCGCACAAGCTCCGTAGTTCCCCCGGAAAGGTGAAGTGCGAGGAACTCATCTCCTATCTCATTCCGGGCGCCACAGGTCCGCAGCGCCGCCATAATATGCCCCGCTTGATGTGAAAATTTAAGAAGCGGCACACCCAAAGAGGAAGAGGCAGCGCTTGCCGCACTCTTCCCTGCAAGGAAACAAGGCATATAAGAGCCTTCTGCGTCCCTTGGATACGCGCTGTATGCCACAGCATCTATTTTCGCTTGTTCGCCGTACTTTTCAAAATAAGCTTCATAAAGCTTCGGGAAAAGCTCAGGCAGGTTTACCGTATGCAAAAAAAGTGCGTCGCTCTGTCGAAGCCCGCACTCTCCTTTTTTTACATCGAGTATTTTGCGAACGTGCACAAAACCGTCCTCGCCCACAAGCGAGAGCGAGGTGGTGTAGTTGCTCGTGTCAATACCGAGTATAGTCATTCTGCTCTGCAACCTTTCGCAATAGCGTTAAGCACGCCGTTGATAAACGAGGGTGCATCATCCTTGTCGAACTTTTTGTCTATTTCGATCGCTTCGTTTATTGCAATCGGCACGGGAACTTCCGTGAACATAATCTCGTACGCGCAAACGCGCATAACCGCAAGAGATATTTTGGAAACGCGATCTATAGACCAGGAGCGAAGATTTTCTTCTATCTTCGCATCGATCTCTGCAAGGTGCTCCAAAGTTCCCGTATAGAGTTCTTTCGCAAATGCATTTGTTTCTATTTCCGCTTCTTCGGATGTAAAAGCGAAAAATTCTTCTTTATCATATTCTTTCTGAAAATCGTATCCGTAAAGTAATTGCACCGCACTTTCGCGTGCTGTGCGACGTGTAATCTTTGCCATAGCAGCTCCTTATAAATTCGAAAAGCCTTTTTTATTCTTAATATATAGATTATACCGCGCGTCGGCGGAATTGTCAACTTTTTTAACCTCTTACTTTTAACAAAAGATAAGAAAAACTTTCGCAAGCGCCTTTTTCGGAAAATATTGAAAATACGTGAATTATATGCTATCATTAAATTGATATATTTTTGAAAATTTTAAGGAGAATTTTATGCTTTCTTTCGAATGTGATTACGCATGTGGCGCACACCCTAAAATAATGGAGCGCCTTTTAAGCACAAACCTTGAAACACTTCCCGGATACGGCATTATGAGTAAGTAAACAGACGTAACCCTTGCAGACATCGCGCGAATTTGCGACGTGTTCTATATAGTCGGCACAAAAATCGGCGCGCTCTTTGCCAAAGGAAGACTGCTCGGCGTACAATTCGATACGTTTTTTTAGAAGAAGACCCTAAATCTCTTGCTGAAATACTTTAATATTAAAGCAACGAAAAATCGCGCTAATTTACCTTTTCTTACAAATTTATTTGCAAATTCACTTGAAAAATACGCAATAATAAGTTATACTGTATTTGTAAAACTTTTTTTCACGCCCTTTTTTAGCGTGAAAACTTATATTCTGGAGGAATATCATATGCAAAACGACGTACGTCCCGAAACAATGGAACGCATAACTACTATCGCTCTTGCGGAAGCTTTTATCGAAGAACAGGTAGAAGCAGTTCGCGCGCAGGTAGGCGACAAAAAAGTTCTTCTCGCTCTTTCCGGCGGTGTTGACTCTTCTGTTGTTGCTGCCCTTCTTATCAAAGCCATCGGCAAACAGCTCGTTTGCGTACACGTAAACCACGGTCTTATGCGCAAAGGCGAATCCGAACAGGTTATCGAAGTTTTCCGTAATCAGCTTGACGCAAACCTCGTCTATGTTGATGCTACAGACCGTTTCCTCGATCTTCTTGCGGGTGTATCCGATCCCGAAACAAAACGCAAGATAATCGGCGGCGAATTCATCAAAGTGTTCGATGAAGAAGCTCATAAGCTCGAAGGAATCTCCTTCCTTGCACAGGGTACTATCTACCCCGACATTCTTGAAAGCAATGGTAAAAAAGCAGTTAAATCACATCACAACGTAGGCGGCTTGCCCGAATATATGACATTCGAGCTTGTTGAACCCGTAAAACTCCTCTTTAAAGATGAAGTTCGTATGGTCGGCAGAGCTCTCGGTCTTCCCTCCGCTATGGTTGACCGCCAGCCGTTCCCCGGCCCCGGTCTCGGTGTTCGTTGCCTCGGTGCTATCACACGTGACAGACTCCACGCTCTTCGCGAAGCAGACGCTATTCTTCGCGATGAATTTGACAAATGTGGTCTTGCAAGCAAGGTATGGCAGTTCTTCGTTGTAGTTCCCGATATGAAGAGTGTCGGCGTTAAAAACGGCGAGCGCTATGAAGGTTGGCCCGCAATCATCCGCGCTGTTAACTCCACAGACGCTATGACAGCTACTATCGAAGAGATCCCCTACAGCGTTCTTCATACTATTACAGATAGAATTATCTCCGAAGTTGAAGGCGTTAACCGTGTTCTCTACGACATCACCCCCAAACCCACAGGTACTATTGAGTGGGAATAATACCATATGGCTTACAAGTACCCGAAAATCGCTGTGTTTTCGGGTACTTTTCGCAAATATCATCCCGTTGATACCGTAAGTGATACCAAATTGATACCATTAATAGTGCGGACTTGAGTTGATAGATTTATCAAATATATTAACCTTACTCCAACCGACGGTTGTAGGCAACCGAACTTGTGAAACACCTCGTCGCTTCCAATACGTCTGAGGTGTGCGGTATAATATAAGCACCAAGAGGAAAGAGGTGTGAATTATGGTAAACAAAATTCATTTTGGAAAAAGAATGTCTGTACTCAGACGAAAAGCGGGTTTGTCTCAAACGGATTTAGCCGAAAAGCTCGGTGTTACATCGCAGGCTGTCTCAAAATGGGAGTGCGGAAATGCAGTACCAGACATTGATATACTTCTGGAGCTATCCCATCTGTACAAGGTTACAATTAACGAAATGCTTGAAGATGTTGATCTGCTCTGTGAATTAACCGGCAAGGAAACCGGACGTTCTGGAATAGCCTATTTTGTGCCGGAACAGGAACGAGATTATAATATCGAATGGGCAAATGAAATACAAAGTGGCAAATGGATAAAACGTAATTGGGAATATTCAAAAGCAGACAACGCCTATATGGATGGCGTCGGAAAGCAGATTGCTTCTTGTGATGGAATCATTCTTGAAATCGGCGCAGGTCCCGGTGGTGGATATATGCCCTACATTCTCAAAGCAAATCCGGATGCGACGGTTATAATAAGCGATCTTTCTCCCACGGTTGTTCGTGAGTGGAAATCTTTCTTGGATAAATCGCTTGATTCGCCCAACATCTATTACGCTGCTTTTGATTTTTGCAATATGCCTTTTAAGGATAACAGCATAGACATCATCTCGGATGGTGGAGGCATTGGTAATTGCGAAGGCATAAAGGCAAAAGCCTTAAAAGAAGCTTTCAGAGTGTTGAAACCCGGCGGCAAACTCATTACATCGACAGGTTTTGTAAACAAGGAAACGCTTGCAGCTCTCCCCGAAGAAGCACAAAGGGTCTTGACCCAAAAACGCCCCGATGTGTTTGAGGATTTATACGAGGATACGGTACTTGCAGGTTTCAGTAAAATTGATAGTGTCATTAGCGGATGTTGGTACACCGACGATGACGAAAGCACTATTGCTGATTTGGCACGTTCCCTTGGTGTGAATTTGAAGTTCACGAGTTATACGAGATACTGCACCAAGGAGCAATAGTAATAAAACATATGTTTCAGGTAAAGCTATAACACAGATTATAGACAACGTTGAATTGTTCGCATTTTTTCTGCTATAATATAACTGCTCCAAGAGGAGTACGACCTTTACATCCCTCTTTGTACTCAAACATCAAAGCCGGTTGATCTGCAGGACAGAGCCAAGTATCACTTACTGAAAAAGAATAACTAAATTTTTCTCCGCCAATTTTTCAGAAAATTGATACCAAACCTTGATACCAAAACAGTACCAAACGGGCTGAGAACACAGAGAATACAGAGAAAAACGGAGCAAAACGAGAGAAAACTCACGGAAATTAGCCCAAAATAAGGCGAAAAGTAACTGTGGGAAAGAACCTCAAAGCGAGTGGGAATGATACCATATGGCTTAAGGGTGCCCGAAAAGCAAGTGTTTTCGGGCACTTTTTTCAACATTTTCATATTTGATACCGTAAGTGATACCAACAGATAGGAAAAAAATATGAAAGCAAAAAGGCTAACTCTATTCCAAAAAACAAATTCTCCCGATATACCGAAAGTCATTGACGAGATAGAAAATGAAGTATATTACAATTTAAAACCGCTCGGCTTCAAGAAATACTGTCGAACGCTTCACCGTTTTGTATCGGGGGATATTTCTCAGGTTATAAATTTTCAAAGTGGGCAATATCTAAAGACACAATACGGATTTTTTTGTGTTAATATCGGGATCCGTGTACCTGAATGTGTCGAAAAAGATTTTCATTTCAAACAAGAAAAAAATCACTATAAAGAATACGAGTGCAATATAAGGTCAAGATTGGGCGGCGTAAGCGGCAAAAAAGAAACTTGGTTTGACACACAGAAAAGCACACAAAAGCTTACAAAACAAATAGTAAAAGAAATTACCGAGGTAGTTATTCCCGTTTTTGATATTTTGAACAGCCGTGAAAATATTCTTGCCTATCGAAGACAATACCCAACCTTTGATACATATAACAAACATCTTATATTATTGGAAGAAAGTATGATCTACGGTCATCTTGAAAATACGGAGAAGGCGAAAGAGCTGTTTGAGCTGTATTATCAATCCGCCGTGGATGAATATAATTATTTTACGGCGAACGGACATAAGCAGTATCTCAAAAAAGGAGAACGTGTTGTTTATATGGGACAAGATATAACTGCTGAAAAAGACGGATACGTAACATTATACGGCGCAAGCCACGCTCATATAGATCTTCTTGACGAACTAGCGGCAAAACTTAAATTAAGATGATTTTCTTAGAAAACCGCCGTGTACCTTTCGATACACAGCGGTTTTTTGACTTTAAAAACAAGAAGAGTTCACTTCTTTTTCTATTTCCAAAATTCTGTTGTATTTTGCAACGCGCTCGCCTCTTGCGGGGGCGCCCGCTTTTATAAAGTCCGCGCAAACGGCAACCGCAAGGTCCGAAATAAAATCGTCCGAAGTGTCCCCCGAACGGTGGGAAATTATTAATTTATATCCCGCTTTTCTTGCAGAATGTATCGCCGCAAACGTTTCGGAAAGCGTTCCCGTCTGGTTCGGCTTTATAAGAACGGAATTTGCGTATCCTTCCTTTGCCCCAACGTCAATTCGATGCGCATCCGTCACAAAAAGATCATCGCCAACAAGCATAGCCTTGTTACCTAGCGCCCCGGTTATATCCATCCACGCCTGAACATCCTCTTCCCCTACGGGATCCTCAAACGAGATTATCGGGTATTTTTCCGCCCAGTGAGAAAACTCTTCTATAATCGCATCCGCAGTAAGAGTCGTTCCCTTTTTTGGAAGAACGTAATTTCCGTCTTTTACCCATTCGCTTGCCGCAATGTCGAGCGCGATCTTTACCTTGTCGGAATATCCTGCTTTATCTATGGCTTCGCAAAGATATTTTACCGCTTCCTCGTCCCCGCCAAGGTCAGGTGCAAAGCCGCCCTCATCTCCCACGCCAACGGAAAGCCCTGCCTTTTTAAACATTGTCCTCAAAAGCGCATATATCTCCGCGCACATACGCACGCCTTCCTTATAGCAGGATGCGCCTGTTGGAACGAGCATAAATTCCTGAATATCTATATTGTTTGCCGCGTGCGCTCCGCCGTTCAGCACGTTCATCATCGGAGTTGGCATATAATTCCCGTAGATTCCTCCAAGGTATCTGTATAGCGGCAGGTCGTATGCCTGCGCCGTGGCACGCGCGCAGGCAAGAGAAACAGCGAGAAGCGCGTTCGCCCCGTAATTTCTCTTATCCTCAAATCCATCCGCACGCAGGAGAAGTCCGTCAAGCATCTTTTGATTCGCCGCATCCGCGCCGTTTATATTTTTAAAAAGCTCTCGCTCCATTCTGCGGCAAACGTCCTCCACGCCGCGACCGCCAAAGCGCTCTCCTCCATCGCGCTTTTCAAAGGCTTCGTTTTTTCCGCGCGAAGCTCCGCTTGGTACGGCCGCGCATCCCTGCGCACCGCAGGCAAGCGTTACCTTACAAAACACCGTAGGATTCGCGCGGGAATCCAATATTTCCGTTGCATTTATTTTTACAATTTCCGTTCCGAGCATAATTGTCTCCTATATTTTATAAATTTGTATCAATTATTGCTCCGATTTTGGCAAAATAATCAGCAATATTTCCTTATTTTTCGTCAAAGGCGAGGAATAATTTAAAAAGTATTGATTTTTTGCCCAAAATGGTTTATAATATACAATAAAGGTATTATAACCTTATAAAAAGCCTTAAAAAACTATACTTTTTGATATTTATTTCCAATTACAAACGCGACAAATATTTTTACATTCGAAAAATTTTTTGTTTTATTTACTTGGAGTCGTCTATGAAAAATATAAAAAAATTTACCGCGCTTTTCTTGGTTATGACTTATATGATCCTCGCTACATCTTGCAAAGCTTCGGAAAAAGTTTTGGAAAAAATAAATGCTTATCTTACAGAAGAATATCCCGGAAAGAATTTTTCTGTTATGGATTATACCAAGAGAAACGAAACCAGTGGAAGATACGAAGTCAACGCCGTTTGCCTTGATGACAATATAGAATTTCAGATATATATTTATTCTACAATAACCGCAACGGACAGTTATGCTGTTGAACGCGCCAATATCCAGATGGAAAAAGCCATCAGAGCAGAGATAGATCTTTTCTATAAAGATCTTTCCTCTAAATTCAGTTCCATCCAGTGGCTCGACATCTATGCGGATAACGCGCACGGTTATAGCTTCCGCTATATGGATCATGACAAAGAATATAAACTTTCAGACCTTAACAACAGCAATATATACCGCGTTGAGTTAGCAGAAGGCCTCACCATTTCCGAAGTGGGCGGTGCTATCTACGACTTTATGGATGATTTTTACAGATATACCCCTTACGTTATCGGAGAAACTACTTTCGTATATACCCTCAACCAGGTAACTTACGAATTTACGACCGATTCCAAAACCACTAACGACCTTAGCAAAACAGGGGTTGTAAATCTTCTTCTTTCCAACACGGTAACATCTGCCGAAAAGAACGGTAAAGTAATAATCGAGCCCGTTGAATTTACTTTCATCTCCGAAACCGCAGAAGAAAATAAAAACGCCAACGATATAGCAGAGTAATATCGAATATCTATACACTAAATCTTTTTACCGAGGCGTTTCGTCTCGGTAATTTTGTTTAAAAAAGGTGAAAAAATGTTTGCAAATTATCATACTCATACAGCAAGATGCCACCACGCGGTCGGCACGGAACGCCAATATATAGAAGCCGCAATACAGGCAGGATATAAGGTCCTCGGCTTTGCAGACCACGGAACTTATATAATCGATAACTTTAACTACAGAATACGTATGCGCCCGGACGAGGTCGCGGGATATATAGACACACTCAAAGCCTTGCGTGAGGAATATAAAAACGATATCCGCATTCACATCGGATTTGAGTTAGAGTATTACCCCTCTCATTTCGATAAAACCTTGGAATTTTTAAAGCAGTTCGATTATGAATATCTCATTCTCGGTCAGCATTATATAGACGACGGTCTTGAGCGTACCCACGTTATGAAACCCGGTTCAGGGGATGAAATGCTCGTTAAATATGTAGATACCGTTATTGCGGGCATAAAGACGGGAAAATTTTCATACGTTGCCCACCCGGACGTTGTTTTCTTCGATGGGGATGATGCTTTTTACAAAACTCATATGACACGCCTTTGCCGTGCGGCAAAGGAAGAGGGCATCCCACTGGAAATAAACTGCCTTGGCGTTCACGAGGGCAGATGCTACCCTAATGAAAAATTTTGGAAGATTGCACGCGATGTCGGCAACAGCGTTATCATCGGTGTTGACGCGCACAATCCCCAAATACTCCTCAACCGCGATATTGTAAGAAAGTGCGAGGAGCTCTCCCGCAGGTTCGATCTTTTCCCGCTTCGCGAACTTAAATTCAGAGATCCCAAGGCTTAAATTACAAGCAAAAGCAACTCCGCGCACCGTTTTTGTGGGTGACCATCGTGTCGCCTAAAGCACAACGCTAAAGCCTCATAATACAAAAAAAGACGCTCACGCGTCTTTTTTTACGTATTCTGCTATAATATCCGCAATTTCTTTTCTGCGTTCGAGTAAAAGAAGCGTTTTGCCTTCGCCATCGCAAAGGGCAAAGCAGGCGCGCCTGCATTCCACACCACGCTTTACTTCTTTTATCTCGTGCCACTCAAACTGCGCATAAGTTTTTCCAAAAAAGATGAGCTCTATTCCCCGCTCATTAAAGCTGACCTTGGTGAAAAAGCGCTTGGCACAAAGAGCGATATAAAAGGCATAAAACACAGCTGCCGCAATGAATGCGTAAAGTATCCTTTCGTCATAGCGCAAAAGTAAAAGCGCGGCTATAAGCAAAGCCCCAACCGCCGCCATCGATAAAAAGCACGAGCGCCGCGCCGCCGAATTTTTATAAAAAAACTTTTTCACGTTTTCCTCCAAGATCAAGATCATACTTTATTCTATCATATATCGCCGTCCATGGCAACAGAAAAAACGAGGCGAAAGCCTCGTTTTTTCTGTATTTGCCTCAAATCTCCCAAGCGATGGAGCAAACGCTCTTTTTCTCGTCTTCGGGAAGGTCGTGAAGAAGTCCCTCTTTGTAAAGGAGATAGGCGAATGCGTTAGGCTCGTAAAATTCTGCCGCCTGATAATCGCGCTCAACGTCGGAAAGATATTCGGGAATGTATTTTTTGATATATTCCGCATATCTTTTGCCGATATCTATGCCAACCTCCGCTATTACCTCGGAAAGGATAACTTTCGTTATGTCACAGAATCGTGCATATTCTTCCTTACTCATAAAGGGAAGGCACATTTCGGGTCTGCCGCCGCGCACACGAACGTAGCCGTCGCGCACCATAATAGCGATTATTTCCCTGTCGTGCTCGCTTATTTCACATCCGTCCTTGATTATGGTATATATGCGCTTGAGGTTTACAATGTCTTTGGAGGATGTAAGATTTCTTGTGCACAAAACGGGCGGGTCAAACTGCTGGAAGCAAACGCCGTTTGCGGATGAATGTGCGCCCGCCTTGCCTCCTGCCAAACGAACGTAATCCCAAAGCTCCTTACCCTCTTTAAAAAGCTCCGTCTTTATATCCCCGTCGGAGTAGCTTGCCTTTATCCAATGGCGGCTTCCGTCCCCACGCATAGGTGTGTCGCGCTTAAACGGCACGCCAAACTCGGGGAGGATGGAATAATCGTGGGCAATTCTCGTAGAGAGTGTCCACATAAGCGCATCCTCGGAAATATCCGCGCCCAAAAAGCCGATGGCTTTTATCTCTTCAAGGTGATTTTTTATCGCCTTGTATATAGCGCGAGCAATAGGAGGAAGATTTTCCATTTCAAATCGCTTTCTCGCCGCAACGAACGCCGCGTCTTTGATGAAAAACGTCGTCTTATATTTGTTTGTACCGACCTTTTCAAGGTAATTCATATAGAGAAGCGCACCAAGCTTATTTTCTATAAATGCGGCGTTCATGCCCATTTCCGCCGCCATTTCCTCTACGGTGAGCGCTTTTTTTGAACAAACGATGCAAATATTTTGCGTAAGCAGGTCATTTCTCAGACCCGCAAGGCTCATGTCGTTCGCGTTTCCGCTGAAAAATATCTGTAATTTTTTAGGTGTGTAAATTGTATCTGTCATATCGATTCGCTCCTTCAAAAGTTTTTTCGTTTCGCCCATATGCCATCTTACCGTGGCGGCAGGTATGCCTAGCTGCTCGGCTATTTCCGCACCGCTTTTGTTTTCGTAATAATACATAACCGTTATATCACGGCGCATTTTGCTAAGGTACATCACCTCTCGGCGCATCTTTTCGCAGAGGTCTTTTTTTATATAATCTTCCTCCACGTTTGCGCTGTCGCGCGCAAAAACGTATGCTTCGGCATTTTCGAGCGTATTCCACATCGGTTTGTTTTTACGAAGAAAATTAGACCAGGTATAGTTGGACACGCACCATATATAGGCGTCCATATTCTCAATTTCGGCAAGTTCTTCCCCTTTATCATAAAGCGCAAGGATTATATCCTGCGAAAGATCTTCCGCATCGTGAAAGTTCTTCGTTTTTGAGTAAGCAAAGCCGAATATCTTTTTGGCGTATTCCTTGGCTAATTTTTCGTAAAGATCCATACCGTACCTCTTTATGTTTTTTGCAAGTCCCGCGGTTACTTGTATGTTATAATAGTATACGAGTAATGAAAAATGTTGGAGTTTTTTTATTTTAACATAAAAATTTTTGGTAAGCAAGAAAAAACACCCATTCCTTGTTGGGAAGCGAAGCAATATATTCAATATCGTTTTGGTCTGGTGCGGATACGGCAATGTCGCCGTTCGCACTTATTTTTTCGGCGTTTTTGATAGCACCGTAAATTCCCCAATGCTTCTCCCCTTGGTCTTCGCTTTTTTCAAGCAAAAAAGCGCCGTTCAAAAAAGATACGTCCGTGTCCTTATCAAGCGAAAAATATATATCTTTTCCCTTTTCTTTTGCAAAAGCAACTGCCTCCGAAAGAAGCAAAACATCATCCGTGTGTACAGAGATAACAGTGTCATCCTCCACCCTTGCGGAAACGAACCTGTGCGCCGAAAGTTCCTCCATGGAATTTGCAAAAACCGTTACATTTTTCGGTATAAACTTCAAGTCATAAAGATCGTAATAAAAATATTCAATATCTTTTTTCATACAAGATATTGCTGTAGCACTGTCTATTATCATAATTTTCTCCATAATGTTTTTTATCATTATACCATACACCAAACGCGCTTGCAAGTTAATTTTCGCCGTTGCGAGGAAAGGCACGCACGCATATCTTCACGCATATAATGGAGCAGAGCGAAAGCTCTATCAATATATGTAAAAATTTGGCGCACACTTTGCGCGCTCTTTGTGATTTGAAAACGCAAAATAAGGTAAAAATACGAACAGAAAGATAAATCTTTCCTAAAGTTAAACAAGCAAAGAGAGTGTGATATAAATGAACGTTAAAAGAGGAGATATATTCTATGCAGACCTGAGCCCCGTTGTCGGTTCGGAGCAAGGCGGGCTTCGCCCCGTGCTGATAGTTCAAAACGACGTGGGCAATAAATACAGCCCTACCGTTATCGCCGCCGCGATAACGAGTAAGCAGGACAAAGCAAAACTTCCAACGCATATCGATATTTTTGCAGAAGAATTCGGTCTTTCCAAAAACTCCGTGGTACTTCTCGAGCAGATACGCACGCTCGATAAGCGCCGTCTGCGCGAGAAAATGGGACACCTTGACGAAATACTTATGCAAAAAGTCAACGATGCTATAACAATAAGCTTCGGGCTCTCCACAGAGCAATATGAAAGAGAGGAACTCAGCGCCGCCGCAGGAACACAGGTCGGCGGCATTGTAACGGCATAAGCCTTCCCTCTATAAATTGCGGCTTTTTAATAAATTTTACTTTTGTAAGATAAAATTTACAATTATCTATTGAAATAAGGGTAAATAAACGATATAATATAATAAAAAATATTATAATCGAGGTATCTAATGAACTCTATCCTTATGTTTTTGGATCAGGCTGCCACAACGGGCGATGCAGGCACTGCAAGCACCGGCGGCAATCTGCTCTTTACAATCCTTCCTTTCGCTCTCGTTATCATCGTGTTCTACTTCTTCTTGATCCGCCCCCAGAAAAAGCAGGAAAAAGAAGCAGCTCAGATGCGCGACAGTCTTCAGGTTGGCGATGAAGTTACAACCATCGGCGGTATCATCGGCCGTGTTGTAAGCATCAAAGATGAAACATTTACTCTTGAAACAAGCCGCGACAGAACAAAGATGCGTTTCCTTCGCTCCGCTATCAAGAGCGTTGATGTAAAAGTTGCAGATCTTCGCGCAGCAGAAGCCGCAGCAAACGAAGAAAAACCCGCTGAAGCTCCCGCTTCCGAAGAAAAAACTGCCGAAGAAGGCAAAAAAGCTAAAAAATCCAAAAAAGACGCTGAATAAGCTTTTAAAACCGTGGAGGAACATTCCACGGTTTTTATTTGTGCAGGAAATTGCGTAAAACAGATCTCACCGTTTTGCTTTTGTCATATAAATGAGAAACTGCAATAGGCGAGCGAGCGGAGGCGGCCACTACCCACTTTCTTGTAATAATCCCGCCCTTTTGCGCATATGATTTAGCAAAACAAAGGGAGGTTTATTTTTATGAACAAAACAATAGGTGCAAAACAAAACGAAGAAAAAAATCTTTTTTTATGCGCTCTGAAAGGACTTGCCGTAGCTTCGGTAACCGCGCTTATTTTGGCAGTGGTTTCCTGCATCGTTTGCGTCTGCCTTGAAGATCCCGATAAATACATAAAGGTCTTTGCGCTCGTCTGCCTTTTTGCCGCAGCAGGAGCAGGAGGTCACATCACAGCACGCGCAAAAGGAAAAACGGCGTTTCTTTGCGGAAGCGTTGTGGGGATTATGATGATAGGGCTTATAACGCTTCTCTGCTTTGCGATGTCCCTGCCGATAAATATGTCTCTTTTTGCAATTTGTGTACCGACGGTACTTGTAACAGCCGTTTTGGGCGCTGTTACCGGTGTGGGCAAGCAAAAAAAGACAAAGAAGAAAAAGAAAAAATTTTAATTTCAAGACCGCGCACGCGGTCTTTTCTTTTTTTGAATATAAAAACTTCTCTTTATATCATTGTGCAAACGGAATTTTTATGTTATTATATTTATATAAACTAAAATGGGAGAATTTTATGAAAAATTATTTCGTGCCGGACTATATGTTCACGGGTTTTTGGGAAATCACCCCCGAATTTATAAAATCGCTCGGCGTTCGCGCCATAGTGCTTGATATAGATAATACTCTTGTGACCTACGGTATGGCAGAGCCTACGGAAGAAGTTATCCGTTGGGTGCGCGGTATGCAGGAAGCAGGACTTCTGCTTTCCATCGCCTCTAACAACCACGCACCGCGCGTTGAAAAATTTAACGAAAAGCTCGGGCTTTTTACTATGTGTGAAAGCGGTAAACCCTCGCGCAAGGCTGTTAAAAATGCTTGCGCTAAATTCGGCACAAAGCCGCAAGAATGCGCCGTTATAGGCGACCAGATATTCACGGACGTTCTCTGCGCCTCTCGCGCAGGTGCAGTATCCATCCTTGTAACGCCGCTCCCATATGACGAAAACCTTTTTTTCCGATTCAAGCGCGTTTGCGAAAAGCCGTTTATCCGCGCATATAAACGCCGTGAAGCAAGAAAAAACAAACGCAAATGATCCAAGAGGATAAATAATGATAATAGAAAACATAAACATCATAAACTTCGGCAAACTTTCCGATTTTCAGCTCGATCTTACCGAGGGAGTAAATATTATCGAAGGAAAAAACGAATCCGGCAAATCCACCATATGCTCGTTTATTAAATTCGTGATGTATGGGCTTCCCTCAAAAGCAGAAGAGCGTGAGCACGCCATAAGCTGGAAAAGCGGAAACTGCGCAGGCTCCCTCACCGTGCGCGAGGGTGAGCGCACATATCGCATAGAGCGCGAAGCCGTTGCCGTCAAAAACTCCGAAGGAAAGATCACATATCGCGAACGAACCGCCGTTTACGACGGTGAAACCGGAAAGCAAGCATTTAAATCCACCGCGCCCGGCGAGGTCTTTTTCGGAATACCGCGCGCCGTTTTCGAAAGTACAGCTTTCGTAGGACAGCTTGAAGGCTCCAAGGTCGGCGGAAAGACCCTTTCCGAAGCGGCGGAAAACATTCTTTTCTCTGCTGATGAAAGCGTAAACACAAAAAAAGCCATCAAAAAGCTCGATGAAGCGCGCGTTTACCTCTACCACAAGAACAAACGCGGCGGAAAAATATACGATTACGTAAATGAGCGCACCATCCTTGCCGAATCCCTCGACGAAGCACAGCGCAACAGCGCACAAATAATAAATTTGGAAGGCTCCGCACGCGCTATCTCCGAAGCAAGAGTAACGGCAAAACAAAGACTCTCCTCCGTAAACGATGAGCTTGCCCTTTACGAGCGTTACGGAATAAAGAAAAACTGTTTAAAACTTCTTGAAGAAAAGAAGAAAAGCGAAAACGCCGCCCAAAGGCTTCACGAGCTTATGACGCACGACCGCTACGGTGAAAGCGATATGACGGACGAGCGTTTTATCGAGCTTATGGAAAGCGAAAAATTTGAGCTTGCAACCCTTGAACGCGATTTTGCAAACGCAGAGGATTCTCTTGACGGTATCACCAAGAAGCTTGAAAAAATGAACGCCAAGCTCAATAATTTTCAGCACCTCGGTGAAAACGAAACTAGGGACGATCTTATTGAAAATGCGCAAAATGCAAGAAAAAGCAAAAATCTGCTGCTTAAAATATGTGCGCTCCTCGGCGTTTTTGGTGTTGCACTCGTTATAAGCGCGCTCGCGCTTCCCTTGCTTGCCGTATTTGGCTTGATAGGGATAATAGGGGCGGGAGTTTTGTTTGCAATATGTGCGCGCAAAGGCAAAACGGAAGCAAGCATTTACCGCCGCTTCGGTTGCTCCACACGCGCGGAATTTGAAGAACTGCTCGTTGCGGCGCAGAATGACAAAGTTGCCATTGCCCTTATAGAAGACTCCAAAGCGGAAGCGCTTCGCAAAAAAGAAGATACGGAAGAAACGCTTGAAACGCGCAAAGCACGCATATGCGCCATCCTTGCGGATTCCAAATTTGATATAACGGGAAATATCCACATGGATATGGATAATGCCGTAGCACTTGCAAAAAGCTCGCTTGAAAATATGCGCTCCATCGCGCAGGAGAAAAGCACAGCAGACGCAAAGATGCAAGATATAGCCGCCATCCTTTCCGCTTTCCATGATGAGGAGAAAGAACGCGCCATAACCGAAAACTTCAATGAAGAAGCTATGGAAAACTTCGATTTTGCAACGAAAAAGAGAGAACGCGATTTTCTCGTTCTCTCCATAAATTCTCAAACGGAAAAGCTTCACGATATAGAATGTGAGCTTGCTTCTCTTTCCTCTGTTCACGCGCGCCCCGCGGAAATAGCGCAGAGCATTTCCGCGCTCGATGGAAAAATAGAAAGCCTTACGGAAAAATTTGAAGCGTATATGCTCGCCATAGAAGCAATAGAAGCGGCAAGCGGCAAGCTTCGCGATGCCGTTTCCCCCAAGATTGCAAAAACGTCAAGCAAGATGCTTGCAGGTCTTTCCGGCGGAAAATACCGCGTTGTTTTTATGGATTCCGACTTCGGGATGAGCTATTCCGACGGCGGCATCACACGCGATGTCTCTTCCCTTTCCGCAGGCACTTCCGATATAGCGTACATAAGCCTTCGCTTGGCGCTTATCGATACGCTTTGCAAGGAGTTTATGCCGCCTCTTGTTTTTGACGAAAGCTTTGCCCGCCTTGACAGCGAAAGGCTCGCCCTTGCGCTCTCTCTTATCAACACAACGCTTAGAAAGAACACACAGGCAATAATATTCACCTGCCACGAAAGAGAGAAAGCTATCGCGAAAAACGTCATTAAAGCAAACACATTGTCAATTTAAACGGCAAAACTTAATATTTTTTGAATTTTGTGTGAAATATTAACAAAAGGTCTTTATTTTTCATAAGATTTGTGCTATAATATGGATGTAGAGGAAATATCCCCTGCAATACTCAAGAAAGGCGAAAAAACTATGAAAATCAAATTTTTGTTAAGACACGTAGCTATTGACGACAAGACAAAGGCGATCATCGAAAAGAAGATCGCGAAGCTTGACAAATTCTTCGAAAGCGACCAGGAAGCGCTCGTTACTCTTCGCAAAGCCGGAGATACGGAGATCCTTGAACTTACGATCCATTCCGTAGGAATGATTTTCAGAAGCGAGGTTAAGAGCGAAAGCTTCCTGCACGCTATTGACATCGCGGTTGACATTATCGAACGCCAGATCCGCAAAAACAAAACAAGGCTTGCGCGTAAGCTCCGCTCCACAGCATTTGATAAAACAGCGGCTTCCAATGAAATCGCAGAACCCGTTGAAGAAGAACAGCACGGCGATATCCGCGTAAAAGAATTCGCCCTCAAGCCGATGCCCGTTGAAGAAGCAATACTTCAAATGAATCTGCTCGGTCACTATTTCTTCGTTTTTGAGGATCAGGCAACAAGCAAGATCTGCGTAACATACAAACGTGATGACGGCGAATATGGTCTTATCGTTACAAATAAATAAGCAATACTCCTTTTTTTCATAAAACTCCTTATAATTTATTACAAAAAGGGCGTACCGCAACAATTGACCGCGCCAAAGCGCTGAGATATGAAACAAACCGGGAGACTTATGGGTTGAATGCTGAACTGTATGTACAAGCGGAAGAAGATAATCCTCCCAAACAGGTAGAAGTGCCGTTCCGTTAAGAAAAATGACAATAGATAACACCAACAAAAAACGTATTCATTGGTATATGAGAAAGGGGAAAATATGGGGTATACACATTACCAAGAAGAAATATAGACATATTAGTCTGATAAATTAGGTACATATGAAAAGCCGACTTTATTTCACCGTATCGGTGCAATAAAGTCGGCTTGATTTCTGCCTATGTAATTTTGCTATTGACTTTTTGATGTTGTGATATAATGTTTTCTATTTTATTAACCTTGAATATGCAGAAAATATCTATAAACGTCTTCCAATTCAATTACTTGAAAATCCGCCTAAACCGCCTGCCGTGATTTATGATATTGGTGGCGAATATGCGTGGTGACTGACTTCGCTTGGATATGAGGTTCATTTGTTTGATTTATGATGTAAGACTTTTGGCATTCGTGATAGCGAGAAAAGCGGTTCAAGCCTAAAAACTCGAGCCGCTTTTTATATTTTGCAAATATGCGCCTTTCAATGCTATATAGTCGGCTAATTTTAATAATTTTATCAAATGCATGACATAAAATTAGCCTCGATCAACTGATCGAGGCTATTGTATTTAAGCGTTTTTTTCGGTGTAATACTGCGCCTGTGCGTGCCAAAGCTCATGGTATTTGCCTTTTTCATCGGCAATAAGCTCCTCATGCCCGCCTTGCTGAACAATAGTACCGTGGTCAAAAACGACAATATTGTTGCAAAAACGACACGAAGAAAGACGGTGGCTGATATAAATTGCAGTCTTATTTTCCACAATCTCATTGAACTGACTGTAAATTTCCGCTTCTGCAATAGGATCAAGCGCTGCAGTCGGTTCATCGAGAATAATAAATGGCGCATCTTTATAGAGCGCACGTGCAATGGCGACTTTCTGTGCTTCTCCGCCAGAAATGTCAATACCATCGTTTTCATAATCTCGGTGCAAAGGCGTTTCGATGCCACGTTCCAACTCATGGATGCGTTTGCCAAGTCCCACACGCTCAAGACAAGAAATAACCTTCTCTCTATCGTAATTCAGCTCTGCCGCCACATTTTCCGCAATACTGAACGAGAAAAGCTTATAATCCTGGAACACAACAGAGAAAATTTTCATATATTCATCGTATTTATAGCGCGTAATATCAATTCCATTGAGAAGTATTTTCCCCTCAGTAGGATCGTAAAGGCGGCAAAGGAGCTTAATGAATGTCGTTTTTCCCGAACCGTTCATACCGACAATCGCCATACGATCACCGATCTTGATTTTCATATTCACATGACGAAGCGCCCAAACATCACTGCGGGGATATTTGAAGCTGACATCACGGAATTCGATTTCATAGTCGATATCGTCACGTTTTTCCACGGAAAGCGTACCGTGATACATATCGTCGGGAAGATCGAGAAATTCGAAAACACGTTCCATCGTTTCGTTATTTTGCACGAAGAGTCCCCAAATGTCTGCAAGATCGGAAACCGCTGTAATAAACTTAGCAACCGTTCCGCGATAGAGAACAAAGTTTCCGATGCCGAAAACACCGATATATGCCTTTGCCGCCACGAAAATAAAGAGAATTGCTGTCATTACAAAATCCCAAATCATGCGGATCGAACCATACTTGATGCTGTAAGCGCGATCTTTAAATACATACGACGGACGACGCAACTTTTTGTTATATTCGGACATGATCTGCTTACGCATATTGAATATCGTAATATCCTCACCAAAGTTCAACAAAAAGCCAAAAAGGCTGTTGCTTTCCGCAAGATCCTCATAAGCTTTTCTTATCTTTTGCGATTGCGCATTGGTTGTCTTTATGGAAACGATAGTATTGAGAAAAATAAGCGCGATCACAACCAAAATGGAATACGGAGAATTGATGAATGCGAAAAAACCTTCATATTCCCGGTTTTCCACAATTTTGAACATGGAAACCGTGAGAGAAACAGAAAGAATGATGTTAATTAACGAACGGAATACCTGGCTGATTTCCCAAAGAAGCACTTGCATTCCCGCGCCTGTTGCATTTTTCGCCGCGTAAATTTTCTCGCGCAGGATTACAACGTCGGGGTTTTCCAAATGATCATACTGCATTTTGTTTTGCGTTTCCATATAAAAATACATGTCGCGCCGCCATGTATCCGAGCCGTAAACATTCGCTCTGCCTTGAATAATGCGTTTCGCAAGGTTCAAAAGAAAATGTCCGATGACGGAAATACCCGCCAAGAGAAGAAGACGCTTTGCGTCGCGGGAATATGCCAGCTCGTCAATAACAAGCGCCGACATATAGAGCGAAAAATAGGGAGAAAGCGTTCCCACAATATTCGTAAAAATACTCCAAAAAATCGAACGGCGGTAAATTTTGAAAACAAGTCGATACCCACGAATGAGCATTTTGATGTTTTCTTTGAATGTACGCTTATTTTTCATCACTTACGTCCTCCTTATAGTATTTTGCCTGCACATCGAAAATCTCTCTATATTTTCCACATTTTTCCATCAACTCATCATGCGTGCCTTCTTCCGCAATCACTGCCCCATCAAGGAAGAAAATGCGGTCGCAAAAGCGTGTGGAAGCAAGACGGTGGGAAATAAAGACTGAGGTTACGCCCTTGATACTATTGTATCTGCGATACATAGAGTCCTCTGCGATAGGATCAAGCGCCGCCGTTGGCTCATCCAAAATCATAATTTCAGCTCCGCGGTACATCGCGCGGGAAAGAAGCAATTTCTGCTGTTCACCGCCCGAAAGTTCGGTAGCATTTTTGTAAACCTGTCTATTCAGAGGCGTGTCCGCGCCGAGAGGCAGAGAGGCGATTTTTTCCGCAAGTCCCGCCTCGGCAATACACCGCGCAAGCTTTTCACGGTCGATATCTTCTCCGGCGTCGCGGTCGGGCAATGCAATATTTTCTGCGATAGTCATAGGGAGGAAATGATAATTTTGCGGAATCAAGGAGAAAAGCGTATACAGCTCATCGCGGTTATATTCATAAATGGAATGTCCGTCAATAAGCACTTCCCCCTCATCGGGAACGAGAAGACCGCACATGAGCTTCGTGAGCGTCGTCTTGCCTGCCCCATTCGTGCCGACGAGCGCAATCTTTTCGCCCGCTTCTATCTTGAAACTCACGTGATCGAGAATCTGTTTTTCTCCGCTCGGATAGCGAAAGCTTACGTCGCGAAATTCGATGGAAAGAGGTCTGCCCTTCGGGAGATCAATGCCCTTTCCGCGATTGAGCTTATCTTTTTCGTCGAAATATTCACGAAAATCGGAAACACCCAGCGCACCATTCTGCATTTTCGTCCACGTATTGAAAATGCCCATAATAAAGCCGGAAAGCGAGCTCACCGCAGTAAAATACAGGAGGAACTGCGCCGCATCAATCTCGCCTGCCGCTGCCTGCATAATGAGAAAAGCATACGCCACGCCATCGCGCACAAGAACCACCAGAAGCGATACCATAGCCGCAGTGAATGAATATTTTTCACTCTTTTCCTGATTGTCAAACCACTTTTCGCTGAGCTTTTTTACAAGCTCCTGCAAATAACCGGCAAGACCGAAAAGGCGGATATCTTTGCCATAACTGAGATCACGTGACACTTTTTGTCCAATATAATTCATCTTTTTATTGATAAAATTTTTCTCGTCGCGAATCGCCCAATTTTTCTCATTGAGCCAAACACCCATGCGAAAATCTACAATGCAGCCGATGATCAGCACGACAAGAAGCAAAGGGCTCAATCCCGCCACGACCGTGCCAAAAAGCGCAAAGCTCAAAATATGCACGACGATATCCGCAAAATAGGAAACGAAATGAACTCCTGCTGTGTGATTATTTGCTGTCACAGCCTTTGCGCGTTCCTGCTTGGTTTTGTAATCGGAATCGAGATTGAGAAATTGATCCTCATCATAAAGCCTTTCATTAAGCTTTGCGTCCATCTCCAACAAAACTAAATGTTCCGAAATATCTATGTTCTTTTTCACTGCGTGTTGCACGAGCGAGAAGATCATCTGCGCCATGACAAAACCGCAAATGACGGCAACGATCCACGCAAAATCCGAGGAAACCTCAAGCTCTCTCAAAATAACCGTCGGCATATATAGTCCGATGGCGCTGAGAATAAGTCGGACAGGCACCGTCGCCACAGCAGAAAAAGCAATGCTTTTATCCGCGCCCCACATCAACTTCAACATATATCCGATGCAAGAGAGCATCCCGTATTTCGGTTTGCGTTTCGGCTCCTTTTTCTTTTTTGTTTTATCTTTTTTCATCGTGAAGACCTCCTCGTTTTGTCCTTTTCTTTACATTTTCATTGTAGCAGAAATCAAGAAAAAAAGACTTTTTTGGCAGGAAAAGTGCGTTTTTAGGCACGAAAAGCGGGACTTGCCGGCTTTTTTCTCTTATTAGATCGGCAAAATAACCTCGGTGGTAAAACCGCCGTCCTCGGAAGCACGGGTGAGATATCCGCCGTTTTTTTCCACAATGCTGTCCACGCGGTTTAGTCCAATACCGTGATTTTCCCCCTTAGAAGAAAGGAATTTACCGCCGACTGTTTCCTTTTTTTTGCCTGCCGAATTGGTAAAAGACATATAGAGATGTTTTTCATTTTTCACACCGATGTAAATACGCACAAAACGGTCTTCCGCCGGCAGTTTCTCTGTCGCTTCCATCGCGTTATCAAGAAGATTGCCAATGATGATGCAAAGATCGACATTGGCAATCGTAATTTTAGAAGGCACCTTCGCTGTGGCTTTGACGGCGATTTCTTTGGTATTCATCAATGCAATTTTACTGTTGATAATGGCATCAACCATCGTATTTCCCGTTTTAAGAACGGTATCGACAGAAATGAGATTTTCATTAATCTCATCAAGAAATGCTCTCGCTTTTTCAATCTCGCCGCTTTCCAAATAAGCGGTAAGTGCCTGTATATGGTTATGATAATCGTGCCGCCACGCACGCATTTTTGCATACATATTTTCCACTTCCGTGTAGTGCAACTCCACAAGGGAGCGTTGATATGCCAGAAGCTTTTCTTTTCGTTTTCCAAACATTTTATATACCTCTCAAATAGCGTATAAGTGCTTTGTTCATATCGTCATAAAGCCCTTTTCCAAGTGGAAGTTCCATACCATCTTCCAAATAAACAGACGCTTTTGCGATGCGTACTACATATTTCAGTCCAACCACAAAGGAACGTCCTGCACGGAAAAAGCCTTCACCGAGTTCTTTTTCAATGTCCGGAATGGTCATACGTAGACGGTGTGTTTTCTTTCCCGCGTGAAGCAAAATATAATGACCGTCCGATTCCGCATAACGAATATCCTCCACATAGATGCGAAGTGTTTCCTTTCCCATCGGCAAAAGTACAAAACGCGGACTTTTCGCAATATTTTCCACCGCTCTGTCCAAAACCGCAAAGAGTTTTTCCTTTTTCACGGGTTTCATGAGATAATGGAGTGCCGCCACCTCAAACCCCTCTGACATAAAATCGGGATACCCCGTAATGAAAACGATCTGTATGCGGCTGTTCCCCTCGCGCACCTTTTTCGCAAGATCAATGCCGTTCATTTTTGCCATTTCGATATCGAGTAATAAAATGTCGTAATTCTGATTCTCCGCATAGTCAAAAAGAAACGCTTCTGCCGAAGAAAATTCCGCAAAAATAGGCAAATCCATACTCTCGCTTGCCCACTCCGATACGATATTTTTTACATATTCAATTTGATTTTGTTCATCATCACAAATTGCTATATTCAGTTTCATCTTTTTTCCCCTGATTGTGTTATTAACATCAGTATATCACAAAATAAAATACTCTGCAAGAATAATCTACCCAAGCAAATATCATGACCACCAGCCGTGCCGGTGGCTTGCACAAGCCACCTTGGGGCATTCCACACGCATAGCCTTTAGGCTCGTCGAACAATCCGCCACTTGCGGTAGTCGCCCTACCGCCACAGATGTGGCAACTATCTTTAAGCCTCCCTTGTGTAAAGGGAGGCGGCACGGCTTGCCGTGACGTAAGGATTGTTTTACCGTTCTTTTACACGAGCACAATCCCTCAGTCAGCTTCGCTGACAGCTCCCTTTGCACAAAGGAGCCTCCGCTGCAGTGGGGACTGTGCAAAGCTAAAGCTTTTTATAACCACCGGCACTGCCGGTGGTTTTCGTGAACAAATCAAAGACAGCCGCAATCAACAGATCGGGCTGTCCTCATTATGTTATTTGGGATATAATACTGCGCTTATGTCTATCGTGTATTCATTTCATCACTCCAAGATTTTCTTCTTACACGTAGCCATCATCTGTAATTCCTTTTCAATTTCCTCTTCGGTACGTTCAATTGAATCTCTGTCCAATTCTCTGCTTTGAGATAATAAGCTATCAATATAATTCACGTCTACATCATTATGTGGGTGCTTAGTTCCATGTCTACTTTATCAAAAAGTATTTTTATTTGCTCCTTGACATTAGCATATAACTCAACAAGCCTACCCTTTCTCATCTTCATCTTATTTTTCTAATCGTTTTTTATACTCTGTTGGTGAAATGCCCGTATGCTTTCGGAACAATCTGCTGAAATAATATGCATCATCATAACCAACTGCGTTTGCGACTTGGATAATATTGTAATTTGTGTTTTCGAGAAGATTAATAGCATTTGTGATACGTAGGGAGAGGATATATTGCATTGGTGTCACTTTGATGACCTGCTTAAAGATTCTGTTAAACCAGCAGTCACTCATATGACGTTTGTTTGCGTAATCTTTGATGCAGATACTCTGATTATAGTTTTCATTAAAATAATGTGTTGCACGCTCAACTTCGTTTAAGGCATCGGAATCCAGTTCGGTGCCTTCTTTCAGAAATCTGTTAATCATAAGGAAAATGTGTCGAAGGTTCATATTAAGAAGATCCTCATAGTTGACACGGCGAAGCTGTAATTCTTGGATCATCTGTCGGAATAGCCATTGATAGTCAGGTGAGGTACCCGTAAAAAAGACATTTTCATCTTTGGGCATTTCATAATAATCAAGTAGTATGTCAACGTCTGAGCCGGTAAAATGCACCCAATATGTTTCAGGTTTGTCAGATGCATATAAGTTGTATATTTGGGTTTCGCCGGGGCGGAACAGGAGCATATTACCTTTGGGAATAATTCGCTCTTTTCCGTTTACATATAAATGAAGTGTTCCTGCGCTGATATACAGCAATTGATAGTCGCCTCTTCCATTAGGGCGATCGGTGTCTATAACATAGCTTGTATGGACTCGATAGTATCCTGCGGCAGTCACCAAAATCGGTTTACTTGTGTCCACAATATCCTCATGAGCTTCCCCTAAATAAGCAAGATTTGTATACATATTATAATATCTCCTTATCCCATCAAATTGGGCAATGATATCCATATAAATATTATAAATCAAATTGACCGTAAAATCAATATATAATACTGTTTTGTCCATCATTTATTTTGTTGTGTCAATTGGAATAGCTTAAGAGTTATGATATAATATACACAAACAAAGCTAAGGGTAAGTCACTCCGAGATGGCAAAAACAATAAAAATGGGGGTGCTGATATGATTTGTGATGCAGTTCAAAATTTGCTGGACTATGGGATTAAGAACAATTTAATTACCGAAGATGATGTGTTTGTTGTACGCAACGAGCTTATGGAGACGCTATGTCTTACGAATTGGAAAGAGAGCGTATCCAAGCCCGAAGCGGATTCGATCGACGATATTCTTGCTCCCATCGTCGATTATGCCTGCAAGCAAGGAATCATTCCGAACACGGCGAATTCGCGAGACCTATTTGATACAAAAATTATGGGGCTTATGACACCGATGCCAAGAGAGGTAATTCGAGAGTTCAATAAAAGATATAAGGTCAGTCCCGAGGAAGCAACAGATTGGTATTACAAATACAGTCAAGGCTCCAATTACGTCAGAGCAGGGCGCATTGCCAAGGACTTAAAGTGGACGTATGAAACCGAATACGGAACTCTTGATATTACCATCAATCTTTCAAAGCCTGAGAAGGATCCGCGCGATATCGCCGCAGCTAAAAAGCAACGTGCAAGTGCCTATCCAAAATGTCAGCTTTGTCCCGAGAATGCGGGATTTGTCGGAAACGCCAATCATCCGGCAAGACAAAATCTCAGACCGATTCCATTGAAGGTCGGAGGCGAGGATTGGGAGTTTCAATATTCTCCATACGGGTATTATAATGAGCATTGTATCGTTTTTAATACCAAGCACATTCCAATGAAGATTGATCAAACAGTCTTCGGCAAGCTCTTTGACATCATTGATTATTTTCCACACTACTTCGTTGGTTCAAACGCAGATCTTCCTATCGTTGGAGGCTCGATACTGACTCACGAGCACTTCCAAGGCGGCAGATACACGTTTGCAATGGAGAAGGCGGAAATTGAGAAAACGTTCGAGATACCCAAGTATCCGAATGTGAAGGCAGGTATCGTCAAGTGGCCAATGTCGGTGATCAGGCTCTCTTGCGAAAACCGTGATGAGCTTGCAAAATGCTGTGATCTTGTTCTGAAAAAATGGAGATATTACAGCGATACGTCGGCACTGATCTTTGCGGAAACAGACGGGATTCAACACAACACCGTAACACCGATTACAAGAAAGAGCGGAACCGATTACGTCTGCGATATGGTACTTCGCAATAACTTGACCACAAATGATAGACCGCTTGGAGTATTTCATCCGAATCCAACACTTCATCACATCAAGAAAGAAAATATTGGTTTGATTGAAGTTATGGGACTTGCAATCCTTCCTGCAAGACTTGCAAGAGAGATTGGAATGCTTGAAAAAGCTATGCTCAGCAGACAAAACCTTTACGCATTGCCAGAGACTACAGCTCATGCAAAATGGGCGACAAAAATTCTGGAAAGACACCCTGAATTCTCGTCTGAAAACGCACGGGAAATTCTACAGCAAGAAATTGGCGAGGTATTCCTCGATGTTCTTAAGGATGCAGGAGTGTTCAAGAGAACAGACGAAGGAAAAATCGCATTCGGCAAATTCATTCGCACACTGGAAACCAAATAAAAATACTTATCTGAAAAAATTTATGATAATCGTTGGGGGTTAATATGAAAGAACGCAAGTATTTGAAATGGTATCACAAGATAGGATATGGCTCCGGAGATGTTGCAGGTAACTGTGTATATGCACTGCTTACCGCATTTATGATGATCTATCTGACCGATACGGTCGGACTCAGCATGGGGATTGTAAGTACCTTAATTGCTGTATCGAAGATCTTTGACGGTGTATCTGACTTCTTCTTCGGAAGAATGATCGATAAGACTCACACGAAAATGGGCAAGGCGCGTCCGTGGATGCTTTGGCCGTACATTGGTTGCGCTGTTTGTCTTGTAGCCTGCTTTGCAATTCCTATGAGCTGGGGCGATACCGCACAGTACATTTTCTTCTTTATCTCGTACACACTTCTTAACGCAGTATTCTTTACCGCGAATAATATTGCATACGCATCTCTTACTGCGTTGATCACAAAGAATACAAACGAAAGAGTTCAGCTCGGTTCGTTCCGTTTTATATTCGCCTTTGGAACAAAGATCTTCATTGAAGCAGTTACGATTTTTGCTGTAAACTGGCTAGGCGGCGGTGCTATGGGATGGAGAACTATTGCTATCATTTATGCGGTTCTCGGTCTCGTCGTCAACACGATCTCCGTTTTCTCCGTCAAGGAGCTTCCCGAGGCGGACGAAGGTATGGACGAGGAAAGGGAAGAAGAGCACAAGCTCACCTTCCTCCAGTCCTTCAAGCTTCTCCTTAAGAACAAATACTACGTTGTTATTTGCATTACCTATATCCTGACTCAGCTCTACGCTTCTGTTATCGGTATGGGAACCTACTACGCGAAATACATTCTCGGCGATGAGAGCCTGTTCAGTGATCTCTCGCTTGCTATCAATATCACGATGGTCGTAGCACTTGTCGCTTTGCCCTTCGTTATCAAAAAGATGCGCGGCATGTACAAGCTGAATATGATCGGTTATATTATTGCAGCTGCCGGCAGAGTCGGTGTAATGGTTGCAGGATATGCGGGAAGCGTTCCGCTGATGCTTGTATTCACCGCCGTATCCACTCTCGGTATCGCACCTCTCCAGGGCGATATGAACGCACTGATCGCATCCTGCTCCGAGTATACCACGCTTACCACCGGTCACCGTGTTGACGGTATGATGTTCTCTTGTTCATCTCTCGGCATCAAAATCGGTGGCGCACTCGGTACTGCTATCTGCGGATGGCTCCTCGATTCTACGGGCTTCGTTGAAAACGTTGCTCAGAATGCCGCAACCGTTGGAATGCTTCACTTTCTCTATCTGTGGGCTCCCATCATCATCTGCGGCGCAGTATTCCTTTTGATCTCGCTTCTCAAGGTTGAGAAAGCAAACGAAAAGATTCTCGAAAAGAGAGAAGACAAGACCGTACCCGACGTTTACGGTAACGTATAAGGAGGCATAAAATGAAAGAATACGAAAGATTCGAACGAATAGGTACAACACCTCATAGAAGCTACTACATACCTTTTGCAGAAAATGACGTAATCAGAACCAAGCACGGCATTCAGGACCGCGCATCCAGTTCTCGCTTTATGTCGCTTGACGGCGTATGGCAGATAAAGAAGCATGATCACGTTGAGGATTTCGAGATCAACGAAAAGCTTGAGGACAGAATTCCCGTTCCCGCGTGTGTTCAGATGCACGGCTATGACCATATTCAGTACCTCAATATCAGATATCCTTTTCCGGTTATGCTCCCGCACCTTCCTTACGAAAACCCCTGCTGGCATTACCGTCGCACATTTAACCTGAAGAAAAAGCCTGATGAGAAGTATTATATTAACTTTGAGGGCGTTGATTCCGCGTTTTACCTTTACATTAACGGACAGTTCAAGGGATATTCCCAGATCTCTCACGCAACCAGTGAGTTTGACGTGACCGAGCTTGTTGAGAACGGAGAGAACACCATAGATATGCTTGTTTTGAAATGGTGTATTTCCACTTACCTTGAGTGTCAAGATAAATTCCGCTTCTCAGGAATTTTCAGAAACGTATATCTCCTTACCCGTCCCGAAAAGCACATCACTGACTATAAGCTCGAAACCGCAATCTTGGGCAACAACGGTATTGTTACCGTGTTCAACAAGAGTGACGTGGATATTCGCTGTGTGATCGGTGAGACCGAGACAGTAGCAAAGGTAGGGGAGAGCGCGACTATCACTGTTGATAATATCCGCCCTTGGTCTCCCGAGGATCCCAAGCTCTACGGACTTTACCTATATGCAAACGGCGAGAAGATCGAGGAAAAGATTGGCTTCCGTGAGGTCAGCATCGACGGCAAAGTATTCAAGGTAAACGGCGTAGCCGTGAAGCTTAAGGGCGTTAACCGCCACGACTTCAATTGCGAGACTGCCGCAACCGTTAGCCTTGAGGATATGGCAAAGGATATTCACCTGATGAAGGAATTGAACGTTAACGCGGTCAGAACCTCTCATTACCCCAACAGTCCCGAATTCTACTTGCTATGCGATAAGTTCGGTATTTACGTGATGGATGAGGCAGACCTTGAAATGCACGGCGCTTGCTCCCGTGACGGACGCTACGATACACCTCTTTGGATGGAGTATGCCGAAAACGAGTTCTTTGCTCCCGGCATTACCGACAGACACGCGGCTCTTGTTGAAAGAGATAAGAACCGTACCAGCGTTATCATCTGGTCGCTCGGTAACGAGAGCTCCTTCGGTAAGGCATTCTTTGAAGGTGCAAAATACATCCGCAACCACGACAGCACCCGTCCCATTCATTATGAAGGACTCCAGTACGCTGACCCCAAGTATTACTATACCGATATGGTGGATATGGTCAGTATGATGTATCCTTCCTTCCAGACCATCAGAGATAAGGTTCTCAACAATCCCGAGGAAACTCGTCCCTTCGTTCTCTGCGAATACACCCATGCAATGGGTAACTCCTGTGGCGACATCGCTGCTTATTGGGATATGATCTACAACAATGAGCAGATGATGGGCGCGTTCGTATGGGAATGGGCTGACCACGGTATTAAGAGCGATGACGGATTCCTTTACGGCGGAGACTTTGAAGAACTCGAACACGACGGAAACTTCTGTGCGGACGGACTTTTGACTCCTGATCGAAAGCTCAAATCCAACGCACTTGAAATGAAAGCGGTATACGGCGGTAAGACGACCTCTGAAATGTGTGAGGTTGAGATCCCTAAGAGCACCTATAAGTTCTCGTCCGCAATCGCTATTGAGGTCAACGAGCATACAGGCGAGATCACCTCGATCAAGGCAGACGGCAACGAGGTTCTTCGCACCCCCATTCATTTCAACATTACGAGATATACGGATAATGACCGAGACCTGCTTCCTCATTGGATAGGACGTTGCCATCTTTCCTCCTGCAAGCCGCATATCTTCTCTTGTGAGAAATCCGAGAACCATTATAAGTTTGAGGGCGTTCTTGCTGCAAACTGTTTGATGCCTGCGGCAGAGTTTACCCTTGAATATATAGTAACGGGTAACGAACTCACCGTTTCGGTTTCTTACAAGCTTGCCGATTACGTTGAGAATTTCCCACGCTTCGGTTTTGAGTTCGGCGTAGACAAGGGACACTGTAACTTCTCCTATGTGGGCTTTGGTCCTATGGAAAGCTATGTGGATAAGCATGTTGCTTGCGAGTACGGCTACTACGTCAGCTCTGCGGAAGAGAACTACGACAGAAAGTACATCCGTCCGCAGGAGGCAGGAAGCCATTATGCTTGTAAGTATATGGCAGTCAAAGATCTGTTTAAGGTAACGGCAGAGAAGCCCTTCTCTTGCTCGGTCAACCCTTTTACCACGGAGCAGCTCAGAGAAACCCTTCATTCCTTCGAGCTTGAAGAGAATGATTTTGTCAATGTATGTATCGATGTAGCTATGCGTGGCGTAGGATCTCATTCCTGCGGTCCTGAACTTCCTGAAGAATACGAAATTCCGAGAGAAGGAAAAAATACCTTTACGTTTGTATTTTAACGGCAATTTTTTCAAATGAAAAATACATAATTTATATGCTCGCACCGGCTTGGTGCGAGCATTTTTATGTAATAGGAAATTACTCAAAATAAAAAAGCACATTGAAAATCTTTATGAATCTATCGGCGGTACTTATCGCGAAGAAAACGGACATCTTATTCTCATCCTTGAACTTTTCAAGCGTATTGACTATCATATTGGCAAGTACGGACGGATGCACATTGATTACATCAAACGCCATTGTCGCGGAATGTACACAACGCTTTTGTCCGAGGGCAAGTTGAACGCTCGGTTGCACGAAATCGGCCTTGAAGCAAAAGTTATGCTTGAAGCCCTCATCCCTCGCTTTAATGCCGAAAGAGATATCGACAAAGCTTTGAAAGCTTGCGATATGCTCCGATATTTAGATTTCAAATTATACTCGCAAACTTGAAATGAACATAGCTTTATGGTATAATAAAATATCAATAATTATTTGATAATCAAAAATGCACTTCTCTTTTGATAAAAGTTTACCCAAAAGGCAATGTTGCGTAAAAAATATTGCTGATGTAGATTGTTGCCCGCTAAAACCATATGAGCATAACAAAATAATCGCATTTTTTATCAATTGTGATTTCCAATAAAGTGGTATAATAAAAATAACTATATTATACGGATGGGACTAACCATGTCAAGTGCACACATTCAACGAATTTTAGAATATATCGAAGAGCATCTTACCGATGACAGCTTACTTGATAACACCACTCTTGCATCAATCACAGGATATTCAAAGTACCATTTTCTGCGATTTTTTCGTGATACGACCAAGCTGACACCTGCAGATTATATTCGCAAGCGCAGGATAACCGAAATCGTAAAGCATATCGGTGATGATAACACGTTTATTGCTAATCTCGCATTCAAATACGGGTTCAACTCAAAAGAAAATTTCACACGCGCTTTCAAAAACGAGCACAAAATACTTCCGAGTGAATTTAAGACTGCAAACTGTAGTTTGAGGCTCTTTGAACCTTTTGACTTCAATGCCGAATTTGAATTGCCGTCAGTATCGATATGTTACCTTGAATATTTTGACCTTGTCGCGTACTCTTTTGGCACAGAGTTTGCGCCGAATTGTTGGAATAAATACAACGCAGAACGCCGTTCTTTGAAGCTTTCGGACGGTAAGATTGTTGAGGACTATGGTGCAATGCGCCGGAATTCAGAAAAGAATCAGCTCGAATACTATATCGGTATCAATGCTCGAAATGCTGTTGGAAACACCGATAACACCGTTATGCTGAATATCAACGGTGGATTATACGCTGTTTTTGAAACTGCTCCATCAAGTCAGCATCGTTTTGTTGATACCATTCGCAAGACATGGGATTGGATCGGAAACTGTTGGCTTCCGCAAAACGGATATAAAAGAAGAAACGATTTTGAATTGGAACGCTATACCGAGTCAAGCAGAACGTATTCGGAAACCATCCTAATACCTATCAAAAAGGAGGAACAGAAATAGTGGAAATCAATAAACTGCAAAATTACATAGATTTTCTCCTTGAGAACGCCAATCCCTCTATCAAGCTCCGTGTAAAGAAAGAGATTCTCGGAAGCATAAACGCAGAGGAAGAAGCGGAACTAAAATCACAAATACTGCAAGAAAAGATTATCTGTTTTATGGCAGAAAAACAACAGGCAAACGGATGGATTGGACTTGGATTCCACGGTTCAAACAAAAATGCGGGACAATATGATAACCAAGAAACTGCTACAAAGTATATGGGAGAAAAAGGTCTTAAAGGCACTCCGATTCTCGATAAAGCGATGGATGCGTATGCCACAACAAAGCTTACCGATCTTTGCTACGAAACCAAAGGACAATATTATAGCGAGTTTGAAATTCCCGCCTTCGGTCAAAATACGATACGTTCTGCATGTATAGCAAGGGCACATTATGATGACATCATAGATATAAAACCGCAAATAGGCGTTGCACTTGAATCCTTCCGCAGAGTAACCGAAGTAAATTCAATACTTGATGTATCCCGAGCGTCAAAAAAATGTCGCTTGTTCAATAATGGCGAAAGATGGCCTTGCAGATACCATCTTGAAATTCTTGCATTTACGGATTCGTGGAAAAATGAGAGTAATATAAAGATGCTCGCAGAGTCGTTTAAACATCTTATGCGCACCGATAGACCTGAAATTACGAATACGCCCGTGGCATGTTGGGTCGGCCACGCAGTAGGTCCGCTGTGGTATTATCCGGAAGGATATTCTATTTCCACAAACGCAATAAACAAATTTGACGCTGACGGTGTTCGAAAAATCAACTTTGAAAAAGTGGAATGGCTCTGTCGATGTGGACTATATCCGTATTTGAAAGAATTAAGATCGGAAGTTGAATATATCGTTGAACACATCAACGAGAACGGAATATGCGATGTCCCGTTTTATGAGAACGAGTTTCGCGGTTGGGGGCCTTATGCAGGACTGCAACTTGAGACAGATTGGAAATCAAAAATTCGCAAGTCTTGTGATGTTACATTCCGAGCTCTGCTAATTATGCACTATGCGGAATTAAAATAAATAAGGACTTCTATGAGCTTTGATTACCTTCAATGAGGCATACTGTAAGTGGTGCTATACCGACGAAAAATTTGTTTATACAAACCTTGAAGAATTGAAAGATTTTCTTGCGGGACATATTTCGAATGACAAATGGCCTCCAGAACAGTCACGAGCCTTTTTGAAGTATAGTTACCAAAACTCAACTATTGGCAACATTATCGGGTATATGTCGCTCTCTAAGGAAAGCGATGATGCCTACTAGCTTCACAACCTTGCTGTGTTGCCGGAGTATAGACATAATGGCTACGGTAAATTGCTTCTCGATCACGCAAAGGATGTAGTAAAAGCATCGGGCGGTAATGTAATAAAAATCGGCATTATCGAAGAAAGTACCGTTTTGAAGAATTGGTATATAGCGAACGGCTTTGTACATACCGAAACGAAGAAGTTTGACCATCTTCCGTTTACAAGCGGTTACTTTAGCTCCGAATGAAGTTGCAAAGATGATCCAGACTCATTTTGCAATCGAAGGACGAAAAGAATGAAAGGAGTATCAAAATGATATTTGATGATAAGCAAATCATCTTAAAAGATGGACGAACCGCTATTTTGAAAAGCCCTTGTGTTGAGGATGCGGAAAAGTTACTGAACTACATAAAGAAATCGTGTGGCGAAACTGATTTTCTCATACGTTACCCCGAAGAATGGAACACCACCGTTGAACAGGAGGAAGCATGGGTAAATCGTCTGCTCTCCTCTCCCGATACCTTGGGAATCACCTGCTATATTGACGGAGAAGTTGCAGGCAACTGTGAGATCAGCTTTAGGGGCGGTATGAAAACTTACCACAGGGCTACCATTGCTATTGCAATTCTTAAAGACTATTGGAATCTCGGAATCGGTTCTGCAATGTTTGAGGAACTTGTTGCCGCAGCACAAAAACGAGGAACTGAGATCATGGAGCTGGAGTTCATAGAGGGTAATGATCGTGCAAGGCATTTGTACGAGAAATTTGGATTCCGTGTTATTTCTGAAAAGCCGAATATGTTTAAGCTCAAGGACGGTACTTATCGGAGTGAGTTCTATATGCAGAAGTATTTGCGAGATATATAAGCGAACGAAGCGGGAAACATACTTGCAGATTTTGTGACTTTTTTATGAAATCGTTCTTTTTTCAAAATTCCCCTTGACAAATCTCGTCTCAAAAGGAGATTCTCAAGAAATACGCAAAAGAACAAGGTTTTCACAATATCCGTTTTTTCGTGGACAATGGCTACTCCGGTGCCAACTTCAAGACCCGCAAGCAGTCGTACAAGAGCAAAAAAATCGAAAAACCTCCCAATCATATGGAAGATTTTTGAGAATACCCATGAAGCCATTATTGACGAAGAAACCTTTGCCCGAGTGCAGGATGTGACGATCATCTACAACTATATCGGCATACTCCCCGCCAATTCGCTCTATAACATTATGAACGTAAAAGCGGCATGACCTAAATCATGCCGCTTCCCGAAAACTTAATTATGCTGTTTTATTGAACCGACTGCTCAGTGCGTCTTTTTTGTTTGCGGTGTAAGCTATTGCTTTTCAAACGTATTCGTGATATTATATTAATGAAATTTACAATAAGGTAGGCTCTTATTATGCCCAACAAAAACGATATAGTAACAGTAGAAATAACGGACATCACGCCGGAAGGTCCGGGTGTCGGTAAAACGGACGAGGGATACGTGCTTTTTGTGCCGCAAACCGCCCCTGGAGATATAATAAAAGCAAAAATTCTTAAAACGCTTTCTTCCTACGGATACGCCAAGGTAGAGGAGATTCTCACCCCATCCGAGGCGAGAATAGAGATGGATTGCCCCGTGTTTTCCAAATGCGGCGGCTGTGTTTTCCGCCACATTAGCTATGAAAAAGAGCTTGAAATAAAGAAGAACCTTGTTGACGCACAATTTGCCCGTATCGGTGGGCTTGACGTACGCTGCGAGGGCATCACCCCCTCCCCAGAAAGAGATCGTTATCGCAACAAAGCGCAGTTCCCTGTTGGACGCGATGAAAAAGGGCTCTATTTCGGCTTTTTTGCCTCTCACAGCCACAGAATAATCAAATGCGAAAACTGCGCCCTGCATCCTGCGTTTTACACGGATATTCTCGCCGCCATCAAAAAATGGGGCGACAGATATAACATCTCTGCCTACGATGATGCAACACGCAAGGGACTTTTGCGCCATATATACATCCGCGACGGCAGAAGCAGCACAGAGATAATCGTTTGTCTTGTTGCAACGGGCAACACGCCAAAAACGAAAGAGCTTATCGCGTCATTGCTTGCAACAAAACTTAATATCGTAGGAGTTGTGCTTTGCATCAACGATAAAGAGGGCAACAGCATCCTTTCCGATAAATTCCGCACGCTCTACGGCAAAGACCATATGACGGACACGCTATGCGGACTTGAATTTGATATTTCCCCGCGCTCTTTTTACCAGGTAAACCACGACGGCGCAGAAAAGCTCTACTCCATCGCCGCGGAATACGCAGGTCTTACAGGAAGCGAAACGCTTATCGACCTTTATTGCGGCACGGGAACGATCGGTCTTTCTATGGCAAACCGCGTAAAGAAGCTTATCGGCATAGAAATAATCCCCGATGCCGTAAAAAACGCCGCCGCAAACGCCGCGCGCGCAGGCGTTGAAAACGCAGAATTTATTTGCGCCGATGCAGGCAAAGCGGCGCTCGACCTTGCCGAAAGAGGTATTGCGCCCGAGGTCATAGTGGTTGATCCCCCACGCAAGGGTCTTTCCGACGACGTTATAAAAGCTATTTCCGATATGTCCCCCGAAAGAGTGGTTATGATCTCCTGCAACAGTGCAACAGCCGCACGCGACGCAAAAAAGCTTTCCGAGGTGGGCTTTGTCCCCACAAAAATGCAAGCGGTAGATATGTTCCCAAGGACAGGGCACGTTGAAACGGTCGTGTGTTTTACTAAAAAGTGACCGCCAAACAGAAGGTCATTTTACAGCAATTTAGTATAACATATTGAAATGGAGTCTATGAAAAACAGATTTTTAGCCTTTAACATTATTTTAAACAGAACGGAGAAATAATGAACTATTCCTTTGAACAAATAAAACTTTATTTAACAGAGCTTCTCGAAAAATTTTGCGAGCCTGAATTAAGCATTTGGCTAAACGGACATGAGTATGTGATCATTCTTTACAAGGAATATTGCGAATTCATAAGATGCGGAAGCGATAGCAAAGGTTTGAATTTTAATTCTCTTGATGAACTATATTCTTCGGAAGTTTTCGATGGCATAATTTTGAAAAACACTTGGAACAAAATAGGGAAAATTGAATGTGCCGATTTTGATTATTTAAATCTACCGACAGAAATTATCAATATGTAGGAAAAATTATGGAACGAATAATTATCTCAGCCCACAAATATTCCTCCGACCACAGAGAACAATTATTGCATGATAATGTGTGCGGTTGCTTTTACTGTTTAAATATTTTTTCTCCTGAAAAAATAACGAATTGGCTAGGCGAGAAAACCGCTGTTTGCCCTTACTGCGGAATTGATGCTGTAATCGGGGAAAGCTCCGGATATCCAATAACAAAAGAGTTTCTACAAAAAATGAAAAACTATTGGTTTTAACCATTACACAAGAGGCACCATATGAACATTCACGAAAAGATGCTTTCGGGAGAGCTTTATCTGCCCGAAGATGAAACGATTATGGCGGAGCAGGCGCTCTGCCTTGAAAAATTATACGATTACAATGCCACACGCCCAAGCGAAGCAAAAAAAAGAGCAGAACTTCTTCGCGAAATGTTCGCAGAAATTGGTGATGGCTGTTACATAGAGCCGCCGCTTCATGCCAACTGGAGCGGAAAGCATTGCCATTTCGGCAAAAACGTTTACGCAAACTTTGGGCTCACCCTCGTCGATGACGGGGAGATTTTCGTGGGCGACTGCACGATGCTCGCGCCCAACGTGATCTTGGCAACAGCGGGGCACCCCATCCTTCCCGCGCTCCGCGAAAAAGGGTTTCAGTACAATGCAACCGTTCGCATCGGCAAAAACTGTTGGATCGGTGCAGGCGCAATTATCCTGCCCGGTGTTACCATTGGAGATAACTCCGTCATCGGCGCAGGCAGCGTTGTTACAAAGGATATTCCCGCGGGTGTTGTTGCAATTGGCAACCCCTGCCGAGTTTTGCGAAAGATAAACGAAAAAGACATAGAATTTTATTTTAAAAACAGAAGGATAGACCTTTCTGACCCCGATTTATCGGTGGCTTTGGACGATATTACGTAATAAACCGAGGTAAACTTATGAACGATTTTTTGCCCATTTCAAGAGAGGATATGGTAGCCCGCGGCTGGGACGAGGTGGATTTTGCCTATGTCATCGGCGACGCTTACGTTGACCATTCCTCCTTTGGTCCTGCGATAATCAGCAGGCTTCTCGAAGCGCACGGCTACCGCGTGGGTATCATCTCCCAACCCGACTGGAAAAACGATGAAAGCATCAATATTTTCGGCAGACCCCGCCTCGGCTTCCTCGTTTCTGGCGGTAATATGGACTCTATGGTAAACCATTACTCCGTTTCAAAGAAAAGAAGAAGCACGGATGCTTTCACCCCTGGCGGCGTTATCGGCAAGCGCCCGGATTACGCAACGGTGGTATATTGCAATCTTATCCGCCACACTTACAAGGACGTGCCGATAATCATCGGCGGCATTGAAGCAAGCCTTCGCCGCCTTGCCCACTACGATTATTGGTCCGATAGTTTAAAGAGAAGCATTCTTCTCGATTCACAGGCGGACCTTATCTCCTACGGTATGGGCGAGCATAGCATCGTTGAGATAGCGGATGCGCTTGCAAGCGGTCTTGCCGTGAGCGACATCACGTTCATCGACGGCACCGTTTATAAAACAAAATCGCTCGAAGACGTTTACGATTACGAGCTTCTTCCCTCCTATGACGAGCTTAAAGCAAACAAAACAACTTATGCAAAAAGCTTTTACACGCAGTATTGCAACACCGACCCGTTTTCGGGCAAGCGCCTTGTAGAGCCATACGACAAAAACCGCTACGTTGTGCAGAACCCGCCCGCAAAGCCGCTGACGGAATCCGAAATGGACAGAGTTTACAGTCTTCCCTATATGCGCTCATACCATCCGTCCTATGAACCATTGGGCGGTGTTCCCGCAATAACAGAGATAAAATTCAGCCTTGCAAGCTGCCGCGGCTGCTTCGGCGGCTGTAGCTTCTGCGCGCTCACGTTCCATCAGGGCAGAATTATACAATCGCGTAGTCATCAATCTCTCCTTATTGAAGCGGAAAAGATGACTCACGAGCCCGATTTCAAGGGGTATATCCACGACGTCGGCGGTCCGAGCGCAAACTTCCGCCATCCCTCATGCGACAAACAGCTTGAAAAAGGCGTTTGCAAAAACCGCCAATGTCTTTTTCCCAAGCCTTGCCCCAACCTCAAGGTAAGCCACAAGGATTACCTCACTCTGCTTCGCAAAATGCGCGAAATTACCGGTGTGAAAAAGGTGTTTATCCGTTCGGGCATCCGCTTTGACTACGTTATGGCAGACAAGGACGATACGTTTGTAAAAGAACTTTGCAAATACCACGTAAGCGGTCAGCTCAAGGTCGCACCCGAGCACGTTTCGGACAAAGTGCTCTCTCTTATGGGCAAACCACAGAACAGCGTCTACCGCGCGTTTATTGAAAAATACAATAAAGCCAACGATTCTCTCGGTATGAAACAGTACGTTGTTCCCTACCTTATGTCCTCGCACCCCGGTTCTTCCTTAAAGGAAGCTATTGAGCTTGCGGAATACTTGCGCGACATCGGCTATATGCCCGAACAGGTGCAGGACTTCTATCCCACCCCCTCGACCATATCCACCTGTATGTATTACACGGGCGTTGACCCGCGCAATATGCAACAGGTTTATGTCGCGCACAACCCGCACGAAAAAGCGATGCAGCGCGCTCTTATCCAATACCGCAATCCTGCAAACTATGCGCTTGTAGAAGAAGCGCTCAAAAAAGCAGGACGTGAGGACCTTATCGGCTTCGGTCCGAAATGCCTTATCCGCCCGCGCAAAAATCCTCCCCAAAAAGTGGAAGTGCGCCCCTCTCAAGGCAAAAAAGCGCTCCTGCCGCAAAGCAGAGCTCAAAAGGTGCAAAGCCGCAGAGCCGCGCACCGCAAGGTAAGATGAGAGGAAAGAGATAGTATCTTTTTAGTTAAAATTACAATAAAATCTTCAAAAATATAGCCAAACCCGATGAAATAATTTCATCGGGTTTGTGTTTTATGCCAATATCTTCTCCATATAACCGCAGGTAAACGGAAAGAAATCGAATTTTTGTGTTCCTGTATGAATAAATCCAAAAGCCTCATACCATTTTCTGAGTATCTGATTTTCTTCAACTATTCCGATATTCATTTTTGAGCAGCCAAAATTTTCTGCTGTTTCAAATGAATGTAATAATAGTTTTTCACCTATGCCTTGATGCCTGAACTGAGGCAATACACACAAATTATTGAGCTCGCACTCTTCATTCCCTTTCAAAGCCAAAGAATAATATCCAACGATCATATCATCAATAATAAATACGTACATGGGTCTTTTCTCATTGTTTAATTGCCAAAACAATCGTTGTTCCGTTGTGGCAAAAGCGGTAAAACGAGGTGCGTTTTCCGCAGTAAATCCGAACTCATTCGCCACGGTTAAAAAACTCGTTTTAATAACATTTGCACATTCTTTAATATCATTACTACTCACAGCCAGTATCATATATTTATCATCTCTTTTTTATCAAACTCAAAATATCAAAAAATTGGCAAAGATGTTTCTCTGCCGATTTTAAGTTTGTTTCTTATTCTCTTCCGTCCCAGCAATATGTGCAAAGTTTGCATTTGGGAAGACCTATCGCTTTTACGATACCTTCAAGAGATTGGAATTCGAGGGATTTGAAGCCGAGATTCTTCGCAATAGCGGAGCGAAGCTTCTTTCCGCGTTCCGTATTTCTATCGCTGTATTCGTCAAGATAATTGAAGCCTTCTTCCCCTTCAAGCTCCATAATGGTACGTCTTGTGATAAGCTCCATTTCATTGTTCGATGAAGAAAAGTTAAGATATTTGCAGTTATACATAATGGGCGGGCAAGCAGAACGCATATGAACCGATTTAGCACCGTTATCGTAAAGGAAATCCACTGTTCCTTTAAGTTGTGTTCCGCGAACGATAGAGTCATCCACAAAGAGAAGGTCTCTGCCCTTGATAAGATCGTGAATAGGTATCTGCTTCATCTTTGCAACTCTGTTGCGTTCATTCTGATGAGTAGGCATAAAGCTACGCGCCCAAGTTGGGGTATATTTTATGAACGGACGCGCAAAAGGTATCCCGCTCTTGTTGGCATAGCCAATAGCGTGGGGCGTACCGGAATCCGGCACACCGCTTACGTATTCAACGCCTTCTGCGTTGCCTGCGGCTTTATCCTGCTGTGCAAGAATTTCGCCGTTGCGATAACGCATCATTTCAACATTCACGCCTTCATAAGTGGATGTTGAATAGCCGTAATATGTCCAAAGGAAAGAGCAAATGCGCATTTTTTCGCCGGGGGGATTAAGCTGCTTCACCTCGTCAGCCGTAATTTCCACTATTTCACCGGGGCCGAGTTCTTTATATATCTCGTAATCAAGCTTTTGGCTTGCAAAGGATTCAAACGTTACGCAATAGCCGTCCTCTCCCTTGCCTATAAGCACGGGAAGTCTGCCGAGTTTATCTCGCGCAGCAATAATAGAACCGTCATCCTTCAAAATAAGTATGGATGCTGTTCCCTCTATGGAGTCCTGAGCAAATTTAATTCCCTCTGCAAAATCGCCTTTCTGGTTTATGAGAGAAGCAAGCAACTCCGTAGAGTTGATGTTTCCACTCGTCATAGCGCAGAAATGCCCGTGAGTAAAGGAAAGATACTGATCTATAAGTTTGTCCGCGTTTGTAATTATACCGATCATGCAGATAGCATATGTACCGAGTGTGGAGCGAATTATCATCGGTTGGGGATCATAATCGCTGATACAGCCAATAGCAGAATTACCGTGCATATCATCAAAAATTTTATCGAACTTCGTTCTGAAAGGAGAGTTTTGAATATTATGTATATCTCTCTGAAGTCCCACATCGGATGCGTACGCCGCCATACCGCCGCGGCGCGTGCCGAGGTGAGAATGGTAGTCCGTACCGAAAAATACGTCCGAAATTACGTCGCGCTTACAAACAGCGCCAAAAAAGCCACCCATATAAAAGCCTCCGTTGGATTTAGCAAAAGCTAACTAAGAAAAATACGTATTTATTATATCACAACACAAAAAAGCCTGTCAATAACCAAAGGTGAATACCGTCAAAAAGACGAAAAATATTGATTAAGGCATACATTTTTAGGTTATTATTTTGTGATCATACGCAAAGAATTCTTGAACAGAAAAGAGTTTTGTGATATTATATTTGTATAACTTTAATCCGCAAAACGAATATAGAAGCGCAAGGAGAGAAATATGAAGACGATCGCAGTTATTACAGGAGCATCCGGCGGCATCGGCAAGGAATTTGCCGAAAGAATAGCCGAATACGGAAAGGTTGACGAGGTTTGGGCTATCGCCAGAAGAGCAGACAAGCTGGAAGCTCTTAAAGAAAGCGTCCCATATCCCGTTCACCCGATAGTGCTTGACCTTTCAAGGTCAGAAAGCTTTGCAGAATATGCCTCACTGCTCGAATATGAAAAGCCATTCATAAAGCTTCTTATAAATTGTAGCGGATTTGGAAAATTCGCCTCAACAAGTGATGTACCTACAGAGGAAAACCTGAATATGATAAGCCTTAATTGCGCAGCTCTTACGGCAATAACGCAGGAATCTCTCCCGTATATGGGCAAAGGATCAGATATTATACAGATAGCAAGCGTAGCCGCTTACCAACCCGTTCCGTATATAGGGGTTTACGGAGCAACGAAAGCCTATGTACTCAGCTTTTCCCGCGCGTTGAACCGAGAGGTGAAAAGCAAGGGCATCCACGTTATGGCGGTCTGCCCTTTTTGGACAAAAACGGAGTTTTTCAACCGTGCCATAAAGGAAGATGATAAAAACCCCGTTGTAAAAAAATATGCAGCTATGTACCTTCCCTCTCAAATAGTAGGAAAAGCATACCGTGATATAAAAAAGAAAAATAAAGACGTAAGTATGTACGGCACGGTTGCAAAGCTGCAAACGCTCGCAACCAAGATACTACCGCATAAAATAATAATGGATATATGGCAAAGCCAGCAAAAATTGAAATGAACATAAAAGAGCTTTATTCAAACTGCACGCTCTGTCCGCGTTCGTGCGGCATAAACAGAACAGATGGGCAAAAAGGAAGATGCGGTATGACCGCAGAGCTGAAAGTGGCGCGCGCCGCGCTCCATATGTGGGAAGAACCGCCCATTTCGGGAAAAAACGGTTCGGGAACGGTATTTTTCTCCGGTTGTCCGCTTTCCTGCGTATTCTGCCAAAACTCATCTATCTCACACGAGGCAGACGGAAAGTATATAAACAGTTCTCGTCTTGCCGAGATCTTTTTGGAGCTTCAAAGCGCCGGCGCACACAACATAAACTTCGTAACGCCGACGCATTTTGTACCGCATATAATAGAGGCACTGGACATTGCCAAAGCTAAAGGATTATCGCTTCCCGTGCTCTATAACTGCGGCGGTTACGAAAGCGTGCAAACGCTTAGCCTTTTGCGAGGATATATCGATATATATCTTCCTGATTTCAAATATTGGAGCGAAGATATTGCCGCAAAATATTCTCTCTGCCGCGATTACAGAGAAAAAGCATCTGCCGCGCTTTCGGAAATGATATTTCAAACGGGCGGCCCCGTTTTCGATGAAAACGGAATTATGAAACGCGGCACAGTCGTTCGCCATTTGGTTTTGCCGGGAAATTCAAAAGATTCTATGGACGTTATAGAATATCTTTACAAAACCTACGGCAACAAGATATACATAAGTATTATGAGTCAATATACCCCGATGGAAGGGATAAAAGAGCTTTTCCCCGAGCTTGCACGCAAGCTTACAAAATATGAATATGATAAAGTCGTGAATTTTGCCGCCGACATCGGCGTAACGCAGGGCTTTACGCAGTACGGAAGCGCCGCGAGTGAGAGCTTTATACCCAAATTCGACCACACGGGCGTGTAGCTAAAGGCGCAAAACGGCTTTGTTTATCTGTAACAACAAAAAATCCTCTGTATCAAACGGAGGATTTTTCTGTATTCATTATTTTTGCTTCGCCTTTTTCAACAAATTCCTGTTCGCGGTCCTTTGCGATCTTTGCAAGGTTCGCGTGCAGGCGCTCAAGAATGGAATAGAACAGTTCAAGCTCTTCGTCACTCACACCGAAATCGGCTTTGTTTTGTATATCCATAGCCTCATGCCAGATCACGCGCGCAAGAGACCTGCCTTTTTCCGTAAGTACAAGACGGGTATTGTAATTTCTTCTTTTACCCGTTCCGCCAACGTACTCTATATATCCGTCGGAGCAAAGCTCTGCGATCTCACGCGAAACGAGCGAACGGTCAACCTGCCTGTTTGCGGCGATCTCCGTTGCCGTAAGACCTTCGGGGTGTGCATATAAATTATATATCCAAAAAACGTGAACGCTCTTTATGCCGAGATACGGAACCGTATCTATCTTTATTTTGTGAATAACTTTTGAAATATTATCTATAAGAAGTGTAAATCTGCCAAATCTTTCGAGTTCCATATTTTCTCCGTAACGTTATCATACTGAATAAATTATACAATTTTTTCAGAAAAAAGTCAATATCTTGCGAGAACAGTAACTCAATCGATCGTTTTATCTATTTTGAATCTCTGTATCTTGCGAAGAGTATTCTTGGGGAAATCTTCCGTTCTTACTTTAAGAAGTCCCACTTTCTTGTACGGAACAGCGATTCTGTTATATTCGTCTATATATTTCTGCATATGAGCGTGCATATCTTCCACGCCGTTTGCTTTACAGTATTCCGCATCGGGGAAGACTTCCAAAACGATGGCATTGTGCTCAAGACCTCTTGCGCTTTGACCCTCATATACAACAGCATCCTGTACACCGGGAACAGCGGCAAATACTTTTTCTATTTCTTCGGGGTAAACATTTTTACCATTGGAAAGAATGATAAGATTTTTAAGTCTGCCTGTGATATAGAGTGCGCCATCGCTGTCGAGCTTACCAAAGTCGCCTGTTCTGAAATAACCCTCGTCGTCGAAAACGTCCGCCGTAGCTTCTTCATCGCGGTAATAGCCAAGCATTACGTTAGGACCTTTAACGCGGATCTCGCCCTCTCCGTTGTCGTTGGGATCTGCGATCTTAACTTCGTCAGATCCAAGAACAAAGCCAACACTTCCCTTTACCTGTTTTTTGTTACGGTTTACGGAGATAAGGGGGGAGCACTCCGTAATACCGTAACCGTTGATAACAGTAACACCCCAAGCATCAAAAGCATCTATAAGCTCCTGGCTTATGGGCGCACCGCCGGAGATAACAAACTGCAAATTTCCGCCAAAAGCTTCAAGAATATCCTTGAAGAATACACGGCGCTGATCGATTCCAACCTTGCGAAGACTGTTGCTTACCTTCATCATGTTTGCAACAAGGGCTTCCTTGCCTTTATCTTTGATATTAGCCATTATCTTGCGATAAAATGTTTCAAGATAAAGCGGAACAAGAACAAGGTGAGTTGGTTTTTCGGCTTTGAGCTCTTTAAGAACATAACGCGTACCCATGGAAAGGTAAAGCTCTGCACCTTTGGAAAGGTGACCGAGCACGTTTATTGTAGAGCCGAAAGTATGGTGAAGCGGTAAAAGCGCGATAGACTTTTCCGTAACTTCGATATATTTAAGACCTTCAGCAATATCGGAGAGGATCATCTTCTGAGTAAGCATGACGCCCTTACCCTTGCCCGTTGTACCGGATGTGAAAACGATTATCGCAAGAGCGCTCGGATCAAGCTCTTTTTCAAAATAGGAATTATCGCCTTCTTCGTATTTTGTACCGCCTTGGAAAATGAGGTCTTTAAGTCTTTCTTTTCCGTCGGTAGATCTACCATTGAGAAGGATATGTTCCTTAATATTTGCCTGTTCAAGAATAGCGTTTGCCTTTTCTTCCATTTCGCGGTCGCAGAAAAGATATTCACATTCCGCAAAAGCAACAGTGCTTGCAAGGTCGGATGCTTCCCATTCCGCGTCAAGCGGAACGATAACAGCGCCTGCGGAAATAAGTGCGAGGTAAGAGCATATCCAATTATAAGACATCTTACCCGTAACAGCAACGTGCTTGCCTGCATAACCGCGCGCGATAAGTTCTGTGCCGAGAGCGCAAACGTCCTCTCCAAGCTGTTTATAAGAAATTTTTATAGATTCTTTATCTTTAATATTTTTGCGGTATGAATACGCAGTCTTATTGCTGTATTTTTTGCAACAATCAGCAACAAGTTCGCGCATATTTTCATATTCAACAGAAGGAATTAAAGCGTAATTTTTCATAATACGGTTCTCCGTTCTTTTAAATTTTGTTTACTTGTCAACATTATTATTTATTATACCATATATATGTTTACTTGTCAACATTTCTTTTTATTTTTTCTCGCATAAGCAAGGGTCGCACGAAGCACTTCTTCTTTTTCCAAGCCGGAAAGGCGAAGCTTGTGCGCATAAGCAAGTAATTCTCCGAAATCTTTTCCCGGTGTCAGCCCCGCTTCAATAAGGTCGCGCCCCAAAACGTAAGGCTTTGCCATAATTTCATCAAAAATTTCAAGCCTTTCAAAAAGGAATTCATCGTAAGACACGCTCTGCCCCGAATGTAACCTGCCTAGGTGATCGGCTTTGGATATATAAACAAGGTCAAGTGGGCAAACGGCGGCATCAAACATCTTATTAGTCGCTTTAACGGAAGATTTTTGCGCGGCAAGCGCATTCGGGCGCATATGAAGCTGTGCAAGATTGAGTACGTATTTTATTACGGCTGTTTCATTTGTTATCCTGCGCAAAAAGCGTTCTATAAGCGGAATCCCTTCCGTTTCGTGGCCGTATGCGTGTATCTCCCCGTTTATACGGCGGGTGCAGACCGCTTTACCAAAATCGTGGCAAAGTGACGTAAGCATAAAGGCAAAAGGATTTGAGGTCTTATCGCGTAGCTTTGCCGCTTCGTCCAGCACCATCATCGTATGGTTCCAAACGTCGCCCTCCGCGTGGTGGCGCGGCGGCTGCTCCACTCCGATTAGCGCCGAAAGCTCGGGAAACCATTCCGCAAGTTTATCCATCTTTCGCAAAACTTCAAAAAATACAGACGGATGCTGTGCTTTCAGCAACGCTTTTTTCATCTCCCCCTCCACGCGCTCGCGTGAAAGATGAGAGAGCGATATGCCACGGCAAAGAAATACCGTTTCCTCCGCTATGGAAAACTCAAAGCGTGAAGCAAACTGCGCCGCGCGCAGAACGCGAAGCTCGTCCTCTGCAAAGGTTTCGCTGTCCACATGGCGAAGCACCTTGTTGTTAAGGTCTGCTCTGCCGCCGAATTCGTCAATTATTTCCCCTGTCAGCACGTCCTGCATCATCGCGTTCACGGTGAAATCCCTGCGTTTTGCCGCTTCGCGCGTGCCGATAAAGGGGTCAACAAGCATTTCAAAATCTCTGTGCCCCTTGCCCGTTGCGCGTTCGCGCCGAGGCATAGCTATATCTATATTATGCCCTTTGATCGCGTATATACCAAAACTTTCGCCAATAGAGATGCGCTCGCCAATACTATCGAGCAAATTTTCAAGCTCTGCGGGGTAAACACCGTGTATTTCTATGTCGATGTCCTTATTTTCCTTGCACATAAGCGCATCGCGTACGTATCCGCCCACAAAATAAGCTCTGCCGCCGATGCGCGCCGCTTCTTCCGCTATTTTGCGCGCTATATCAAGATCTTTTTCAAAATCAGCCATATTATCACCTACTTATATTTATTTTATCACATACGCAAAAATTAAACAATACAATTTTTTGCTCAAAATGTCGTATATACTTGACAACATCTCATTCATATGCTATACTGTTGTCAAATATATTTGACAAGGAGCGCACCTATGTACAACGATAGGATGAAAGAACGGCGAACGGCAATAGGGCTTTCGCAGGCGGAGCTTGCAAAGCGTGTCGGCGTTTCGCGCCAGACGATAAATATGATAGAAAACGGCGGATATAACCCCACGATAGAGCTTTGTATCCGCATCTGCCGCGAGCTTGGGGTAACGCTCAACGATTTATTTTGGAGGGAAAACGATGTTTTATGATGAAAGAATAGAGCGCGAACGCGGCCGCATTTCGCGCAACTGCATAATAATTTCTGTTATATGCGCGCTTATATACGGCGCATTAAATCTATTCAATATTCTCCTGTGCCTTGAAAAGCCCGCATTCAGGCATTTTATGCACCTCGGCGTGGAAGGTGCAATAATTTTAAGCGGTATTATTATACTTGCTGTCGGTATGCTCAAATATTTTTCCCGGCATGACGAGAGAAGCAGAGCCGAACGCGATATTTTTTACAATAAAGCGGGGTTCGTACATCTTTGTGTTACGTTTTGCGCGTGGGCTTTCCTTATGCCGCTTACCGCGCTCAATCCGCTTCCGAGCATAAATTTTTATGCGCTCCCCTACGATTACGGTATGTACCTGCTTTTCTTCCCAATTGTGATATACTGTGTATATTCATTCAAAAAAAGTGAAATTTATTTCAATTATTCACTTCTCAATGGAAATGATTATTACAAATACGTAATAAAAAACATCGGCAAACTTGGACTTCGCACGCTCGTTTTATTTGCTGTTTCGCTCACAACGCTCTGCTTTTCCATCGTTGCGGTAAACATAACGCCCAAAAACTTTTTATCCTGCGCACTTTCCATAATTTTAACGTATGTTTTTTGTTTTGCAAGTGCCGCGTCGCTCTATCTGCTTCTTTCCGTGTTGGAAAAATCGAGCTATGATAACGAAAAAATGCTTATATCCAAAGCGACGGTCATCTCCTTTGTAACCTGCGTGGGCTTGATATTTGTAATGGCGATATTCTCCATCGCCGCTTCCTCCTATATAAATTCCCTTTCCCGTGAGGAAATAAATGCCTTTGCTATGATTGGTATCACCATAGGTGAGCTCGTTGCGCGTGCAAATTACATAATAAGCGGAATGAAAACGATTTCCATCCTTGCGCTCACTCTGAGCCTTACTTATTTCTGCTATGAATACGGCAGAGTGAAGAAAAGCAAGCTCTTTTCGCGCTCCGCGGCGGCGTTCCTTGGCATCGCGGGAATAAAAAATTTCTTCCTTTCCTGCTACCAAATAGCTATGGTCATCACAATACAGGTCGTGCGCGATATGGCAGAGAGTATGGACGGCTTCTATCTTGAGCACTCGCTTTCGCAGTGGTACACCAACCTTTCCTACACTGCAAGCTTTTTACAGCTCGTTTGCATCTGCCTTATGATAATCGCTCTCGTACGTGACGGCGCTCTGCATAAAGCGAATATTGTAAGCATACCGATAATAACCGTCATGATCTGCATTCTTATCTTCCTAGAAACACAGACAAATGCGAACGATTTTTCGTATATTATAAACACGTTCTATCCCCTCGTTCCCTTATACTGCGTTTTCCTTGTAATTTTCCTTGGCAGAAAGCGTGCAGATTGCTTTAATAAGTAACATCTCTGCCATATTGCACAAAAAAACGGCACAAACTTTATACATTGTTTTTGCAAAAAAGGGTTGACAAATCCTGCACATGAATGTATAATATGCACGTTCGATGAATAAATATTCCGAAATTACTTTCCCAAAGGAGATTACATACAATTATGATCAACAAAGAAAATATTAAAAAAGTCGTTCTCGCCTACTCCGGCGGTCTTGATACGTCCATTATCATCCCGTGGCTTAAGGAAAACTACAACAACTGCGAAGTTATCGCCGTTTCCGGTAACGTAGGTCAGGCGGACGAGCTTGAAGGTCTTGAAGAAAAAGCTCTCAAAACAGGTGCGTCCAAACTCTATGTTGAAGACCTCACAGAAGAATTCGTTGACGATTTCATCGTTCCCACGATGAAGGCGGGCGCTATCTATGAAGAATATCTCCTCGGTACATCCTTCGCTCGCCCCGTTATCGCAAAACGCCTTGCCGAAATCGCTATTGCAGAAGGCGCAGACGCTATCTGCCACGGTTGCACAGGTAAGGGTAACGACCAGGTTCGTTTCGAGCTCACTCTCAAACACTTTGTTCCCGATATGCCCATCATCGCTCCTTGGCGTGAATGGGACATCAAATCCCGCGATGAAGAAATCGAATACGCAGAAGCGCACAATGTTCCCCTCAAGATAAACCGCGAAACAAACTATTCCAAGGATAAGAACCTCTGGCACCTTTCCCACGAAGGTCTTGACCTTGAAGACGTTGGAAACGAGCCTCTTTACGAAAAGAAGGGCTTCCTTGAAATGGGCGTTTCCCCCATCGATGCTCCTGACGTTCCCACGTACATCACTCTCGATTTTGAACAGGGCGCGCCCGTTGCTCTTAACGACAAGAAGATGAGCGCAAAAGAGATCATCCTCTCCCTCAACGAGCTCGGCGGTGCAAACGGCATTGGTCTTCTTGACATCGTAGAAAACCGTCTTGTTGGTATGAAATGCCGCGGCGTATATGAAACTCCCGGCGGTACTATCCTCTACAAGGCTCACGAATACCTTGAAACACTCTGCCTTGACAAAATGACTGCACACAAGAAAGCAGAACTCGCAATCACATTTGCAGACCTCGTTTACAACGGTCAGTGGTACACACCTCTTCGCGAAGCTCTCTCCGCATTCGTTGACAAAACGCAGGAAAAAGTTACAGGTAAGGTTCGTCTTAAACTCTACAAAGGCAGCATCATCAAAGCGGGCGCTTGGAGCGATTACTCCCTCTACTCCGAAGAGATCGCTACATTTGGCGAAAGCGACTACAACCAGAAAGACTCCGAAGGCTTTATCAACCTCTTCGGTCTTCCCATCAAAGTTCAGGCTATGGTTGATAAGAAAAACGCAAACAAATAATTTTCGCAATATCCGCAGGTACTCTGCCTGCGGATATTATTTTTTTGATAACTTCTTGCACAAGCGTCCCTGTTGTGATAGAATGAATGTGAATCACTTTCAAGGAGGTATTTTTTTGAATTTAATTATATGTTTGGACGATAAAAACGGTATGATGTTCAATAAACGCCGCCAGAGCCGCGACAGCGTTCTTTGCGAGCGTCTTCTCTCCCTTTTCGGCGGCAAACTTTATATGAGCGCGTATTCCTCAAAGCTCTTCCCCGAAAACGCCCCAATCACCGTATGCGATTTTGGCGCTTGCGCGGAAAAAGACAACTTTTTCTTTGCGGAAGATACCGATTTTTCGCTTGATAACGCCGAGAAAATAATCATCTACCGTTGGAACAGGCACTACCCTGCTGATAAACACTTTAATTTCGATCTTGCTTCTCTTGGTTACACTCTTATTTCAAGCACCGATTTTGCAGGAAGCTCCCACCCCGTAATAACAGAACAGATATTCCAAAAGAAAGGAAAATAAAAAATGGCATACAGACGCAAAAAGAAAAATAATCTTCCCAAAATTCTGACCTCGGTAATCGTAATAATACTCGCGCTCCTAAGCGCCTACTTCGTAGTGCCCGAGGTTCTTCCCGACAGCAATACACCGCCCTCCTATGTTGACATTGCTTCCATTCCCGAATATTCGGATAGCCCCTTTGTCGCCATAAACGGAAATATGCCGTACTTTGAAGAAAGCGATTACACCACACTATCTTACGAAAAATACAGCGAGCTTGACAGCCTTGGCAGATGCGGCGTGGTTATGGCTTGCTGCGGCAAGGACATTATGCCCCAAGACGGCGAAGACCGCGGAAGTATAAGCAACGTGACCCCCTCCGGCTGGGATCAGGAAAAATACGACACCGACCTTGTAAGCGGCGGTTACCTTTACAACCGCAGCCACCTTATCGGCTGGCAGCTCACGGCGGAGAACGACAACGAAAAGAACCTTATAACAGGCACAAGATACTTCAACGTGGACGGTATGCTCCCGTTCGAAAATATGGTTGCGGACTACATCCGTGAAACAGGAAACCACGTTCTTTACAGAGTGACCCCCATATACAAGGGCGATAACCTTGTTGCAAGCGGTGTTCTTATGGAGGCATATTCCGTAGAGGACGAGGGTGAAGGCGTTTGCTTCAACGTATATTGCTACAACGTGCAGCCCGGCATCGTTATCGACTATGCAACGGGCGCAAGCTCACTTGCAAAATAACAAAAACACGAAAGAGGAAACTACAATGGATAAAATGTGGGCAGGAAGATTTTCCAAAGCTCTTGATAAAACAGCGGACGATTTCAACTCGTCCATCAGCTTCGATAAAAAAATGTACCGCCAGGATATAACGGGCTCTATGGCGCACGCTGCAATGCTCGGCGCAAAGAACATCATCGCAAAGGATGAAGCGGATAAGATCATCGCGGAGCTTGAAAAAATTCTCGCAGACCTTGAATGCGGCGCGCTTGATATAGACGAGAGCTGCGAAGATATACATATGTTCGTTGAAAAGGTGCTTACAGACCGCTTGGGCGACCTTGGCAAAAAGCTCCACACGGCAAGAAGCCGTAACGACCAGGTTGCTCTCGACCTGCGTATGTATCTGAGAGATAAAACAGACGAGATAACGGCGCTTCTTAAAGAACTCGTTGCCGTTATTTCCGACAAAGCCGAAGAATACAGAGCGACGATTATGCCCGGCTACACGCACCTTCAGCGCGCACAGCCCATCACGTTCGGCCACCATCTTATGGCTTATGCAATGATGTTCCTTCGAGACATAGATCGCCTTGCCGACGCAAAAAAGCGTATGAACGTATGCCCCATCGGTTCCTGCGCCCTCGCGGGAACTACTTACGATACGGACAGAAGATTTGAAGCGGAAAAGCTTGGCTTTGCCTCCGTTTGCCTTAACAGTATGGACGGTGTTTCCGACAGAGATTTCTGCGTTGAATTTCTTTCCTGCGCCGCGCTCATTATGGTACACCTCTCCCGCTTCTCCGAGGAGATAATCCTCTGGTCAAGCTGGGAATTCAAGTTTATAGAGCTTGACGATGCGTTCACAACAGGCTCCAGCATTATGCCGCAGAAGAAAAACCCCGATATGGCGGAGCTTTCCCGCGGTAAATCCGGCAGAGTTTTCGGTGACCTTGTCACGATGCTCACCGTCCTCAAGGGTCTTCCCCTTGCGTACAACAAGGATATGCAGGAAGATAAGGAAGCCGTGTTCGATGCTTGCGACACGGTAAAAATGTGCCTTGAAGTTTTCACTCCCATGCTTGACACGGCAAAAGCCATTCCCGAAAATATGCGCAAAGCCGCTTCCGCAGGCTTCATCTGCGCCACGGACCTTGCCGATTACCTTGTAAAGAAAGGCTTGCCTTTCCGCACGGCATACAAGATAGTGGGCAGCGCCGTTGGTAAATGCGTTGCTGAAGGTAAAACCCTCGAAACCCTCACAATGGAGGAATACAAAGTACTCTCCGACGTATTCGAGCCAGACCTTTTTGAGGCGATAGACCTTGACGTTTGCGTAGAAAAGCGCATCTCCCTCGGCGGCACAAGCCCACAGAACGTGCAGATGCAGGTTGATTTCGCAAGAAACGAGTTAAAAAAATATTGATCAAAATTCCCGCTTTTGCGGGAATTTTTGTTTATTTAATCCTAAAATCATAAAATTCGATTAACTACACCTTAATTTTCGCACATACTATTGCAAGAAATACGCCTTTTATGGTATAATTATTATGTATAAACGCCAAACGCTCGCTACCGCTTCATTTTTTAGGAGGCTAATATGAGTAATAAGCAAAAACAGATATACATAATACTCAGTCAAACCGGAACATTGCTTTCCAACATTCTTAAAAAAACAACCGGTGCTACATATAATCACGTTTCAATAAGCCTTGACCCCAATCTTCGCACGATGTACTCCTTCGGAAGGCTCAACCCGAAAAATCCCTTCATCGGCGGTTTTGTTAAAGAATCCATTACGGGCGGAACATTTGCTCACTTTCCCAAAACGGAAGCGCTCGTCCTTTCAATAAACGTAACACCGTATCAATACTTCAAAATAAAATATAAGCTCGAAACAATGAGTTGCCGCGCCCGTCTTTACCATTATAACTACCTCGGGCTTTTCCTGGCAATATTCAAAATAAGATATAAAAAGAAAAACTGCTTTTATTGCTCCGAATTTGTAAAAGATATACTTATAAAATATAAGGTAAAGCGCGAAAAAGAATTTAATAAAATAACACACCCCATATATTTTCTTCGCCTTGCAAATGCGCGCCGCATATACGCGGGCAGGCTTAAGGCTTACAAGTATCCTGCGCAATTAGCCGCAGCAAATTAAAATCCACTTGACATTATTCCGTTTTAAAGATATTATATTTATTAAGAATATATTTTAAAGGAAAAATTATGACGGTAATTGATTTGAAAACAGGGAAAGAGTCTTCTCTTCCTGAAAACGCGCGCCTTTCCTGCGCGCTCGGCAATTTCGACGGCGTTCACATAGGACACCGAGAGCTTCTCCTTGAAGCCGCGAAGAAAAACGGCGGTGCAAACACGAGCGCCGTATGGACTTTTCGCGTGCATCCTTCGCTCTGCCGCCATATACCGTCCGTCAAGATACTGACTTCTGTCGAACAAAAGCTTGAATTATTTGCGCAAGCAGGAATAGAATACGCAATTCTTGAAGATTTTGAAAACGTTTGTGATCTTTCACCGGAAGCTTTTGCAAAAGAGCTTCTTATAAATAAGCTCGGCGTTTGCCACACGATCTGTGGCTTTAACTTTTCCTTCGGAAAAAAAGCAAGCGGAAACGCAGAGATGCTTAAAACCTTTTTTGCAGAATGCGGCAAAGAAGCAAGCATAATCCCTACCTGCACGCTTGACGGAGAAACCGTAAGCTCCTCCCTCATCCGTGAAAAGATAGAATCCGGAGATATGGAGCACGCCCAGAAGCTTTTGGGGCATCCTTTCTCCATATATCTGCCCGTAACCGAGGGTAGAAAGCTCGGCAGAACGATCGGCATTCCCACGATAAATCAAGTATTCCCCGAAAATTATGCAATACCCCGTTTTGGTGTTTATGCTTGCCGTTGCCACGTTGACGGTGGCGTTTACTTCGGCATTGCGAACGTGGGCGTGCGCCCAACCATCATCGAAACTATCAAAAATACAAATTGCGAAACACATATTCTTGATTATAGCGGATACCTCTACGGCAAAAAGATCCGTGTGGATTTTTGCAAATTTATCCGCGAAGAAGTTAAATTCCCGAGCGTGGATGCGCTCGCAAGCGAAATACGCCGAAATATTGAGGAAATACGCAAATATTTCGGTATCTGAAAGGCGGATATAAGCGTATGAAAAGAAAATTTTCGCTCTTTCTTTGTGCGCTTATGTTATTTGCCTCAATATTCGGCATATTGTCGCAAGCCGCTATGTACAACGAAAACAAAGTAAATTCTCCTTACGCAGCCGTATATAACGCAGAAAAAGGAATATTTCTTTTCGAAAAGAATGCCGATATACGCATAAGTGCCTCCAACTGTGCCAAGATAATGACAGCGATACTCGCTCTTGAGCATTATCAAAACCTCGATACAGTCATAACCGTACCGCTTGCCTCCATCCAAGGTCTTGAGGGAGCTACGATATTTGGGCTTCTCTCCGGAGAAAAAGTAACCGTGCGTGACCTTATCTATACGATGCTTGTCGGCAACTGCAACGATTCCGCGTCCGTCCTTGCCTGCGATATGGAGAAAACAAACGCGCTTTTCGCGCTAAAAATGAACGAAAAAGCCGCAGAGATAGGTCTTAAGGACACGTTTTTTAAAAACTCCACGGGACTTGGCGCAAAAGATTCCTATACGACAGTTAAGGATTGCCTCTTGCTCGCGTCTTACGCGCTCGGGATAAACGGCTTTTCCGATATTGTAAACACCGCAAAATATACCGTTTACGAAACTAACAAGCACGGCAATAAAACCGTATATACAAAGAATTATTTTCTCTCCAAGCAAACCTTTGCGGACTATTATTGGCAGGATGCAAGCGGTTTTTCCGCAACGTACACGGATGAGGAGGGCTACGGTCTTATCTCAACATATACTGCGTATTCCATGACATATATATGTATGTGTACAGGTGCGCACAAAAGCGATGCCGGCAAGATACTTGCTTATAACGACGTTAAAAATCTTCTCCGCTGGGCATCCACGGAATACACAACGCTTAAGGTTTTGGATAGCTCCAAAATTTTTGACGAAGTTCCCGTAAGGCTTTCCAAGGAAAGAAATTACGTTTCCGTCATTCCCGAATCGTCCATCTATGCCTACCTTCCGCACGATACGGATGTAAGCTCTGCAATAGAGCAAAAATACGAGCTTTCCGTAAAAGAGCTCGACGCCCCTGTAAAAATGGGCGACGTTGTCGGCAAGGTAACGCTTTATTACGAGGGAGAAGAGATAGCCTCCTGCAACCTTGTTGCAAAATTCTCCGTGGAAAGAAGCGGCGCACTTGCGTTCCGCGCGGCGCTTTTCAGCCCGCAAATGATAATATCCGTTGTCGTTTTCGCGATAATATGCGCAGTTTTCGGAACGCTTCGTTTTCTGGCTCTTTTAAAAATTTTAAAAAGAGGTAACTCGGAATAATTCGCGCTTTCGCTTACATAGCAAAAACAAAACTGTAAATAATAAATTTTTGAAAGGATGTGTTATATTATGAGTAAAGACACAGTAACAAAAGAAGTAGTAAAGGCGGAAAAAGGTATGAAAAAATGCATTGAAAGTATGAAAGAAAAGCAGTTTGAAGTAAACTTCAAATGCACACAGTACGATGCGCTTATGGTGGCTCTCGGTGCAACAGCGGCACTTGTAGGTGTTCACATCATCATGAGCGTTCGCAAAAAAGCGAAGATCAAAAAACAGCTTGCTAAAAAGTACGAGAAAAAGTGCGAAAAAGAAGTTGAAAAAAGAGTAAAAAGAGAAATGAAAGAGCTTGCAAAAGCTACAGAAGAAGCGAACTGATTCGCTTCTTTTTCTTTTTTCCATTTTTTATTTTACTCCCCTTGCAAAACATAGGAAAAAGGTATATAATATTTTTATATTAAAACCATACAAGACATCGGGCAGCGGAGAAAGTTCCCGCTGCCCGATATTTTTGTATAACAAAAGAGAGGAAATCATTTTGAATTTCAACGTCAACAGCTCGTTCCTTTACATTATCGCGGTCTGCGTGATAATCTTCGTGCTTGCGCAGTCTGTTTTCTTCCTTGTTCGCGCTTACCGCAGGGGAAAACAGCTCGGTATGAGCTCCGCAAAGCTTCGCAAGACGATCTTTTCAACATCCATCTTTACAATAGCGCCCGCTATCTCCATCCTTTTGGGCGTAGTAACGCTTTCCAAATTTTTGGGTATTCCCCTTCCCTGGATAAGAATGAGCGTTATAGGAGCTCTTACATACGAGCTTCCCGCCGCTAAAAGCGCCGCAAGTGCGATTGGTGTTTCTATGGCGGAAACTATAACCGACCCTTCCGTTTATACAACGGTTGCCTGGGTTATGACGCTCGGCATACTTCCCAGCATCATCCTTCCCCCCATACTTATGAAAAAAATTAAAGGCGGTATGCTCAAAATAAAGAGCAAGGATGAAAAATGGGGCGAGATATTTATGACCTCCCTTTTCCTCGGTATGATCTCCGCATTTCTCGGCGTGGTTTTTGCAGACGTAAGACAAGGTCTTGTAGGCTTTATTCCCCTTTTTGTTTTGCTCGTTTCCGCGGCTATTATGGGAATCTGCGGTCTGCTCATCAAAAAATTCAATCTCAAATGGCTTGAAACATACGCTCTTTCCATCAGCATGGTCGGCGCGCTCGTTTTTGCCGTTCTTATAACACCCGTTATCGTGGGTTAAGGAGGTAGAAAAATGAATGATTATTTGAAAAAGACCGATATGTACGGCAAGATATGGATATGGACAGCAGCCCTTGTCGTAATTATGGTACCCGTTGCAGTTTGTGTTGCATACAATGCTTGGCCCCCTATCACAGCCGTGCTTAAAGGACTTCTCGGCGTTGCACCCATGTTCTGGACGGTCGGCGTTATCGAAGTTATAACTTACACACCCATGCTCGGAACGGGCGGTACGTATCTGGCCTTCGTTACGGGCAACCTCACAAGCATCAAGGCTCCTGCCGCGCTCAACGCTATGGAAAACCTCGGTATTAAAGCAGACAGCGAAGAAGGTGAGGTCATCTCCACTCTCGCTATTGCAACGTCTTCCATCGTAACAACGCTTGTTATAGTTATCGGCGTTTGCTTGCTCACTCTTATCTCCCCCATTCTCAACTCCCCCACGCTCCAGCCTGCGTTCAATAATATCCTCCCCGCTCTATTCGGCGGTCTCGGTGTGGTATATATCAGCAAGAACTGGAAACTTGCGATCGTTCCGCTTATTTTTATGATAGTTCTCTTCCTTCTCGTTCCTTCCCTTGCGGATGCTGTAGGCGTGCTCGTTCCCGTAGGTATTATCGTTACGCTTGCCGCAGGCAGAACCATGTATAAGAAAGGTTGGATCTGATATGGTCAGCTATATTATACTTGGTGCGCTCCTTGGTGCGCTTGCCGTTCTTATCGCCGTAGTGCTTATCCGAACGCTTACGTTCAAACCCAAGCTCCTTCCGCCCGTAAAAGAGGATAAGATCGAGCTTGACAGAGAAAAGATAGTTGCGGATATGGTCGATATGGTGCGTTGCAAAACCGTTTCGAACCGCGACGAGGCCCTTGTTGACCGTGCAGAATTTAAAAAATTTCAAGATCTTCTTGTTGAGCGGTTTCCTCTCATTCACAAGCATTGCACGCTCAGAAAGATCGGCAAAACCGGTCTTCTCTATTTTCTCAAAGGCAACTCGTCCGAAAAGCCGTCCGTTTGTATGGCTCATTACGACGTTGTTCCCGTGAATGAAGAGGGGTGGGACACCCCCGCGTTCGAAGGTATTATAAAAGACGGCTCTATCATCGGCCGCGGCACGCTCGATACAAAAGGAACGCTCTGCGGAATTATGGAAGCGCTTGAAAAAATGCTTGCCGACGGATACGTTCCCGAAAACGATCTTTACCTCTCCTTTTCCGGCGAGGAAGAAATAGACGGCACATCCTGCCCCGAAATAGTTGCATATCTCGAAGAAAACGGCGTAAAGCCCGCCATCGTCCTTGACGAAGGCGGTGCGGTTGTAAAAAACGTCTTTCCCGGAGTAAAGAAAGAATGTGCGCTCATCGGCATCGCCGAAAAAGGCGGTGTAAACATCAATTTTTCCATCAACTCCGAAGGGGGACATTCCTCCACGCCCCCTGTTCATACCATATGCGGAAAGCTTGCAAAAGCTATTGCGGATATAGAAGCCAATCCTTTCAAAAAAAGGCTCACTAAACCGGCAAAAGAAATGTTCGACTATATGGGCAGAAACGCAACCTTCCCAATGCGCATGGTACTTGCAAATCTTTGGCTCTTTATGCCCGTTCTTGACCTTGTCGGCAAGAAAACAGGTGGGGAGCTTAACGCGATGATACGCACCACAGTCGCCGTGACCCGTATGGAAGGCAGCACAGCGTATAATGTTTTGCCGCCAAAAGCAAGTTTCGGCATTAATATGCGCCTTATCGGCGGAGATACGATAGAATCCTCTATGGAGTATTTGAAAAAAGTTATCGATAACGATAAAATAAAGATAGAGCTTGTAGGCGGAATGAACCCTTCCATCTATTCGGACACCTCCTGCAAAGAATGGGGAAAACTTGAAACAGCTATCCACGAAACGTGGAGCGAGGCTATCGTCTCCCCCTATCTTATGGTGGCGTGCAGCGACTCTCGCCATTACTGCAAGATAACGGACAGAGTTTACCGTTTCTCCGCAATGCGCCTTTCAAAAGAAGAACGTGCAATGATACACGGAAACAACGAGCGTATTCCGATAGATACGCTTGTAAAGACGGTAGAATTCTACGTTAGATTTTTAAGACTTTTATAAAAGCGGGCAGTGCCCGCTTCCACTCGCTCGCCTGTTGCAGTTTTTCGTTTATATGGCAAAAGTCAAACGGCGAGACCCGATTTTACGCAATTTCCTATGTTATAAAAAGCCAAACGCCATCGCACGATGGCGTTTTTGCTTTTTTCTATTGATTTATCTCTTGAAGGGATGTATAATAAAATATATATTATAATTATAAGGAAGTATTTTTATGTGGAACGGGAAGAAAAAAGCTATTACATTCAGCTATGACGACGGTATTTCTCAAGACATTCGTCTTGTTGAGCTTTTTAATAAATACGGTCTTAAAGCCACTTTTAATATAAATTCCGAGCTCCTCGGCAAACCGGGCAAGCTTATCCGAAATGGAGTTGAAGTTCGCCACGATAAAATAGCGCCCGAAAACGTTGCAAAGATTTACTCAGGTCACGAGGTTGCGGCGCACACACTCACTCACCCGTTCCTCCCACGCACACCCGATGCGGAAGTTATACGCCAGGTAGAAGAGGACAGAAAAAATCTTTCCGCGCTCTGCGGTTATGAAGTTGTGGGTATGGCTTACCCCGGCGGCGGTCCCGGGAACAACCACGATGCCCGCGTTGAAAAGCTCATACGAGAAAACACGGGAATCAAATATGCTCGCGGAGTGGAAACAAACGCAAGTTTTGCACTTCAAAACGATCTTATCGCATTTGTTCCCACGGTGTATCACCTTGATACGGACAGAATGTTCGCTCTTGCGAAAGAATTTTTGGAAAGCAACCCCGAAGAACCCTCACTTTTCTACATTTGGGGACATTCCTATGAATTCGACGCTTGGAATTATTGGGAGCGCTTCGAAGAATTTTGCAAACTTGTTTCGGGAAAAGGCGACGTGTTTTATTGCACAAACCGTGAGGCTTTCGGCTTTTGACCCCATAAATCACTTTTTTTCAAAATATATTGCCTAAATTCGTTTTCCGTGGTATAATTACTTTGGCATACGCCGTATCTTACAAAAAAGCAGGAGAAAAATAAATGAAAACAGTCATCTTTGATATGGACGGATTGCTCGTTGACTCCGAAGTCCGCGCAATAAAAGCGTGGCGCGAGGTTGCAAAAGAATACCAAATTCCAAATATCGAAGCTTTGTTTCCCTATATGATGGGCACCAATCCCGAAACACGCAAGGTCATTTTCGAAAAACATTACGGTACGGTTTACAATTTCACGGAATGTAACGAAAAAGTGCGCGATCTTGCCCATAAATACGAGGAAGAAACGCCCATTCCCCTTAAAGCAGGAGCAAAAGAACTACTTTCATATCTCCACGAAAACGAATACAAGATAGGTCTTGCCTCCTCCAGCAAAAGAGAAACCATTGAACGCAGAATGAAAGGTCACGGTATTTGGCAATATTTCGACGTTGTTATCTCCGGCGAAATGGTCAAGATAAGCAAACCTGACCCCCAGATATTTCTCCTTTGTGCCGAAAAGCTCGGCGTTCCCTCGACGGGCGCCATAGTTCTTGAGGATTCGCCTAACGGCATTACCGCGGCTCACGCCGCAGGTATGCGCCCTGTTATGGTACCCGACCTCTATATGCCGGAAGAAAATATCGCCGCTATTGCTTATGCGGTGTACGGCTCACTTTTGGAGGTTAAAGCCGCCTTTGAAAACGGCAAACTCTAATATCGTTTTTTACTGTTCGACAGCAAAAAATAAATTCACCAGCAAACTGAAAGGAAATTTCAAGATGGAAATTAGCGGAAAGAGAATGTATTCTCTCTTGAAAAAACTCAACTTTGTGCGTCTTTCCACAACGGAAGGGGAAAAACGTGCCGCTGCCATTATCGCAGACGAAGTAAGAGAAGCAGGAATAGATCCTAAGATCGAAACATTTATGGCTCCTCGCTATGAAATTAAAAAAGTTAAATTTGAGGTAACCGAACCCGAAGTTCGCGAATATGAAGTGTCCGGATACGGTTTCTCCGGCAATGCCGCAAAAGATGGCATTGAAGCCGATTTTTATTACCTTGAATCTTTCGATGAAATGTGCCTTGCAGAAGCAAAGGGCAAAATCGTTTTTGTAGCAGGCGGCGTCGGTGTCGAAAACTACAAAAAGCTTGTTAAAGCGGGCGCGCTTGCTTTTGTTTCTACCTGCGGCACTTGGACGGACAAGAAGAGCGAAACGGACCTTGATGAACGTATGCTCCGCCCCATTCACACGGATGAAGGCGTTATCCCCGGCGTATGTATGAGAATTGCGGACGGTCTTCGCCTTGTAGCCTCCAAACCCAAAAAGGTTAAACTCACACTTGAGCAGGAAGAAGGCGAAGCCGAATCCCAGAACATTGTAGCCGAAATCCCCGGCACAAAATTCCCCGAAGAAGTTATCGTTTACACAGCTCACTACGACTCCGTTGTGTTCAGCCCCGGTATGTTCGATAACGCTTCCGGCTCCGCAACAATACTTGAACTTCTTCGTTACTTTGCAAAGAACCCTCCCCTTCGTACGCTCAAATTCATTTTCTGCGGCTCCGAAGAAAGAGGACTTCTGGGAAGCAAAGCTTATGTTGAAGCACATAAAGATGAACTTAAAAATTACAGACTCTGCGTAAACGTAGATATGACAGGTCCGCTTCTCGGCTTTGACTGCGTAAGAGTAATGGGCGGCGCTTCCCTTTGCTACGCTCTCGAATTCATGAAAAAAGAAATCGGCTACGCTACAGAGATCAGACAGGACATCTACTCCTCCGACGCGATCCCCTTTGCAGATAACGGTATTCCCGGCGTAAACTTCATCCGCACAGCGGCTGACGGAACAACGAGAGTTCACACAAGATACGACGTTATCACTCAGGTAGATCCCGCAAAGATGGCAAGAACAGCAGCATTCGCTCTCGAATTTTCCAAGAGAACCGTAAACGCAGTTTACTTCCCCATCGAACGCAAGCTCCCCGAAGAAATAGCAGAAAAAGTTGAAGTTTACCTTCGCAAAAAGAAACCCGAAAAGAAAGACAAAAGCTTCAAATAAAAAAGAGTTTGAATGAAGACCGCGCACGCGGTCTTCATTTTTCTTCCATATATTATATACAATAATTGTCGAAAATGATCGTCATATATTTTTTCACTTTTTGGTTTTTTCTGTATAAACTTTTCAAAAGCGGCGAAAATATAGGTAGTTTCACATAGCCGTAAGGCAGAAAGGAATTACAAATATGAACATGAACCAGAAAAAACAGAAACTCAACAAAGGCATTGGTGTTGCCGTGGCGATCTTGCTTGCGCTCACACTCTTCGTAACGATCATCGCTTTCTCCGTCGGCAAGAGAACAAAAGATCCCGTTTCCACCACGGGCAGCACAAGCACAACCAAAACCTCCTCCACTACACAGGCAACAACGAACACAACACAAGGTACAACGGAAGATCCCTCTACCCAAACAGGCATCGAAGAGCTTTCCTTTGTTTGCCCCGTAAGCGGCACGCTTATTAAGGATTACTCTGCGGATATCCCCGTGTTCTCACTTACAATGGAAGATTACCGTGTCCATTGCGGTATTGATATTTCCGCCGATGCAGGTGCCAATGTTTTGGCGGCGGCAAGCGGAACTATCTCCAAGGTAGAGTTCGATCCCCTTATGGGTCAGACGGTGCAGATCACACACAACGGCGGATACGTTACGACTTACAGAAATCTGCAAACCAAAATGCCTGAGGGAATTGAGGTCGGCGCAAGTGTTGATGCAGGCGATGTTATAGGCTATGTTGGCGACACGGCACTCATCGAAATCTCAGATTCTCCCCATCTGCACCTCGAAATGACAAAAGATGATAAAAACATCAATCCGCTCTCTCTTATCAAATTTGAAAGCGTTGACAGCAGCACGGATTACGAGGACTAAAAGCAAAATATACACATTTTTTCAAAACCCGAGGAAGATTTTCCTCGGGTTTGTCCCATTTTACAGAGGAAAAACATCCAAATTCTGCCTGAGAAAATCAAAGCCAAAATATGGGTTTTGTAACAAAACTGTAATATTTTTTTTGGTCTAAGTTAACGAAAATCTATTGACAAATTGAACTAACGGTGATATTATATTAGTAAACACGGTGCGAGGTATTAGTTCGGACGATATCTTGTACGGTAAATTTCTTTCAAAAAAATTAAAAAATTTAAAGGAGATTTTTCTTATGAAGAAGAAAATTTTGTCCCTCTTCCTCTCTGTAGCCTTGCTCGTGGCAGCTTGCTCTGTTATGGCGGCTTGCGGTGACAAAGAAACAGAGGCAACAACTACAGAAGCTGCAACAACTACAACAACAGAAGTTGCAACAACTACAACAACAGATGTTACAAATACAACTCCCGTTGTAACAACAACTACAGAACCAGTTGTAACAACAACTCCCGTTCCTGTTACAACAACTACAACAGAAACAGTTGTAACAACAACTACAACAGAAGATGTTACAACAACAACTGTTCCCGCTGTTACAACACAGATCGCTCTTAACAGCGCTCTCGACTTCAACGACGGCGAATCTTGCATCGCTCTTCTCAACAAAGCTACATACAACAAAGACGTAGTTGCAGTTGAAACAGAAAAAGACGCTATCGTTATCTACTCCAAGAAGAACTTCGACAAAGACGCTGACAAAGCTGCTGACTTCGAAGTAACATTCGATCTTTCCGACACAACAATCAAATCCGGTTACGGTACATATGCAGGTCGTCCCTGGTACGTTACAGACACAGGTTCTGTATGGAACGGTACACACCAGTACATGTCTATCAGCTTCAAACCTGTTGACACAGCTGTTACAGATGCTACAAAGACATACCTCCACCTCGTATTCACATTCGAAGACGGCAAGACAGCAACAGTTGATGTACAGACAAACACACTCAAAGCTAACGCTGACGGTAACATCGTTCTTACACTTGACCTTGTAAAAGAACTCGCTTCTTCTCTTACAACAGACAAGATGCCCACATCCACATGGGGCGAAGTTAAAGCTGTTAAATCTCTTACAATCAACGCTCTCGGCGCTGACTATAAGAAATCTACAGATACATCTTCTACATTTGTAACATACAAACCCGCTGCAGGTGACAGCATTACAATCAACCATATCGTATTCTCTGCTGACTTCGATGCAGCTGTTAAATACGGCACAGACGCTGAATAATTTCAGTTAAATTTAAGAGGACATCAAAAGATGTCCTCTTTTTTCTTCGTTCTCAAATTCGAGAAGTTTCTTCATTCAAATTCGATGTTTTCAACAAACAAAAGGAAGATATTTTTACACATTTTTATTGTGCAAATATCATATATTTGTTGACAAAATCAAATCAAAATGCTATAATAATTGCAGATATATTTGTGCCCTTTCTCGAGGTGCAATATAAAAAATTTAATAAAAGGAGATTGATCCCTATGAAAAGAGTATTGTCAATTTTATTGGCACTCGCACTCCTCTGTGGTGTATTCGCTCTTGCGGCTTGTGGTGATGGTAATTCTACTGTAACAACAGAGCCCACATCCGATGACATCGGCACCGGCAACGCCACAGACCCCACAACAGTTCAGACAGAAATGCCTGAGCCCGGAGACCCCAGCATCGGTAACTTCGGCGAAAACCCCCTCGCAGGTTACGAAAACGTTAACTTCGGCGGCAAGATCTTCACTTTCGAAGCTGTTCTTGATGACAAAGACTGGAACTGCTACGAAATCGCTGTAAGAGACGAAGACGCTTCTGACTCTCTCTCTATGGCTATCATCAGAAGAAACGACACAATAATGGAACTCTACAACTGCGGTATCGAACAGGTATCCAATGCTGAAGGCATCCTTGCAAACGACTTCGCTACAGAACAGTGCCATATCGACATTGCTGCTACACACTATAGCATCAACGCTAAGGCTAACGGTAACTACTACAACTTCAACGAACTCGTTGACCTTTCCAATCCTTGGTGGGATCAGGGCTTCGTTAACGACGTAATGGTTGACGGTTACCTCTACGGTATCATCGGTGACTTCTCTCTCACATCTTTCGATGCTACTTGGGTTATGTTCTTCAACAAAGAAGTTCTTGACCAGAGCGAAAAACTTCGCGGTACAGACCTCTACGCTCTCGTTGAAAACGGAGAATGGACAATCGACAAGTTCACAGAACTCGTTCAAAAAGCTAAACAGGATGACGGTGACCAGGTTATGACAACAGGCTCTGCTGACGTTTACGGTCTCGTTACATCCACATTCGGTATCCGTGGTCTTTACTTCGGTGCCGGCGCAAGTTACGTTACAAAGACAGAAGATCCTGCCGGTAACACAACATTTACGCATGGCTTCAACGACAACGCTTCTCTCGTAGCTCAGGCCGTTATCGATATCTATGCTGACGAGGCAGTTACAATCACAGGTTACACAACGGTTCAGTCTCAGCTCACAAACGGTCTTACACTCTTCGCTCCCGAAACACTCGATAAAGCAAGAAACTGGTCCGATGCAGGTCTTAAGAACTTCGGTATCGTTCCTCACCCCGTTTACAGTGCAGAACAGCTCGCTACAATTGGTTACAAACACAACGTTGACAATCACCTTATCTACTATATAGTTCCTACAACTCTTAACTACGACCTCAAGATCATTTCTCAGTTCCTTGAACTTTGGGGCTTCCACTCCAGATACATTGTATATCCTAAATTCCTTGACCTCTACAAGTACAACTGGACAAACTCCGAAGAAGACGCTCAGATGATCGACATCATCATGAACTCCAGAACATTCGACCTTGGCTACCAGTTCAACTGGGGCGGCGTTGACGGCGAACTTATTTCCGGCGTTCAGGGCGGCACAAACATTGTTTCTCAGATCGGTGCTGAACTTGGCGGCGTTGTAGAAGAAAAAGCTGCAGACTATAAGAACTACTGCAAAGAAAACGCAAAAGCTTAATTATTTACTAAACCAATAAAAAAGACACGGTTCGCCGTGTCTTTTTTATTACAAGGAATTGCACGCAATTTCCTATAACATAAAAAACGGGAGGCGAAACGCCTCCCCTACTCTTTTTCGGGTAGTAATTTTTATATAGTGATGTTCTGTGCTAAAAGCACAGAGTGATATTTCCCTTTCGGAAAGTAATATTGAAACCTTAAGGGTTCAGTGACATTTTATTCGTTCCAAACTGCCAAAGGCAATATCACTTGTCCGTGGACAAATATAACTGCGAAGCAATATAGCTCGCCGTAAGGCGAGTCATGACCACCAGCCGTGCCGGTGGCTTGCACAATCCCCATTGGGGCATTCCACACGCAGAGTCTTTAGGCTCGTCGAACAACTTGCGGTAGTCGCCCTACCGCCACAGATGTGGCAACTATCTTTAAGCCTCCCTTGTGTAAAGGGAGCCTCCGCTGCGGCGGGAACTGTGCAAAGCTAAAGCTTTTTGTAACCACCGGCACTGCTGGTGGTTTTCGTGAACAAATAAAACTGCCGAGTGTCCTCACGAACACTCGGCTAAAACCGTGTTTTTATTTTAAATAGAAGTTCCCGCCCGGCCGTGTAGCCTCGATTAATCCCCTGCATTTGAGCAAGGACGGATCCCTTATCCTCTTATTTTGTGCTCCCAGCGTCCGTTCAAGTCGTGGCAAAGCAGGACTTTAGGGGAGGTCTGCATTCCCATAAGAGGCCACAGGTTCCAATTGTAAGGTGTAGGTATAATACAAAGCGTATCACGAGAGGGGCAGGAAATTTACGAATTTAGTATGTTCTTTCTCGATAAAGATTATTCATTACCTTTAAGACCATCATAATCGATTTCGGAAAAGAATTCATCTTCAACAAGATCCGCAACAGAATCATATTCTTCGTCATCTTCGATAGAAACAAGGTTTATATCGCCATCTTCGGCATCTTCCGCACGAAGAATGATATAAGCGCCTTCATCGTTATCTTCAAGGGGAACAAGAACATAATATTCGTTTTCGTCATATTCAACAGTTCCGACAAATTCAAAATCCAAGAGTTTGCCATCTTCATCTGTAAGAGAAAGAATTTCTCTGTCGTTATTGTTCATTATAGGAAGTCTCCTTGCAATATTTCATCGACATATATATTGTATAACAAAATTGCCTATTAGTCAAGCGGAGAAAGAGGTATTTTTTTATCTTTTTCAAAAAAGTTGTGTTTTTGAATTATTCTTTGATATATTTCCAATATTTTACGAGATAATCCATACCGGACCAAATCGTCATAACCACCATTCCGATAAGGAGAATGTAAAGGAGCGCGCGAAGCACGAGAGCAAACATTTCTGCACCGATTACGCTAGCCAAAAACGGCTCCAAAATCGCGATAGAAACAAAGGACATCTGAATAGCCGTCTTGATCTTTCCAAGCATTGCAGCCGCTATAACAGAGCCATCCGCGCTTGCCGCAACGAGGCGCATAGATGTTACAGCAAGCTCGCGGAGAATAACTATTGCCGTTGCAAAAGTAAGGAGTATGCCGTAAACGGAATTAGCATTGCCATAGCAAAGGCAAAGCAATGATGCCATTACCATAACCTTATCCGCAACAGGGTCAAGGAACTTGCCAAGGTTTGTTACAAGTCCGTATTTGCGGGCAATACTGCCGTCCAAGAAGTCAGTGCAAGCCGCTATGATGTATATTACCGCCGCAATAAGGTATCTCCAATATCCAAGACCAAAATCGCAAAGGTAAAATATCATAAATACGGGAACAAGAATAACGCGCAAAAGAGTAAGTTTATTCGGTAAATTCATAAAAGCCCTTCCCTTTCTTTATCGAACTATATTACCGATAAGATCACAGTCGATAACGTCGTCTATTTTTACATTAACAAATTCGCCGGGGGCAATCCGCTTTTTGCCGATTTCAGTGCGGAAGTATATCTTCGTATCAATATCGGGAGCATCCGATGTGCTTCTGCCGAAATAAGTTTCTGCGGCAACGTCGTATGCTTCACAAAGAACCTTAACCGTCTTTCCGATGAGAGCTTCGTTCTTTTTCTCCATAATGTGGAGCTGTTCGCGCATAATAATGTCGTAGCGTTCCTGCTTTGTCTGCTCATCGATCTGATCTTCAAAATCGTAAGCAGGCGTATCCTCCTCGCGGGAGTAGGTAAACGCGCCGAGCCTGTCAAACTGAGCTTCTTTGATGTATTCGCAAAGTTCGTTGAAGTCTTCCTCCGTTTCTCCCGGGAAGCCGACCATAACCGTTGTGCGGATAACAATGCCGGGAATTTCTTCGCGAAGTCTTTTTACAACATCGCGGATAACCGTGCCGTCACCGTGACGGTTCATACGTCTTAACACGTTATTACTGATATGCTGGATAGGAAGGTCGATATATTTTACAACTCTTTCGTTATCGCGCATTTCTGCAATAAGGTCCGCCGTGATCTTGTCGGGATAGCAGTAAAGGAGTCTTATCCACGGGATGTTTGTAGCGTCCGTTATAGCGCGTACAAGCTTCGCAAGAGAGTATTCTCCATAGATGTCCACACCGTATCTCGACGTGTCCTGAGCGATGATATTAAGTTCTTTAACGCCAAGGTCTTCAAGCTCCTTAGCTTCAGCAACAATATCTTCAATGGGACGGCTGCGGAATTTGCCGCGTATTCCGGGGATAGCACAATAAGTACACTTATTGTCGCAACCTTCCGCAACTTTAATATATGCCATATGTTCGCCAGTTGTTACGATTCTCTCGCCGCCAAGCGCGCATTCGTTTTTGTCATCAAAAGCGCTGAACTTTTCGTCGGAAAGAACCGCCGCAACAGCATCCTCTATCTTATCAAGACTGCCAACGCCGATGAGAGCATCAACTTCGGGGATCTCCTTGAAGATCTCTTCGCGATAGCGTTCTGCAAGGCAGCCCGTAACGATTATAGCTTTAAGGTTTTCGTGCTCTTTGAGCCAAGCAATATCGAGTATGTTATCTATGGATTCTTTTTTTGCGCTTTCAATAAAAGCGCAGGTATTGATGATAACAACGTCTGCTTCAGTTTCATCGGGCGTTATAGCATAGCCCGCGTTTGCAAGACGTGCAAGCATCACTTCCGTGTCCATAAGGTTTTTTGAGCAACCAAGGGACACAAATCCGATTTTAATTGCATTATTATTCATATTTTCCCCCGTTTATTTTGTGTATTTTGTACCCTGGGGTGTGTCTATAAGCGTAATTCCCTTTGCCGCAAGGTCGTTGCGAATAGCGTCTGCGCGTGCAAAGTCTTTTGCTTTTTTAGCGGCTTTACGCTCTTCGATAAGAGCAACGATCCACATATCTTCTTCGGGAATGGCAACTTCTTCTGTAGCAGGAGCTTTGGGCTCTTCTTTCTTGCCGCTGAGAAGATCGAGCGCAAGGACTTTATCAAGGTCAGCCGCAACAGCGCGCTTTGTAGCGTCTGTAAGAGATCTATCCTTGAGCATATCGTAAAGTACAGTAAGACCCTGCGCTGTGTTTATATCATTGCCTACAGCGTCGATAAACTTCTGTCTGTAAGCAGCAATGGCACTTTCGTCAACATCGCCCTCTGTTTTGAGGTTTGTAATACGTTTGAGAAGCTTCTGGTAAGCCGCCTGCGCGTTTCCGAGCGTTTCCCAAGAGAATACAAGGGGTTTGCGATAATGGCTCTGCAAGCAGAAAAGTCTGTATGCAAGGGGATTTACGTCTTTGCTTTCAAGCAAAGAGAGAGTCAAAAATTCGCCGCTGGATTTGCTCATCTTGCCGCGCTCGTCGTTAAGGTGCTGAACATGAAACCAATAGTTACACCATTTATGGCCAACGTAAGCTTCGCTCTGCGCGATCTCGTTCGTGTGGTGGGGGAAGATATTATCCACACCGCCGCAGTGGATGTCGAGGTACTCGCCGCAATGCTTCATACTGATGCAGGAACATTCGATATGCCAGCCGGGGTAACCAACACCCCAGGGACTATCCCATTTAAGTTCCTGGGAATCGAACTTGGATTTTGTGAACCAAAGAACGAAGTCGCTCTTGTTGCGCTTGTTTTCGTCCTCAGAAACGTCATCGCGCACGCCGACCTTGAGGTCGTCGGAGTTGTGGCCCGTAAGAGCGTTGTAATCCTTAACCTTGGATGTATCAAAATATACATTTCCGCCTGCGATATAAGCGCAACCCTTTTCGATAAGGGTTTCGATAGTTGCAATAAAGGAATCTATGCAGCCCGTTGCGGGTTCAACAACGTCGGGTGTTCTGATATTTAGCTTTGCGCAGTCGGAGAAAAACGCGTTTTTATAGAAATCCGCAATTTCCATAACAGTTTTATGTTCGCGCTTTGCGCCCTTGAGCATCTTGTCTTCGCCCGTATCAGCATCACTTGTAAGGTGACCTACGTCCGTGATATTCATAACGCGCAAAACGTCGTAGCCGTAGTAGCGAAGGAAGCGGTCGAGCGCATCCTCCATAATGTAAGTACGCAAGTTACCGATGTGCGCAAAATGGTACACCGTGGGACCGCAGGTGTACATTTTTACTTTTCCCTCTTCATTGGGAACGAACTCTTCTATCTGTCTTGAGAGTGTGTTATAAAGTTTCATAAAAAATCTCCGATTTTAAAAAATTCACCTTTGCGAGCTATGCCGGCAAAGGTGAATTCTCTTTTGTATATTTTTATTTATTCAATCTGCCGTTTATTCAGACGAATTTATAAAATTTACGCTTTAGGACCAGCGTTCACAATGTTTTCAGGCATATGTGTGTATTTTTTGAAGTTTTCCTGGAATTTAGCTGCGAGAGCCTTTGCGCTTGCTTCGTAAGCGTCTTTGTCTGCCCACATGCTCTTAGGATCAAGCATTTCAGCAGGAACGTTGGGGCAAGATTTGGGAACGAGAACATTGAAGATGGGATCGAGTTCATATTCAACAGTATCAAGTTCGCCTGCGAGAGCCGCAGCAACCATTGCACGAGTGTATTTGAGCTTCATTCTCGGAACATCGCCCGCTTTACCGCCACACCAACCTGTATTAACAAGGAATACGTTAGCACCTGTTTCTTTAAGCTTTTCACCGAGCATTTCAGCATAAACGCTGGGATCGAGCGGGAAGAAAGGAGCGCCGAAGAGTGTGGAGAATGTTGTCTGAGGTTCTGTAATACCGCGTTCCGTACCTGCAAGCTTGCTTGTGTAACCGGAAACGAAGTGATACATAGCCATATCGTTATCGAGCTTGGAAATGGGAGGGATTACGCCGAAAGCATCCGCTGTGAGGAAAATGATAGTGGAGGGGATACCGCCAACACCGGGGATAGCAGCATTGGGGATATAATCTACGGGGTAGCCTGCACGTGTGTTTTCTGTAAGAGAACCGTCTGCATAGTCAGGAACGCCTGCTTCGTTAACGATAACGTTTTCAAGAAGTGTACCGAACTTGATAGCATTGAAGATTTCGGGTTCATTTTCAGCTTTAAGACCAATGCACTTAGCATAGCAACCGCCTTCGATGTTAAATACACCGTCGGGAGACCAACCGTGTTCGTCGTCACCGATGAGCTTACGGTTGGGGTCTGCGGAAAGAGTTGTTTTACCTGTACCGGAAAGACCGAAGAATACAGCGGAATCGCCTTTTTCACCGATGTTAGCGGAGCAGTGCATAGAGAGGATGCCCTTCTTGGGAAGAACATAGTTCATAACGGAGAATACGCTCTTCTTGATTTCGCCTGCATACTGGCTACCTGCGATAAGAACTTCGTGAGCTTCGTAGTCGATGATGATAGCAGCTTCGCTGTGAACACCGTCAATTTCGGGAATGCACTTGAAGCCGGGGGCAGCAAGGATCGTGAAATCAGGCTCGTATGTTTCAAGGTCTTCAGCTGTAGGACGGATGAGAAGCTGATGAATGAACATATTCTGGGAAGCAAGTTCGTTTACAACGCGGAATCTTTGTGTGTATTTGGGGTCTGCACCTGCAAAGCCGTCGAATACAAAGAGTTCCTTATTCTGAAGATATGCGAGCATTTTTGCTTTGATAGCATCATATTTTTCTTTTGCGATAGGTCTGTTGATCTTGCCCCAGGAAATATCATCGTGGATAGTGGGAGTGTCAACGATAAACTTATCGTCGGGGGAACGACCTGTGTATTTACCTGTTTCAACAACGAGCGCGCCTGTATCGGAAAGAATACCTTCGCCGCGTTCAAGAGCAACTGTTACGAGTTCCGGAACAGAAAGGTTGCGGTAAACAACGCCGTCGCCGGCAATACCGAGGTCAATGGGAAGTAATGTTTTCATAGATTAAATTCCTCCAGTTAATAGAATAACATTATTTATGAAAATAGTATACCATACATTCAAAAAAAAATAAATAGTTTTCACAAAATTGTTTTTAAAAATTCACGATTTTATAAAACTTTTTTGTGATATTTTATTAAAAATATTTTGCATATTATAATATCACTTTTTCAAAACAAAAACGCCCTGCCGCATCTGCTGCTCGTTCTTAAGGACAGTTTTTGAGAATTAAGAATAACGAGCATTGCGGAGGCAAAGAAAGATACGAGAATATTTCGGTGTTTCTCGTATTTTTCTTTTTTGCACATTTGCAGATTTTCCATTCTTATAGTACACTTAAAGCACCAAAGGAAAGGAAGGTGCAATAAGATGAAAAAGTACATTGAACAGAACGGAATTACCTATGAACTCAG
>JAGATA010000045.1 GCA_017621475.1 Clostridia bacterium
CTACTTTTTCGGGAGAAACAAGACCCTCCGCTACGGCAAACCAATGGGTTTGCTAAAATTATAATGTTTTTGTGCAAAGTTCTTTTTGCCTACTTTTTCGGGAGAAACAAGACCCTCCGCTACGGCAAACCAATGGGTTTGGTAAAATCATAATGTTTTTGTGCAAAGTTCTTTTTGCCTACTTTTTCTCCGAAAGAAAAAGTAGGTTATTTGCCTTTTCTTGCAAGCTTTTTGGCAATTTTTCTTTTCATAGCGGGTTTTACCTGAACTTTTTTAGCAGGTTTCTTTTCTTCCTCTATGACGCAAAGCTTTTCAATATCGAATTTTTTATTCTTTTTTGATTCTCTGTAAAGAATAAAGCGAGAGCCGACAACGCTGACAACGTCTGCGCCAAGCTCCTCTGCGATAGTTTCTGCGGCTTCACGCGCGAAAAAATCGCTGTTTTCGAGCGTACGGAGTTTGATAAGCTCGCGCGCTTCGAGGGCATTGTCGATCTGTTCGAGCATATTTTCGTTTATGCCGCCCTTGCCCACCTGAAATATTGTTTCATAATCATTTGCGCGACCGCGAAGGTACGCGCGCTGTTTGCTTGTAAGCATATTTAATTCCTTTTTATTTATTTTTTATTTCTTTTGCAAATTTTTCGGAGAAAAGACGCATAGAGCGTGCGCGGTGGCTTATTGCATTCTTTTCTTCCGCATTTATCTCTGCATATGTTTTGCCGTAAGGCTCATAGAGGAACAGCGGGTCATATCCGAAGCCGCCGTTTCCGCGCAGAGCGAAAAGTATCTTTCCGGGGCATTCGCCGCGAACGGTAAAGCTATCTCCGTTCGGATAAGCCAAACCTATAACGGAAACAAAGTGCGCCGTGCGCGCCTGCTCAGGTACGTTCGCCATCTTCTCAAGGAGAAGTGCGTTGTTTTTTGCGTCGTCGCAAGGCTCGCCTGCGTAACGCGCGGAGTAAACACCGGGCTCACCGCCCAGCGCATCAACGCAAAGACCGGAATCATCCGCAATGCCGATGTAGCCTTTTGCGGCAACGGCGCGCGCCTTGATAAGCGCGTTTTCTTCAAACGTCTTTCCGTCCTCTATAATATCGTCCGTAAAGCCGATGTCGGAAAGTGTGAGCACCTTTATGCTCTCCAAGCCGTGCTCACGGCACATCTCGTTTATAAAATATTCAAGTTCAACAACCTTGTGCTTGTTGTTGGAAGCAAGTACAATTTCCATAATAACTCCTTATTCAAAGAGCGCACTTACAAAATCTTCTGCGCTGAATTCTTCAAGGTCATCCATCTTTTCACCAACGCCGATAAACTTAACGGGAATGCCAAGCTCATGCTTGATTGCAAGCACGATGCCGCCTTTTGCCGTACCGTCCAGCTTTGTAAGAACAAGACCCGTGATCTCTGCCGCGTTTTTAAATTCTTTCGCCTGAATAAGTGCATTCTGACCCGTTGTGGCATCGAGCACAAGGAGCGTTTCACGCACAGCTTCGGGAAGTTCGCGTTCTATAACTCGGTTGATCTTTGCAAGCTCTGCCATAAGATTCTTCTTGTTGTGAAGTCTGCCCGCCGTGTCGATGATAAGCACGTCCGCATCTCGCTTTTTAGCTGCCGCACAAGCGTCGAAAACAACAGCCGCAGGGTCGGAGCCCTCTGCTTGGCGGATAATATCAACGCCCACTCTGTCCGCCCAAACCTCAAGCTGGTCGATAGCCGCCGCACGGAAAGTATCTGCCGCCGCAAGAACGACTTTCTTGTGCTTTTTCTTCATCACGTTTGCGATCTTCGCAATGGATGTTGTTTTGCCAACGCCGTTTACACCGATAACGAGGATAACAGTCATTGCACCCTTTTCTTCCGCGATGGGCTCGCCTTCGCCTATCATATCCTTGAGAATTTCAAAGAGCACCTTTCTCGTTTCTTCGGGGTCGGTTATATGATCGTCCTTAATACGGTCGCGGAGCGTATCAAGTATATTTTCCGTAACCTCCACGCCGATGTCCGCCGTGATAAGTATTTCTTCAAGCTCTTCCATCATATCCTCGTCAACGCGGGTAAACGAACGGAAAAGGTTGTTTATCTTGCCGACAAAGGCATCCTTTGTCTTTGCAAGACCCTGTTTAAGTTTTTCAAAAAATCCCATAGTATTTCACCTTTCAATCAAGAATAACGCCTGTTTTCTTCTCTATTTCCGAAACGTCGACGGAGAGTACCTGCGAAATTCCTTTTTCGTACATCGTAACACCATATAGAGTATCCGCTATCTCCATAGTGCCGCGACGATGTGTAATTATAACGAACTGTGTTTTTTCGGAGTATTTTTTAACATATTCCGCAAATTTATCTACGTTCACTTCGTCAAGTGCCGCCTCTATCTCGTCCATAATGCAGAACGGAGTGGGGCTCACCTTCATTATCGCAAAGTAGAGCGCTATTGCAACGAAAGCTTGCTCACCGCCCGAAAGCAAGGAAAGATTTTTTATCACCTTTCCGGGGGGAGCTGCCTTGATCTCTATGCCGGATTCAAGCACGTTTTCGGGGTCTGTAAGAAGTATTTCCGCGTGACCGCCGCCGAAAAGCTCCGCAAAGACCATGCCGAAGTTTGCGTTTACGACCTCGATAGTCGTTGCAAAATCGCGGCGCATCTGATCTTCCAGCGTGAATATTATCTTCGTAAGCTCTTCTTTGGAGCTGTGAAGGTCGTTTATCTGCGTAGAGAGGAAGTTGTATCGTTCGCTAACTTCCCTAAACTCCTCTATCGCACCCACATTGACGTGACCGAGAGCTTTTATGCGCTCGCGGCATTTGGCCTGTTCTGCCGCAACGGATGCGCGCGTTTGTGCCGTGACTCTTTCAAAGCCGAGGTCGCACGCGGCACTATAGGAAAGCTCGTATTCATCCCAAAGGAACGCGATGAGCTTGTCCTTTTTATCCGCGCTGTTCTTATGCGCGGATTCCAGCTTTGTATATTCCCTGAAAATAAGCTCACGCTTGTGGGAAAGATCCTTCTGTTTCGCTCTGATTTGCGCTTGCTTTTGCTCAAGAGAGAGTGATATGCGAGAAAGCCCGTCTCTCTTACCCTCAAGCTCGCGGAGCACGCTTTCACAGGAAGAAATGGTCTTTTTATAATCCTCTATCCGTGCCGTGGCAAGCGCGGTATTTTCGCGCGCAGCGGCAAGCTCCGCGGAAAGTTCCTCCCTGCGCGAAGCAAGGTCGCCCGCCTTGCCTTTTGCCGCATTGGCAACGGAGAGAAGAAGTTCCAGATTCTTTTCTTCTCTTGCAAGCTCGATAGCGCGCTCGCCGCGGGACGTGCGCAAAGATTCCGCTTTTGCGGAAAGCTCACGCTTTTCTTCTTCGAGGCGTGCGCTTCTCTTTTCAAGTTTTTCCGCTTCAAGCGCATATTGTTTTTCTTTTTCGGCAAGGTCCTTTATGCTGTCTGTGTATTTTTCGTTACTGCTCTTTGCCGCGCTGTATTCCGTGTGCAGTTCTGTAAGCGTTTTCTCCATACCTCTGCCCGTAGAGATAAGCACTTGAAGCTGTGTGGATTCCGCGTCCTTCATCGTCCTAAGGACAGAGAGCGTTGAAACAACGCTGTCGCGGCGTTTCTTTAGGGAAGAGACATTTTCCGTTATTTTCTTTATATTTTCATTTATTGCAACTATCTGCTTTTCAAGGCTTTCCGCATCCGCGTTCATTTTATCTATCTGCGCACGGCGGGAAAGCATACCGCTGTTGTTCTGAGAGGAGCCGCCCGTAAAGGAACCGCCCGCGTTCACGACCTGACCGTCGAGCGTTACTATCCTGTATCTGAAATCGAGTGCTCTTGCGATCTTCGCGGCGTTATCAAGGTTATCCGCAATAATTATTCTGCCGAGCATATTGCGAATGATCCCGGAAAACTTTGCATCCGCGCGAACAAGCGTTGAGGCAACTGCGATAAAGCCCTTTTTGGAGGTAAGCGCCATTTTTGCTTCATCAAGCTCCGTGCCCGAAACCGTGGTAACGGGGGAAAACGTAGCTCTGCCGGCGTTCTGGCGTTTGAGGTAGGAGATCGCCGCTTTCGCGCTTTCCTCATCCTCCGTTACGATATTCTGAAGTCCGCCGCCAAGCGCCGTTTCCACAGCGAGGGAATACTCCGCATCAACTTCAAAAAGGAGCGAAACGGGGCCGTATATCGTAGGCTTTTCGCCGCTTGAGGTAAGTATTTTCCCTGTTTTGTGTGCGCTCATAACGAATTTTACCGCACGGGAATACCCCTCGAAAAGCTCTTCCATATTGACAAGGTTCTGTATCTTCACCTTCGTCTGGGACATTTCAATAAAGAGCTTACTTTTCTTTTCGGAAAGGATAGAAACTTCGTTTTCGTTTTCGGCGCGTTTTGCGTCAAGCGCATCCGTTTCTTCCTTGAATTTATTTTCTTTTTCTTTGTAACCGTCTATTTTTTCGCGCGCTTTTTCAATGCGTGAGGAAAGAAGCGCCGTTTCTTCTTCGTATTTTTTTATGTCTTCGGAAAGCTTTTGGAGCTTTTGCTCCCCTGCTTCTATACGGGAAGAAGCAACGGATGAAGCCACGCGAGCATCCACCGTTTGCGCTTTAAGATATTCCGTATCCTTGGCTATTTCGCGTTTTTCTGATTCTATACCTTCAAGAGTATTTTTTATTTCGGAAATTTCCGCATCCGCCACCGCAAGAGCTTTTTCTACGGAAGCCTTGTTTTTTTCTGTCGCGTGAAACTCGCAAAGTCTTGCTTCGTATTCTTCATTTGCCGCAGAAGCAGATGTTTCGAGTGCGGAAAGCTTTGCGCCTGCTCCATCCAGCACGTTTTTATAATGGGAAAGGTCGTTTTCTTTTACAAGGATGCCGCTTTTTGCTTCGTGCAGGCTCTTTGTAGCCTCCGAAATGCTTCCCACGGCACGTTCATAATCTATTTTATTCTGCTGTATCTTAGAGAAGAGCTTTTCGTCTTCTCTGTCCATATCCGCAAGAGTTTCGTCGGAAACGTCAAGCTCGTGCTTAGAAAGTTTGAGCTTGCCCGCAAGGTCTTTTTCCTCTGCGGATGCATTTTCTATATCGTAAACGGAAAGGGATATATCCGCTTCTTTTTTCTTTTCGTATATTTCAAGGTATTTTTTCGCTTTTTCCGCTTCTTTTTCAAGTGGGCCTACGCGCCCTTCAAGCTCGCCCGCAATATCAGTCAGGCGAACAAGGTTTTCGTCCGTAGAGGCAAGCTTCTTTTCCGCCTCATTCTTCTGATAGCGGTATTTGGCAATACCCGCCACTTCTTCAAAAACGTCCCTGCGTTCTTCGCTCTTTTGGGAGATTATTTCCGCTATTTTGCCCTGACCTATAATGGAATATCCGTTTTTGCCAAGACCCGTGTTAAGGAAAAGCTCCACGATGTCTTTAAGGCGCGCGCTTTTTCTGTTGATAAAATATTCGCTGTCGCCAACGCGGTAGTAACGGCGCGTTACAACTATCTCGTCGTATTCGCCCATACTTTCGTTTTTGCCCGCATCCTCGCTGTTGTCGAATATGACGGAAACCTCCGCATATCCCATAGGGCTGCGCTTCTGCGAGCCCGCGAAGATAACATCCTCCATCTTCGCGCCGCGAATATTTTTGGAAGACATTTCGCCCAAGACCCAACGCATAGCATCCGAGATATTCGATTTTCCGCTGCCGTTCGGACCAACAACGACAGTTGTGCCGCGGTTGAAGTTTATAACGGTCTTATCCGGGAACGATTTAAAACCTTGCAGTTCAAGAGATTTAAGCCGCATAACTATATCTTCCTTTCTTCTGAAGTTATCTTTATCTTATTAGGCAAAAGCTCGTCGCTTTCGCGTACTTTTATGCTGTAAAGAGAGAATTTTTCTTTTAAATATTCAATGTTGGCTTTTTTCTGCCCAACCATTTTGGAGACGTCGCCGCGGTGAACGTATATCGTTACAGTCATTCCGTTTGTTTCGAGCAAGGAAAACATCTTTTCCGCTATATTGCGAAAATATCGGGAATATATAAGCTCACCCGTTGCTTCGTGATATACGCTTGCGGTGTCGTTTCCATCTGTCAAAAGCTCGCTTGCCTGAAGCCCCACGCGAATGACGTTAACACCGTTTTCGATGAAAATGGCAAGCACCTGTGCGCCCTCCGCTATAACTTTCTCCATATCGCGGCTCTCGTATTCGCCGCGCTTCATCATATTTTCAAGCTCTGTGCCGCGGAAAACGACCGTGGGGTAAATTCGCGCGCCTGTTGCGCCAAGCTCACAGATGCGCTTTGCCGTGTAAAGCTCAGTTTCAAGCGTCGCGGCGGGAAGTCCCGTCATCATCTGCCCAACAAGCTCAAATCCGTGCGCGGTAATAAGGCGGCACGCACGCTCCGTTTGCGCGGCGGTATGCCCTCTGCCGCTTGCGCACAGCACCGCATCGTCCATACTCTGAATACCCAGCTCAATGCTCTTTACACCGTAACAGGAAAGTATATCAAGTATTTCTTCGTCTATGTAGTCTGGGCGCGTGGAAAGGCGAACGCTTTCCACTCTGCCGTCGTCTATAAATTTTTTTGCAGTTTCAAGCAGATATATCATATCCTTGCGGTCAATGCCCGTAAAGCTGCCGCCGAAGAATGCTATCTGCACGTCCGTGTCCGCAGGAATGGTTGAAAGAGCTTCCTCTATCTCCACCGAAACGGAGGAAAAATCCTCTTTTTCACAGCCCGATATTTTTCTCTGGTTACAGAACACGCAGGTGTTCGGACAACCGAGGTGCGGCACGAAAATGGGTATATTTCTATGCTTTTTCATCAGTTTCCCTGTTCGCCGAAAAGGCTGAGCGCATCGCGCGCGGCGTTCATCTCCGCCTCTTGTATGCGTCTTCCCTCTCCCATGCCGATAACGTTGCTGTTAAGCTTTACAACGCAGGTAAAGCGTTTATCGTGGTCGGGGCCGCTTTCCTTTATCTTTTCATATTTAAGCGTTTCGCCGTTCTGCTGGACGATCTCCTGAAGCAGAGATTTGGGGTCATTAAACCTGTGTGCGGCAAAAAGCGCTTCCACCTTTTCTTTTACAAAAGGAAGGAAAAACTCCCTTGCCTTATCGAAGCCGCCGTCAAGATAGATTGCGGCAACGAGCGCTTCAAAAGCATCTTCAAGGTTGGATCTTCTTTCTCTGCCGCCGTTTTTCTCCTCTCCGTTGCCGAAAAACATATATGAACCAAGGTCTATTTTTCTTGCAAAAGATTCAAGCGCGGCGCTGTCGATTATCTCACGGCGAAGCGTTGAAAGCTCACCCTCCGGCTTTCCCGCAAAAGTTTTGTAAAGATGCTCGCTTGCGACGATGTATATAACGGAGTCTCCGAGAAATTCAAGGCGCTCGTTGGAAGCTATGTTCTCATGCTTGCGCTCGTTGGAGTAAGATGAATGGCAAAGCGCGTTGTAGAGGAGCTTTTTATCGGTAAAGGTATATTTAATTTTTTCTTCGAGCTCCGTGAAGTCAAAGACTATATTTCTGCGTTTTTCCGACATTGTGAGCTCCTTTCTGTTGATTTATTTTATGTAATTATTTTTCTTCTGTCTGTTCTGCTTTTTTTGCTTCTTCAACAGCTTTTACAGCTTCGTTGAATTTGTCTTTGGAGGAGGCTATTTGCTCTATAGCGCCGCAGGAAGCGTAGCCGAGCGCCTGACGCACCGCATTTTTGATTGCATTTGCATCAGAATTGCCGTGTGCTTTGATAACAGGCTTGGAAAGTCCGAGGAAAGGCGCGCCTCCGTATTCCGTAGCATCGAAATATTTTTTCATTTTATAGAGCTTTTTCTTAACGAGAAGCCCTGCGATCTTTGCAGTAATTCCGCTCGCAAAGACTTTCTTTACCTCTTTCATAATGAATTTGGAAAGGCCTTCGCTGGATTTGAGCAAAATATTGCCCGTAAAGCCATCGCAAACGAGAACATCGCAAACGCCGAAAGGCACGTCCTTGCCCTCTACGTTGCCGACAAAATTGATGCCCTGCGCGTTTGCAAGCATCTTATGTGCTTCCGAAACAGTGGGGGTGCCTTTATGTTCTTCTGCACCGTTGTTGAGAAGTCCGACTCTGGGGTTTTTAACTCCCATAACTTTTTCCATATAGATAGAGCCGAGGTATGCAAACTGCACAAGGTATTCGGACGTAACGGTTACGTTCGCACCGCTGTCGAGAAGGAGCATTCCGCCGTTAAAGGGAAGCACCGTGCCAAGAGCCGCGCGGCGTATGCCGTGGATGCGGCGTACTATGAGAGTTGCGCCTGTAAAGAGTGCGCCCGTATTTCCGCAGGAAATAACAGCATCGCCCTCTCCTTTAGAGAGCATCTTGAGTGCCGTTGCCATAGAAGATGCTGAATGGGAGGACATAACGCTCATAGGGGTATCTTCCATAGTAATAAAATCGTCACAATGAACGATGCCGTAATCTTCGCATTTTTCGCCTTCGGAAGAGAGCGCTTCTTTTATGATATTTTCATCTCCGACAAAAGTAATATCGCAGTTTTCGTATTCTTTCTTTGCAAGGATAGCGCCGTGGATAAGTTCTTTGGGGGCGTTGTCCGCGCCCATAACATCAAGTATTATTCTCATAGCATACTCCTAATTATATTTATACTAGTATATTATACATCATAATATGGTAAAATTCAAGATAAAAAGCATTTTTATTTGAAAGAAAAAAGTGTGCTTTCGTCCCCTTCACATAAGGAAGTGGAGGGGACGAGGGCGGCTCTTAATCAAATTACGGTATAGTCATTCGTGGCTATGCCGTTTTTTGTTCTTTGGAACGCTTTTGCTTTCTGCGTTCTTGAAACATTTCTTCTAATTCTTCAGCGGTAGGAACATTGAGGATACCCACGCCGTTGTAATAGATGTCTATGGGGTAAACTGTTTTACCGTCAATGACCTGTTTTGAAGATATCATAATGTAAGCAATAAACTCGTGGATGATAGCAGGTGTCAGTTCCTTGATAGCGGTAAACTTCTTTGCTTTCTCAACAAAGACGGATATGTTGGCAGTTTTATCGTCCTGCTTTTCAACATCAATCCGCAGTTGCTCAGTCAGCTCTTTTAACCGCTTTTGCTCATCCTCGTAGCTCGCCGACATAATGGCAAACCGTTCATCGGTTAGCTTTCCAGATATGTTATCCTCATAGATACGCTGAAATAATACATCTAACTCGGCAATACGCTTTTCTGCTTTGGATAGCTCTCTGCGTTTCTTGGCAAGCTCTTTTTTCTGTTCCTCAGTGGATTTATCAAGCTGCCTTTGCACAAAGTCATTCTCGTAAGCCTGCACATAGTACAGAACACGCCGCATACTTTCAAGCACCAATTGATAGATTACCTTTTCACGGATATAGTGTGCGGTACAGTTCTCGGTAGCCCTGCGGTAGTTGGAGCAGAAGAAATATGCCTGTTCTCGGCTGTAATTATTGGTAACGCTGTAATACAGTTTTTCTCCACAGTCTGCACAATAAAGCAGTCCCGAAAACATACTGACCTCTCCTGTGCGGTTTGGTCTGCGTTTATGGCTTCTAAGCTCCTGTACTAATGCAAAGGTTTCATTATCAATAATGGCTTCGTGTGTGTTCTCAAAGACTTTCCATTCTTCCTTTGGTCGCTCTACCTTGGTTTTATCCTTGAAAGAGCGTGTAGTGGAACGGAAATTGACCGTATGACCGCAATACTCAAGTCTTTCCAGAATATCCGCAACCGTTCTTGCCGCCCACTTGTGCGGTACGGCAGGTAAAGCAGATGTCTTTCTGCCCTGTGACTGCCAATACTCCGTAGGTGTCGGAATACCCTCCGAAAAGAGAATGTTCGCTATCTGTGTCGGACCGTATCCCTCAATGCACAATCGGAATATCCTGCGGACAACCTCTGCTGCCTCTTCGTCAATCAGCCAATGGCTTGCATTGTCTGGATTTTTTCTGTATCCGTAAGGAATGACTGTTGTCAAAGGCTTGCCCGACATTCCTTTGTCACGGAATACAGCACGCACCTTTTTAGAGGTATTCTTTGCGTGCATTTCGTTAAACCAGTCCTGCACGGGAAGAAAATCACTTAATCCCTCGGCGGTGTCGATATTATCCATAATGGCAATATACCGAACACCCCATCGGACAAAATCTTCCTCCAATAACTGTCCGACAATCAGACGGTTTCTGCCAAGCCTTGAATGGTCCTTGACGATAATCGTTCCAATCTGTCCCTGTTCTGCAAGCTCTACAAGTTCCATAAACGCTGGTCTTGTAAAACTGACACCTGAATAACCGTCATCAACAAAGAATTTCGTGTTCTGAAAACCGTTTTCGTTTGCGTATTTGCTGATAATTGATTTTTGGTTGGTTATGCTGTTGCTCTCGCCCTGCAGTTCATCATCTCTTGATAATCTACAGTAGAGGGCAGTAATTTTATTTGACTGTCTGTTCAAAATAACTCCTTTCCGACAGTCGGATATGATTTTTGTAGTGCTACTATTGTATCATATCTGCCACTGTACTTCAACACTTTAAAGTGGTGATTTGAAAATCGTTACTGATTATTCGATCAATAGCCTATTGATCTTGCTTACCATATCCTCGTTGCTGTCACGGTTAAAGTGGGAGCGTACCACATAGTAAATGCCGCCGATTTCTTTGACAAAATATATATCCTTCGGTTTTGCAAAGATGGCAAAGAAAGCAAGGCGTTCCTCTTTCGTCCAAGAAGCGAGCATATCGTCAATGCTGTCTAATGCTTCTCGGATAGTAATATCCTCAGTAAATTCTTCTTTGCTTGTTTCGTCTATATAGCTGTTCATAATCTTAACCCTCCGAAATGCTGAATGGGTGAGAGTTTTTATCCCCTCACCCAATAGCCCGTGAGAACACCCTAATATTAGACACTTAAATAAACTTTTTCAGCTTTTTTCGGAGAGTATTCATTCTTCCGTATATCGCATTAGGTTTTAGATGGACGATTTTAGCGATTTCCTTTGTGGAATACCCTTGCATTTTCATCAGAACGATTTGCAGGGTAAGCCTGTCCACCGTAAGCAATTCACAATACAGCTCCATATTTTCAATCTCGTCCAACAGCTTACCTACAGAACATACCTCAACCTGCCATTCTTTTTCTGTGACAGTATCAAGGTATGTATCCGATTCCTGCACTCGCTGATAAAACCGCCTGTCCGAATTGAACACCTCTCTGTCATAGGTGCGGATTTTCTCAATGGTATTTTCATCAACACCGCAATCACGCATTGTCTTTTCCTCTGCTTCTTTCCAGATACGCCATTTGCGTTCTTCTTTACCGTGGTTATATGCCATTCTTAATTTCCTCCAATCTGAATTTCTTGTTTTGAAAATCCAGATTGGCAGGCGGAGAACGACAGCCGACAGCATAAGTAACTTTGATTTTGGGGTAAAAAATGTCCGTATAGACACGCACATCTACACGGACAATGTTATAGGTATATTCAGTTCTAACATAGAGAGATATAATCTCTCCTTCAACGGTATTCTTATCCCACGCATGGGCAAGGCTTTTTTTAACAGCTTATCCTCGCTTATGTGTGGTGCTTTATATGTAGCTGCTGCTTCTGATGAGCAGCGTGGTGGTTGTGCTTGACCAACACATAAAAAATCCCTCCAAACCTTAAAACGGGTTTAGAGGGCAGTTCATTTCTCAGCTGGGCGTGTCAAATCAGCCCTCCAAAGCACCGTTTTTTTATTTGGTGGGCTAACTGACCAATTCAATGTTAAAGAAAGAGCCGATGAGCTGTGAGGTATCTCACAAGTTCATCGGCTCTGCGTCTGTGCGTCTGGCTCTATCACTTTGACTTCAAAATTCTTAACATCTATCAAACTTTCCTTTTTGCATTTTGGAGAGAACAGCGGAAAGTTTTCAAGCACTGTATCTGGGCGTATTTTTATCCGTGTTTTGTTACTACAAATAGGGCATAATACCCATTCGATTTTAGTCAAATACTTCTCCCCCATATTACTTTTTATTCCAACATAACACTCTTAACAGAGAGCTTCTTTATCCTTAAAGAATAAAGATACATAATAAGCTCATAAGTGATAACAAATGCTGTCAGTGTAATTACAAGAGCCTTAAAGTCAAAGTTGTATTCAGGCATATTCTTAATATCAGCAAAAACAAATGACATCACAATTTTAAGCAAACAGTATTGATAACCTGTTCCAACTGCAAATCCTATATATGAAATTGGTCTGTATGCTCCGAGTATGGCGTAGCTACAAATATTATCCTCATATCCGAATACTCTCATCATTGCAATCGTTTTTGTATTTCCTTTGACTACACTTGAAAGCGACAAAAATAAGGTTATAAAGGCAAGTATCAAACCAATCAGTAAAATCATCCACGCAAAAGTTTCGCTTGCTAATTCATTCATTGATAATGACATTTGTGCCATAGCTGAAAAACAGAACGCCGAGAACGCAACAAAGAAAACAAGTGTCTTTTTGCTTTTTAGTGTAGTTCTTGATAAATCTCTTAAAAAAGGACAATCTTTCGTATCTTCTTTGCCGATTTTCGCTTTATATTCTTGCTTTTCACGGAGCAAATCCAGAACAGGTTTTTTCAGTTTGAGGTAAGCATACAAAACCGATATAGTGACGAAAAATATCGTAGGCATACCAATTAAAAGAAAAGCCAAAAGAGGGTGGAAGCTTACAGACATATCTGGAAAAAGCCTATCTGCGTTCTGTACTTCGTAAAAGGTAGGCAAATAGAGGAATGCTAAAACAAAGCCCCAAAAACATCCAATCAACACGCTTAAACCAAACACCCAAAAGTGTTTTGCGATTTTTAAATTGGAATAGCCGAGAGCTTTTAATATTCCAAGCTCTTTGCCGTGCGTATCTATGTAGTTCTTTACATAGAAAAAAAGCATAATAACAGATGTAATTACCAAACAGCCACCTGTCACGGTAACCGTAACCTTTCCCATTGATACCTGAGCATTATACATTGCAATACCTGCTTCAGTTAGAATTTTGTCCTCGATGGTTGCAAGGTCAATATTATAGTTCAGAAACAGAGTACATACGAAAACGGCACAACACGCAATAATGGATATGCCTATCAATTTGATTTCATCTTTTATTCCTATTATCATAACATTACCACCCGATTTCGTAAGCAGTCTTTTGCGTTTCGTTGGTATATATATCAGCTATTTTACCGCTATTCATTCTGATAACCGTATTCGCCATTTCCGCTATGTTTTGATTATGTGTCACCATTACGATAGCAAAACCAAGTTCCTTATGTAATTTACAGATATAGTTAAGGACTTGTCTGCCTGTCTGCTCATCTAAAGCTCCTGTTGGCTCATCTAAAAACAAAATTCTGGGCTTTTTAGCAAGAGCACGGGCAATGGATACCCTCTGTTGTTCGCCCCCTGAAAGCTCACTCGGATATTTTTTCATTTTATCTTCAAGTCCAACCGCTTTTATAATCTCTCGATACTCTGTATTATCTGCAAGGTCAGCACCCATTCTTACATTCTTCTCAATGGTCATATTTGGCAGCAAATAATATTGTTGAAAGATAAAACCTATATTTTCCTTGCGGAATTTTGTCAATTCATTGTCCGATAGTTTTGTAATATCAAGCGTGTCATATATAACACTTCCGCTGTCTGGGCGCTCCAGTCCTGATATGACATTGAGAAAAGTGGATTTGCCAGAGCCAGAAGCACCCAAAATTACAGTAAAATCTCCGTCCGCAATTTGCAGATTGATACCTCTTAATACTTGATTTTTATTTCTGTTGCTTCCGTAGGATTTTACAATATCTGCTACTTCTATCATTGTGCTTTGCCTCCTTTAATTTCGTTTAATACCGACATACAGACTTCTGTTAACATTTTACTCATTTCTTCGGGTGTAAAGGCACACATATTTGTTGCACAAAGTACTGCTATACCGTGTGTATATATCCATAGATGACGGTATAGTTTTTCGGCATCGTTCTTTTGTAAATCATAACTATTTTGAACTGACAATAAGATTTCTGGATAGTTTTCATCTATAACAGGCAGAACATTTGCAACTGTTGGTTTTTGGTGCTGTTCTGACATAAAGAGCAATTGGAATAATTTTGGCTCTTTAATCGCAAATAGGATATATTGAATACCTACGCCCTTAAAAGCGGGCTTTTCTCCTAAACCTATTTTTACATACTCAGCATACAAAGCCTTTGCAGCTTTCTTAACTTCTGTCTGCACTTCTTCCATATTATCAAATATGCTAAATATCGGTTTAGAAGATGAGCCTAATTTAGTGCCTAAAGCTCTGGCGGTAATATAAGAAATACCTTGGGTTCGTGCTATATCTAATGCAGCCTGTATAATTTCGCTCCTTGTAAATTTGCATTTTGGTGGCATTTAGTTTTCCCTCCCTTTTTTATAATAAGAAACACTTGTTTCGCAACATCTGTTTCTTATTATACTTAGAAAACGCCACTTTGTCAATCGGTTTGTTAAAAAGTTTACAAAGCTCGAAATAAAAAAGCCGATGATTTGTGAGGTATCTCACAAGTTCATAAGCGTTCATCCTTATAAGGGGTCTTAGGGGGCAAAAGCCCCTAACAAGCGAATTTGGCTATCCAAATTCAGTGCTTGGTAAGGCATAATGGTCTTATATTATGCTTTCTATAAATCAGCATAAAAGTAGTGGTGGTATCGGATATCCGACACCACCACATGATTTATCTACATATCAATTCTCTTAAAATTAGTTCTTCAACTTGCTGTCGGATACAATTCATTCTTCCAACCCACTCCATAGGATTATCAGCCTTTAATTGTTCTGTAATGCATTGTGCATTTTTCATTTGAGTTACAAGCAATTCAAATCGTTCCTGTGCCTGGTTGTCAATGTCAGCAAGATACGCATTGAGTTTTCCGCTTGTAAGCAAATTGATATAAGTCAACTTACGGTGTTCTTGCAAGTAGTTCAAATGTCGCTGACCATAAACACCGATACTATTTTCATCACTTTCCAAAAGAGTAAGATAGGGGATTAAATAATCGCCTTGTTTTCGGTATGTACCATCGTTCTGTTCAAATAATGATTTCATTGTAGTTTCCTCCATAATAATTTCATTCTTACTACAAATTCATCATATCCAACCGTCTTTACAAACGCCGAAGGGACACTTCCTTATGTGAAGTGCCCCTTCGCACACTTTTTTAATAGTTATTTATTCTTTCGCTTCGGTCTTATAACCGCAGCCGTCGTTCATACAATAGCTAAACTTTTTGCCCTTCTTTTCAAGCAAGAGTCCGCCGCATTGGGGGCACTTTTCGCCCGTGGGCATATCCCAAACGGAGAAATCACATTTTGGGTAATTATCGCAGTTATAGAAAACGCTCTTGCGTCTGCCGAAACTGCGAACGATAGCGCCGCCGCACTTCGGACAAGCAACGCCGATCTCTTCCTTGATTGCTTTTGTATATTTGCATTTCGGGAAGTTAAGGCAAGCATAGAATTTTCCGTATCTGCTCTTGCGGATAACGACCTCGCCGCCGCATTCGGGGCATTTTATATCCGTCTTTTCGGGTTCTTCCTTTTCCGCGGCTTTCGCGCTACCGTCCTTTGCAAGGGGCTTTGTGTTCTTGCATTCGGGGTAGCCGGGGCAAGCGGCGAATTTTCCGAATCTGCCGGATTTTATGATCATACGTTTACCGCATTTTTCGCAAATGATGTCGGATTCCTCCACGGGAAGCTCAACCTTGTTTTCCTTTATCTTGGACTGTGCTTTTTCAAGCGTTTTTTCAAAGCCGCCGTAGAAATCACCAAGCACTTCCTCCGCCGTTTCGTCGCCGGAAGCTATCTTATCGAGGTTGGTTTCCATATTCGCCGTGAATTTATAATCGACAATGCTGGGGAAATTCTTCTTCATAAGCTCGACTGTAGCTTCGCCGAGAGGCGTGGAACGGAGTATCTTTTTATCTCTTTCAACGTATCCGCGTTCGATTATGGTAGTTATAGTCGTAGCATAGGTACTCGGTCTGCCGATGCCCTTTTCCTCAAGGAATTTGATAAGGGAGGCTTCGTTGAAGTGTGCAGGGGGAGTTGTAAAGTTCTTTTCACCGTTCACGCTGTCAAGCAGAAGTTCCTGTCCGTCTGTCAGTTCGCAGACCTTTGCAAGTTTTTCTGCGGTTTCGTTTGATTCCGCTTCTTCGTAAACAAGCAGATAGCCTTTGAATTTAACGGAATATTCGCTCGCCTTGAAGATATATTCGCCGCAGGCAATATCCGCGTTCATCGTGTCAAGCTCCGCATTTTTCATCTGGCTTGCAACGAATCTGTCCCAGATAAGCTTATAGAGCTTATACTGGTCGTTTGAAAGATAGCGCTTTATAAGCTCGGGTTCAAACTCCATACTTGAAGGACGGATAGCTTCGTGAGCATCCTGGGCAGAACCCGCGGATTTGAATATTCTTCTTCTGGAAGGATAATATTCCGCACCGTATTTTGAAACGATGAAATTCTGCGCCGCCGCTGCCGCATCGTTCGAAATACGAAGGGAGTCAGTTCTCATATACGTTATGATACCGTGAGTGCCGCCGAACTCGGAACCAAGGTTTACGCCTTCATAAAGCTCTTGCGCCACGCGCATGGTCTTTTTGGCTTGGAAGCCGAGCTTGCGGGAAGCATCCTGCTGCATCGTGGATGTGATAAACGGAGGCATGGGAGATTTATTTTTCTTTGCACGTACAACGCTTTCAACAATGAATTTTTCCGTGTTGCAAATGTCAAGCACCTTTTGCGCATCTGCTTCGCAGGTAAGCTCCATCTTGCCCTGCTTGTTGCCGTGGAACTTTGCCTTTATCTTTCGGGTACCTGAACCCTTAAGGAGTGCTTCAACCGTCCAATATTCCTTGGGCTCGAACGCGGCTATCTCCGCGTCGCGCTCTACGATTATTCTCGTAGCAACAGACTGCACTCTGCCCGCGGAAAGACCGGATTTTACCGTTTTCCAAAGGTAGGGGCTGAGCTTGTAGCCAACGATTCTGTCAAGAACTCTTCTTGCCTGCTGTGAATTTACAAGGTTCATATCGATAGCGCGGGGATTTTCTATTTCCGCAAGAACCGTATTTCTTGTAATTTCGTTAAATGCAACTCTGTTAGCTTTTTCGGGCTCTATTCCAAGCACCGTCGCAAGGTGCCAAGCAATAGCTTCGCCCTCACGATCAGGGTCGGTCGCAAGATAGATCATATCTGCACCCTTGGCTTCTTTTTTGAGCTGATTTATAAGCTCGCCCTTGCCCTGAATATTTATATATTTAACTTTGAAATTATTTTCTATATCCACGCCGAGCGTGCTTTTCGGAAGGTCTCTTACGTGCCCCTTCGACGCTATGACTTTAAATTCATCACCAAGATAAGAATTTATGGAATTCGCTTTAGAGGGGGATTCCACTATCACCAGTTTTTGCATTATAATACAATCACTTTGCAGAAAGCAAAGTATCTCTCCCTTCTTAAAAATATACGCACTCGAAATTATACACTCAAAAATCAATTTCTGTCAAGAGTGAATTTGTGAATATTGTGTGAGCATTGATATATATTTATCGTATTTTTTGCTTATTTGCTGAAAAGTCCGCCGGGGAAGCTTTTGCAAAATCCGTCTATCTCCAGCGAAGTAAGCGCGCCCAAAACATCGCCCACGCCGACGGTTTCGCCCGTTTCGCGCGCTATCCTTTCCGCTATTTCATCCGCAGACATAGTTCCCGAAAGCACGCGCCAAACGGCAAGCTCCGTTCCCGAAAGTTTTGCTTCAATATTTTCTTTTTCTTTCGTTTCGGGGCGCTTTACGGGTTCTTGCGGGGTCTGCTCTTCAAGCTCAAATCTTATTTCCGCGCTTTCAAGCGCTTCTTTATAGAGCTTTTCGGGAAGCGGCTTCTTTTCCTGCTTCTTTCCCCAAGAGCGTTTTTTCTTCGCCGCTTCTTCCGCATACATCTTTGCAAGCGGCTCTGCGGGCGTAAGCGGAGCATCGCCCGTGTAATATTTATTTTTGGGTATTCTGCGCGAAGATATTCTTCCGCGCCAAAGTTCTTCGTATTCGCAAATTACGTCGCGCGCATCGCGAACCATAACGGCACCTTCCGCAATAAGCTCGTTCGTGCCGCTGTGGTATGTGCTGTCCACGTCACCCGGGAAGGCAAAAACATCCCTGCCCTGCTTGCGCGCAAGATCGGCGGTAATAAGCGAGCCGCTGCCCGCATCCGCCTCCACGACCACAGTACCAAGGCAAAGGCCCGATATGATCCTGTTTCTCACAGGGAAATGCTTGCCTGTAGGCGGTGTACCCGGTGCATACTCCGTAATAACCGTTCCGTTCTGCGCAATAGCTTTCATAAGCGGCTCGTTTTCGGGCGGATACACCACGTCTATACCACATCCAAGCACAGCTATGGTATGCCCTTTTTCGGCAAGTGCGCCGCGTGCGCACATAGAGTCTATTCCCCTTGCCATACCCGAAACAACGATAGCACCTGCGCTTGCAAGGTCTGCACCCAGCTTATACGCCACCCTTATACCTTTGTCTGAGCATTTTCGCGTGCCTACGCACGCAATAGCTACTTTTTCATCTATATTCGGGAAAGTGCCTTTATAATACAAAACTATCGGTTTTGCGTGGATAGCGCGCAGTCTTTGCGGATATACGTGGCTGTCCACAGTCATAATGCCGATGTTTGCGCGCTGGCAATACTCCAGCACGCGCTCTGCCGCGGAAGTATCTTTATCGCAAAGTGCCGCGGCAAGCCCTTCGTGTTCGGGCAATGCAGAAAGAAGCGTATACCTGTCTGCATCGAATACCGCTTTCGGAGAGCCGAATTTGGAAAGCAAAAAGCTTGCCGTTTCGTTTCCCGCGCCAGAGCGCAAGGAAAGCCATATGTAGTAAAGCAATGAATCCATTTTTCCCTCCGTTTATTTTTTCATTCTCGCCCTGTACGCTTCCCACATAAGCACGGAAGCGGAGGTTGCCGCATTAAGCGATTCGGGACCTTCGCACATAGGGATGATGATGCTTCCCGTGCAGGCTTGTCTTACGCCTGCGCTCACGCCGTGACCCTCGTTGCCTATAACAAAACCGATCTTGCCCGAAAGAGGGAGTGCAAGGAGATCTTCACTCGTTTTATCAAGCATAGCGGCGTAAATGGAAAAACCCTCGCCGCGAAGTACCGCAATATCTGCGGCTATATCCGTGCAGACCTTTACGTTTACACGGAAAAGTGAGCCCATACAAGCGCGCACTGTTTTGGGGTTGTAAATATCAGCGCTTCCCTCGCCAACAAAGACCGTATCCACACCGAAAGCATCCGCACTTCTTATTATCGTTCCTATGTTGCCGGGGTCGCCAAGGGAATCCAGAAACATTACGGTTGAATCTTCGCCGTAACATTTATTCTTTTCGGAAAATTTGCGTGCAACGGTAAAAACGCCCTGCGGCGCACTTTCAAACGAAAGCTTATCGTAAACCTCTTCCGTCACAAATACAAGCTTTTCCGAAACGCCGGAGGAAGCAAAAATGCCCTTATAGCGCTCGTATGCGCGCTCCGTTACAAAAACCTTTTCTATATCCGTTTTTTCGCGCGCCGCATCCTCGAAAAGCTTTATGCCCTCAAAGGCAAAAAGCCCCGTTTTATCGCGCTGCTTTTTATCTGCCAGTGCGGCGGCGGCAACAATGGAGGCGTTTTTTCTGCTTGTTATCATTTCGTAATTCGTCTGCATTTTCGTTTCCTCTGTTCTGTAGGTTTGTTTTCTTGATAAACAAAAACCAAAGTGCGCGCGCACCTTGGTTTTGCTTACGTTTATGTTCCTCTTTAAAAATTAAAGAGCATTTTTAGCTGTTTCAACGAGAGCAGCGAAAGCAACTTTGTCGTTTACAGCGAGGTCAGCGAGCATCTTTCTGTTGAGTTCGATGCCTGCTTTTTTAAGGCCGCACATAAATCTGGAGTAGTTGATACCGTTAACTTTTGCCTGTGCGGAAATTCTTGTGATCCAGAGAGAACGGAAATCTCTCTTTTTCATCTTTCTGCCTGCGAAAGCGTAGTTACCGCTCTTCATAACGGCCTGTTTAGCCATCTTGAAGTGTTTGGATTTAGCACCCCAGTAACCCTTTGCGAGTTTCAACATTTTATTTCTTCTCTTGCGAGCCATCATCGCGCCTTTAACTCTTGCCATTTCAGTTTCCTCCTAAAGTAATTTTCCGCCGATTAAGCGTTGATAAGGGATTTGATCGTTTTTGCGAAAGAGGGGCTCAAGTAAGCGTTCTTTCTGAGCTGTCTCTTACGTTTGGGTGTCTTGATTCCGAGCTTGTGGCGACGGAAAGAAGAATTGAGCTTTACTTTACCGCTCTTTGTTGTGGAAAATCTCTTAGATGTAGCCTTGTGTGTTTTGATCTTCGGCATAACTTTATATTCCTTTCAGTTTATACAAAAATTTATTGTTTTACGGGCGAGATGAACATTGTCATATTACGTCCGTCAAGAACAGCTTTTTTCTCCGCTGTACCAATACCTTCGCAACCCTTTTCGAACTTTGCAAGGATCTCTGCGCCGAGCTCTGTGTGGCGCATTTCTCTTCCGCGGAATCTTACAACGACCTTAACTTTGTCGCCGCCTTTAAGGAAGCGGTGCGCGTGGTTAAGCTTCGTCTGGAAATCGTGCTCACCGATCGTACAGGAAAGCTGAATTTCCTTTACATCGACAACCTGCTGTTTCTTCTTCGCTTCTTTAGCGCGTTTTTCTTTTTCAAAGCAGAACTTGCCGTAGTCCATTATTTTGCATACGGGCGGAACGGCGGAGGGGGAGATAAGTACGAGGTCAAGGTCTCTCTCCTGTGCCATTTCAAGTGCCTTTGCGATTTTGACAACCCCAAGCATTTCGCCTTCGTCTGTTACAAGACGAACTTCAGGGATCTTTATTTCCTCGTTGATAAGATTTTCTTTCGTGCTAATGGTAAAGCACCTCCATAACAAAATAAAATGCGGAAAACCAAAAAAGGCTCTCCGCATAAAATAGACATAATTACTTACGAAAATATACGCAAGTAAGGTATTATCTTGTTTATTGACCGAGCGCGCCGTTTGCGGCAAGGTGAGAACGGAGATTGTTCTTCTTTGTTTTACCCGATGATTATAGCATAAAGCGCGCCCTTTGTCAAGAGGGATTTTGAATTATTTTTCAACGTATATCAAAAAATGATTTGTTTCCATAAAACCGAGTTTGCCTTCCGCTTTCGGCGTTACTTTCGCATCCATATAATATTCGATAGCGTATTTGCCGTCTTCAAGCCTTGAAAGCACAACGTCCTTTGTTGAATATTCAACGTCATATTCGGCTTTTATTCCGCCGTAAATATCTTCAAGCTTTTGGTAAACGTTCGCTCTTATCTCTGCCATTTCCGCTTCGCTCGGCACGGGTGCATCCTTCATACCGCCGAGGTTTTGATATGTGTGAGATATAACATCGCCATAGACCGTAACGCCCACAAAAGCGCTGTCCGAAGTTTTCACACCGTTAACAAAGCGCGCAAATTCAAACGAATACACGGCTTTATATTCGGGTATTTCAAGATATCGGTAATTCGTAACGGCATAATTTTCAACGTCGGAAACAGCCTTTCCGAGATATTTTTTCGCAATTTCAAGACATTCGTCATAGCTTTTTTCCGTACCCTCCGTTCCGAGAACGTAGGCTCCCAAAAACGAATATTGGTCGATATTGCCCGTTTTCTTGTTTACCCCTATTGAAACTTCTTTGCTTTCGTAAAAGTCTATTTCGCCGTTAAAAAAGTAAGTTTTCATTGTATCTCTATATTCAACGTCATAGCTTTTGCTGTTCAGTTCAAACGTCTTGTTCTTGTTAAGCTTCAGGTCTTTTTCGCTTTTTATTTTCAAAACTATATCGGAATCGTGGTTTGCGACGGAACGAGAATCTGCACCGCCGACCTCAAGCACAGTATAAGGCTTTTTCCCGCAGGAAGCAACGAGCAACACCAGCACAAAAGCCAATATTAAAGAAATTAATTTTTTCATTATAATATCCTCCTTATATTTATTCGACAACTCGGTATGAATCGACTCCAAAAATGTTTATAAATTTGCTCGATGCTTGATAGCAAGCACGCTCCACAGAAAAACCATTTGCATAATAATTAAAGAAAAATTCTGTCCATTCGTCCGCAACTACCCAGTTTATTGTATCCATAAAGCCAACAGCACAATCCGCTCCGGCCGCAACAGCTGCATACGGCAAGCTAGTATTATCGTTAGTTCCTGTATAACATCCAACAAATAACATCAAATCACAATTAGTTAAATCAACCAATGCCGTATTCGTTGAAAAATTATATTAAATATCACGTCCTTTCTTATTATTTATAGACCTGCGTACCAGAGAACTTGCCACCATACCAATGAAAAAAAAGCAACATATTAGTGATAAAAAATAACTCACAACAGATAAAATTGAATAACCGTCGCCACTAAAAAGACTCCATGAGTGATATGAGGCAATTTCAAATAGCAAGAACAATATACCCGTAATAAATAAAACAAGCTTTGCAATTTTTCGGTTTTGTATAAAAAAATTCGTTAAAAATCCAACTACAAAACATACTATTATCACAAATATAGCGATAGGATTAGTTATTAAAGAAAATAGATCTTTTAACACAACATCATCTCCAAATTCGCCATTTTCTATTTGGCGTTCCTTTTATTTACATTTATTTTAGCATAAATTCACAATAAAATCAATAGAAAAATTGTATTTTTAGTCAAATTAACAATCGGCTAATTTTTTATTACAAAGTATTCACACTTTGCCCTTGCCTATTCCCTCGGCAAATGGGAAATCGGAAATATCCCTTGTGAACGTCTTGCCCTCAAGGTAATCAAGGTGGGAGGGTTCGTCCGAGAGGAACGTGAGCTTGTACGAATAAAGCTCCTGGCTTTCAAAGCCCATCTTTCTGTCCTCGCGGTTAACGGCGTACTTGCCATCGCCCACAAGCGGATGCCCCACCGATGCAAAATGCGCGCGTATCTGGTGCGTGCGCCCCGTTACAAGCTCCGCTTCGAGAATATCGCCCATCGGGTGCTTGCCCACAACGCGGTAGCGCGTTACGATATGCTTTGCATCGTGCTTTCCGCGCGGCTCGTGCTCGTAAACGGTGACCTTGTTGTTCTTCGCGTCCTTCCATATGTAACCGTCAAGCTCGCCAGCCTTTTTCTCCATATTGCCGTGAACGGCGAGGAGATAAAACTTCGCAACGGCGCGTTTTTTTATCTTTTCGTTCATCACGCGCAGCGTTGCCGCATTCTTCGCCGCGATAACGATGCCTGCCGTGTTTCTGTCTATCCTGTTGCAGAGCGCAGGCGCAAAGGAGTTTTCCTCCTCCGGCACCCACTCCCTTTTTTGCCAAAGATAAGCCTTCACGCCCTCTATAAGCGTGTTCTGCTCCCCTGCCGTGTCGCTATGGCAGAGCAAGCCCGAGGGCTTATCGCAAAGGAGAATATTTTCATCCTCGTATATCACGCCGAAGTTGACACGGATATTTTTGAAAAAGTCGTTCCTCGGCTCTTTTTCCATAAACTCTTCCTTGATAAAAAGCTCCACCGTGTCGCCCACGTTGAGTATCTGCCCTATCTCAGCACGTTTGCGGTTAACCTTTATCTTTTTAAGTCGGATATATTTATACATCATAGATTTCGGAAGAAGCGGAAAAGCCGCCGTCAAGACTTTATCAAGTCTTCTTCCCGCATCGTTCTGTTTTATTTCAATTATTTTCATCTGTTCTCCCACTTTCTTGAAAGAAAGTGGGCAAAGAACTTCCCTCGCACCCGCATTTTTTAATGCAAGCAACGCAGTTTTTCTCAACGCACTTTCTTTTTAGAGCAAATATGTTTTTTCTTGAAAGAAAGCGGCAAAGAACTTCCCTCGCACCCGCATTTTTTAATACAAGCAACGCAATTTTTCTCAACGCACTTTCTTTTTTAGAGCAAATATGTTTTTTTCTTGAAAGAAAGTGGGCAAAGAACTTCCCTCGCACCCGCATTTTTTAATGCAGGCAACGCAGTTTTTCTTAACGCACTTTCTTTTCTGTCGCTTTTCGAGAAAAGCTGTGCAAAAGCTTTTCTCTGCGGACAAGCAATGCTCGCCCCTACTTTTTTAAGGCTCAAGCCTTCTCCGCAAGCACTTTTTCCTCGTCATATCCGTTTATTTTAACTTTTACTATTTTCCCTCTTATATCGATTTCGCTCAGCACGCTTACCTCAAGCATATTTTCCGTATGTCCCGTGTAAACGCCGTTTTTCTCCGTCTCAAAAAGCACGCAAAATTCCATTCCGAGAAAGCGCTCTATATTCCTTGCGCGAAGTGTTTTTTCAAGCTCGGAGAGGCGCTTTACGCGCTCGTTTTTAACGCTTTCGGGAAGCTGGCACGGCATATCCGCGGCGGGTGTTCCCTCCCTTTTTGAAAACGGGAAAACGTGCATATGCAAAAACTCTATTCTTTCCGCTATATCGTATGTCTTTTCAAAATCTTCCTCGCTCTCACCTGGGAAGCCTGCAATAATGTCGCAGGTAAAGGTCGCCGTAGGCATTTTTTCCTTGATATATGCCACGTTGGAAAGCACCATTTCCCTGTTATATTTGCGCTTCATATCAGCAAGCACCTTGTTGCTTCCGCTTTGAAGCGAAAGGTGGAAGCTCGGCAAGAACTTTTCTTCCGTGCAAAGTTTATCTACAAAATCTTTCTTTAATACGGAAGGTTCAAGCGAGCCCAAGCGAATTCTTTTTATATCCGTCTTTTCCGCAACGTCACGAATAAGCGCGGAAAGGTCATATCCATCCTCAAAATCCTTGCCGTAAGACGCGGTTTCCACGCCTGTAAGCACGACTTCCTCGTACCCTGCACGGCAAAGCGTTTTTACTTCCTCTATTATCTCGTCCGCGCGGCGCGAAACCACATTCCCGCGCGCAGTTTTTATAATGCAGTATGTGCAATGATTATCGCACCCGTCCTCTATCTTTACAAAAGCGCGCGTGCGCTCCGAGCGTGTTATGCTCATTTTCTCTATCGGGGAAGTTTCCACATCCATAATGCTTATCTGCTCGTTCACAGTTTCGCCGCGCACGAGCATTATTGCCGCTTGTGCCGCAGAGAGCTTGTTTCTGTTTCCGCAAACGTAGCTCACCCCGGGGATCGCCGCCATAATGTCAGAATGGACTTGCGAAGCGCACCCTGTAACGATAACAAAAGCATCAGGGTTTTCCGCGTGGGCGCGGCGCACTATTTTGCGCGATTTTTTCTCGCTTTCCTCCGTCACAGCGCAGGTGTTGATTATATAAACATCGCACTTTTCGTAAAAAGGCAGAACTATAAAGCCGTTTTTCGAAAGTGTTTCTTCTATCGCCGTCGATTCATATTGATTGAGCCTGCAACCGAGCGTATATACGCCAGCGGTGGGTGAGCCGTTATTTATCATAAATATCTCCTTGAGTAAAATGTAACCTCTTCCGTCACTTCGTGACACCTTCCCCAAAGGGGAAGGCAAAAATAAAACAAGATGATGTTAGCCAATCCGCCCTCCCCTTTGGGGAGGGTGCCCGCTAGGGCGGGTGAGGCAAAAATAAAATGAGATGATGTTTGCCAATCCGCCCTCCCCTTTGGGGAGGGTGCCCGCTAGGGCGGGTGA
>JAGATA010000046.1 GCA_017621475.1 Clostridia bacterium
ATTTGTATTTTTTCGTTCAAGGCTACGCCTTTCTCTCAAAAATACAAATTTATTATTCTATTGTTTTTACTATCTTTTTTACAAGTGTTGCACTTCGTATTATAACATACCCACCTCCCCCGGAGGGGGAGGCTTAACTTAATGATATTGGTTCACACAGGGCTTTTTTCATCTCAACATTTTTATAACATATTCTTCAGCATCATCAATAGTTTGCGCGTTTTTTATCTTTTCGTGTACGGAGTCAAATATGAGCCCGTTTTCACTTTCAAGAAAAGCAAAACGGTGACCATCGTAAAAGCCGTAGTCTGCAACATCTGAAAGCAAAAGCTCGCATCCGTTAGTCCTGTAATAATCATCCTTGCCGTAATCTTTTAAAAGAAAGATGCCGATGTTCCCTACTTTTGTTTGGGAGAGAACTTCCGTATCTTCTATCCAATAGCCATCAATTATCGGGCAAGGCAGAAGAAGCTTTACAATATCGCCTTTTTTGGCTGTGCCTAGATACGATTCATCTACTCTTACCGTTGCCACTGCACGCAGTAAAATCATACCATCGAAATCCATCTTTATATTTTGTATCTCAAGAACGGTAGCTTTGAATGCACTTTCTGTGCGACTGAATATTTGCTCGGGGGAAAGATACTCCGTATCGCTGAAAGAGGAGTACCGCGGAACTTCATCTTCGTAAATACTGATCTTCACATTTTGCGAGAATTCCGAAAGCGGAAATTCTATTGGAGGCGGAGTGCGCAAATAAGCGCCGACTCCTATAGCCAAAACAGCACAAGCGGCAACCGCACTGCAAACTGATATTATATTCTTTCTCTGTCTGTTTTTTACTTTTGCGGCTTCTTCTATATATTTTTCATCTATAATATCAAATATAGAGAGAATATTGTTTTTCATATTTCAAAACCTTCTTTCCGTAGTATATTTTTTAGTTTTTCTCTTGTTCTTGAAAGAGACATTTTTATCTTGCTTTCTCCAATACCCATATCTTTCGATATTTCTTTGATGGGGCAAAGATACCAATAGCGTTTTATGAATATCACGCGTGTTTCTTTAGGAAGATCTGCAAGAAAATCGTTAAGTATCCGGGAAAAATCGAGTCTAGCCACTGAAATTTCCGTATCATCTGCCGAGGGCAGAATTTCCGAAAGTTCTTCGATTGTTATTGCTGCGTTATCGCCCAAGCGCTTGCCTGCGGTGCGCTTTTCATATATTTTCAGTGCTTCGTTGCGTGTTATTTTGCCCAGGTAAGTTCGGAGTTTTTCGGGGCGGTGCGGCGGAATGGCATTCCAAGCTTTCAGAAAAACATTGTTTATACATTCTTCTGTATCTTGCTCGTTGGCAAGGATGTTTTGCGCGATAGCGCGGCAATAACGTCCGTGCTTTTTGTTGCATTCCGTCAGTGCCGTTTCGTTTCTCTCAAAGAACAGAGCCAATATCTCGGTGTCGTTCATAATTTCTCCTTTCGTTTTGTAAAGGCCTTTCACTATAATACACCGAAAAGATGGTTTTGGGGTCACATTTTTTGAAAAATAAAACGCCGATTTTTTAGATCGACGTTTCATTTTATCAACTTACTGTGCGTTTGCGAATTTCTGTTTCGCTTCCGTTATTTTCTGCATTTCCGCCTGCTCCTGCGGATACCAACCCTTTTCGGACATTTTGGAGTAAATTTGATTCTGAAGAATTAGCATATCGTTGAGTGCACATTTGAATGTTGCGTGTACGTTGGGAGTGGATGCTTCCACCGCGCCGTGCATCATAAGGTCACACATACCTTTTACGTTGCCGAGAACGGCGCTCATCATTGTTTTATCGTCCATGTTTGCCTCCTTAGGAATTGAGAAGAGAGTAGAATTTTGTAAATGTTTCGCCCTGCTTGGAGCTTACGTCCTGGAGCAGATTACGAAGTGTTGCATCCTGGATTTGAGATGCAAAATCAGTACAGCATTTCTTTGTTTCTTCGGCGTGGTCGAGAGCGTCTTGAATATAGAGAAGTTCTTTGGGTGACATATTTATACCTCTTTTCTTTTTTGTGATGTAAATATGATACCCGAGCAGACGGGAGTTTTATTCATCATTTTTAGATTTGTTGTTGATTTTCAAAATAAAAAATAGTAAAATATATGGGAAAGGGGGCAGATATACTAAATTCAAAAACAAAACGAAAAATATACGATCTTGTTTATATTGCGTTGTTTACCTCTCTTATTTCCGTTTGCGCGTGGATAACCGTACCGTTTTCCATTCCTTTTACGATGCAGACCTTTTCGGTGTTTGTGACCGTTGCAATGCTCGGCGGCAAGCGCGGAACTATAGCTGTGGGATGCTATATAATGCTTGGGCTTTTCGGTTTACCCGTTTCCTCCGGTTTTAACGGCGGTGTGTCGGCGCTTTTCGGCGCTACGGGGGGATATATTATTGGATTTATTCTGATAGCGCTTGTGATGTGGGCTTGCGAAAAGCTTTTTCTACGGTGCTTGCGGTTTCTATAACGCTGGGGATTGCTGCTTGTTATCTTTTCGGGAGCGTTTGGTACACGTTTGTTTATATGCACAAAACGGGCGCGGCGGGATTTTTGGCAGCGCTTCTTACCTGTGTTGTGCCGTATATCATTCCTGATGTTGTAAAAATATTTTTGGCACTTCTTGTGAAAAAGAGGCTTGGGAAGTATATAAAATGAGGGGCTATCTCAATTTTGAATTTGAGACAGCCCCATTTAATTGTATCGGCATTCAATGCTATTTTAATCGATAAACCATAATTTATTCATTATTCTTTTTTGATTTTAGATAACGAAGAATCCAAACAACGGCACATATGTCCCATACTATTGCACAAATAATATGTAGCACAAAAGATACAGAATTTGTATATCCATATGCTAAATCAACAAATAAATTGATGTTCCATACAACTGCACAAATGCAATTTATAATCACTACTGCTAAATTCACTTTTTTCTTGTAGTCCATTATACATACCTCTACAAATTCAAGTTTATCTAACAGTTATATTATACCATAATTTTCACCAAAAGTAAATAGGACGGCTGAATTTACAAAAATTGAGCCACCTGAAAAAGAAAAGCTCCGAAATAAATCGGAGCTTTTGAAATATCTGCAATAACCAATTATCTCTTGGAGAACTGGGGAGCACGACGAGCGGCTTTGAGACCGTATTTCTTTCTTTCTTTCATTCTGGGGTCACGTGTGAGAAGACCTGCTTTTTTGAGAGCGGGCTTGTATGTTTCGTCAGCTTTAACGAGAGCACGAGCAACACCGTGACGGATAGCACCGGCCTGACCGGAGATACCGCCGCCCTGAGCTGTGCATACGATGTCGAATTTGCCCATTGTTTCTGTAACAGCGAAAGGCTGGTTTACGATGAGCTTGAGTGTTTCAAGGCCGAAGTAGTCATCTACGTCACGACCGTTGATTGTTATAGCGCCTGTGCCGGGATATACGCGAACACGAGCAACAGATTTTTTTCTTCTACCTGTGCCGTAGAAGTAAGGTTTAGCACTTGTGTATGTCATCTTGATTTAGTTCCTTTCTCAGTCAACAACAACAGGTGTGGGCTGCTGTGCCTGGTGATTGTGTTCAGCGCCTGCGTAAACTTTGAGGCGTGTAAGAGATTTAGCACCGATGTGGTTATGGGGGAGCATACCTTTAACAGCAAGCTCTACAGCGAGTTCGGGCTTTGTTTCCATAAGCTTTCTGTACTTGATGGATTTGAGACCGCCGATATAACCGGAATGTCTGTTGTATGTTTTCTGGTCGAGTTTCTTACCTGTAAGAACTGCTTTGGATGCGTTGATGATGATTACATATTCGCCGCAGTCAACGTGGGGTGTGAACTCGGGGCGGTGTTTACCTCTGAGAATGTTAGCAGCAGCAACAGCTGTTTTGCCGAGGGGCATATCTGCAGCGTCGATTACATACCACTTGCGTTCCAGAGTTTCTGTTTTTGCCATAAAAGTGGACATTTTTTATTCCTCCGTAATATTTAAAAATAGGATAGGTTTATATTCAGCATGACCTTCCTAATGTTTGCAACGCTACAGATTATATCACGCATTTTGCAACTTGTCAATACATTTTTAAATAAAAAGTTTAAAATTTTAATTTGCTTTTTTGAAATCTCTCGTTTTCTCTCTTTTTCTCTTGTTTTCTCATTTATTTGAAGTTGCCATACATAAATTTTTTTTGAAAATTTGGGCTTAAAGTGTATATGAAGCGGAGAATTTATTGTTTTTTATTGAAATTCTCCAATGTATGGTGTATAATGTATTGTAATTAGATATTTATTATGGAGAGATATATGCTTAATAAGCTTGCCGAGATAGAAATTAAATTTGAAAATACGGAAAAAGAGCTTGCCTTGCCCGAAACCGCGGTAAATCAAGAAAAATTCCGCGATCTTATGAAAGAACATAAAAAACTTTCGCCAATTGTGGAAAAATACCGTGAATATAAAAGATCGTGCACGGAGCTTGAAGATGCACAGATGCTTCTTGAAGATGCAGATGATGCGGAAATGAAAAAGATGATAATGGACGAGATCGCCATGCAAAAAGAAACGCAAGCTGCCCTTGTTCAGGAAATGCAGATTCTTCTTCTGCCGCGTGACCCTAACGACGATAAAAACGTAATTATGGAAATACGTGCGGGTGCAGGCGGCGAAGAAGCCGCACTTTTTGCCGCAACGCTTTACAGAATGTATTCCATGTACGCCGAATCTATGGGCTGGAAAACGGAGCTTATGAGTGCGGGCGAAACAGAGCTTGGCGGTTACAGGGAAATTTCGTTTATGGTAAATGCGGAGGGTGCTTACTCAAAATTGAAGTTTGAAAGCGGCGTTCACCGCGTACAGCGTGTTCCCGAAACTGAAACACAGGGAAGAATACACACCTCTACGGTAACGGTAGCTGTACTTCCCGAGGTTGAGGATATTGAAATAGAGATACGCCCCGAAGACCTGCAGATAGAAACCTGCAAATCCAGCGGCGCGGGCGGTCAGCACGTAAATAAAACGGAATCTGCTATAAGGATACTCCATAAACCCAGCGGAATCGTTGTTGAGTGCCAGGAAGAACGAAGCCAATTTAAAAACCGAGATAAAGCAATGAAGATGCTTCGCGCTAAGCTTTACGATATAGAAAAAACAAAACAGGACAACGCTATAGCTTCCGAACGCAAAAGTCAGGTCGGAACAGGTGACAGAAGCCAAAAGATAAGAACATATAACTTTCCGCAAAGCCGCATAACGGACCACAGAATAGGCTTTACAACGCATAATTTCGACGGTTTTCTTGACGGAGATATTGATGAGATGATATGCGCTCTTATCGCGGCAGATACTGCAGAGAAATTAAAGGGTAGTGCAAATGATAACTGAGATAGTAAAAATAGATTTTTCCAAGCCACTTGATGCCCAAGTTCAGAAATGTGCCGAAACGATAGTCCGCGGCGGATTGGTCGCTTTCCCGACGGAAACGGTTTACGGGCTTGGCGGAAATGCTCTTGATGCGGATGCGGCAAAAAAGATATACGCGGCAAAAGGCAGGCCGAGCGATAATCCCCTTATAATTCATATTGAAAAACCTTCGGATGCGGAAGAATATTGCCTTACAAACGATTCATATTATAAAATAGCGAATGCGTTTATGCCGGGTCCCATTACGGTTATACTTCCGAAAAAGGAGATAATACCTTTTTCCGTAACGGGTGGGCTTTCCACGGTCGCTGTGCGTTGCCCGGAACATCCCGTGGCGCGTGCGCTTATACGCGCAGCAGGAGTTCCGATAGCGGCACCCAGCGCAAATACTTCGGGCAGACCCAGTCCGACCTCCGCTTCTCACGTAATAGAGGATCTTTCTTCGAAAATAGATGCGATAATAGACGGAGGAGATTCCGAAATAGGGCTTGAATCCACAATAGTTATGCCAAGAGATGGCGGAGTAACCGTTCTTCGCCCCGGCGGTATTACGGTAGAGATGCTTTCGGAAATATTCGATGACGTAACGCTCGACGAAGGTATTGTGAAGAAAAACGAAAGTGCATCGGCTCCTCTTGCCCCCGGTATGAAATACAGGCACTACGCACCGCGAGCGACAGTATTTCTTATCAAAGATGTAGGAAATGCGGATTTTGACGGCAGAGTTAAGCGCTTTCTTAAAGGTAAGCTTGACCGCGAGCCCTTGACAGGTGTTATTTGCTTTGATGAATACCGCGATGAGATAATAGGAAAAAACGTGTTCTATTTCGGCAAAAAAGCCGATGATGATGAGCACGCAAAGCGCCTTTTCGATATACTTCGCCGCTTCGATAAGACAGATGCACCGGAGATATATGCAACGGCTTCCGACCTACGCGGTGTTGGTCTTGCCATATACAACAGAATGCTCAAGGCATCCGGTTTTAATATACTTGAAATTTAAAGGTGATTTTATGATAATAGGACTTACTGGAGAATCCGGCGCGGGTAAGAGCAGCGTTGCAAGGCTTCTTGACATGTTCGGACTTTACATAATAGATTGTGATGGAATTTCCCGTACATTGGATACGGATAAGGCTTATATTGCACAGGTGGAAAAGGCTTTCGGAAGAGAAGTAATTTCTTTTTGCGGCGCACACAAAAAGGTAAACCGTAAGGCGCTTGGCGAAAAGGTTTTCGGCAGAAATGCCGAAGCGGGGGATGTAACAACGCTTAACGAAATAAGCCATCCGATCATAATAGGAAAAGTTCACGATGGAATTGCGTATGCTAAGGCGTGCGGAAAGACCGCCGTTATAGATGCTCCTCTTCTTTTTGAAAGCGGGCTTGATAAGATATGCGATATTACCATAGGCGTTATCGCGCCCGAAAAAGTTCGCATAGAGCGTCTTTGCGCGCGTGACGGCATAGATGCACTGACGGCAAAAAAAAGATTTGCCGCGCAAAAAGACGATGCTTTTTTAAAGGCAAACTGTACGCATATCATAGTGAACGATGACGATGAAGCGGCGCTTTCCGAAAGCGTGCGCGCTCTTATGAAGATTTTGACGAAAGGAACCGATAGATGAAAATTAAAAAGCGATCTTCCTATATATTTGCTATGGAGATTCTGGCTGTTTTCCTTGTTTTGATCATAGTTATTGCTTGCGCGGGAACGGATACTGTAAAAAAAGGTTTCAGCAAGGTCGGCTATCCCAAAGAGGAGCTTGACTTTATCGGCATTGTTAAAAGTGCTTCGAGTGAGTTTGGCATAGATGAAAATTTTATTTTGGCTATGATAAAGGCGGAGAGCAATTTCAAAGTTGATGCGGAATCCATTGCCGGCGCCATCGGTCTTATGCAGATAATGCCGAATACATATGAAAAAGAGCTTAAAGATGAGCTTGGAATACAGATATCCGCTCAGAATGCGCTGACTTTGCCGAGTGTTAACATCCGTTGCGGTACATATTATTTTGCAAAGCTTATAAATCACTACGGTGACGTTACGGCGGCTCTTGCGGCATATAATGCAGGACAGGGAAGAGTTGACAAATGGCTCAAAGACTCCGAATATTCCAAAGACGGAAAGGCGCTCATTCCCGAAAATATTCCTTACGATGAAACAAGACAATACGTTGTGCGCGTTATGTATTATTATGAGCAATACGAGGGTATTTACGGTCCGGGCGACGGTTCATACGAGGGAAGATATAAAGATAATCCTATCGAATGGGTAACAAAACCGGGCAAGAAGGCGGGGCAGGTGATCGTAAATGATCTTGCTTGCTATAACTGGGCTCTTAAATATAACAAGCAGTTCCGCGATGTTGACCCGATACTTATAATGGCGATAATAAAAACGGAAAGCGATTTTGTTGTCAACGCCGTTTCAAAATCAGGTGCATACGGTCTTATGCAGATAATGCCGCCTACGTATAATGTGGATATTAAAGCAAGCCTTGGACTTGAAGAAGATTTTGAATATCTTATTGAAGACCCGGAATTTGCCATAAAATGCGGCTCATATTATTTGCATTGGCTCTATGCCCCCAATAGAGGTATGAACGACAGTATCGTGAATATTGTGGCGGCTTATAACGGCGGCTGCAATGCCGTTAAGGAGTGGCTTCGTACAGACGGACTTGCCAAAAACGGGGAGCTTATAATAGAAAAGATCCCGAAAGAGGAAACAAGAAGATACGTTGAAAAGGTTCTTGCAAATTACGAATATTTTGCCGAACTTTATTCATAAAACAAAGTAAATTAATTTTTTCAGAAAGGATATATATGATGGAAAAAACAGAAATCAAAAAGGAAATGGAAACACTCAAAAAAGAGCTTCTCGCGACGAAAAAGAATACTTATGCCACACTCGGTGCGGACGAGCTTGAAGCTTCCTACGATTACGCGAAAGGATATATGAGCTTTCTTGATGCAGGAAAAACAGAACGCGAATGTGTTTACAGCGCTCAAAAAATGCTCGAAAAAGAAGGTTTTAAGCCTTACACCTTCGGAATGAAGGTTTCCGCAGGCGAAAAATATTATTATAATAACCGCGCAAAATCCTTCGTTGCTTTCGTTGTCGGAAGTGAAAGCCTTGAAAACGGTGTTTACTTTACTGCTTCTCATATCGACAGCCCCCGTGTTGACCTTAAACAGCACCCCCTCTATGAAAACGAGGGAATTGGCTACCTTAAAACACACTATTACGGCGGTATTAAAAAGTATCAGTGGACGGCGATTCCTCTCGCACTTCACGGCGCGGTAACAAAGAAAAACGGTGAAACTATCGACGTTGTTATCGGTGAAGATGAAAACGATCCTATTTTCTACATCAGTGACCTTCTTCCTCACCTTGCAGGGGATCAGATGAAAAAATCCTTGGGCGACGGTATCTCCGGTGAACAGCTAAATCTTATTGCAGGCTCCCGTCCTTTCGGAGATCTTGCAGAAAAGGATGCTGTGAAGCTTAATGTTATGAAGCTCCTTAACGAAAAATACGGTATTATTGAAGAAGATTTCCTTAGCGCGGAGCTTTCTGCCGTTCCTGCGTTCAAATCCCGTGATGTTGGTCTTGACAGAAGCCTTATCGCTTCCTACGGTCACGATGACAGAGTTTGTGCTTACCCCTCTCTTACAGCTCTTATTGAAATGGAAGCACCCAAGCATACTGTTATGGCTGTACTTGCAGATAAGGAAGAGATCGGTTCTGAAGGTAACACAGGTATGCAGAGCCAGGTTTACTTCGATATCATTGCTGATCTTGCAAAAGCTCTCGGTGCTTCCGATATTGTTGTACGAGCTAACTCCAAGTGCCTTTCTTCCGACGTAAATGCGGCGTTTGACCCCAATTTCCCCGAACCTATGGAAAGAAACAACTGCTGCTATATCAACAATGGCGTTGTTATTACAAAATATACGGGCGCACGCGGTAAATCCGGCTCTAATGATGCAAGCGCTGAATTTTGCGGATACGTTCGCCGCGTGCTTGATGAAGCGGGCGTTATTTGGCAGACGGGTGAGCTTGGCAAGGTTGACGCGGGCGGCGGCGGTACCGTCGCAAAATATATCGCTTCCAAAAACGTTGACGTTATCGACCTTGGCGTTCCCGTACTTTCTATGCATTCCCCTTATGAAGTGGTTTCCAAGACAGACGTTTATATGACTCATAAAGCTATAAAAGCTTTCTTTGAAGCATAATAACTTGAAACTTTAAAGCAAAAGAATGCCGTACGGCATTCTTTTGCACAAACATAAAATCACAAAAAATTAAGGAGTAATTATGTTAAGAAAAATTTTAGCTGTTGCGCTTTGCACAATTATGATGACGTGCCTTATTCCTTTCGGAATTTTGGCGGCGGAAGAAGGCTTTGTTCTTAGCGAACTTCCCTCAGGCTACACAGGTCCCGATCCCATCCCGCTTCTCGTTATTGTTGTAAGCTATGACCCCAACGGAAATGGTGTGGACGATTGCAAAGCAGGAAAGTCCAGCACAAACAAAGAATCTGACACATATGGTGAGCAGTGGGCTTACACCACGGAAGACGAATGGGAACAGAGCGTTTTCGGTGATGAAGGAAAGACGATCAAAAATTACTATTTGAATATGTCGAACGGCAACTTCTATTTTAAGCCTGCGAAAGAAACTTACGGCAAAGCGGACAACGGCGTGGTTTACGTAACGGTTAATATCCCTCATCCCGAAGCTTCTAAAGCCGGCGACTATGCTACAAGAGCAAATGCTCTTAATGCCGCATCCGAATACGTTGATTTTGCTTCCTTCGATACGAACGGCAACGGATCTCTGGATTATACGGAGCTTTCTTTATCTTTTATCATTGCGGGCTATAACACAAAATGGGGAACAGGCTCCAACGGTACGCAGGTTTGGGGTATAAACAATTACCAGAATCGTTCTTCTTCTGCCAACATTAAAGTTGACGGAGTGATCGTTTCCAACGGCCTTTACGGCGGCAGATTTACCGTTGACGGCGAGTGCCGCACAGACCGCGGTAAGCTCAACGATATAATTTCCATTGGTACGCTTACTCACGAGCTTGGCCACGTTCTCGGTGCAGTTGACCTTTATACATACGGCGGATACACTTGGCTCGGCGGTCCCGGAGATAAGGCTCTTCAGGGAACAGGCTCCAACAACTACCGCGAAGGCGAAAAGTCCGGCGATTCTCCTGCGGCTGTTGACCCTTACCACCTCATCCAATACGGTTTTGAAAAATCTCAGGTCGTAGATGACGGCACATACACGCTCTATTCCAGAGAAACGGAAGAGGGGTATAATATTATCAGAGTTAATACAAATAACCCCGATCTCTATTATCTTGTAGAAAACAGATACACGGAAGATCCCGCTTCCTATGACGGTAATATCGGTTCTCGTGATAATGATGGGGACGGCAAGCACGATCGCCTTGAATACGGCATTATGATCTGGCGCGTATATCAGGATGTAATGGATAAATATTCTCTTCCGAACTGTTCTAAGGACGGTGCTCCTGACAGAGCAGGTCTTCATCCCATATACGCTGGAACGGATAAAAAGGTAGTTGAACTTGTTGATTGCGATACAACGATAGAAATTCTTGATGCACCCGGCTTTGAAATGAAGATAAAGGTTTCCAATACAGTTCAAGTACCTGTTGAATTTGCGTTCAGCAACAACGAAAGCACCACGGACAGCGTAAGCATTACAGGTCTTATAAAAGAGCTCAATATGGGCGATGTAAAGACTATGACAGGCGTTATCAAGACCAAAAAAGGTGAAGTTGTAAAAACAGAAAACATCACATTTGAAAAAGACGGTTCTTTTGCTCATACGTTCACAGGTCTTACACCCGATACAGCTTACGTTTGCGAAGTATCCGTTGCAGGTACGCAGGACTTTTCTGCAAATACAGTTTCCAACAATGTGTTTACAAATCCTGTTGTTGTTGAAATAACAGACAGATATACGGTAACATTCTATAGAAATCTTACTGAAAAAGATACAGGATATGATATAACCGTTAAAACAGGCGCGAAAGTTTCCTATTCTTTCCCGATGAAAAAGACAGGCTATGCGTTCTGCGGATGGTATCTCGATGAAGCGTTTACACAGCCCTTTGATATGGAATTTACTCAGGAAGAAGCTAAATCATTCTCCTTGTACGCAAAATGGGTTCCCGAAGCGCAGGCAGCTACGCTTAAACTTTCCGGTGCAACGGCGACGAATAAAATATTCTCCGTTGTTCCGGGCGAAAAGTTTGTTGAACCTGCTGTTGCCGCAAAGGATGGCTATGAATTCCTCGGTTGGTTCACAGACGAAGCGCTTACAACAAAGTTTGCTTTTTCTGCTCCCGTAGAAAAGACAGGCACAATCACTCTTTACGCAGGCTGGAAGAATCTTTCCGAGCCTGAAGAAACAACTACAGGAACGGTAGAAACAACTACTGCTCCCGTTATCGCAGACCCTGCTCCCAAGGGTAACACAACGCTTGTTATTATAATCGTTGTTGCGGCTGTTGCAGTGGTTGCTGTTGCGGCTGTGGTATCTGTTGTTATAGCTAAGAAAAAGAAGAAATAAAGCATAAAAAACAAGGATGCGCGCGCATCCTTGTTTTTTTGCTCAAATGATTGTAAATTCGCTTACGACCATTTTTGCACATTCTTCGGGGGAATATGTCCAAGAGTCGATATGTGTGTCAGTGATTTTATAATCGAATTTTTTCTCGTTTGCAGCGGGAGCGGGAAATGTGTCAACGATAACGAGCTTTATTTTCATCTTTTCCGGAATTATATTTTTTATGTAAACAGAAGCACAGCTTCCTACCTCTATGCCGTCGCGATATTCCGCAAGTCCTGCAAGGTTTGGCGCGAGTTCCACAAAAATTCCGTATGGCTCAATACTTCTGACAATTCCCGAAACTGTTTGACCTATCCCAAAAGAAGTTGCATTTTCACTCCAAGTTCCAAGTAACTCCTTATGTGTCATATATATCCTTCCTGTTATGGCGTCGATGCTTTTGACTGCCGCTTTTATCGGCATTCCTGTGTAAAATCTGTCCTTTGGATGCGAAATTCGGGAAACGGAAATACAATCAATAGACATAAGCGAAACTATACCGCAACCTATATCCAGAAAAGCGCCGAAAGGTTCCATGTGCGTAACGGTTGCATCAATAATATCACCTGGAACAAGGGAAGAAAGATAATTTTCGGCACATTCGCGCTGGGCTTCCTTTCGGGAGAGGACAGCCACGGTTTCACCTTCAATTTCATCAAAGCCTATTATTTTAAAGCAGACCGCTTTTCCCACGCGCGTTATAACGGCAATATCTTTGGCTTGCTCTCCGGTTATGTTATATTCTACTTCGCTTTGCGGCATAACAGCGCGCATCGTACCAAGATTAAAATAAAGCTCTTTGCCAAACTTTCCGTCTTCGCAAAACGTTGCAATACTTTCAAGAATCTTGCCGCAAGCACACGCTTTTTCAAGTCCTTGCGTACAGGACAAATATTCTCTGTTTTCGGAAGTGCCGATGAGTCTTCCTTCGGGTTTATACAAATTATTCATTAAAATCCTCCGTTTTGTCTTTTGTTTAAATAGTATTCGGAAAGGCGCGCATTTATACCGAAGAAAAGATAATGTTTTGAAAGAGTATTTTTTGACAATAATGATTTTGTATGGTATTATAATACTATACGGAAAGAAAAGAGGGATGCTTATGAAGAAAAAGATGCTCATTATAGGAATAATTATGAATTCTGCGGGTACGGAAAGATCTTTCCTTTCGTTTGCGCAGAGACTTGATTATGAAAAATATGATGTTGAGCTGTTGTTGGCTTCAAAAGAAGGGGCGTTTTTGCATCTTGTTCCCGAAGAAATAAAGGTCAGCGAAATGGGAGAGCTTTCCGAAATATTTAAAATAAATAAAAACAACTCTTTTTCCGTTATAAGCAAATTGTTTTTGAGAAAAAATCCGTTTTTTGCGTTCAAGCTTTTGCCCGATACGATTAAAATGAGAAAGGGCGGAGTAGAACGCGCATATGCCGCAAACAGAATATGGCTGAAACTTATGGACAAAATGCCTGTGCATACAGGGGAATATGATGTGGCTCTTGCATATTGGGGCGACCACACGATGTTTTATATGGTAGACAAGGTGAATGCGAAAAAGAAGATTTCTTGGCTTCACTTTGATTACGACGAGCCGCCGCGCGAGGACGCGGTGTATCTGCCGTATTTAAAAAAGTGCGATAAGATAATCACAGTTTCAAAAGAGATTGAACATTCGCTTGCCGCAAAGTTTCCCGAACTCGGCGGAAAGATAGAAACAATAGAAAATTTTGTGAACGAAAAGGAGATCATCGAAAAATCGCAAGAAGAATGTGATTTCCGTGATGATTTCGACGGCATAGCGATTTTGAGTGTGGGAAGACTTTGCGAGCAGAAAGGATTTGATTTGGCAATACCCGCCGTGGCAAAGCTTTTCCGCGAGGGCGAAAATGTGCGTTATTATATAATAGGAGAGGGAAGCGAGGAATATAAGCAGAAGCTGCTCGATATAGTGCGTGAAAGCGGTGCGGAAAATTGTGTGCATTTTCTGCCGCGGACGGACAACCCGTATAAATTTATGGCGCGGTGCGACGTGTATTTGCAACCCTCTCGCCACGAGGGAAAGCCTATCGCTGTGGAAGAAGCGAAGATTTTGTGCCTACCCATGTGCGTGACGAATTATAAATCCGCGAGCGAACAGCTCGGGGCGGGCAATCTTGGGGTTATATGCGAGATAAGTGAAGAAGGGATTTACAATGGCGTAAAAACCATTTTGCACGATGAAGATAAAAGAGAAGGATTCAAGGCAGCTCTCGGCAAGGTTGAAAAAGAGGAAATAACAATAGAGTTTTGAGGTGCGATATAATGTTTAACGGTTTTAACAAAGAAACGATTTCGGTTTTAGATAGTTTAAAATTTAATAATAAAACTTACTATAATAGTATTAAGGAACGATATGGGGAAAACATAACGAAACCGCTTAAACTTTTAAGTGAAGCTTTAATTTGTGTGCTTGGTGAAATTGATACTGATTTGCTACTTAATACTCGTTATTGCGTTTCCACTCCTTTTTCTGATGCACGTTTTAACAAAGCAAAACCGATTAAAGAATATGTTTATTTGCGTTACCGAGTTAATCCGCATAAAAGTTGTAACGTACTTGGCTACTTTTTCGACGCTTCTCCTGAAGGAATGAAATACGGTCTTAAAGTTTATAAAGCTTCTCACAGAGGAATTTGCGATATAGGTGATTTACTTCTTTGGGAGAATCTAGAGCTGTTAAATGCACTTAAAGGAAGAGGTTATTCGCTTATGATGGGAGGAGATAATGAGTATGAAGAACGTTTTGAGAAAATAGATCTTGAAAAAGAATGGGTTGCTCGGAATGAATTTATGTTGTATAAACACTCAAAGATAGAAGACGTTTTTTTCAAAAGAGAATTATTGGAGAAAATTAGTGAGGATTTTTTTGAACTTAAGGATATATATTTCATTTTAAAAGAGGCTTTGATTTAAAATAAATCCCCTCTTCCTTGCTAGAAAGATATAGGGAAAGGATGAATTTGAATTATTTAGATACAAAACATGGCATTTTTAGGAATATTCAAAAAAGTTGAAAATTTTTAAAATTTTTTCAAAAAAGGTGTTGACAAAGAGGGGATGTTATGATATACTAGTGGAGCGCTGTTGAGGAAGCAGCGCGAACGGTCCTTGAAAATTG
>JAGATA010000005.1 GCA_017621475.1 Clostridia bacterium
CCAACTGAGCTACAGAGGCATATTTCAAAGGGACTAAAACATCCGATTTTCAATACCACAAGAATGGCGACCCGAAGGGGACTCGAACCCCTGACCTCTAGCGTGACAGGCTAGCGTTCTAACCAACTGAACTACCGGGCCTTAAAAAAGGAAACCTATTCGGTTTCCTTGGTGGGAACAATAGGGCTCGAACCTATGACCCTCTGCTTGTAAGGCAGATGCTCTCCCAGCTGAGCTATGCTCCCATTAAGTCCGCCGCGCGGTGCGTTTGCCCTTGCGACGGATAAGAGTATACCACATCTCTTTCCATTTGTCAATAGTTTTTTTAAACTTTTTTAATTTTTTTCAAAAAGCTTTATTTTGCTTAACCACCGCTATTTTCTCCACGCCGTATCGCTTAAAAAGCTTCACGTCACGCGTCTTTATGACCTCTCCGCTTACAACTATGGGAATTGCAGGCGGGCAGGAAACCGTGGGGGAAGCGCAAATACGTCCCTCTGCTTCCTTTACGGGGATAATCTCTTGGCGCGAAAGCATCGCCGTGCGAAGAGGCATTACCGCCGCCCTCTTTTCGAGCACCAGCTGCTCCGTTTTAAGAGGGGAGCGAAGCGGCAAATCTTTAAAAGCGCGGACAAGGCGCAGAAGCTCATCTTCGCCGTTTTCGGGTGTCAGCATAAGCACAAGATATTCGTCATCGCAAAACTCCGCTTCCATTCCTTTGGTGCGAAGATAGGCGCAAACTTCCTCGCCCGTGTAACCGCACTTCGCTGTGTTTATGACGATTTTAAGCGGCTCGCTCTTCTCCAGCACAAAACCAAAGGTTGAGAGCTTCTCTTTCACCGTATTCACAAGCTCAATAAAAGAAGCAAGCCTTTCGCGGTATCCGTCAGCAATATAGCAGTTGCACATATCAAGCGACTGCAAAATAACGTAAGAGGGGCTTGTTGAAGCGAAAACGGAAAGCGCGTGTCTTGCGTTTTCCAAAAACTCACGCGGCGCGTTTTTACTTATGTGAAGGTATGCACCGCCAGTGAGCACGGGAAGCGTTTTATGCGCGGAATCCGCACACATGCACGCACCCAGAGCCATCGGGTGCAAGCTCTGCTCCAAAAAGCCAAGGTACGCTCCGTGAGCGTTATCAACAAGAAGCGGCACGCCATACTTTTCGCAAATGTCAGCGAGCGCACGCACATCCGCTATCCTACCCAAATAATCGGGTGAGGTGATATACACAGCGCAAGGCTTGCGCCCTGCCGAAGCAAGGTGTGATTCCAAGCTTTGCGCGCTGATATTGCACGCGCAAATATGCTCCGCATTTTCGGGATAGAGCCACTCCACGTCTATATCAAGAAGCGCTGCACCGTAGATAAACGCCTTGTGTGCGTTTCTCCCCGCCAAAATAAGCGGTCTTTCGCCCACGGGCGCAAGAGCGCTTGCGAGCATAAGCATAGCTTTTATCGCAAGAGTAGAGCCCTCTGTAGAGTAAAAGGTATGAGCTGTGCCGAAAAGCGCGGATGCGTTATCCTCGCTCTGGGCGATTATGCCCTCCGCGGAGTAAAGAACGTCGGCGCCGGCGATCTCAGTTATATCATACGGTTCGGGACCGAGAAAAATTTTTCCTTTATGCCCCGGCATATGGAAACGGGAAACGCCCGAATCCATATATCTGCGGACAAAATCCACTATAGGAGTTTTCATTCTTCGCTTTCGGCAACTTTCATCATAACGGCACATTCGATTCTCTTTTTAAAGAGTTCGCAACCGTATTCGTAAACGCCGCTGATCTTGCCCGTTGCGTGGTAAGCGTTTGCCGCGCAGCCTCCGGAGCAGTAGAACTTCGCCCAGCAATCCTTGCATTCGGGTCTTGCGTAAGCGTTGCAATAACGGAACTCGTCCTGCGCTTCCTTATTTTTAACGCCTTCCCAGATGTTACCCAGGCTGTATTTCGGATCGCCTACGAACTGGTGGCAGGGGTAAAGCTCACCCCAAGGCGTTACGGACATATATTCCGTGCCGGAGCCGCAACCCGTTATGCGCTTATAGATGCAGGGCCCGTTCGTAAGGTCGAGCATATAGTGATAGAATGTGAAAGGTCTGCCCTCTTTTTTGCGTTTTATCATTTCCTTCGCAAGGATCTCATACTGTTCAAGCACCTTGGGAAGGTCTTCCGCCGTAAGAGCGTAAGGGTCATCGGGCGGACAAACAACGGGTTCCATACTGAGCTCCGTAAAGCCGAGGTCTGCCATATGGAATATATCGTTTGTGAAGTCCACGTTGTTGTGAGTAAACGTGCCTCTGACATAATAATCCTTGCCGCCGCGTTTTTCAACAAGACGCTGGAATTTGGGCACGATCTTATCATAGCTTCCGTTGCCTGCATAGTCCTTGCGGAAATGGTCGTGAACGTCACGTCTGCCGTCAAGGCTGAGGACAACGTTGCTCATTTCCTTGTTAAGGAAATCGATTATCTCGTCATCGATGAGCATACCGTTCGTTGTGAGCGTAAAACGGAAGTTTTTGTTATGTTCTTTTTCGATACTTCTTGCGTAAGCAACGAGCTGTTTTACAACGTCCCAGTTCATAAGGGGCTCGCCGCCGAAGAAATCAACCTCAAGATTTCTTCTCGTGCCGGAATTTGCAATGAGAAAATCAAACGCCTGCTTGCCCACCTCAAAGCTCATAATAGCGCGCTCGCCCTGGTATTTACCCTGGCTTGCAAAGCAATAGCTGCAGTTAAGGTTGCAAGTGTGCGCGATGTGAAGGCAGAGTGCCTTTACAACATTGCTCTTGTTCTTGTAATCGAATGCAAGCTTTTCATACTGATCTTCGGAAAAGAGCTTGCCCGCGTCCTCAAGCGACTTTACGTCATCAACGCACAAAAGCACATCTTCTCTTGTAACGTCCTCTCGGTCCGCGTATTTTTCGAGCATTGCGGAAACAATCTCTTCCTTTTCCGCGTTTTTATACATCGCAATGATGTCGTAAGCGACCTCGTCCACGCAGTGAACAGAACCGCTGCAGGTATCAAGCACGATGTTATAACCGTTTAATTTATACTGATGTACCATATAAATATAACTCCCTTTTATTTAAGCAAATATAAAACGCTGTCAGCAAGCGACAGCGTTTTTAAGGATATCAGAAATTATTTGCCCTGTTTCTGATTTTCGCACTTCTGGTTAGCAACGCCGCAAGATGTTTTGCAAGCGGACTGGCAAGAAGTCTGGCATTCGCCGCAACCGCCGTTGTTAACTGTCTTAGCGATATCTTTTGTTGCAATTGTTTTGATTCTTTCCATATCTGAAAACCTCCAAATAAAATTCAAATTCATTAAGCCGCAGCTTTTTTCTTTAGTATCATTCTATCATATTAACAATAAAATGTCAATGCAAGCGGAAAATAAAAATGGCAGGAAATAAGATTATGTATTATTTACAAGGTCCATCAGATTCTGTATTCTTTCAGGATTTTCTCCGGAAGCCCATTCTTTGAGCGTGTCACAAGGGAATTTTTCACATTTTCCGCAATGTTCAAAGTTTTGCTTTGCACAGCAATCATAAAGATCGCATCTGCCGTTCCAAATGCATTTACCCTCGGGCGCGACATTTCTGCAACCGCTGCATTTTTTGTCGGCAAAAAACTTGCACTTCGAACAGTCAATTCCGCAAACAGATAAATTCATAATTTTTTCCTCCGAAAATCAAATTCTATAGGGACATTATATCATTGAGAAAATGCCACGTCAATAGTAAATTTTCAAACCGTCAAATTAAAATTCGTTTTCTATATTTATTATATCCCAAACATCTTTCAAAAGGCAAAATTCGGGGCATTCAAAGCCTGATCTGTTGGGAGTATGATACGTAAAATAAGTTTTTTCGCCACCGCAAAATATCATACCGTGGCCGCCGTCGCTATCCAAAAGCGGTTTCAAATGATCAAACTCAAGACCAAGCTTTCCGTTTTTGAACTTCACCAAGCATTCTGCATACTTCCCTTTTACAAAAGTTGACCATATCATAAAAAGCTCGCCCGTTTTGGAACGATACATAAAAGGGCCGTCTGTAACGTAATGCTTTTCTTTTATAGGGTCAGCCCATACGCAGGAAGAAGCGCTGAACATCGTTACAACATCCCCCACAAAAGCGCTCAGGTCCTCGTTCAGGCGCGCATAGCATATAGTGCCGTCCGTTATCTGTGTATGCTCATGGCAGAAAACAAGGTAAGGTACCCCTGCTTCGTCAATGTAAAGCGTACCGTCAAGGCACTCCCACTCCTGCGGAGTAAGCGCGCCCTCGCTACACGGCTCAAACGGGCCGAACAAGATGTCCGAGCAGAGCGAGTATGTGCCACGCAGACCGTTTTCCTGCGTAAACGTAGCAAACATATAATATTTTCCTTTATATTTATGCACCTCGGGCGCCCAGTTAACTTCTCTGTTAAGACCGTATTTTTCGGAGTTAAAGCATTCTACAGGCTCGCTCCAATTCTCAAGGTCCTCCGAAATGTAAACGTCAAAGCCCTTCGTGCATACGCCAAAATCCTTTGCCCTCGTGCCATAAAGATAATATTTTCCGTTTTCACATAGCACAAACGGGTCGCGGATATTGATCTGTTCTTTTTTCATAAGATCACCTTCTTTGGGATGGATATAATTCCACCGCCTTTATTGATAGAGTATATCATAAAAGATGTTCGGAAGCAATAGGAAAGAATATTGAAAAAACACCCTTTCGGGTGTTTCTTTGTGAGATGCGTTGACAAAAAAGATGACGCTTTTTTATCTGTTTGCATTAAAAATTTCAAATTTTTCGCAGAAAAATGAGAGGGTTTCATCTTCATAATCATTTACAAAGAATCGGGAATCGCTCTGATAGCCGCGTGAGTTATAATCTAAGATCTCAAATCCACAAATTTGAAACGGGTAGGATATATCTGATAATTTTAATTTGGATATGTTTTCAAACACAATAAAATAGGCATTTTGATCTTCAGAGATGCAACTCATTTTGATACACAGAGAATCGTCATTGTGTGTGATTTCAAAATCATAAACGATAATTGACTTTCCGTCCACCTTTGAAAAAAAATTACTATTCACTTCTCCACCGCCTTTCTGATTTTATTATAGCACACTTGGGGACAGGTTTCAATATTCTTCACTTCATTTTTAGGGTGGTGCCTCCACAACGAAAAAAACACCCTTTCGGTGCTACCACTATCTTTGATAAAACCGTAACGGTTCCCCTCCCCAGTCGCATAGCATTTTTGTGCTCTCGCTAAAGCTCACTTCAAAAATGCTTGCTTTGTGGGGTATCGCTTCTCAAAAACAGCCATTTAGGCTGTTTTTACTTGCTCACCCAGAATCGGCGGTTCGATGTGAGAGGGTGGTGCCTCCACAACGAAAAAACACCCTTTCGGGTGCTACCACTATCTTTGATAAAACCGTAGCGGTTCCCCTCCCCAGTCGCATAGCATTTTTGTGCTCTCGCTAAAGCTCACTTCAAAAATGCTTGCTTTGTGGGGTATCGCTTCTCAAAAACAGCCATTTAGGCTGTTTTTACTTGCTCA
>JAGATA010000047.1 GCA_017621475.1 Clostridia bacterium
ATTGGGTATTGCAATTTGGACAGCTGGTTTTTGGCATAACAGATGATGTTTGAAACCACGTGAAAAAGTATATCCGTCGGCTTAGGGATGCTGTCCCCCATGTCGACGGATATTGCATTTTAAGGAGTATTATGAACGCTAACGAATGGATTAATTTAGATAGGACTGTAACAAGTAGTAAAAGATATTACGCGCACTTTGATTTGCGTACGGATATAGGTCAGCAAAAGGAATATATATTGTCTGCGGATAAGGTTGCTGCTCATAGTTTTTATCCTTTCATTCACTACAAGAAGGATATGACGAAATATAAAAGCGGTGTTGGAAAAAAGCCGAAAGAACGTGATATCTGTTATGCTGCACATATAGATAGATGTATCTATCAGTATTACAGTTTTGTTTTGAATGAGCTGTATAACGAGCGCTTAAAAAGAGACAATATTTCGAATGTTCCGGTTGCATATCGTACGGATCTTCACAAGAATAATATTCATTTTGCAAAAAGGGCATTTGATTTTATAAAATCATGCGCTTCAGCGCATATTATGATTGGCGATTTCACAAAGTTTTTTGACATGCTTGATCATAATTACTTAAAGCGACAGTGGTGCTCTTTGTTAGAGGTAGAAAGACTTCCCAAAGACCATTTTGCTGTATTCAAGAACATTACTCAATTCAGCATGTTTGAGTTAACGGATATTTTGCGGCTCAACGGGCTGGATGACAGCATTGGTGGCCGTCGAGCTTTGAATAAGCAGCAAAGGGCACTGACAAAAGAGCAGTTTCGTTCAAACAAATCATTAGTCAAGAAAAATCCCAATCCATGGGGGATACCTCAAGGTTCACCGATTAGCGGATTGTTGGCAAATTTGTATATGCTTGAAATCGACAAGCAAATATATGATTTTGTTTCTGCTGTAGGTGGACTGTATATGCGGTATAGCGATGATTTTATTATCGTTTTGCCTCGGAAAAAGAATCAGGATTCAGAGGTTATTCTAAAACAAATTCCAAGTATTATTATCGTATGTATCGAAAAGCGAGATTCATTTCTAAATGCGATGGATATACCTCCAAAGGCACGCATATTAGCGAGAGAAACCTGTATGAAAAGTATTCCGAAAGAGGCATGAATAAGGGAAACTATCTTTCGTATGTAAGGCGTGCACAAAAGGAGTTTGGATCGGAACAATATGAAAGTATTGGCAGGGACACAAAAAATCATATGAGAAAAATAGCAAAAGCAAAGAAATCACAAAAATAATATTTTGTTTGCGTTTTTCACTGGACTTCCGTCTCTTTCTGTGGTATATTGTGTGTTACCAAGCAAAGGAGGTAACTCGCATGGCAAAGATTACGATTGAAGAGTTGTACCGCGGAGAGAAATACGATATCATGAGCGCGGTGACGGCAAAAGCGTTGATGCTCGGCATTGACGAGAGATGCGAGGAAGGTCATACATGGATCGAGATGGAACTCGTCCGCCAGACCTTGATTGCCGTAGAAAAAATGAAAAAGAACGGTGACTGTATTGCCGAGGAAGAACTCGGTGTGCGGTCACCGTTTCCGTATGCGGAGGACGGCGATGAAAACGATTGACGAACTCTGGTATGGCAATGTCTCTCCGTTCGAGCAATGCACGCGTGGCGACAAAAGGCTCAAGGAACTGCTGAAGCTGGTAGCCAGGAATCGAGAGGAACTGGACGGAACGCTTACCGACAAGTAGAAGGAAACACTTGAAAAGTTCGAAGAGTGTATGAACGAGATGCACGGCATCACCGAGCGCGATGCCTTCTCATACGGTTTCCGAATTGGTGTACGGTTGATGGTTGAAGCCTTCCTTCTGCCAATCGGCGAGGATGAATAAGTTAGTCCCACGGCAACAGAAAAGATTGCCGTGGAGTTTCCGCACTACAGCGTGTCGGAATACGCACCCGTGGAAAATCCCGTCGATACTTCCGTGCTCGGCAAATACTTCATTTACGATGATAAGGTAAAAGCCTACCGCAGAAGCAAGACCGCTATCCCGACAGAAGCAGTATTTTCAAGACACGCGCGGTCTGCGTTGAAAAGGACGCAAAGACCGAACTTTCGGCTGTCGAAAAGGCAACCGAAGTCGAAAACGTCATTTGGGACGGCCAGGGGCTTTTGGATATCAGCGTATTTGAGGACAACGAACTCGAAGACAAGGGCATGGCGCTTCTCCGAAACCGCTTCTTCAAGTCCTGTGCCTTCTGCACTCGGCTTCAAAATTGGTTCAAAGATAATGATATTACCCAGATCCGTCAGCTCGGCGGTTACACCACGGCACGCAAGGTGTCGGATATTAAGCTGGTCATTACCGAGAGCAGTTTGAAGTATCTGAAGTTCGTTCCCAAGGGGAAATTTCTTGAAGAAGGCTTCCGCACGTGGCTGGACAACGTGTACGAGGGCAAGGACACCTCTGCCTTCGGCGTGGTCAAGACGGACCGCTTACCCTCCAATATGGGCGGTGCTATGACCTACACGGCACTGCGAAAAATTTTGTGTAAAAAGAAATCCAATCAGACGTTGCCCGTGAAGCGGGCAGATCGGGAGATTCTCCTCTTAATTGCGTTGTTCCCGGAATGGGAACGCGGTATGCGCGCC
>JAGATA010000006.1 GCA_017621475.1 Clostridia bacterium
ACGGAAGGATTGTTTTATCGTTCTTTTACACGAGCACAATCCCTCAGTCAGCTTCGCTGACAGCTCCCTTTGCACAAAGGAGCCTCCGCTGCGGCGGGAACTGTGCAAAGCTAAAGCTTTTTGTAACCACCGGCACTGCTGTTGGTTTTCGTGAACAACAACATCGTTTTCGTTCATACGCTCAAATTCAGGAAAATGGAGCTTCTAAGGTACACGCACCGCACGGATTATGCTTTTTAAAGCGAAAATCGCAAAGTCCTCATTGTTTGTCCCACTCCGCTTAAAATTTTTGTGGGCGAGAGCGGCAGAACACGCCGGGTCGACACGGGCGAAGAATTTTGGGGCTATAAGCCTTTCCATGCCACGGGATGTTTTCGCTCCCTTGAGCTTGACTGCATAGAGGTAAAAAGCAGGTATAATTAAATTTTAAATAATTCCCTATAACATAAAAAGCCTTCCATAGTAGGAAGGCTTTTTGCTTTTATTCTTCGAAGCAATTATATGCTTCAAGCATCTGTTTTCCGATGGAATAGAGGTAAGTTTCCATTTGCAAACGGAGTTCGGGCGGCATCATGGAGAGCTTTTCCTGCGGTACGCCGTCTTTTACAAAAGGAATTGCGCCTGTGCGTCTTACAGGGTTATCTACCTCAAAGTTGAACGTGCCCTTATAGCCTATTTCAAGAAGCGCAGAAATAACGCCGTCGAAGTTTACGTTTCCCCAATAAGGGTACTGGTGCAGGTCGCATCCGGGTGTGCGCTTGCCACCGTAGTTATCGTGAACATGAAGACCGCAAAGTCTTGAACCGAGCTTTTTGAGCTCCGCGTATTGGTCGAGGTCGCAAAGGTTTGCATGACCCGTATCCCAGCACACACCGAAAAGCGGATGGTCTATTCTGTCGAGTATTTCGATAAGGTCATCTGCATCCGCAAGGTGGATACCGTCCTTTTTCCAAGCCGTATTCTCTATCAAAAGCTTCATGCCGTATTTTTCCGCAACGGGAATGTGGCTTTTGAAAATTTCCACGTTCTTTTCCATATATTCCTCGCGTGACATAGGAGTTACCTCTATTCCCGCGTGGAGCGTGATGGACGGAATGCCTATTCTGCCCGCAAGGTCGAGGGCAAGGCTTGTCTTTTTATAATAGAATTTGCCGCCGTCATCGCCCATAGAGTTGCCGAAAGGCTCGTGGCTCTGAACGGGAATAAGCTCAAGCTCTGCAAGCTCTTTCTTGTATTCTTCCGCAAGAACCTCGTTGCTCGTTGTAAAGTAACGAGAGCCGGAAATATATCTTGACCAGAAAGAAAGGTCAACATATTTAAAGCCCGCGTTTTTAAGATGAACGAGCGTTGCGTGGAGATCATCCCCATAGAAGTGGAAAAGCGGTCCGTTTGTTTGAGAAAGTTTCATATCTTGTCCTCCGTATATATTTTACTACGTTTTCAGTATATCATAAATTACACCGCTTTTCAAGACCGTGTAAAAATTCGCTGTGTTGACAAACAATGCAACGTTATGATATACTTTACGTATAATCAATTACAGGAGTTAACTATGAAAAATTATCACCTGCGAAATTTTGCAACGCTAATCTCTTATATGTTTTCCGCGCACCTTGTAAGCGCGGTGGTCTATATATTTTTCCTTGCCAATGCAGAGAAACAATATGTAGATGCTCTGCGCTTTGACGAAATACACATTTTATTGCTGGTAATATTCGCGGCTGTCTTTGTCATCACAATGCCCGCAATGCTCGTCTCTCACTTCAAAAACAGCGAAAAGAAGATGAATTTTCTCAACGCCACCTACGATGGAGGAGATAAAAAAGTTGCCGTAATAACGGCGCTTAAAGAAAGTATCACCGTTTTTGCCGCAAACCTTACGCTCCAGCTTCCGATGATAATAGCTTTTATGTTCATCGGGTACAGATACGCGGACGCATCCGTTTTTGAAACGCTTTACATCTGCGATATGGGCGTGTATATCTTCTTCGGCAATTCCATTGTCGGCGGTCTTCTTATCGCCGCGCTCTGGGCGCTCGTTTACTTCCTCTCTACGGCGTTCATCATTTGCCCGATGTGGGGTCTTGGCAGAATAAGGCGCAAGGGTTCGCCCTTAAAGCCCGAAGAACCCGAAAAAGACGTTTTTTACCGCCATATTTTTAAAAACCAATATAAGATATTCTACGTTCTCAAGGTCTTGCTCATATCGCTTCTCATTTCCTTTGCGGTAATGCTTGTCGGCGCGGTTATCCTCGGCGCGGTAATAAGTATCCTCGGAGACTTGGGCAGAAGAATTTTCTTCGGTCTTATCTATACTTTCGTTTTTTATAAGGTCCACGGACACCGCCGCGACAGCTCCTATTTTCCGCAGGAAAAGAAGTTCAGCTTTATAAAAGAAGCCGTTGCGTTTTGGAAAGAGGAAATGATATATTACCTTATCGTTTTCGGCGTACTTGCCGCAGTTTGCGAAATCTCGCTCTTTATTCCTTCGCTTCCGATAAAATTTATGGGAAATAATATAGTTACGTTTATCTGTATGTTCTTATTCCCGTTTTACGGTACGGTAAACGTACCCGTGTTGCGCTCCGTTTTAAATATTGCTTGGGCGCTCTGTGTGGTGCTTATCTGCACTGTGATAAAAAGCTACCGCGGACACAGAAAAGTTTCGCGTGCATCAAGATTCAGAAGGTGAAGAAAAAAGCCTCTCACTACGGGAGAGGTGGCACGTAAAACGTGACGGAGAGGGATCTATTCCCATATATCACCCTCTCACCCGCTATCGCGGGAGCTCTCCCAAAGGGCGAGCCTTTCTATTTGTGTAACTTTCTATTTGTGTAACTTTTTATTTCCATCATTTTTGCATATATTTATCTACAGCAGAAAACCGCTCTTTCGAGCGGTTTTCTTGTTACTTTATCATTTTCTTTCCCATTTATCGCAGAGCGCTTCGATCTGACTTGTGAATTTTGCAAGATCCTTGTTCGCACCTCCGCGGTTCTGCTCTATAACGTGGAGCAAACGCTTGCCTGCAAACAAGAGTTTTTCGAAAATAACGCTCGCGCGCTTGCGTCCCGGGGAAACCTTGGTGGGTATTCGCACGACCTTCGCTTTTTCTATGCATTCGCCCGTTGCAAGGTCGAAAACGTCTCCGCTGTAGGGCGCTTCGGAAAAATAGCCGAGGTTTTCGTATATCTGATTTGCAAAATGGTCGCAAACACCGTCCGCGCCGTGGTTTACGAAAACCTTTTTCGGCGGGTACGGAAGATCCGCAAGCCACGAAAGCATCATATGCTTATCCGCGTGGCCGCTTATGCCGCTTATGGTCTGTATATTTGCATTGACAACTATCTCTTCACCGAAAAGGCGAACGGATGCCGCCCCGTCGAGAAGCTTTCTGCCGATAGTTCCCTCCGTCTGGTAGCCGACAAAAAGAATGGTGCTGTCATATCTCCACAGGTTATGCTTTAAGTGGTGGCGGATTCTGCCTGCTTCGCACATACCGGAGGCGGAAAGGATAACTTTCGGGTATTTATCGTCGTTTATCGCTCTTGAATCATCACTTGTGATAGAGAGTTTCAGCCCCGGAAAACGTATGGGGTCTATTCCCTTAGAAAGAAGCTCCAGGGTTTCTTTATCGTAATATTCAGTAAGACCCGATGAATATATGTTTGTCGCTTCAACGGCAAGGGGGCTATCCACGTAAACGGAAAATCCGTCGTGGTATTTTATAAGCTTCTGCTCTTTTATAATACGCAAAAGGTAAAGAAGCTCCTGCGTTCTGCCAACGGCAAAAGAGGGGATGACCACGTTGCCGCCGCGGTCGAACGTATCCTGAATGATACTCGTAAGCTGACCGATGTAATCGGGGCGCTCTCCGTGGAGCCTGTCGCCATAGGTGGATTCGATCACAACGTAATCCGCGCCGATGGGCTTTTGCGGGTCGCGGATGAGGGGGCGGTCTATGTTTCCAAGGTCGCCGGAGAAAAGAAGTGTTGTTTTCTTACCGTCCTCTGTAATAGTGAAATGTATGGAGGACGAACCGAGCAAATGACCTGCATCAAGGAATTTGATAGTAACGCCTTCGAATATTTCAATATCCTCACCATAGGAGTGCGGCTCGAAAAGCTCCAGCGTGCGCATAGCATCTTCCATCGTGTAGATGGGCTCGTATTCTTCGCCGCCCGCGCGCTTTGCCTTGCGGTTGCGCCACTGTGCTTCAAACTCCTGGATATGCGCGGAATCGCGAAGCATTATGTTGCATAGCGCGTTCGTCGCCGCCGTTGCATAGATAGGGCCTTTGTAGCCTGCGGCAACCATCGCAGGGAGCTTTCCCGAATGGTCAATATGCGCGTGGGTAAGACAAATGGCATCTATTTCGGCGGGAGCGACGGGCAGTTCGCAATTTTCGTAGAGGTCTTCGCCCTGTTCCATACCGCAATCTATAAGTATCTGCTTGCCGAGCACCTCAAGAAGTGTACAAGAACCCGTTACTTCGTGTGCCGCACCCAAAAATGTCAATTTCACTCAAAACACCTCCTGTTAAAATCATATATATATTCCAATATTATTCTACCACATTTTGGTCAATATGTCTATCATTATTTTGTAAACAATGTGTTGCAAAAAAACTTTCTTTAAATATAATATGATTATATAAAAAAACAATTCACACTTTGCGAGTTTTGTGATAGAATATAATGTAATACACTTGCCGAAACGGAGAAAAAATGATTTTTTACAGAGTTTATGCAAAGATAGACCTCGACGCTATAGAACATAATATAAATATTTTAAAGAAAAAGCTTTCGGGGAAGGCAAAACTCCTCCTCGTTGTGAAAGCGGATGCATACGGTCACGGAGCTTGCGAAGTCTCGCGAGAATTGGAGCAGAGCGCAGATTATTTCGGCGTTGCGGAGATAAACGAGGCGCTGGAGCTTCGCAAAAGCGGCATAAAAAAACCAATACTGATACTGGGCTATACCGCGCCGCAGTTTTTTGAGTGCGCTATCGAAAACGATATAACCCTCACTATGTTCCAGCTTGAATCAATAAAAGAGCTTTCCAAAACAGCGCAAAAGCTTTCCAAGTTTGCAAAAGTGCATTTTGCCGTGGACACAGGTATGTCCCGCATCGGCTGGGACGTAAGCGAGAAAAGCGCAGATGAGGCGGCAGAGGCTTTTAGGCTTCCTTATATTGAAACGGAAGGCATATTCAGCCACTTTGCCACAGCGGACGAAGAGGACAGCTCCTTTTCAGAGGTGCAAAAAGCGGAATTTAAAAGATTTCTCGCGCTTTTGGAAAAGCGCGGTGTAAATATTCCCGTAAAGCATTTTAACAACAGCGCAGGCACGCTTAAATTCACAGAAGCTTACGATATGGTACGCGCAGGCATTGTGATGTATGGGCTCTACCCCTCCGAAAGCATAAAGAGCGCAAGCGAGGGAAAATACGAGCTTTTGCCCGCGATGGAATTTATAACGCATATCTCGCACATAAAAACGCTCGCGGCGGGAAAGACCGTCAGCTACGGCGCGACCTTTACAGCAGAACACGATATGCTTGTCGCAACGCTTCCCGTGGGGTACGCGGACGGATACCCCCGTGCGCTTTCGGGCAAGGGAGAGGTGCTTATCCACGGGCGGCGCTGCCCAATACTCGGCAGGGTCTGCATGGATCAGATGATGGTGGATATAAGCTCCGTTCCCGAAGCGGAAATAGGCGACGCGGCAACGCTCGTCGGCAAAGACGGCGGCGATTTTATTTCCGCAGAGGAGGTTGCGAACGCGGCGTATTCGTTTAATTACGAATTCATATGCGGAATCTCCCGCAGAGTACCAAGGGTCTATTACAAAAACGGAGAGATGTATAAAACGGTTTTACACATAGACGTGTGAGACGAAAAAATGACGAGATTTTTTCTCGTCATTTTTTGTTTTAGATGCTAAATTTACGGGCGTTCGGGATTTAGAAATTCTAAATTCTGAACGTCACGTTTTGCAAAAGGAATCCTTGTGCAAAACGCCTCATCACATTCCAATACCCGCCCCCGCGGAAGCCATATTCCTTTATAAGGTCGAACTTCGCCTGCATACTGCGCGCATCCTCGAACCATACCTCGTGCGTAATACCGCCGTCGTAATACGTGAAATACGGCGTTTTCGACGTTTCGTCAAATTTTATCTCCGCACCGAAACGGCGTGCTATATCCACAGCCTCATCGTTTCCGATGGATGTGGCGCGGCTGTACCCTTGCTTATACGGCAATATCCAATCGTATGCGTAATTCGGAAGCCCCATATATATCTTCTGCGGCGGGATACGGCTCACGGCATAATCAAGCACACTCCTCACGGCGGATATGGGCGCTACTGCCATAGGAGGGCCGTAGGTATATCCCCACTCATACGTCATAAGAAGCACCGCGTCTGCCGCTGCCCCTATAAGTGAGTAATCGTGCCCCTCATAAAGCACACCGGGTTGGTCGTCTCGCGTCTTCGGCGCGAGCGCCGCAATAACCATCTTGCCATCGGGAGCAAGGAGCGTGCGAAGCCTTCCTATAAAAGCCGCGTAATCTGCCGCCGCGCTCCCGGGAATAAATTCAAAATCTATGTCAAGTCCGTCGTAGCCTTTTTCGCTTATTACTCTTTGCACGTTGCGCGCAAGCGTATCCATTGCCGCCGGCGAAGAAAACAGCGCAAGCGCAAGATCGGAGGAAAAATTGCCGTTTTCGGTAAGAGTAGAAAGGTGCATAAACGCTCCCGTACCACCCGACCGCGCCGCGGAAAGTATGCGCTCATCGCCAAGCGGCACAAGAGCGCCGCTTTGTGTAAAACCGTAAGTAAAAGGAATAATTTCCGTAAGATACGGCAAAGAATAATATAAGTTCGCAGTTTCTATAAACGGATAAGCATAACCCGTCATATCGGCAGATGCGCTCGGCTCTTCCGCAAAGGAGATGACGAGCGTCTGCCCCTCGTAAATCGGAGCAGTTCCGCCCAAAAGGTTCGGATTATTTGCAAAAAGCGCCCTTGTGCTCACGCCTGTACGTGCGGATATTGATGAATATGTGTCCCCTGCGCGCACGGTATAGAGCGCATTTGGCGTAAGTATCAAAAGACTCTGCCCCACGACAAGAGTATAAGGCGAGGGGATCGCATTCCATACGGCAATAAGCCCTGCAGGTACCGAAAATCTTTGTGAAACGGAATAAAGAGTATCCCCTCTTTCAACGGTATATAAAACCAAAAAAACCACCCTTTCATACTTTTTTACCATTGTATGAAAGAGTGGTCTTATTTGCTAATTTTAATTAGTCAACGAAAGTGAACTGGATATTCTTATAGTTGGAAAGGAATATGGATTTAAGAGTTGTTTCGTTATTGAAAGAAGAAGGCATTGTTACCTTTGTCAAGGATTTGCAGTTTGCAAAAGCTTCCTGACCGATAGTTGTAACGCTAGAGGGAATTACAAGTTCTTTGATAGCCGCGCCATTGAAAGCAGCAGGTCCGATAGTTGTAAGAGTATCGGGAAAAGAAAGTGTTTCAATAGCAGAGCAACCGAAGAAAGCAAGGTCGCCGATGGATTCAACGCCTTTACCGATCTTTACTGCTGTAAGAGCTGTGCAGAACTGGAAGGAGTAACCTTCGATCTTTTTGATCTTGCCATCGTTGATAACAAGGGATTCAAGGCTGTATGCATATTCACCGCAAACCTTGTAGCCGGCGCCAACACCAACGCTGTAAACAGTGTAAACTGTGCCGTCTGTGTCTGTATATGTGTCACCGATAACGAGGTTTTTAACGTTTTCTTTATAAAGTTCGATTGCTATGGCATTGTCCGTTGCACTTGTAACAGGCTGGAACTCGATGGAGCCGGGTGTCAAGCTGTCGGAAGGAGTAACAACGTTGCCCGTCGTTGCATCGGAAGCATTCGTTGTAACAGAAGGATCTGTTGTAACGGAAGGATCCGTTGTTTTGTTTGTATCGTCACCGCAGGAAGCAAGAGCGAACATAAGGAATGTTGTTGCCAAGAGCAAAGAAATAACTTTTTTCATTTTATAATCATCCTCCGAATAAAAATAGCGATTTTTACATATCATATATAATATCACAAAGAAACAATTTTGTCAACCGAAACAAAAAAAGTTCTTATTTTTCTTTAAATAATTGGAGGGAAAATGGAATTTTTACCTAAAGAGCCATACAAAAAAGTGTTCTGCATTGTCTTTTACGCCGTACTTATATTTATTTTATTATTTGTTTTGTTCAAGTATGCCGTTCCCGTTCTGCTTCCTTTTATTATATCTTTCGGAATAGCGTGCGCTGTACGCAGCCCCGCAAGGTTTTTGCACGAAAAAACGGGAGCGGGCAAAAATTTTCTTTCCGTTTTGCTCGGGCTCGCTCTTCTGGCAGTATGCGGCAGTGCTGTATGCATCTGCGTCTGGAAGCTGGCGTACGAGCTTTCTTCTTTTGCCAAAGGAATACTTGAAAAAAGAGATGAGATACTTTCCGGTGCCGCAGGCTTTTCCGAAAAGCTTGACGAATTTCTTTCTCGTGTCATTCCGGGCGCGCACGCGCAGACGGAAGTGCTTCGGGAGAAGCTTTCCGCGCTTATAAGCGATGGCGTTAAAAATATTGTTTCCGGTATAACAACAAAAATACCCGCTTTTGTGGGAAGCATTTTTTCCACGCTTCCCAAAATGCTCTTTTTTATCGGTGCCACGGTACTTTCCTGCTTTTATTTTTGTCTTGATTTTGATAAAATGCGTGATTTTATCAAAAATAATCTTTCCAAAGCGCCGCTTGCCATACTCACAAAGTTCAAGCGTGCTTCTTTTTCCGCCGTCGGAAAATATATGAGAGCAAGCTTTATTATATTTATCCTTACCGCCGCGGAGCTTACCGTCGGTTTTCTTTTTATAGGTATAAAATATGCGCTTCTTTTAGCCGTTGTAACAGCGTTTATAGATATGCTCCCCGTGTTCGGAAGCGGGACGGTACTTGTTCCGTATGCCGTTTACGGTTTTTTAAGCGGAAATTTTCGCATAGGTACTGGTATGTTGATACTTTACCTGATCGTAACGCTGGTGCGCCAGTTTGCAGAACCGAGGATAATGGGCAAAAATCTTGGTGTTCATCCGATAGTTTCGCTCGCCGCGGTCTATGCGGGCTACAGTTTTTTCGGGGTGATAGGAATGATCTTTTTGCCAATAACGGTCGTTGCGGCAAAAAATATTATCTTCGCAAAAAATGCGCCGTCTTCCCGTTAATGGAGGACGGCTGCATATCTTTTTGGAAAGGAACTTTATGAAGCACCCCTCTTTTTACATAGAACCCCTTGCGCCCACGGGGCTTTTCGTTTTGCTTTTCGTTTGCGAGAGGATGACTCGCGTTTCGATAATCACATCCGTCCTCGTTCATGAAACGGCGCACCTTCTGGCGGCGCTTTTTTGCGGCGAGCGCACAAAAAGCGTCCGCATTACGCCGTTCGGCATAAGCCTTGGCTTTTCCGGCCCGAAAACTTATGGGGAGGAAGCGTTTGTCGCGCTGTGCGGCCCTGCCGCAAGCCTTATTTACGCCGCCTTCGGCTATTTTCGCGGCGGCGCTTTCGGCACGGAAGTGCTTCTTTTTTCCGCATTTTTGGGAATAATGAACCTGCTCCCTTTCCCGACTTTCGATGGATGGAGGATACTTCGCGCCCTACTCTGCAGGATATTCGGATATGACAGCGCAGAAAAAGTAATGCACGTGCTCTCTCTTATATGCCTTTTCTTTGCTTGGATAATTTCCGTGTACGTTTTGTTTTACAGCGGGGCAAATTTTGCACTTCTTTTCTTCTGTGCATATATTTTTGCCTTTACCGTGATAAAAAAGGATTGTATTCGCGAGAAGAAAATGGTATAATAAGCATAATAAAATTTCATTAAGGAAGGTAAAATAAAATGAAAGCTATTATAGAAATGGAAAACGGCGGCAAAATGACGCTCGAACTCTACCCCGAAAAAGCCCCCAAAACGGTTGCAAACTTTGTAGATCTTGCAAAAAAAGGCTTTTATAACGGTATCATTTTTCACCGCATTATCGCAGGATTTATGATACAGGGCGGCGACCCCACAGGCACAGGTATGGGCGGCCCCGGCCACACGATCGTTGGCGAATTTATGGCTAACGGTTTTGCAAACGACCTCAAGCACACACGCGGCGTTATTTCTATGGCGCGCGCATATGACCCCAACTCCGCAGGCTCTCAGTTCTTTATTATGCACGCGGATGCTCCCCACCTCGACGGTCAGTACGCGGCTTTCGGCAAGATGACGGAAGGCTTCGAAACACTCGACGAGATCGCTATGGTAAGAACAAACTTTAACGATAAGCCCCTTCGCGAACAGAAAATGAAATCCGTAACTATCGAAGAATAACAAAGTTGCGCACGATTTCCCGTGTTATAACCAATACAAAAATATCGCCTCTTTTCCGTTGTGTTCTTAACGGAGAATTCGGGGCGGTATGTACACGGAAGGCATTTGCCTTCCGTGTACTGCTTTTTTACGCAGTTTCTCTGATATTGCTTGGAAGTAGCATCTTAAGCATCGGCATTCCGTCTTGTTCGGGAAGTTGAAATGCATAGTGGATATTGATGAGATTGCCGACTTTCCTTGAGTATTTTTCCATTTTCTCAAAGACTTCTATCTTTCGAATAAACACTCGTAGCAACTCGGGCGTGAGCTTCGACATTTCAATATACTGCTTTGCCTTTGTTATGAATTCCCTGATGCAATTATCTCGCATATCCATCTCGCTGATACCGTTATTCACGGATATCAGCTTTTCTTTTAGCGCAGTTTGCTCTTGCTCGTATCCACTTGCCATTGTATCATAGCGTTCGGGAGTGATTCTTCCGCAGACTCTATCCTCGTATAAGCATCGGATGATATTGTCAAGCTCCTTGATACGCTTTTCAAGCTGTTGTTTTTCTCTTTCTGCCGTCTTGTAGAAACGCTCGGCTTCAGCTTCGCCGTTGGCGGTTGCCATTGCGTAGAATTCCTCGGCGCGTTCTCTTGCAAATTCGGTGACCTGACGAAGATTCCGTAGCACGATTTCATCAAGTACGCTTTCACGGATATAATGCGAGGTGCAATCGGTTGTTCGGCTTTGGTATCCACCACACATAAAGTTATTCTTAGATTCGTCAAACGACTTTGATCTATGGAGATATAGTCGTTTTCCACATTCACCGCAGAAGAGATAGCCTGCATACTTGTCCATCTCGCCTTGCTTGTCGGGGCGTTTCCGTCCTGCGAAGTGCCGTTGGACTATTTCAAAGGTTTTTCGGTCAATGATTGCCTCGTGCGTATCTTTGAAAACAAGGATATTATCGGGTGAGTTTTTCAGCCTTTTCTTGAGCTTGTTGGACTTGGTATAAGTCTTGAAATTGACGGTATCTCCAACATACTCTTGATTGGATAACATCTTGCGAACGCTGTTCTGCGCCCAGTGATACGGTCTTGTGAGATCCGGCTTTCCGATTCTACCGCCTGTCCGTTGGAAGATATAAACGCTTGGCGATATGATTTTCTCTTTTGAGAGAATATCACAGATTTTTACGATGCCTATTCCGCTTGCGTACATATCGAATATCCGTTTTACGATAGGTGCGGTTTCGGGATCGACTATAAGCAACGGGTGTTCCTTTTGATTACCCTTGTATTCGGGATTTTTTAAGTATCCG
>JAGATA010000007.1 GCA_017621475.1 Clostridia bacterium
AGAATCAATCTCCCTTTTTTCTCTTAATAAATACTTGTATAATATCTCTGCCAAAATGATACACCTCTTTGCCAAACTCTCATTGATCAGTTTGTTTTATTCTATCATATAACTGTAACTGTTTTACGAAGCCCCGTCTTTATGCCGAGTTTTTTGTTAAAAGTTTGGGTTAGAACTGCATTTTTGCTTCGATATAAGCAACAAGATCTTCGATCTTAATGCGTTCCTGTTCCATTGTATCGCGGTCGCGAACTGTTATACAGCCGTCTGTTTCGGAATCAAAGTCGTATGTGATACAGAAGGGAGTACCGATCTCGTCTTCGCGGCGGTATCTTTTACCGATGGAACCTGCATCGTCAAAGTCAACGGGGAAGTGTTTTGCAAGCGTATCGTAGATTTCCATAGCTTTATCGGAAAGCTTTTTGGAAAGAGGAAGAACTGCAACTTTGATGGGTGCAAGTGCGGGGTGGAAACGAAGAACTGTGCGAACATCCTTCTTAGCTTCGTCGATAACTTCTTCATCGTATGCATCGCAAAGAACGGCGAGAAGGCTTCTTTCAACACCAAGGCTGGGCTCTACAACATAGGGGATGTAGTGTTCATTTGTTTCGGGGTCAAAGTATGTCATATCCTTGCCGGATGTGTTCTGGTGCTGTGTAAGGTCATAGTCTGTACGGTCTGCAACGCCCCAGAGCTCGCCCCAACCGAAGGGGAAGAGGAACTCAAAGTCTGTTGTAGCTTTGGAATAGAAGCAAAGTTCTTCGGGATCGTGGTCACGGAGTCTGATGTGCTCATCTTTAAGACCGATGGAAAGGAGCCAGTTATGGCAGAATGATCTCCAGTAAGCGAACCATTCAAGGTCTGTGCCGGGTTTGCAGAAGAATTCAAGCTCCATCTGTTCGAATTCACGCACGCGGAATATAAAGTTACCGGGAGTGATCTCGTTACGGAATGATTTACCTATCTGACCAATACCGAAGGGGAGTTTTTTGCGTGTTGTGCGCTGAACGTTTGTGAAGTTTGTGAAAATACCCTGTGCTGTTTCGGGGCGGAGATATACTGTGTTTTTGGCATCTTCCGTAACACCCTGGAATGTTTTGAACATAAGGTTGAACTGACGGATATCCGTAAAGTTGTGCTTGCCGCAAGTGGGGCAGGGAATGTTATGTTCTTCAACGAAAGCTTTCATTTCTGCCTGTGTGAAAGCATCGATGGGCTTTTCAAGAGTTGTGCTTGTTTCGGCGCAGTAATCTTCGATAATCTTATCTGCGCGGAAGCGTTCGTGACATTCGCGGCAATCCATAAGAGGATCGGAAAATCCTGCAAGGTGACCGGAAGCAACCCAAGTCTGGGGGTTCATAAGAATAGCCGCATCAAGACCAACGTTGTATCTGTTTTCTTGAACGAACTTCTTCCACCAAGCTTTTTTTATGTTGTTTTTAAGTTCAACGCCGAGAGGACCGTAATCCCAAGTGTTTGCAAGACCGCCGTAAATTTCAGAGCCGGGGAAAATAAAACCGCGGTTTTTACAGAGGGCTACGATTTTTTCCATTGTTTTTTCTTCGTGTTTCATAATGATATATCCTTTTTATTTTTAAGATAAATTTGTTTTCTTTTTAGAATCCATGTAGCTTTGGAGAATTATTTCCGCAGCGAGAGAGTCCACGATGTCTCTGTGCTTTTTGGTTTTAAGACCGCTGCCCGAAAGAAAACGGTGCGCGGAAACGGTGGAAAGACGTTCATCGTAAAACTCTATGGGAATATCGGTGTGCGTTGCGATAAGGCTTGCAAATTCTTCGACCAAAGCCACTTTTTCGCCGGAGGTGCCGTCCATATTCACGGGCTTGCCGATAACTATCGTTTCGGCGCCTATCTCCAAGGCTTTTGCGGCAACCTCCGCGGCGGCTTTTTCTCGGTTATAGCTTTTTACGTTGCCCATACCTATTGCGAAAATGCCGAGGTCATCCGAATGTGCAAGGCCCGTGCGCGCCATACCGAAGTCAACACCGAGTAATTTTTTTGCTTTCTGTGCCATATTATTGCTCCGCTGTGAAATCGAGTATCTCTTTGAGGGAGGGCGCGTGATCAAGCGTTCCGAATTTTGAGCGTGTTAGGATGCTTGCGACCAAGGCGTATTTGCAGGCATCAATGATATCGCGTGTTTCAAGAAAACGTGCGGCAATGGCGCCGATGAAAGTGCCGTGCATACGTGGGCTTTCCTGGTGAGCCTTGGTTTTAAGAGGGGCGGGAAGTGTCACTACATCGTAATATTTTCCATCGTAAACAAATGCGGAATCATTTCCTTGCTGGACGATATAATACTGCGCCTTTATCTTTGAGGAGAAGGGGATTATGGAGCGAAGCGTTTTATCTATGCTGTTGGGATAGATTCCGGAAGCTTCATAGAGCATCTCGTCAGAAATAACGAGTATTTTTATATTATCGAATTGATGGAGCGGGAGCTTGGAAACATTCTTGTTATAGTGAACGACCATATCTATTTTTTTATTGCAAGCAACTTGTGCTGCATAATGAGCAAGATTTTCTTCCGGCTCTGTTTCAATAGGCTTTGCGGTTTTTGCGGGAGTTACCTCTACAGCATCGCTGTTGGAGAAAACGATTGTTTCCGAAAAATCGGAATCGGGTGTTTTTGTATCGTTTTCTATATTGATGGAGGAAATATCTATCATTTCCGTGGGGGCATCTGCATCGGAAAGGCTTCCGAAAGGAGAAAACTCTTTTTTGAGTTTATCTTCGATCATCATTGCCTTGGGGGCTTCTGCTTTTTCGGAGAGGAGGTCATCCTGCGGGAGGATGAACATATCTGGGTATGTAGAAAAAGCATCATCAATATCTTTTTTTGTAAACGTAAGGTTTGCACCCTTTGTGATATATGTATAACCGTTTGCAAGGTCATTGTACATTGTAACGCTCATGCCTGTTTGGTCTTCTTTGGATGCGGAAACACAAGAAAGATCAAGACCGCAGGATTTGTAATATTTTTTAAGACGTTCTCCGTTGGAGTCTTCGCCGAGCTTTGTGCAGAAAACGCAGTTTCCGCCGAGCTTTGCCACAGAGATTGCTGTTGTTGCTCCTGCTCCGTAAGGATGGAAGCTGTAGGAGGAACCGTATATAAGTTTGGCATCTCTTGCTGCGGGAGCAGTCTTCATTTGCAGATTCATATAACTTTCGCCTAATACGAGAAGTTTTTTCTTCATAAGATGTTATACCGCCTTTCGTAAAAGTATTAAAAAATCGTTTAAAATTGAAAATGCAATATACAGATTTATTATACAATATACAAATTAAAAAGTAAACAATAAAAAGGGAAAATTTTTGCACGAAAATGAAAAATTCGAGGTCTTACACTCGAATTTTTTCGTATATTATTTTTTGGGCGCGAATTTTTCTTTGACCTCACGCATTTTTCCGCAGGTCATAGATGCCTCGGAGCATTTTCCGCGAAGGCAGGCGGGACCTGCGTTTTTGAAGAGAAAGGGGGCAACCTCGCGCACGAGCATAAGCATTTGGGTCGCAAGCTCACGTATTTCCCACTGTGCGCGGTTGCAGCAGCGCAGTGTAAAGAAATTATAAAGGGAGCGCACGTTCATCGTCATAATAATTCTGGTATCACAAGCGTTGGGGAGAACAAAACGAGCATCTTCGTTTGCCATTTTTTCTGCAGCTTTTGCGGCTTCCTTCGCGTCCTTGCCTTCGGCGATAAGTCGCTCCAGGTGCGCCTTTTTAAGAATGTTCTGCAAGTTTTCATAATGGCGTGCATCTTCTTCCATCGCGGCGATAAATTCTGCTTTCGCTTCGGGTATCGCCTCTATTTCGGGGGGCGTTATGTACTCAAAATTGCATTTGGAAACATAACGCTGGCTCTGTACGGAGAAGGAAGCAATTCTGTGGCGCGTAAGCTGTGCGAGAAGCGCGCGTGAAACACCCTCTATGCCGAAAGTGAAGCTTGCGTGCTCTACGGGGCTCTGGTGCCCAAGTGTGGTAAGCATATCGAGAAAATTTTCTGTTTTTTCGGGTGTGAGCCCGTCGAGAAGTGTATCTATATCGCTTTTTGCGTAGCAAAGCTTTGCCGCCGCCGCAACGAGCTTGTCCGCATCTGGAGTGTAGGAGAGAAGTTCTACTTTTAACATTTTGTACCTCTTTTCTGTAACTTTTTATATTTATTTACGGAGTGTAGAAATTTCGGAAGATTCATCATTCTTCCGATTCGGGTCGGTTCTTTTAAAAGACGCCAGAACCATTCAAGGCGAAGCTTTATAAAAAGCTTTGGCGCGCGTTTAACGTTTCCTGAATATATATCAAGGCTTCCGCCAAGACAGCATATAAGAAGCGGGGAAAGCTTATCTCTGTTTTCTGCAGCCCATTTTTCCTGCGTTGGAGCGCCAAGGCAAACGAAAAGGATGTCTGCGCCGCTTTTATTTATCTGATTTAAAACGTGTTCATTTTCCTTGGAATCGCGGTCGAAATATCCGTTCCGTACGCCTGCTATTCTAAGCGCGGGGAAGTGAGAACACAGTTCTGAAGCGGCTTTTTCGGCAACGCCTTCTTTACCGCCGAGCAGAAAAAGAGAGTATCCGCGCTCTGCGGCAAGGCTCACGCAGTCCATTCCGAATTCTACCCCGGCGACCTTTTCGAAAAGAGGTGTACCAAGCTTCTTTGAAGCAAGCACAACTCCTTCTCCATCGGGAAGAATCATATCCGCAGAGCAGACAACTTTTTTTATATTTTCGTCCTCCGCACACATCTGCGCGATCTCCGCATTCGGGGTCACGACAACCGTCTTTTTTTTCGCGGAAATGCGAGAAAAAGCAAGCTCGGGAGCTTCTTTTTTTGTTATGTTATCAAATGGTATATCAAGAATTTTTATTTTTTGCATCATATACCGCCAATTGAAAAAATATATCTTGTTTTTATAATAACACGAATGCAGGAAAAAATCCATAAAAAAATAATATTTTTTGAAAAAATGCTTTTAAAAGATAGACATTGCATTTTTTATGTGTTATAATTACCTATAAAACCATTATGTATAATATATAACATATAAGGATTTTTGATTATTATGAACATAAAAACTGTAGTTGACGGAATGTACGGAGAAAACTCATATATAGTTTTTGACGAAAAAGGAAATTGTGCGCTTATCGACCCTGCCGCGGCGGACGTTATCCGCACGGTATCGGACGCTGGACTGCGCCCTGTTTGCATACTTCTTACTCACGGTCACTTTGACCATATAAGCGAGGTAGATGCTTGCGCGAAATCGTTCGATGTTCCTGTTTATATACACGGGGACGATGCAGAGCTTTTGCGCGATGCTTTTAAAAATGCCTCTGCTCCTCTTTTAGGTGATTATACGCTGGTATCGACCACTCCCTGTTCCGTTTTTGACGGAGCAAAAATAACTGTTGGAGACCTCGTTTTTGATGTGCTTCATACTCCCGGGCACACACAAGGATGCGTTTGCTATTTTTGTGAAAACGCCGTTTTCACAGGGGATACTCTCTTTGCAAACGGATATGGCAGAACGGACCTCTACGGCGGCGACTACGGTAAATTGGTCGATTCCATACACTCACTTTTGCCGCGCCTTTCGGGGAAAACGATATATCCCGGACACGGCGTATCCAGAAAATTTTGATTTTTACTTTGGAGGATGATATAAATTATGGATTTTAATTATCTTGCAGACTTACTGTTTCCGAACTTGACGGAAACCACGGAGGATATCGAAAAGAGATTTCCTCCCAGAAACCTTCCCGAAGGTGCAAAAGTAACTCGTTTTGCACCCAGCCCCACGGGTTTTGTTCATTTCGGCGGCCTTTTCCCGTCTATGGTTGCGGAAAGACTCGCGCACCAATCCGGTGGTGTGTTCTATCTTCGCATTGAGGATACGGATGCCAAAAGAGAAGTGGAGGGTGCGGCAGAGGGACTTATCAAAACTCTCTCCACATACGGCATAAACTTTGACGAGGGTGCTATTCTTGACGAAAGCGGCAAGGTTGCCGACCACGGTATTTACGGACCCTACAAGCAGAGTATGCGTGGCCCCATATACCAGGCTTTTGCAAAGAAGCTTATTTCCGAGGGCAAGGCATACCCCTGTTTCACAACGGAAGAAGAGCTTGACGAGCTCCAGCAGGTAAATAAAAAAGAAGAGATCAAAAATACAAACTGGCAGGAAGAAGCAGAGGCTCGCAGAGCAAAAATGCTTGCCGGAAGAAACTTCACCATCGAAGAGGTAGAAGAACACCTCAAAGCCGGTCATCCTTTCGTTGTCCGCATCCTTGCTATGGGCGACCCCGAAAAGAAAACAAAATTTACAGACCTTGTAAAAGGTTCTCTTGAAATTCCAGAAAACGACGAGGACTTCGTCCTTCTTAAATCCGACGGTATCCCCACTTACCACTTTGCGCACGCGATAGACGACCATTTTATGGGCACGACACATGTTATCCGCGGCGAAGAATGGCTTCCCAGCCTTGCAAAACACATTCAGCTTTTCTCCTACCTCGGATTTAAGCTTCCCAAATATATGCACATCGCACAGATCATGCGCCTTGACGAAAACGGCAACAAGAAAAAACTTTCCAAGCGCGATATGGGCGCAAATATGGACGACTATACGAGAATGGGTTATTCTCCCGAAGCCGTTTGCGAATACGTTATGACGCTTCTCAATTCCAACTATGAGGAATGGCACGCTCAGAATGCGGATAAGCCTTACACGGCTTTTCCGTTCAATATCAAAAAAATGTCCGTTTCCGGATGCCTTTTCGACTTCGGCAAACTCAATGACGTTTCCAAAAACATCGTTTCCCGCATGAGCGCGGACGAAGTTTACGAAAAAGTTGTTGATTGGGCACAGAAATTTGACAAAGAATTTGCCGTGGAACTTACTTCAGACGAGGATTTTGCAAAGAAAATCCTCGCTATAGGCAGAGGCGGCAAAAAGCCGAGAAAAGACATTACAACTTGGGTAGATGTTAAACCTTATATGGGATTTTTCTACGACAAATATTTCGCTATGATAGATTCTTATACGGAAGGTTTTAAAAAGGACGATATCAAGAAAACTCTCGTTTCCTTCCTTGAAACTTACGACGCGAATGACGAAATGAACGTTTGGTTCGATAAGATCAAGAAGATCGCGGAAGAGCTTGGCTTTGCTTCCGATATGAAGGCTTACAAGGCAAATCCCGCAGCATACAAGGGTAACGTTGCCGACATCAGCTCCTTTATCCGCGTGGCAGTTACGGGTAAGCAGAACGCCCCCGATCTTTACACGGTTATGCAGATAATTGGCGAACAAAAAACTCGCGCAAGAATCGAAAACGCTATCAAGGCTCTTTGAGAATAAGAAAGGATTTTTAGAAAAATGAGTGAAGTTTCCAATAACTTTTTATATGAACTTATAGATGAAGATATTGCAAACGGTAAGGTAAAAGCGGATGAAATACACACTCGTTTTCCTCCCGAACCCAACGGCTATCTTCATATAGGCCACTGCAAGGCGATGGTTATCGACTTTGGCACGGCTAAAAAATACGGCGGTATATGCAACCTTCGTATGGATGACACAAACCCCGCTAAGGAAGATACTGAATACGTTGATGCCATAAAAGAAGACATTCATTGGCTCGGCTTTGACTGGGAAGACCGTTTTTTCTATGGCTCGGATTATTTTGAAAGGACTACGAGCTTGCAGTTGGTCTTATCAAAAAGGGTCTTGCTTACGTTTGTGAGCTTACACCCGAACAGTTCCGAGCTCCCGAATTTGCGGGTGACCTTACTCACTCCGCAGTTTCTCCTTACCGCGATAGACCCATCGAAGAAAGCCTTGATCTTTTCGAGCGTATGAAAAACGGCGAATTCCCCGAAGGTAAATATACTCTCAGAGCTAAGATCGACCTTTCTTCCGGTAATTTCTGTATGCGTGACCCTGTTATCTACCGTATCAAATACGTTGAACACCACAGACAGGGCACAAAATGGTGCATTTTCCCGATGTATGACTTTGCACACCCCATTCAGGACGCTCTCGAGGGCATTACACACTCTCTTTGCTCACTTGAATATGAAATTCACAGACCTCTCTACGATTGGGTCATCAACAACGTAGACCTTGAATACAAGCCTTGCCCCCCTCGTCAGATAGAGTTTGCAAGACTTAACCTCACACACACGGTTATGTCCAAACGCCACCTCCGCTCTCTTGTTGAAAACGGTATCGTTGACGGTTGGGATGACCCCCGTATGCCCACTCTCTGCGGTCTTCGCAGAAGAGGCTACACGGCAGATTCCATTCTTGATTTTATCGGCAGAATCGGCGTTTCCAAATCCAACAGCCTTGTTGACATTCGTCTTCTTGAAAGCTGCATCCGCGATGAGCTCAACGCAAAAGCACAGCGCAGAATCTGCGTTCCTCACCCTGTAAAAGTTGTTATAGACAACTATCCCGAAGATAAAACGGAATATTTCTCCGTTCCCAATAATCCGAACGACCCCAAAGCGGGCACGCGCGAAGTTCCTTTCACAAAAGAGCTTTACATCGATGCGGACGACTTTGCGGAAGTTCCGCCTCCCAAGTTCTTCCGTATGAAGCCCGACGGCGAGGTTCGCTTGATGGGTGCTTACATCGCAAAATGCGTTGGAATCGATAAGAATGAGGATGGCTCTGTTAAACAAATCCATTGTACGGTCGATCTCGATGCGGGCAACGGCAATCCCCTTGACGGCAGAAAGATAAAGGGCACCATACATTGGCTCTCCGCGCCCTATGCAATAGATACGAATGTAGTTCTTTACGAAAATATGTTTACACTCGAAAATGTTGCGGATATGCCCGAAGGAAAGACTTATGCAGACTTTATGAACCCCAATTCCGCTGTTGAGATAAACGGCGCAAAGGTTGAACCCTCTCTTGCAGATGCAAAAGCGGGTGAAAAGTTCCAGTTTGTTCGTCTTGGTTATTTCGCCGTTGACAGCAAGTATCCGAACAGATTTAACAGAATTGTTGAATTGAAGGGAAGTTTTAAAGCGTGAATATTACCAAAACTATAGAAAATCTTAAAAAGAACAATATGGAAACATTCCTTGTGAAAACAAAAGAGGAAGCAAAAGCTCTTGCTCTCTCGCTCATCCCCGAAGGCGCTGTATGCGCCTCTGGTGGCTCTGTAACACTCAAGGAATGCGCTATCGTTGAAGCTATAAAGATGGGAAACTATACTTACCTTGACAGAAACGATCCTAATCTTTCTAATGAGGAAAAGGAGCAGATGGTGCTTCGCGCACAGATGTGCGATGTATATCTTTCAAGCTCCAATGCCATCACGGAAGATGGCGAGCTTTACAATGTGGATGGTAACTCCAACCGCGTTTCCAACCTTCTTTTCGGTCCCAAGAACGTAATTATCGTTGCAGGCACGAATAAGATCGTCAAAGACCTTGACGAAGCGGTTTACCGCGTTAAGACTATTGCTGCCCCCCTTAACTGCAAAAGACTCGGATGTGACACGTACTGTGCTAAAGAGGGAAAATGCGTATCTCTCGTTTTCGGCGGCAATATGCCCAAGGGCTGCAATTCCGATGGCAGAATCTGCGTAAATTATACTGTTATGTCTCGTCAAAGAAAAAAAGACAGAGTTAAAATAATTCTTGTTGAACAAGACCTTGGTTATTGATTCCCTTAAAAATAATCTTGAAGGAGTTATCCCTGTGAGAAAACACTTGTTACAATATATATGCATAGGAGTTACAAGTTTACTTCTTGCGACATCTGCGTGCGCTCTTGCTATTGAAGGGATGAGTGACGCACTTGAAAAAGACGTTCTTGCCCAAAAACAAGCTCTTGCCGAACCCGAAACCGTATATTACGTTGACGTTGCCTGGGGAGATATGCAATTTACTTATAACGCAGGTACTGTTATAAGAGATTGGGATCCGACCACGCACTCTTACAAGGAAAGTGTTGCAACAGCGGAAAATGCTTGGTCTTGCGTTTCCGGTGCTAACAAGGTTACGGTTACCAATCGTTCAAATACGTCGATCCTTGCAACGGTAACGGCTCAAATAAAAGATGAGTACAGCGGAATTACCGCTACAGTAAATGGTGGAAATATTTCTCTTGCGGATGCTTCCGAAGGTGCGACATTAACCGAATCCGGAACGGCGAGCGAGGGAAGTGCAACAGTTACTCTTTCCGGTGCTCTTACAAATACAAATGCCAATAAAACGGAGATAGGCAGCGTAAAGATATCTATCTCCGACACGCAGTGAGGTGCTTATGAGAAGATTTATTGCTTTAATTACAGCTTTTCTCATATCACTTCCTTTTGCGCACCATATTTTTGCCGCAAGCATTACAAGCAACGGTGGAGCAGAGCTTACTCCAATAAAAGTTTCCTATGAGCTTAATACATCGGAAGCGGAAGAAGTCTATTATGTAGATGTTATTTGGGGGAGCTTCGAAAACACTTATAAGACAAATGATGTCAAGGTTTGGAATCCCGAAACGCTTATGTATGAGATAGAAAGCGGAACTCCCGAGTGGACTTGCAGAAACGGTGCAAATACCGTGAAGATCACAAATCATTCCAACACCGCGGTAACAGCTTTGGTTTCTTATACGCCTACCGGCAATTATTCGGGTATAACAGGAACATTTGATAAAGGCGTTATCTCTTTGGCTGCTCCTGTAGAAAACAGCTCATATGATTCTGCTCCCAGCGAAAGCGCAAATCTTACTCTTGGTGGTGTGCTTAATACTGAAGCTGGAACTCAAGTTAAAGTTGGCAGCGTCAGCATCTCTCTTGTGGGAGAACCTGTTGGCTCTTTGGGATTTGCGGGAGATAGTGTTTCTTATCCTATATTCGAGCAGGCGGACGGAATTTATTACGCTTCGTTTACTGCGCTTTCTGATACTTCGGAAGTAGATACTTATATAAATATCGATGGAACGGCGTATTATATTGCTGAAGACCATGAAACAAAATTGACTACAGACAGGTGCTTCTGCTTTAGAGCCGGTATGACGGTTAAATTAGGATTGCAAAAACCTGATGTGTATAAAAAGATGACAGAGTTGTTTGAAGGAAGAAGTTATACACTTATTATTGATGCTACGGATCCCGATGCCGTTACGGCTTCGCTTACTGAAAACTAAAAAATGCCTACGGCTTATTTATCAGCCGTAGGCATTTTTCATTGGTGTCTTTAGGCGTGAAAATAAACCCCCGGTTCTACCGGGGGAAGAAAAAAGCTTCAGCAATGAAAAAAGGGCGAGCTGGAAGCAAGCCCAAAAAACTTGAAAAGAGATTAAACCTGCAAGTATAATGGAAATAGGTTTGGCGACCGCAAAATCCAAGATACTATGGAGGTTTAATAGCATGAAAGAAAATAAAGAGATAAGAAGTAGCGCACATTCCAAATACAGATGACAATATCATATAGTGTTTGCGCCCAAATATCGGAGAAAAGAAATATATGGGAAATTACGTAAGGATGTTGGAGAAATATTGAGAAAATTGTGCGAACAAAAGGATGTAGAAATACTCGAGGCACATGCATGTGTAGACCATATACACATGTTGGTGAGTATCCCTCCGCATATAAGTATAGCACAATTCATGGGATATCTCAAGGGAAAAAGCAGTTTAATGATATTCGATAGACATGCAAATCTGAAATATAAATATGGATCAAGACATTTTTGGTGTCGCGGATATTATGTAGACACAGTAGGGCGTAACAAAAAGATTATCGCAGAATATATTCGAGATCAGTTGGAAGAAGATTATGCGTTGGATCAGGTAACGCTAAAAGACTATATGGACCCGTTCACGGGTAAACAGACCAAGTAGGCGCAAAAAAGACAGCCGCACGTGAGCGGCTGCCTGTAATTGTAATGCGGTGCCAAACCTTCTGCGCCCCTTTTAGGGGCTATGCCTGTATTTGCCCCTTACAGGGGCTGTGCAAGCCACCAGTTTCACTGGTGGTTTTGACTCTTTGTTTGCGTTTATCATTTCTTCTAACTTTCTTGCCGCTATACTCAATGAAAAGCATGTACGCTTTATAAAGCATATGCTTCGTTGAGGAATCGGCTCTTTTAATTTCAGAATGGTTATTTCATCACTTGATTTTGAGTTTTCTAAAAACGCTTTTGGAATAAAGCCTATTCCCAAATTATTCATCACCAATGGCAATATTTGGTCTGCCGTTGCCACTTCAACGCTTGGGGAGAACGGTAATCCGTTCTTCAAAAACAAGTCTGAATAAAAGGCATATGTTTTTGTTTGCTCACCCAAACATATCATTGGCATTTTTGCAATTTCCGATAGCGTTAATTCTTTGTCTGCAAGGTGCGAAAAAGCAGAACCGCATACTGTGATTTCATTAAAACTCTTTATGGTCGTACATTTCAATGAATCGGGTATATCAACAGGTGTTGTAACCACCGCTATATCAACAAGTCCATTTTTCAATGCAGACACCGCTTGAGGGGTAGAGAGGTTTGAAACACGAATGCGTATTCCTGGGTAAAGCTGACGATATTCTTTGAGAATTGGGAGCAACAAACAATGGAGTGCTACCTCACTTGCACCGATAGATACCGTTCCTCTCTGCAAGGTTTTATCTAATGCTAATTCCTCCTCGCCCGCTTCAATATGTTCAAATGCAATGCGAATATGCTCAAAGAGCTTTTCACCCTCTGGTGTTAGTTGTACTCCTTGACGTGAACGGGTGAACAATATACAACCAAGTTCAGCTTCAAGATTTTTAATTGTTCGTGTAATATTGGGCTGATTATTTAATAAGACCGTTGCCGCTTGCGTTATGCTACGATACTTTGCAACGTAATAGAAAATTCGATAGTAGTCATAGCTAATGTTCATTTATTTTCCCTCACATATCATTTTGATATATTATTGATATAAAACATACATTTTACATATTGCGCTGGGAGTATTATAATACATATGACGTTAAAAGTCAAGATGTAATGTATGAATTTTAGGAGGAAAAACTATGTCAACACTATTTGAATGTCTTATGGTTTCCGCTTTTTGCATTTCGATAGCATTGCAATTATGTCGTTATATACGAAGCGGCACAAAAGCAAATAAAACAGAAATCTTTATGTTAGTTACAATGGGAATCGGTTTTATCATTGGTGCAATAAAAACAGCTTTCTCTTCAACAGTGTGGGTCATCATTTTTTATGGACTTGGTGTAATGCTGACTTATTCTACTGTATTGTTTGCGGCTTCCAAAGACGAGGACAAGAAAGTGTGTAAAAAATGAATAAAGATTTAACCCTTGGAAAATCGTCAACAGTATTATGGAAATTTTGCTTGCCTTTGTTTGGCAGCATTATCTTTCAACAACTTTACAATATAGCGGATAGCTTCGTTGCGGGAAAGTTCGTTGGAGAGGATGCACTTGCCGCTGTCGGCAACAGTTATGAGATTACGCTGATATTCATAGCTTTTGGATTC
>JAGATA010000008.1 GCA_017621475.1 Clostridia bacterium
AACTGCCAATACCATTGACTGCCTACCTTCACAGACCGCACGTTCAGCGTTTTCTTTGCTTCGTCAAGCACTCGTTTGGAAATCCCCAAACTCTTTGCTTTTTGTAGCAAGGTCTGTTGCAGATACTTTCCATCGGAAAGGCAGTCAACGATAAGCCTTTCAGCCATATCGGATTTTTTCTCACGGCTGACGCCGCTGAGAAGATCGTCGATAGAAATATCGTAGTGGCCGAGCCAGCGGAAACCGTTGGCTTCGCTCAGCTCAAAGGCGATAGGCTTGCCCTCCGGTGCGAGAGAAGATTTTTGATGTGCTGCCACTCGTATCTCCGGCTTGTCCTTTACTCTGCCGACAACAAGAACACTTCTTGCCGTTGCTTGAAAGTCCACCGAGCCAAGACCTCTGTAATTGGATTTGTTGCCCTGCGCTTTGTTCAAGTGCCCCACAAGGATAATCGCACAACTGTATTTCTCCGCAATTCTGCCGAGTTGAGAGAGAATGGCACGGACTTCGTTTGCTCGGTTCATATCCACCCTTGCGCCGATATAGGCTTGCATTGGATCTAAGATAATTACCCGTGCACCCGTTTCCGCAATCGCCTTTTCCACTCTCTCGTCAAGCATCGTCAGCGCCGCTTCCGATTCGTCAATCACTTTGATTTGAGAACAGTCTGCATCACCGGCAAGAAGACGGGGCTTGATGGTATCACCAAGTCCATCCTCGGCGGTCTGATAGATTACCTTAATTGGCTCACGCTCGGTATCGTCGCAGGGGAGTTTTTCTCCCCTTGACAACAGCGCTGCCAATCGCAGTATCAACGTTGTTTTACCTTCGCCGCCGTCGCCGTGAATAATTGTCAGTTTCCCAAACGGGATATAGGGATACCACAGCCATTCCACTTCTTCGACGGCAACTTCATCCATACTGATGATTTTTAATTCTGCCATAGGCGTTACCTCCTTTTTCAAATTTCTTCAAAACTATTGAAATTGGAGGAGCTTTCGGTTATAATATTTGCAGTACATTTTTGAGAAGGCTGTTCCATATCTGCGCCAACAGATATTTTCGGAACAGTCTTTTCGGTTTTATATGCCATCCTTTCGCCCCTTCATTCCGTATAGTGTGGTGTTGATTTGGTCAATGCGGTCAAGCAAATCATCGTGAACGGTGGCGCCTGCTTCGATGCGTTTAAGTTCATCGAGTACGGCGGCAAGTTCGTTGCGGAGTGCCTTATACACTCTCGGATTGCCGACCACCGTAATTTGCTGCTGCAGAGCACGGGCACAAAGGTAATCCTGCTTTGTGTGTCCCGATAGTCTGACATTGCTATCCAAAATATCTGCCTCCTGCGGCGACATTCTGAAAGCGATTGTTTTGCTTCTCCAACGGTTGTGACGGTCAAGATTTTTAGCTGACATTTTCAATATCCATCCTTTCATATTCAAGTTTCTTTGCCATTTCCGTCTGCTTTGACGGGAATAGGTGTGCATAGCGGTAAGTGATTTCAATGCTTTCGTGACCTACTCGGTCAGCGATTGCCACCGCAGAAAATCCCATATCTATGAGCAGGGAAATATGGCTGTGTCGCAAGTCGTGAATACGGATACGCTTCACCCCTGCGGCTCTTGAGCCACGATCCATTTCACGGTGCAGATAGTTCTTTGAAATCGTGAAAATACGATCTTTCTTTTTGTAGCCGTAAAGCATACCGATATAGTCCTGCATTTCTTCGCAAAGGAACTGCGGCATTTTAATGGTGCGGTTACTTTTCTTTGTTTTCGGCGTGGTAATTACATCCTCACCGTGTAAACGTTGATAAGACTTACTGATAGTAACCGTACATTTTTCAAAGTCGAAGTCCCCCGCAGTCAGAGCGAGTAGTTCTCCCTCACGGATTCCGCACCAATACAGCATTTCAAACGCATAAAAGGAAACGGGCTTATCCATCATTTCATCGGCAAACTTCTTATACTCGTCTTTTGTCCAAAACTTCATTTCCTTGCGCTCTTCTGTGCCCATATTCCCGGCTTTTGCGGCGGGGTTGGAGCGGAGGTCATAGTGTCTGACAGCGTGGTTAAAAATGGCACTAAGTTGATTGTGGACGGTTTTGAGATAGGTCTGTGAGTACGGTTTTTTCTTTTCATCACGAAAAGCAAGCAATTCGTTCTGCCAAGCGATTACATCCTTCGTTGTGATCTCGCTTACGTTTTTCTTTTCAAAATAGGGTAAAATCTTAGTTTCAATGATATGCTTTTTTGTCAGCCAAGTATTTTCCTTTAAGCGGGGTTTCATATCCTTGATATAAAGCTCCACAAAGGCGGCGAAGTTCATATCCATATCGGCAGCACTCTGCTGTTGGAATATTCGTTCCCACTCTTGGGCTTCACGCTTGGTTTCAAAGCCACGCTTACATTTTTGCTTGCGTTCGCCTTTCCAATCCAAGTATCGGGTTAAAACATACCAAGTGCCGTTATCTTCATTCTTATAAACAGGCATTCTTATTCTCCTTTCTGGCTTCGTACAGCCTTTCGTTAAAGTATTCTCGATTGATTCTTCCTGAGATGGTTATAAACCCTTTGCGCTTCAATTCCTCGTTCAGTTCCCGTATTACCTTGTAGGCATAAGAGGTTGAAACGTCGAGGATTTCAGCGATTTCTTCTACTCGCATAAACTGTTGTCCCATAGGTTATCCTCCTCGTATAATAAAGTAGTAGTTTTTAGTGTACCTCTCCAAGGACAATATGCTACACTGTAAATGGTGCTGTGGATTGGTTTTCACCTCCTACCGGATAGACGGTTTACGAAAGGCTCCAACCACAGACC
>JAGATA010000009.1 GCA_017621475.1 Clostridia bacterium
ACGGAAGGATTGTTTTATCGTTCTTTTACACGAGCACAATCCCTCAGTCAGCTTCGCTGACAGCTCCCTTTGCACAAAGGAGCCTCCGCTGCGGCGGGAACTGTGCAAAGCTAAAGCTTTTTGTAACCACCGGCACTGCTGGTGGTTTTCGTTATACAACAAAAGACCGAGGAAAAATTCCTCGGTCTTTCACATATGGGGTGGATAATCGGACTCGAACCGACGGCCTCCAGGGCCACAACCTGGCGCTCTAACCAACTGAGCCATACCCACCATATGGCGTGCCTTGGGGGATTCGAACCCTCGACCTACTGCTTAGAAGGCAGTTGCTCTATCCAGCTGAGCTAAAGGCACAAAATGGAGCGGATGATGGGAATCGAACCCACATAACCAGCTTGGAAGGCTGGTGTTCTACCACTGAACTACACCCGCAAGGTCACTCTCTTCAAGTGCCTAATTATAATACCACAAAGCTTTCGTTTTGTCAATAGTAAAATTCCATTTTTTTAGATTTTTTTCAAGATTTTTTATCCCTCGATCATAAGCTTAAATAGCTCTCTATGGAACTCAAAAGATTCCACTTCTTCTGCATTTTTTGTGGGTTTGGTGGATAATTTATATGGCGCAACTTTAAGAACCATAATAACGTCATCGTCCACCCATTCCATACCGGGATTATTTTTGCAAAATTCAGTCTGATTAAAATATACGGCACAATCATCATATGCTATGGATGACATATCGGTATCGAAAATTTTATCAAGCTCCTCAAACGCACCGTAATCCGCATATACCTCATATGCCGCAGTATCCATCAGATATATATAATAAGGCTGTGCCACAAGCGCGGAAAGTGTCTCCTTGGCAAGAGAATTCATCTCGTTGATAAGAACATTTTCAGGGTCGGAAATATACACTACCTGTTCAAACGCAACATTCGTTTCTTTATCGCCGTTTGAATCCATTTTTGTTCTTTCAAAGGAGCTTTTTATGTCTTGATATGTTTCCTTGGTTATAGTATTATCTCCAACGTATCTTATGTACATATCGTAACTTTCTTTTGTAACCATTTGTGAAATGCAAACAGCAGCGATCACCGCAAAAAACACACCTATTATCAACGGCCATTTATAGTGATACCAAAAATTTTCAAGCCACTTTTTTACTTTCATATTCTTCCCTCTTTTTCAATACGGATATTTACAAAAAGGCGGAATCTCTTCCGCCTCCAATGTAGTTATATCAAGTCAAAAATCTTACATATATATGATAATCCATTTGCGCTTTCTTGTCAACGATTTTGTTGAATTTAGAAAAAAGTTTCCGGTTTATCTATTACCAAACGACCCAAGGAATCTTTCGATACCTTGGGTCATTTTTGGTAATTTTTTAGTAAATCAATAATTGATTTTACAAAATAAACATTTTATAGTGCTTTCAAAATATATATCACTATAGATTGTGTTTTATCAATCGATCGGTTTCATTGTGGGGAACAAGAGTACGTCGCGGATGGAGGCGGAGTCTGTAAGGAGCATTACAAGACGGTCAATACCAAATCCGAGGCCGCCCGTGGGGGGCATACCGTATTCAAGAGCCGTGATGTAGTCGTAGTCAACTTCAGCCTTGCTGTTCGGGTCTTCCGCTTTCTTTGCAGCAACTTGTTTTTCAAAACGTTCCTTCTGGTCGATAGGATCGTTAAGCTCGCTGAACGCATTGCCGAATTCCGTAGCGTTGATGAAATATTCAAATCTTTCCGTGAACGCGGGGTTACCGGGTCTGCGTTTTGCAAGGGGACTGTTTTCAACGGGATAGTCATAGATAAATGTAGGCTGAATAAGCTTTTCTTCTACGAAAGCATCGAAGAATTCGGCAAGAACTGTTCCCTTTGTTGCATTTTCGGGAACTTCAACGTGCATAGCTTTAGCGCAAGCGCGAGCATCTTCGTCCGTTGTCCAATCGTTGTAATCGCAGCCGGAATACTTCTTAACAGCTTCAACCATCGTAAGTCTTTCCCAGTTACCCATATTGATCTCTTTCCCCTGATATGTGATTGTGAGAGATCCGCAAACCTTTTCTGCAAGAGTTTTGTAAAGCTCCTCAACAAGGTCCATCATACCATGGTAATCCGTGAACGCCTGGTAAAGCTCAACAGTTGTAAATTCAGGGTTATGCTTTGTATCCATACCTTCGTTACGGAAAATACGGCCAACCTCATAAACTCTGTCCATACCGCCAACGATAAGACGCTTGAGGTAAAGCTCCGTTTCGATGCGGAGGTACATATCCATATCAAGAGTATTATGGTGTGTCTTGAAAGAGCGCGCAGAAGCACCGATCTCTATAGGAAGAAGGATTGGTGTATCAACTTCGAGGAAGCCTTTGCCGTCAAGATAAGCGCGAACCTCCTTGAGGATCATGGAGCGTTTTACGAAAGTATCGCGAACGTCGGGATTTACAATGAGGTCAACGTAGCGCTGACGGTAACGAAGGTCTGTATCTTTAAGACCGTGGAATTTTTCGGGAAGAGGAAGCAAAGATTTTGCAAGAAGCTTTATGGAATGAGCGTGGATTGAAGTTTCACCCGTCTGTGTTTTGAATACAACGCCTGTGATACCGATAATGTCGCCGATATCCCATTTTTTGAAATCAGTGTAATCATCTGTTCCAACTTCATCGCGTTTTACATATGCCTGGATCTTGCCTGTAGCATCTGCAATGTGAGCAAAGGAAGCTTTACCCATAATTCTGCGGCTCATCATACGGCCCGCAACGGAAACTTCTTTGCCTTCCATCTCTTCAAAGTTTGCAAAAATTTCAGCGGAGTTTGCCGTCACGTCATATTTTACGATCTCGAAGGGGTCCTTGCCTGCTTCTTTGAGGGCGGAAAGCTTATCGCGGCGGATCTGCAATATTTCGCTGAGCTTTTCTTCGGTCATTTCTTCGGTTACGTTATTTACTGCGTCTGTCATTTGAATTCTCCTAAAATTTTATCTTGGTCGTTAAGTTCAGTTATTTTCCGTCTTTTTAACTTCAAGTATTTTGAGCTTGATAGGACCGGAAGGAATTTCAACTGTAATGATATCGCCTGCTTTTGTACCCATAATAGCCTTACCTATGGGGGACTGATCGGAAATCTTATTTTCAAGAACGTTTACTTCGCGGGAACCAACGAGGCTGTATTCAACTTCGTCTTCGTCATCAATGTAAAGAACCTTTACTGTAAGGCCTATGTTAGCGATATTCGCATTGATCTCTTCATGGTTTACTATTTTGATATGAGCAAGTGTTTCTTCAAGTTCAGCGATCTGCGCTTCAACTTTAGCTTGCTCATTTTTAGCTTCATCATATTCGCTGTTTTCGGAAAGGTCGCCGTAAGAACGCGCAACACCAACCGCTTCAGCTGCCTCGCGGCGTTTTACATTTTTCAAAAAATCAAGTTCTTCTTTAAGTTTCTGAAATCCTGCTTGAGTAACTGCTGTTATTTGCTTTGCCATAATTATGAAATTCTCCTTGATCGTATTTATTTTGTAAGATAAGCAACCGCCGCGCGAAGCTGCGTGTCACTTTCGTAAGGTACTAAGAAAAGATGTGTATTTTTATATTCTTCGGGAAGCGAAACTTCTATATTAGGATATATTCCCTCTCCATCATAATTGTCACCGAAAGGCGGATTATAGTAGAACGAGGTTATCCATACATAGCCACCTGAAGAAAGACGGTATGCCGCTTGACCGCAGCCCTTGCCGTAAGTTTTTTCACCGATTATCACCGCTTTTTCATAATCGCGAAGAGCGGATGTAAAAAGTTCTGCCGCGGAAGCGGTATTTTTATTTGCTAGAACCGCCATAGGCATATCTATCTCGTTTTTATCGGAAGTATATCTTTCCGTTTCGGTCTTATCCGCATCCAATATACGAACGATAGGTCCTTCGGGGAGAAGATAGTCCAATATATCCACAATGGAATCGAGTTCACCGCCCGGATTATCGCGCACATCGAAAATAAGCTTTTCGCAACCCTGTGCGCGCAAATGTTCCACAGCATTTTTAAACTGCGAAACAGTTATCATATCAAACTGAAGTATTTTTATGTTGCCTATTTTTGCCCCATTTTCCTCAATTACGGAATACATCACAGTTTCGGGGGTATATTCCCCGAGAGTAACGGTTATTTCAAGCTCTGCGCCATCACGGTTGATAGTCAAATCTATCTGATCCCCGATATTGCCGGCAGTAAGATTAACCGCTTCATCATATCCGACCTCGGAAATACGTTGTCCTTTTACCGCAACGATTATATCGCCCGCCAAAATACCGGCATTATATGCAGGTGAATCCGCCATAACGTGAGAAACAAACAGTCCTTCTTTTATCTCATTTATATATATACCGATGCCGCTTGCATTTCCTACGCTTTCGTAATACATATCAAGAAATTCCTCATAAGTAAGGTAGGAGGAATATTTATCTTCCGCAGAAAACGAGTACATCATATACTTAAAAAGATTTTCGTTATCTATATCGTATATACAGTTTTCCTTAAAAAGCTCATATGCTTCAAGGATCATACTCAGCTCGGAAACATTGTTTTTTGCTTCATTAAGCTCGAGTTTATACTTTGCCGTAAGCGTAACATACGTTGTTTGAAAGGTAAACAGCACCGCAAAAAGTATCAAGACAATAGCGGTTTCCAAAGAGATCTTGCGCGGAATTTTTTTCTTTTTATATTTTGTCGTTTTGGACTCGGATTGCAGATCGTTACCCATTGGCACGTTTGCAGTGCCGTTTTCGTTTATATCCATAAAAGCCTCAAAATATTTATTATATACAGAAAGCGAACCTGCCGTAGAATATATTATACAGCGGGGTCGCTTGTGTTATCTTTAATTTGTGAATATCAATATCTGTTGGGTTTATAGGAAAGATAACTCTTGACCATAAGAGCCACTTTGAAAGTGATGGCATTTTCAAACTCACGAAGGTCAAGACCCGTAAGCTTTTTGATCTTGTCAAGTCTGTAAACAAGAGTATTTCTGTGAACAAACATTTTTCTGGATGTTTCGGAAACGTTAAGGTTGTTTTCAAAGAAGCACTGAATTGTAAGAAGCGTTTCTCGGTCGAGAGTATCGAGAGAACCCTTCTGGAAAACTTCGTTGAGGAACATTTCGCAAAGAGTTGTGGGAAGCTGATATATAAGTCTGCCGATACCGAGGTTTTCGTAGCTTATAATATTCTTATCCGTATCAAAAACTCTGCCTACTTCAAGAGCCGCCTGCGCTTCTCTGTAAGAACGGGAAACATCTTTTATGTTTGCAACGGGAGTGCCGATACCGATAGATACTTTTATAAAGAAATCGGAAGCAATGGTATCCGCAATAGTTTTAGCTATCTTTTCTGTTTCGTGAAGATCAACCGTTGTGGGTTTAAGCTCACGCACGAGAACAACGTCGTTTTCGCCCATACTGATAACGTAATCCTGGTTTGTGTTCGGGAACATATTAAGGATTATGTCGTAAGGAGAAGATTCCCCGCTGTTATTAAATTTAAGAAGGAAAACCACGCGCGTAACGTCGGATGCAAAATGGAGTTCCTTGCTCTTTACATATATATCGCTGGGAAGTATGTTATCCAAAAGAATATTTTTTATAAATGAAGTTTTATCGTATTTATCATCGTGAAAACTTTTAATATTGTTGAATGAGATTGCAAGTATTGCGGCGAATTTATCTGCCATAAGATCCTCGCCTTCAACAAATACGATATATTCGGGATGAGAATCGGTTGCCATAGGACGGTATGTATAGCCCGAATAGACTACAGACTCCGCAGAATATATGAGTTCTTCCTTAACGGCTTGTCTTGTTTCGCCGATCTTCATAAGATCACTGCAAGCTATAACGGCGCCGTTTTCATCGATAACGCCTATAGTGCGTTCAATAGTATCTTTCATCTGGTGTATAACACCCTGAAAAAGTCTTCCTGACATTTATTTTTTGCCCCTTTCATCTTTTTACGAAGCAATAAGCTTTTTTTATATATCTGACATATATTCTAACTCAAATTTTGTAAAATTTCAATAGTTTCTTTGTAAAAATATATAAAATTATAATAATTTTATCGTGCATATTATACCAAGTACTATAAAAAGTACGATAAAATACGCCAAAATGAACGCGTAAAGGGCAGAAAACAGCATAATAAGCATAGCGCAAAGAGCAACGGACACCCAAGCTATCAAAGAAATTGCGGAATAAAACCTGCTTTCGGGAAGCAAACAGGAGAAATTGCCAATACTTTTAACGCCGGTGAGCCTTAGCACAGCAAACACTATGCCTGCGGCAGCTATCGGAAATACAGCTACTTTACAGAAATATTTAAGGAAAAGTTCCAAATAAGTAAACGGCGCGTTATTGATAAAATAGATCAAAACGATACCTGCACAGATAGCAACGGCAACATCAAAAAATCCGCGAGTATAGAGATTATATACGCAGCCGAGCAGGATCACCATAATAAAAGCTACCTGCAATTTATCGGAAGCTTCGTAAAGGAAAGGATAGAACGCCAAGACCGAGCCGATAACAGACAAAAATACACCTATGCTGCGCGAAGTGATGAGTTTTCCGCTTTCATCCCTTTTAAGAACCGAGCTAAAAAGTATAGGAACAAATATACCTGCCGCAAAAATAAGGCAACCGATAACACAAAGGTAAACCGCTGCCCCATTAGGGAGATTTCCGAGCAAGCCGATAAGAGGGAATCCTATCATTCCCTCAAGAAGCAAAAGTATTATACGATAAAGCGCAATGTCATCTTTTTTATTTTTTTCAACGTGTTGAACGTGATTTTTCCTGTTCTTTTCCTTCATATGCCCTCTTCAAATTGTTCTTATAAATATTATTTTTCAGCAAAGTTCAGCGGGATAATATATTAAAATATATCTCCCGCTGTTAGTCTATATTATATTATACAACATTCATAACAATTTGTCAAAGATTTGTGAAATATTTTAGTATTTTTTTTACGATTTTTTAAATACTCCTGCGCACCAGCCGCCGTCGTACTTCACATTTATCTTTTTAAAACCGCCCTGTGTCATTGCCGCGTCAACTTCCGTTTCCCTTTCGCGTATAACGCCGGATGTTATAACGATACCGCCGTCCTTTACGAAAGCACCTATTTCGTGTGACATTTTTATAATTATATCAGCGACGATGTTTGCCGTAACGATATCGTATGCTCTGCCATCCTTAAGTGTAACGTCGGAAAGAAGGTCGGAAACAAAGCAATCTATATTTTCACATCCGTTGAGGAGCGCATTTTCTTTTTCCGTGCGAACGGCAATGGGGTCTATGTCGCAAGCCGCGCAGAAGGAAGCGCCAAGCTTAGACGCGCAAATGGCAAGGATGCCGCTTCCCGCGCCAACGTCGAGCATATAGTCGCCCTCTTTTACGTATTCTTCAAGGAACGCCGCACAAAGTCTTGTCGTTTCGTGCGTACCCGTGCCGAAAGCAAGACCCGGTTCAAGATCGATGCGAATATCGCCCTCTCTGCCCTCGTAATCGTCTCCGTCGGGAACGATAACAAGATTTTTGCCTATACGGGTAGGCTTATAATACTTTCTCCAAGCGTTGCGCCAATCATCCTCATCGGATGTGATTATCTCTATATCATATTTTCCGGAAAGGGAGGAAAGATGGGAGTTTATAAACTCTATATGCCCCTCAAGATTAATGCTTTCTTCAACGAATATGCTCACGGCTGCACGGGTCTTATCCGCATTAAGGATGGATTCGTCCACGAGTTCGCCGTAAACCTTGTTGGCTCCCTCCATAGCGTCGCTGTAATCATCGATCATAAGACCTTCGTCAAGCATAGACATAATCGCCGCAACGGTTTCGAGCTTCGCTGTATCGCAGTTTACTTTAAGCTGGTTCCACTTCATTTATTTCGAGTCCTTTCCGAAAATTTTTGAAAAGAATTTTTCTTTTTTGGAATAATTTGATTTACCGCAAAGATCCGCAAATTTGCGAAGCGCATCCTTTTGTGCATCGTTAAGACTCTTGGGCACTTCCACCATAACCTTGAATATGAGATCGCCTCTGCCGCGTCCGTTGATATTGGGAATACCTTTTCCCTTCATCGTAAACGTCGTGCCGGACTGCGTTCCCTCCGGAATATCGTAGGATGCTTTACCCTCAAGCGTGGGAACGGATATTTGAGCGCCAAGTGCCGCATCCGTAAATGTTATCGGTATCTCGCAGTATATATCAAATCCGTCACGTTCAAAAACAGCGTGAGGTCTTACGTTTACGGAAATATAAAGGTCGCCTGCAGGACCGCCGCGCATACCCTCGTTGCCCATACCGCGAAGCGTTATGCGCTGTCCGTGATCGATACCTGCAGGAATATTTACCTCAAGTTCCTTGGATACGTTGCGAAGACCCGTTCCGCGGCAAGATTTACAAGGCGAGGGAATCGTCTGACCCGCGCCGCCGCACGCATCGCACGCACGAGTTGTCTGCATAACACCGAAAGGAGTTCTTTGTTGAACGTTTATTTGGCCCGTGCCGCCGCACTTGGAACAAGTAACCGGGGACGTGCCCGGTGCTGCACCGGAGCCACTACAATCCTGGCATTTGCAAACGCGCGTATATTTTACATCTTTTTTACAGCCGAAAGCGGCTTCCTCAAAAGAAATAAATACCCTTTGCAAAAGGTCGTCGCCGCGAACGGGGCCGTTCTTTCTCGAGCTTCTGCCGCCACCGCCGAAGCCACCGCCAAATATATCACCGAAGCTTCCGAATATATCGCTGATGTCGAAATCCATACTGCCAAAGCCGCCGTATCCGCCGCCCATGCCGCCGTTTTCAAATGCAGCCGCACCGTAAGTATCAAACTTTTTGCGTTTTTCAGGGTCGGAAAGAATGGCATATGCATCATTTACTTCTTTAAATTTTTCTTCCGCCTCTTTGTCACCGGGATTCATATCGGGGTGGTATTTTTTTGCAAGCTTTCTGTAAGCGGATTTTATCTCCGCATCCGTCGCGCTCTTCTCTACCCCGAGAACCTCATAACAGTCTTTCATAAAATCTTCTCCGTCCTATAACTCCTCAAAGGGCGGGAGAAATTCACCCGCCCTTGAGTATATTGATGTTTAATTACTGTTTTTCTGTGAAGTCGGCATTGAAGCTGCCGTCTTCATTCTGTGTGCCTGCGCCTGCAGCGCCGCCCTGTGCCGCGCTTGCCTGGTAAAGCTTTTCAGCAATGGCATAGAAAGCTTTCTTAAAGGATTCGATAGCCGCTTTGATGCTTTCAGTATCATTTGTCTTGAGAGCTTCGCGGAGCTTATCTGCTTCAGCCTGTGCTGTTGCTTTATCCTCTGCACTTATCTTATCGCCTGCTTCTTCGAGAGTCTTTTCGCTCTGATAAAGAAGAGCTTCCGCTTCGTTCTTTGTGTCAACCGCTTCTTTTACTTTCTTATCTTCGTCTGCATATTTTTCTGCATCTTTAACAGCGCGGTCGATGTCTTCCTTGCTCATATTTGTGGAAGAAGTAATTGTAACGTGCTGTTCCTTGCCTGTACCAAGATCTTTCGCAGTAACATTTACGATACCGTTTGCGTCAATATCGAATGTAACTTCGATCTGAGGAACACCCTTGCGAGCAGCAGGAATACCATCAAGAGAAAATCTGCCGAGCGTTGTATTCGCGCTTGCAAGGTCACGTTCGCCCTGAAGAACGTGAATGTCAACGGATGTCTGGTTGTCTGCCGCTGTAGAGAATACCTGAGATTTCTTAACGGGGATAGTTGTATTTCTTTCGATGATCTTTGTGCAGATACCACCGAGTGTTTCGATACCGAGAGAAAGAGGCGTTACGTCGAGAAGGAGGAGGTCCTTAACTTCGCCGCCAAGTACACCGCCCTGGATAGCCGCACCGATAGCAACGCATTCATCGGGGTTGATGCCCTTGAAGGGATCTTTGCCGATAAATTTCTTAACTGTATCCTGAACTGCGGGAATTCTTGTGGAACCGCCGACAAGAAGAACTTTATCGATCTGAGAAACAGAGAGACCTGCATCGGAAAGAGCTTTCTTGCAAGGTTCGATTGTTGCGGCAACAAGGTCAGCCGTGATCTTATCGAATTCAGCGCGTGTAAGCATTGCATCGAAGTGCTTGGGACCTGTTGCGTCCGCTGTGATGAAAGGAAGATTGATGTTTGCGCTAGTCATACCGGAAAGCTCGATCTTTGCTTTTTCGGCTGCTTCTTTAAGTCTCTGAAGCGCAGATTTATCTTTGCGAAGGTCGATGCCTTCTTCTCTCTGGAATTTGTCTGCGATCCACTGAATGATTCTCTCGTCAAAGTCATCGCCGCCGAGCTTTGTATTACCGTTTGTAGCAAGAACTTCAAATACGCCATCGGAAATTTCAAGGATGGAAACATCGAACGTACCGCCGCCAAGATCGAAGATCATAACCTTCTGGTCAACTTTGTCTTTATCAACACCGTAAGCAAGAGCCGCCGCTGTAGGTTCGTTGATGATACGCATAACTTCAAGACCTGCGATCTTACCTGCGTCCTTTGTAGCCTGACGCTGAGAGTCGGAGAAGTATGCGGGAACCGTGATAACAGCCTGTGTTACGCTTGTTCCGAGGTATGCTTCCGCGTCAGCTTTAAGTTTCTGAAGTATCATAGCGGAAATTTCCTGGGGTGTGTAGTTTTTGCCATCGATATCCACCTTATAGTCGGAACCCATATGGCGTTTGATACTCATAATTGTTTTGTGGGGTTTGTGATCGCCTGTCTTTTTGCAACCTGACCAACAAGTCTTTCGCCGGCTTTGTTGAATGCAACAACCGACGGTGTTGTTCTCGCGCCTTCGGGGTTTGTGATAACGGAAGGTTCGCCGCCTTCAAAAACCGCTACGCAAGAGTTAGTTGTACCAAGGTCAATACCAATAATTTTTCCCATAATATATATCCTCCGTAAAATGAATAATTTCTAAAATATTTTTATATGTTTATGTTTGTTTTTGATAATAAATTCTGTAATATTTGATTTAGCCGCAGTTTGCAACCTTTACCATTGCAAAACGGATTATCTTGTCTCCGCGCTTATATCCCTTTTGGAATACTTCTGCGATAACGTTTTCGCCAAGGCTTTCATCCTCTGTCTGCATAATTGCATTATGGAAGTTGGGGTCAAAATCTTCGCCGACTTCGCCGAAAGATTCAATTCCAAGCCCTGCAAGCGAGCCCTTGAACTGATTGATTATCATATTAAGCCCTTCCGCGATACCATCTGTTCCCGTAAAAGTATTCGCACGCTCAATATTGTCAAACACGGGAAGAAGAGCCGTTATTGCATCCGCGTAAGCATCGCTGTAAGCGCCCTCACGCTCTTTCTGCGCTCTTTTTCGGAAGTTATCATATTCCGCAAGCATAACGAGATATTTTCGCTTCATTTCTTCGAGCTCTTCTTTTGCTTTTTCAAGCTCTTCGGGAAGCTTTTTCGCTTCATCTGCGGCTTTTGATTTCTTTTCTTTTTTGGGTTCTTCGAGGGAAACCGCTTCTTCTTTTTCGAGTTCCGTTTCGGGAACGTCCGTACGTTTTTCGTCCATCATACGTCTCCTTTCAAAAATTTATCTTATAAGAAAAGGCTTTATCTTTTATCATCACTTTCGGGAAGAGCCTTTCCTTCTATTATACCTGTTATTTTCTGAGAGAGGTATTCCACCGTTGAAATTACCTTGGAGTAGTCCATTCTGCTTGGGCCAAAGACGCCTATTGCACCTATAACCTTACCGTCAACAGTAAGCGGTCGGAAAATAAAAGCGGAATTGGAAGCAAACCTGCTCTCTCTTTCGTCGCCGATGAATACGTTTATTTTGTCGCTGTCGGAACGCGAAAGCATATCCAAAAAATCGTCCTTGTTTTCTATCATAGAGAATACTCGTTTGAGCTGTTCTACATTTGAAAATTCCGGATACTCCAAAAGCTTGTTAACGCCTTCGAATTTAACATTGGACGCGGAAGGTGAAGCAACAGACTCGTAAAATGCTTTGAATGCAGGGTTTACAAGGCTTGCACGCTCGCCCATAGCGCTCTCCATTTTAAGTATCGTGGAATATGGAATATCATCCGGCACCACGTTTACACAATATTTGTTGAACAAAGAAACAAGAGCTTCCATACCGCTGTGGTCAAGCATACAATCAGCACTTACCTTTTTTGTCTTTATGCTTTCGTTGTTCATTTGCATAACCATCAGAAACTTGTGTTCATCAAGTATCATATATGAGAAAGCACGCACCGTCTCTGTTTCGCTTGCTTTTATCGCAACGGAAGTGTAATTTGTAAGATTTGCCACAAGCTTGGAGGCGGTCTGTATCATTGTATCAAGTTCGCCTATCTTGCTTTGAATCATATTATTGAGCGTAACTATCTCCGCTGCGGTGAGCTTATAATTTTCCATAAGCGAATCAACGTAGAATCGGTAACCCAACTTTGTAGGTATTCGCCCCGCAGAGGTATGCGGCTGTTCAAGATAGCCCATTTCCTCAAGTTCTGCCATTTCATTTCTTATGGTTGCAGAGGAAAACGGTATCTGCGCGGAAGCGACAAGGTACTTCGAACCAATCGGCTCGCCCATTTCGATATGAGCTTCGATTATGGAGCGCAATATTCTCTTTTTTCTTTCACTGAGAGGGCCTCCGTAAACAAGTTCTCCCGACATTTCATCACCTTCGCTTGATTTTAGCACTCAAAACATTCAAGTGCTAACTTATACTAAAAATTTACCACTAAGTTGCCTTTTTGTCAATAGTTTTTGCAGATTTTTTTGTTAAGAAATTGTGAATTTCATCACTTTAGCAAACCGTCTGCCAAAAATCGCTGTTTTGGAACGCATCACAAAAAGAATATGAAATACCATCAAAAAACAAATTTGATCTTCCCTATTGACAAAATTCGCTTTTCATATTATTATTAAGACAACCGCAACTTAATAGTCAGGGGTGCTGATAATCGGATCGGCTGAGATCGGAATGTGTTTCCGGGACCCTTAACCTGAAACGGATAATGCCGGCGTAGGGAGATTATAAAAGATCTTTTCTTTGTTATCGTATTGTATTTTTGCAAAGAAATTCTGTTTTATATAATTACCGCACGTGTCATATTTCGCTGCGGTAATTTTTATATTTACAGGAGGTTTTTCAAAGTGAAAAACAGAATCACAGCAAAAGCTCTCACCGAAAGTGCCATAATGATCGCGCTTGCAACGGTTTTGAGCATCATCAAACTTGCGGATATGCCGTATGGCGGTTCCGTAACAATCGCATCCGCGCTTCCCATTGCGATAATCGCATATCGTTACGGGGCAAAGGTCGGACTTCTCGCGGGTACGGTACACGCTGTCATCCAACAGCTTATAGGACTTTCCACGCTCTCTTACTTTACGACCTGGCAGAGCATCCTTGCAATAATCGTTCTTGACTATATCGTTGCTTTTATGGCAACGGGTCTTGCAGGCGTTTTCCGCAAGGTCATTAAAAATCAGCCGGTTGCACTTTGCCTTGGCTGCGCACTTATCTGCCTTATCCGTTACGCCTGCCACGTTATTTCCGGCGCTACGGTTTGGGCAGGGCTTTCCATTCCTACGGAAGCAGCTCTTTCCTATTCCTTTATTTATAACGCAACATATATGATACCCGAAACGATAATCCTCGTTATAGTCGCACTCTATGTCGGCTCCGCAGTTGATTTTCGCGCGGCAATGCCCACAAGACTTGTTAAGCAAGAAGTTCCCTCCAACGTATCCTGGATCGCGCCCGTTGCCGGTCTTCTTTCCTGCGCGGCTATAGTTTATGACGTTGCAAAGATATTTGAACAGCTTCAGGATGCCGGCTCCGGCGAATTTGACATCACGGGTATAGTAAACGTAGATTGGGTAGAGCTTATAGTAATGAACGCTGTTATTGCGGTCGTAGTGGTCTGTCTTCTCATCGTTCGCCGTTCTCTTCTCAAGAAGCCGGAATAAACATTTTTCAGAAAGAATAAATTATGAAAGCAATAATCATTACACCCTGCCTCAAAAGTAAGATCAAAGACGCTGTAGCAATAGAACAAGGTGACTTTGTTATCTGCGCAGACACGTCTTTTGTTAAAGCTAAAAAAGAAAACATCAAGATCGACCTTATCATCGGGGATTTCGACACGGGTTCACCCGTACCGTTTCCAGAAGGTGTTGACGTTATAAAATTTCCGATAGAAAAAGATGATACGGATACAATGCTTGCAATAAAAGAAGCCGCACGGCGCGGATACTCTCAAATAGCTGTAGTAGGCGGACTTTCAGGAAGGCTTGATCACACGTACGCAAATATACAGTCGCTTGCTTACGGTGTCAAAAACGGTCTTGATATCCGAATATCCGACGGAGATAACGAAGCCTTTATAATGATTCCCGGAAGATTGCATCTTCCTAATAAAAAAGGATTCTCCCTTTCGGTCTTCTCGTATGGAGAAAATGTAAACGGTCTTTCCCTTGACGGTGTAAAATATCCCGTTCAAGGTGCCTCCATAACAAGCTTCTTCCCTTTAGGTATCAGCAACTCCATAATTTCAAAGGAAGCGGAAATATCCTTTTCCGAAGGCTTGCTTTTGATTATTCTTTCAAAATTAAATTGAATTTATTCATAAAAGAAAAAACTTCCCGTTTTAGGGTTGTCCCCAAAAGGACAGTTTTCAAAAATACGGTATATCTCGAAAGAGGTATGCCGTATTTTTGCATTTGTGGACACAAATGCTGTACTTGTCAGGAAAATTGATAAGCGAAGTAACGGTTAAAGAAAAGGCTCCCTTGTGTAAAGGGAGGCTCTCTCTACCTCCCGTTAGATAAGCAAAGAGGACAGAGAACGCAAAACATTCTCTGTCCTCCTGTCGGTAGGTAACGTATTCTATTAAATTTCAAAAACTGTCCTTAAGAGTACGTCACATTCACGGGAAGTTTTTGTTTTTCAATTATTAGCCTGCATATGTTGCAAGGTCCTTAACTTTGTCACCCAAGCCGTTGTCTTTGCACCAAGTTTCAGCAGCGGAACCGGGAGCGCAGTAGATGTTGGCGAGTTTGTACTTGGAAGTATCAGCACCGAACATCTTTTCAGCAATAGTGAGTTCTGCGTTAGCAGACATTCTGAAATCTTTAATCTTTCTGCAACCGTCGAATACGAGAGTACCGATAGACTTAACAGAGTCTGTAAGAGCGAATTTTGTCATATTGGAGCAATCTGCGAAAGCGGAATCACCGATTATTTCAACACCGTTACCCATTGTAAAATTTGTCATACGTTTGCAACCCTTGAATGCGTTCTTGCCGATGGATTTAACTGTATCAGGAAGAACTACATTGTTGAGGTACTGGCAGCCGTTGAAGCAATCGTCGGGGATTTCTGTAATATTTGCAGGAATTGTAACTGTATCGATATATGCGCAATCAAGAAAAGCGTATGCACCTATCTTCTTTACAGAGTCGGGAATTGTTATGGAATTAGCCTTGCAGCCTTCAAACGCTCTTTCACCAATGGAAGTAACGCTTGTGGGAATGAAATCAACAGTTGCAAGATCTGTGCAGTTAGCGAACGTACCGTCATTGATCTTTGTAATAGTTGTGGGGATAGATACTCTCGTGAGGTTGGGACAACCGGAGAATACATATTTACCCATCTTTGTAACGGAGTAAGGAATATAAACGGTTTCAACAGCAGCCTGAGCAAGAGCAGAGTCGCCGAGTTCTGTTATTTTGTATTTTTTGCCGTTCATTTCAACTTCGATAGGAAGTACAACATCAGCGGGAATATCTGTATAGAAACCGGAAATCTTAGCAGTGCCTTTTTCTTCATCAACTACTTTAAACTTGAAGTACTTTGTATCTGTAGGTGTGTGACCTTCAAGCAAGTCATCGGGAAGGGGGAAGTTGCTAACTTCGTCGCCGCCGTTGTCAGGATTTTCACCGTGGGGATCTGTTGTTACTGTGGGATCGTCAGTATTACCGTCGCCGCAGGAAACAAGACCTACGCACGCTGTCAAAAGGAAAATACAAACGAGAAGCAAAGAAAGAATTTTTTTCATAATTTTTTCGCCTTTCTGAAAAAAAATTTATTGTATTTATGGTTATATCATACCAAAAACGCGTTAAAAAGTCAACTGTTTCGTGCGAAATTTATAAAAAAGTTGTCCTGAATAGCCGTTCAAATTATGCAAAACAACTTTATTTTCATTTTATCGTCAAAAAAACAGCGAAGCAGACAGGAAAACATCCGCTTCGCCGTTTATATAAGTTATTTATCAAGCAGAAGTTCAAGCACCTTACTTGCGATAAGCAAGCCAGCGCAGGACGGAACAAACGAAATGCTTCCAACCGTCTTTTTCCCGTTCGGCAAAAAGACATCTTCATAAAGTTTGACCGGTTCTTCCTTTGAATATACAACAGAAAGATGATTTATACCTCGGGATTTTAGTTCCCTTCTCATGACCCTTGCAAGAGGGCAAACGCTCGTTTTTGAAATATCCGTAAGCTCCAGCATCTCGGGGTGCAGCTTGTTCCCCGTTCCCATAGAGCTGATAATGGGAACGCCGGCCTTGCTTGCGCGAACGATAAGCTCTATCTTTGCAGACACAGTATCTATTGCATCAACTATACAGTCGAAACGCGAAACGTCTATCTCGTCTGCATTTTCGGGAAGATAGAACATCGCCCTTGCATCTACGTCAGCCTCCGGATCTATATCAAGTATCCTTTCCTTTGCCGCATCGACCTTGTTTTTACCAAGAGTCGAATGGAGAGCAATGAGCTGTCTGTTAAGGTTAGATGGTGCAACGGTATCGTTATCTATAAGAGTTATATGTCCAACGCCCATACGAGCAACAGCTTCCGCAGCAAAAGAGCCTACACCGCCGACGCCGAATATCGCAACGCTGGACGCGCGGAGCTTCTCCACGCCGTCTTCGCCGATAATAAGAGCTGTTCTGGAAAAACGTTCTTCCATACTTCCCTCTTATTTTGCAGCTTCTTTTTTGAGCTTGCCCGCAAGTTTGTAACGCTGGTCCGTAGAGAGTATTCTCTTGCGCAAACGAATATTGTTCGGAGTTACCTCAATAAGCTCATCGTCAGCAATAAATTCGATAGCTTCTTCAAGGCTCATAATTCTTGCCGGAACAAGGCGGAGTGCTTCGTCAGCACCTGTGGAGCGAACTGCGGTAAGGTGTTTTTCCTTGCATACGTTTACGGCGATATCGCCCATTTTCGGGTTTTCGCCAACGATCATACCCTCATATACGGGACACTGGCTGCTGATAAACATAGTGCCTCTATCCTGAGTATTGAATACGCCGTAGGACGTGGAAACACCTGCTTCACTTGCAACGAGAGAGCCTGTAAATCTGCGAGTAACCTCGCCTTTAAAAGGCTCATAGCAATCAAATACAGAGTTTATAATACCTTCACCGCGAGTATCCGTCATAAATTCGCTTCTGTAACCGAAGAGGCAACGCGTGGGTATGCGGAACTGCATATGCATACGGTCACTTGTACCGCGGGGATTCATATTGATAAGGTCACCTTTGCGAGCGCCGAGCTTTTCCATTACAGCGCCGCAGTAATCCTGAGGAACTTCGATCTCAACGTTTTCGATAGGCTCGCAAAGAACGCCGTCTATTTCTTTATAAAGAACGCGAGGTGTGCTTACGCAAAGCTCGTAACCTTCGCGGCGCATATTTTCAACGAGGATGGAAAGGTGCATTTCGCCTCTGCCGGAAACGATGAAGGAATCCGTTGTGTCACCATCTTCAACACGGAGAGAAACATCCTTGAGAAGCTCTTTGTAAAGACGTTCGCGAATCTGGCGCGTTGTAACGAACTTGCCGTCCTGACCTGCAAAAGGGCTGTCATTTACAGAGAAAGTCATTTCCATTGTGGGCTCGCCTACTTTAACAAACTCAATAGGTTCAACAGCGTTTACATCTGTAATCGTATCACCAATAGAAATATTTTCTGCGCCGGAGAAGCAAACGATATCACCCATTTTAGCTTCTGTTACGGGCACACGGCGAAGACCGTCTATCTGGCTTATGCTTACGATCTTAACCTTGGAAGGAGCTTGATTTTGATTGTGGAAGTTGGAAATCATAGCATCCTGATTCTGACGCATCACGCCGCGTTCGATTCTGCCGATACCGATTCTACCGACGTAATCGTTATAGTCAATAGAAGAAACAAGCATCTGAAGAGGGCCTTCGTCGTCGCCTTCGGGCGCGGGAATATATTCAAGAATAGTATCAAAAAGAGGTTGGAGGTCAACACCGGGTTCATCAGGAGATGTGGAAGCTGTTCCTGCTCTGCCGGAGCACCAAAGAATGGGGGAATCAAACTGCTCATCGCTCGCGCCGAGGTCAAGAAGAAGTTCAAGAACTTCATCGCCAACTTCATCAAGGCGCGCGTCGGGCTTATCTATTTTATTAACAACAACGATAACGGGATGGTTGAGGTCGAGCGCTTTTTGAAGAACGAAGCGCGTCTGGGGCATAGGACCTTCCGCCGCATCAACAAGAAGGATAACGCCGTTTACCATTTTGAGGATACGTTCAACTTCACCGCCGAAGTCAGCGTGTCCGGGAGTGTCAACTACGTTGATCTTAACACCTTTATAGTGGATAGCGGTATTTTTCGCCATAATAGTGATACCGCGTTCACGTTCGATAGCGTTAGAGTCCATAACTCTGTCTTCAACAGCTTGGTTTTCGCGGTAGATACCACCCTGCTTGAGCATTTCATCAACAAGCGTTGTTTTACCGTGGTCAACGTGTGCAATAATAGCAATATTTCTCAAATCTTCTCTTACCAAAGGATTTACCTCGCTTTTTCGTAGGTGATTTTAACACCGTTATTTTAGTTGAATACTTATTTTTTAACACGACATTGTATTATACCACAAAGTTTTCAAAAAGAAAAGATATTTTTTACAAAAAATTAAAACTTTTTTGGGTTTTTTAAACAAAGATTTTTTTCAACCAAAACAAAACGGCGATTAAAAATCGCCGTTTTATGTGTTTTATTAGCCGTTGTTGCTGATGCTGTAGTTGGGAGCTTCTTTTGTAATGCTGATATCGTGGGGGTGAGATTCACGAAGACCTGCGTTTGTAATGCGAACGAACTGAGCCTTTGCCTGAAGCTCTTCGATAGTTTGGCAACCGCAGTAACCCATACCTGCGCGGATACCGCCGAGAAGCTGGAATACTGTGTCGGAAACAGGTCCCTTGTAAGGAACACGGCCTTCAACGCCTTCTGGAACGAGTTTTACGGAGTTCTGCTGGAAATATCTGTCCTTAGAGCCTTTTTCCATAGCAGCAAGAGAACCCATACCGCGGTAAACCTTAAAGCTTCTGCCCATATAGATTTCCGTTTCGCCGGGGCTTTCTTCGCAACCCGCAAGCAATGAACCAAGCATAATGGAGCTTGCGCCTGCTGCAAGAGCTTTTACCATATCGCCGCTGTATTTGATACCGCCGTCTGCAATGACGGGAATATTGTATTTAGCAGCAGCGCACGCTGCATCATAAACAGCCGTGATCTGAGGAACGCCGATACCTGCGATAATACGAGTTGTGCAGATAGAGCCAGGTCCGATACCAACTTTAACAGCATCAGCACCTGCAAGGATCATATCTTCGGCAGCAGCTGCAGTTGCTACGTTACCACCGATGATTTGACATTCGGGGAATGCGTTTTTAACTTTATAAAGTGTGTCGAGCATACTCTGTGCATGACCGTGTGCAGAGTCAAGAACGAGAACATCAACACCTGCCGCGATAAGAGCGCCTGCTCTTTCGAGAACGTCTTTCGTTACACCGATGGAAGCACCGCAAAGAAGTCTGCCGTGAGCATCCTTCGCGGAGTTCGGGTATTTGGAAGCTTTCTGAATATCTTTTATGGTGATAAGACCGGCAAGCTTACCTTCTTTGTCAATAATAGGAAGTTTTTCTATTTTACGGCGGCGAAGGATCTCCTGCGCTTCATCGTGCGTTGTGCCTTCAGGAGCTGTAACAAGGTCTTCTCTTGTCATAACTTCGCTGATGGGCATATCCATTCCTGTAAGGAAACGCATATCGCGGTTTGTAATAATACCCACAAGATAGCCGTTGTTATCAACGATCGGAACACCGGAAATCTTGTATTTATGCATAAGCTCTTCAGCTTCATAAACTTTGTTTTCGGGGTGGAGAGAGAAAGGATTTCTTATAACGCCATTTTCACTTCTCTTAACCTTTTCAACTTCGTCAGCCTGCATTTCGATAGGCATATTCTTGTGAATGATACCGATGCCGCCTTCGCGCGCCATAGCAATAGCCATTTCGGATTCTGTAACGGTATCCATTGCCGCAGAAATAACAGGGGTGTTAAGTGTGATCTTGTTCGTAAGGCGTGTAGCAACGCTTACACCAGAGGGTACAACGTTACTTTTTGCAGGAATAAGAAGGACGTCGTCAAAAGTCAAGCCTTCTTTGTAAAATTTTTCGCTCGGATTTGTGTTTACCATAAGCTCTCCTTTACAGATTAAACAGAATAGGTATTCAAGTATTTATATAATTTTACAATAAAATTTTTGTTTTGTCAACAAAGTTCGGGCATAAAAAGTTAAAAACGTTCAAAATATATTCATAAATGAAAAGAGGTGATAAATTTATGAAGAAAAAACAGGAAAAACGTATTCCCGATATATCGGAGCTTTCAGAAAAAGCTATGTTTGAAAACCCCGTAGCTTCTGTAACAGACTACACAGGATTTGTGCCGCGCATCCCCGACAGCGAGGAAGCGGCAAACTCCTACAACGACATTTGCCCCGATGCCCCCGTCACCGCCCTCGACGGAAGCGAAGCGTATAAAAAGGCAAGGTAATCTACTTTCTTTCGCAGAAAGTAGGCAAAGAACTTCTCGCAAAGCAAAAGAGCCCTCGCGGGCTCTTTTGCTTATTTTTCTTTTATTCCAAATTTAATCGGCATCTATACAATCTGCTTCCGTTAAGCGATATGTAACCAACATATGCACACCCGTATCTTGAACCAAAGAATATTTTCTTCCGGGATATATCGTTCCTGTCACCTCATTTGCCCAGCCGCCCAAGTTTATTATGATTTCGGAGGGTTCCGAAATTGTAAATCTTGCATTTTCTCCGTGCATCCCTTCCCACAAAACATTCCCGTTTTTTGATTTTACCTCCGCTTTTCTCGAAGAAAACAACCTCAACAATCCTTCAACAACATTATTCGGCATTTTTATCCTAACGGTATCACCTTTAATAAGCTTGGAAATAGGATACCCGCAATTAGGGCAGCTGCCCGCTTTATCCGAGATTTCTTTGTTGCATTCGGGACATTTAATAAGTGCCATTTTCTCATTCCTCCAAAAATTTGATAAAAATAAAAAGTGCGCCAACCGAAGCCGACGCACCAAAAACGCAAACCCCGATTGTCGCCAAACAAACTCACACGGAAATTAGGGAATACGAAGTCGTATTCAATAATACAATGTTTGGAATTTGCATTTTTATCAAATTTCATCATTGTATTATTAGCCTAAAAAAAGCGTACGACAACAAAGAGTATCCAAAAAAAGCAGAATACTCTCTATTTTCCGTTTTATTAAGTTTGTTTGGCAAGTTTATTATATCCTTTCGTGCATTGTTTGTCAATGAATTTTCAATTTATTGTGCTTTCAAATCCGCAGGCGCTTGCAGGGCGGCCTGCCGTAGCATTGTCAAGAAGATACAGGCTTAACAACGCAAAAATGCAACTCTTTCGAGTTGCATTTTTACATCATATACTTATATTATTTATAGAGAGGGCCGTATGTCTGGCAAGCTCTGTAGTCCTGACCTTCTTTATCCATACCGAATGCGTTCCAAGCAGCGGGACGGAAGATGTCGTCTTCGGGAACGTTGTGCATACAAACGGGGATACGGAGCATAGAGCAGAGAGTGATGAGGTCTGCGCCGATGTGACCGTAGGAGATAGCGCCGTGGTTAGCGCCCCAGTTCTGCATTACTTCATAAGCTGTCTTGAAGGGGCTTCCCTCTTTGCCGTCGCAACGAGGAGCGAACCAAGTGCAAGGCCAAGTAGGGTTTGTGCGTTCCATAAGTGTATCGGAAACTTCATCGGGGAGCTTAACCGTCCAACCTTCAGCGATCTGAAGAACGGGGCCAAGACCCTTAACAAGGTTCATACGGATCATTGTGCAGGGCATTTCCGCCTTTGTTGTATAGTGGCTGGAGAAGCCGCCGCCGCGGAAGTTATCCTGACCTGCTTCGCACCAAACCGTTGCGTCCGTCATCTTCTTGATGTCTTCTTCTGTAACTTCCCACCACTTCTTCATTGTAGCGTTGCCGTTTTCGTCTGTGCAAACACCGGAAGCATCAAGGCAAGCAGCACCGGAGTTAAGAAGGTGGATGATACCGTTGGATTCAGCAGCCTTACCTTCAAGCTTGTAGCCCGTTACACGCTCTGTAGCTTCGCCGGACCAATATGTACGAACGTCTGCAAAGATCTGTGCGCGGTGTGTAAGCAAGCGCATCATAAGCATACTCATACCATTGAGAATATCATTCTCTGTAGCGAGAGTATAGGGTTCGCGAGCGCCTTCGTAATCGAACGTAGAAGAAAGGAGCGCTTCGGGATAGTCGCAGTTGGGCCAATGGTCTGTCCACTGTCTCTGACCCTGGAAGCCGCCTACGATAGCGTTGTGTCCAACTTTTTCTTCAACGAAAGCATCGGGAAGATTTTCGTTGCCCGCCATAAGGTCTTTGATAATGCAGTACATCTTTACAGTGAATTCCCACTGTTTTTCTTTTTCTTCGGGAGTAAACTTGATGCGAACCTTCTCGCCGAGGAATTCAACCTCTTCGGGGTTATCATCGCGGCCTTCCTTGCAATGTTCCTTTGTCCAAGCAAGAGCCTTCTGGTATTCTTCTTCGTTGTAGATGCCCTCTTCCATACGGCGAAGGATCTCAACCTCGTCAACGGATTCAACTCTCATACCGAAATATTCTTCAAGCATAGCCTGATCCATAATGGAGCCTGCAATACCCATACACTGAGAACCGATCTGGAGGTAGGACTTACCTCTCATTGTAGCAACAGCAACAGCGGCACGGCCGAAACGAAGGAGTTTTTCCTTTACGTCCTCGGGCATCTGTGTAACCTGATCTCTGTCCTGAACCTCGTGACCGTAGATACCGAACGCGGGAAGGCCCTTCTGAGCATGACCTGCAAGAACAGCTGCAAGGTAAACCGCACCGGGTCTTTCGGTACCGTTAAAGCCCCATACACCTTTGATCGTGTGGGAATCCATATCCATAGTTTCGGAGCCGTAGCACCAGCAAGGCGTTACGGAAAGAGTAATGGAAACACCCTCTTTTTTAAATTTATTGGCACAAGCGGCAGCCTCGGGAACACGTCCGATGCAAGTATCTGCCATAACTACCTTAACGGGTTCGCCGTTAGAATAGAAAAGATTTTCTTCAAAAAGCTTTTTTGCAGACTCAGCCATAGCCCAAACGAGGGGCTCGAGAGATTCACGCATCATCTGAGGTCCGCGGCGACCGTCAACTATCGGGCGAATACCGATTACGGGGTAATCGCCAACGTATCTGTTTTTTGCCATAGTTAGATTCCTCCAAATTTTATTATAATGTAGAAAATAATTTGTGCGATACTATTTATGCGATACTATCGCTATTATGCTTTGATTATACCACGTCCGATTAAATAAATCAATGAATAAGGCGTTAATAATTTAAAAAATCATCACTTTTTTTAAACTTTTCGGCATACTTTCCCACCGTGAAAAAAACTTCAAAAATTTTCAAAAAAGGTATTGACAATTAAGCTCACATAGTATATAATAGTCGACGTCGCAAGGGCAACAGCCCTTACGGAACAACTGAATGCGAGAGTGGCGGAACTGGCAGACGCGCACGTTTGAGGGGCGTGTGGATTTACCGTACGGGTTCAAGTCCCGTTTCTCGCACCACAAAAAGCTACTGTTCAACAGTAGCTTTTTTAAACTCTGCGGATGTGGCGGAACGGCAGACGCGCTGGTTTCAGGTTCCAGTATCGAGAGATGTGTGGGTTCAAATCCCTTCATCCGCACCAAAAAAAGAAACGACAATTTTCGGCAGAAAGTTGTCGTTTCTTTTTGTACTTTTATCTTTTCCCTCTTCTCTCTTCACTCTTCACTAAAATTGCCGTTTCCAGATAATAGAGAATAGAGAATAGATAAAAGATGTAGCTTTTCTCCCAACGGCAAAAAACACTTAAATTTCTTTATCACACGATGGTAAGGTTCTATATCTCCATCCATACCGGAAAAAGTGCCCAAAAGGGCGCTTTTTATGAAATAAATTTCATTACAGCGTAATAAGATATTTTATAGCAGATTTTCATCCATAGCAAGGCCGCATTCCAAGGCAATTGGGATAATTTTCTTTTTGCTGTCAAATGATCCTGCGCCTTGTATAAGATTTCTCGGATCATACTCTTCCCCGCCCAAATTATCTGCGGCATAGAATATCTGCCCAAAATTGACTCCTCTGAACTCAGATACAACGTTCATAGCAGAACACTCCATATCAACAGTGATAGCACCCTGATTTTTTCTTCTTTCCATCTTATCTTTTGTTTCTCTGAAAAAAGCGTCCGTTGTCCAGGTTTTGCCCTTACTGTAATTTATGGAAAGAGAATTCAGCTTTTGTTCCAAAATATCGATAACCTTTTTGTTTATTTCGGTTTCATCATAGGGCGGTGCGTAATGATAGCTTGTGCCCTCGTCCCTGATGGCGGCGGTCGGAATTATAATAGCGTATTCTTCCAAATTTTTATCCAAACAGCCGCAACAGCCTACAAGCAGAAAATTCCTTATTCCCATAGCAATCAGCTCTTCGTAGTTGGAAACACAAGCAGGTGCGCCGACGGGAGATTGATAGATGCCAATATCCGTTCCGTTTATATTTATCTTATATATCGGGAAATCAGCAGTGGCAGACGATATTTTTGCTATCTGCTCGACAGGATACTTCTCCGCTATTTCTTTTATTATCGATTTTGAAAAAAATGATACGCAGGTTTTTGGCATTTCGGGCAATACTTTATGAAAAGTATCCGGGTTCAAAATCGCCTTTTTGTTTCTGTCAAATTCTTCTAATAACATAAAAATACCTCCTTGTGCTTAAATAATTGAGTTAATTATATCATAAAAACAGGAAATTGTATATATTTTTACAAATTCTCAAAAAATTTAATTTTTTTCAAAAAAGGTATTGACAATTAGACTCACATAGTATATAATAGTCAACGTCGCAAGGGCAACAGCCCTTACGGAACAACTGAATGCGAGAGTGGCGGAACTGGCAGACGCGCACGTTTGAGGGGCGTGTGGATTTACCGTACGGGTTCAAGTCCCGTTTCTCGCACCATATCGAGTGTTCATAACGAAAGTGATGAACACTCGATATTTTTTTGCCTATAATTTCTTATTTGGAGCAGGTTTTCTGCTCTTTTTTCTTTTGTTATGCTGTGGTGGGCAGATAGTTTACCGCTACGCCTTGTCTGCTCTCAAGAGTTACCTTGCGCTTTCTGTGCCATTCGGGAATTTGCAGACAGCCTACAAAGCGGTAATGGATGACCACGCGCTGTGTACGGTTTTTGCCTGTTCCCTCGATCTGATAGACTTCAATCTTTTCTATCAGTTCACGAAGGATCACGGGATTCAGCGTTTTCATCTCCATAAAGCTCCGCACTGCCTTGACAAAGTTCTCTTTGGTTTGACGCTTCTCCGCAAGGTTATCGAGTTTTTCGCGCAAGGTAAGGATGTTTTTCTTGGTCTCATCCATCTCTACCTCGTACTTGTGGGAGAGCTTCATAAACCATTCGTCCGAAACCTTGCCGTTTACATTGTCCTCATAGATCTTTTCGTATAAGCGTTCGATCTCTTTGACTCTCGCTCTTGCCGTGGCAAGCGAGGATTCTGCAAGCTTTTGCTCGGCGGCAATATCCTTATTGGTCTTGGTTTCAAGCAAAGTCGCAAAGGCTTCTTCTTCCTCGTCAAGAAAACGTGCGATGGTTTGAAGCTCTGCTATCACCACTTGCTCAATCGAATCGGCGCGTATATAGTGAGTGGACGGACAAGTGCCTCGATTGGCTCTGTAATTGGAGCAGTTGAAGTATTGAATGGCTTTATTAGGATGATTGACGTTGAACCACAAGGGACTTCCGCAATCAGCACAATAGAGCAAACCGCAGAACATATTCTTATCGCCGTTCTCCTTCTTTGGAGCGCGGCGTTTTGTTTTTGCCACAAGCTCCTGCACCATTTCAAAGGTCTCACGGTCAATGATGGGCTCGTGAACGTCCTTGAATACCGCCCAATTTTCCTCGGGGTTATCAAGTCGCTTTTTGTTGCGGAAAGACTTTGAATAGGTCTTGAAATTGATAATATCCCCACAATACTCCTGCTGCGCGAGAATCTTGGCAATCGTGGTCTTACACCATTTGCACGGATTCGGTTGCGTTTTCTTTCCACCTCGTCCAAGTCCCTTGCTTTGCCAATACGCCATCGGTATTAAAATCTCGCTTTCCTGCAACAAACGGGCAATCGTTTCATTACCTTTACCCTCGATACACCATTGAAAGATCTGTCGTACCACTTTTGCCGCTTCCTCATCTATGATCCACTTCTTTTTATTATCCGGGGATTTCATATATCCGTATGGCGGTTGAGAAAGCGGTTCACCCGCATTACCTCTGAGGCGGTGAGAGCTTCTTACCTTGCGGCTGATGTCCTTGGCGTACATCTCGTTCATTACGTTGCGGAATGCGCTGAAATCATCCTCACCGTTCTCACTGTCGATGCAATCGTTAATAGCTATGAAGCGGATATTATGCTCGGGAAAGTAGTAATCTGTGTACTGACCTACCTCAAGATAGTTTCGTCCGAATCTCGATGAGTCCTTGACGATGATCGTTGAGATATATCCCATTTCCATATCCTCAAGCATTTGCTGAAAGCCGGGACGGTTGAAGTTGGTTCCCGTATATCCGTCATCCACGTAGAAACGCGTGTTGGTGAAGCCATGCTCCTTAGCGTACTTTGAAAGTAGCTTTTTCTGATTGGCGATAGAGTTACTTTCGCCCTCCGCTCCATCGTCGCGGGACAAGCGGCAGTATAGTGCGGTAATGCCTATGGGTTCGTTATTCTGTTTGGTTTTGGTCTGCATATTCCTCCTCTCCGGCAGACTTCAAAACATATTCTGCCTGTATTTTATCACTATCAGGAGCAACTTGCAAATGTGCCGCAGATTTTTCGATAATTCTTGATAACTTTTCTTGCGGCATTTTGGCATCTTCGGAATCAATAGACTGAAAGCGCGGCTCGACGATATAGGTGACGTTGTTGAAGTTATACTCTCTTGTGCCTCCAAGTACATTTGACATAAGTCCGCTGAGCCAACCATATTTCTTCTTACCTCGCATCACGGTTCTCCTTTCTGCGCATTTGTTCCAAGCGGCGTTTGTGTAGGAGATTCTTAATATCCGCAACAATATCCTTCGGGAGCATATTGCGAGGATAATACTGACGTATATCGTCCATATAGATCACAATGCGCTCTCTTTGATTAGCTTTCTCCTCGCTCATGATCTCGCGGATAGCATCCTCACCGAGCGCGCCTTCGTCAGCAAGCTTTCTCATACGGACGGTCTGCGAATAGGACGGCGTAAGGTCATCCATATCGCAGATCTCATAGATAAGCCTTTGAGTGAGGTGGTGAAGTTTGGAAAGCTCCACCGCAGGGGTGAGTGCGATTCTGCCCTCATCTACCATTTGAAGTAGCTCGGGGATGAGCCGCGTGAGGCTGATATATCTCTGCACTTGGCTTTTGCTCTCGTCACTCTCTGCGGCAATCTTTTCAACCGAAGTCAACCTCTGCCCAAGTTGGGCAGAAGTCAAATCGGTACGCTCACCTTGGCGCTTGATGGCGTCGAGCTTCATTTTATAGGCGAAGGCTTTCTCAGATGGGAGGATATGATCGCGGTGGAGGTTGGCATCAACCATTGCGACTACGGCTTCTTCATCGGTCATTTCGCATACTGTGGACGGAATCTCGCCCAAACCAAGCCTTTCGTATGCTCTAAACCGGCGATGCCCCGAGATAATCTCATATCCGCCCCCATCTCTCGGACGTACGATGATGGGAGATAACAAGCCGCTTTTGCCTATACTATCGCATAGCGCATCCATCTCCACATTATCCTCGACCTTGTAAGGATGATCTTTGAACGGGTGCAACTCGGAAAGAGGTATACTTTTGTCAGTTCCTTTAATCAATAAGATTCACCTCCGTTCATAATAACCGCATCAAGTTCGGTAGGTTCTGCCATTACCGCGTTTTGCTGCGCATCGTACCAAGCAAACAGAATTTCAATGATCTTATCCTTGACCTCCTTGGGCTTCATATCTGGAAAGAAGTCCGAGATCTCGTCAAAAGCGAATTTCACGCTCTGCTTCTTGGGGACTTTTTCTTTGGGTTCGGTAGCATCGCATTTGAAATATTCGCGAATCTGTTCTTCGGTGAGCTCACCCGCTTTACTCGCGTTTTTCAGTTCCTCGGTCTTTTCAGTGGTAATAGACATTGCTCTATCCATAAGCATCATCCATACCGTCAACTGCTCAAATTGGCGAAGATAGGAATAATTCACGCCTGCGGTCAGCGAAACGATACCCTCGTCCACCATCTTCAAGAGTTCGGGGATAAGGTAGGTCAAGCGAATATATCGCTGAATCTGTCTCGCGCTATCGTCTGTACTTTCGGCAAGCGTCTCATCGGAGCGCTTCGTGCCATCTTGGCACGAACTTCCTTGATGGCGCAGCACGTCCATTTTCATCTTGTAAGCGAAGGCTTTCTCCGAGGGAAGGATTCTCTCGCGCTGAAGGTTGGCATCCACCATCGTGAATATGGCCTCTTCATCGGTCAGATCGCGGACAATAACGGGAATATCAAACTTATTGAGCCTTTTACAAGCCTCATATCGTCTGTGTCCGGATACGATCTCATAACCGCCGCCCGTCTGTCTTTTACGGACGATAATGGGACTCAGCACACCGTACTGTCGGATACTCTCTACAAGAGCCGCCATGTCTTCATCGTCCTTGACCTTAAAGGGATGGTTCTTCATAGGGTGAATGTTAGTCAGAGCGTATACGCAGGTATTTTCTGTTCTACGGGCGTTCATATCTTTTGTTTCACAAGGGTTTATCATCTTTGTTTTTCCTCATTTCTTTTAGTTTTAGATTGGGTTTTGGCTCCCGTTTCTCTCGGGAACATTTCTTGTTCTTGCTCCATCTCGATACGGAGCTTTTCTTTTAGATTGTCGATCATCGGGAATATGCCCTTTGCTAAGTTGATGTCGTGGCGAAGTGCCTTGAGATCTTTTGAGATTGCCTTGCGCTTATGGGAGCACTCGTCCTTTTCAGCCTCAGTTGTGGCTCTGCGGCGACGGTTGTCGATCTTGTTACGCGCAGATATAAGGGCAGCCATCTCCGCTTCTTTCTCATCAATAAAGGATTGAACCCTATCCACAGTCCCAAGGGCATTGCGATTGATAAGATTGATCGTCTGCATATAGCGGTCTAAATAGATCTGCTCTTGACGCATTGTGGGCGAAAGCGGCTCTTGGTAATTATCGTTTTGAATCACCTTACCGCTTGTGTCAATACCGAACAGTTCAAGCACGATCATAAAGATAAGCTCTACGGTGTTGTGCTGTTCGTAACTCTTGTGGCGTTCCCAAATTGCATATAGCGGTGGATGGCTCGGATAGTACGGTGTTCGATGTTCTCGCCTTGAAAGAATCCTTTTCTCAATGGCTTCGGGTGTGTAACGCTCTCCGAGGCTGTCTATACGGACGGGGCGTTTCCATCCCTTTGCGATCACACAAGGGTGCTTGTATTCCTTGCCTCGCAGATAGGTGTAGCCGCGCCGAGTCAGTGCGAATTGAAAATGACTTGGTAACATACAATCCGCAATGGCATCGTCAATATCCATCTTCAATAGCGTTCTGTGAGACGGCTTTCCTTTCTTCTCCGCCATATACGCCACGTAAGGCGCGCGTTTCCTCTGTGGATTCTGAATAGTGGATAAACCGTGTTCCAAGCAGAGCTTGTCCGATTCGGGCGCCATCACCGTGTCGTGATAATACGGTGGGCAATGGAACTTCTCACCGTCTTTAAAGCTAACGCTGTTTAGAATAAAGTGGTTATGCAGATGCTCGTGATCTCGATGGCTGGCAATTAGCACTTCGTACTTGTCTCCCCACAATCTCTTGGCAAGCTCCACTCCGAGCGCATGGCATTGCTCGGGTGTAACCTCACCGGGTTTGAAGCTTTGGTATCCGTGGTAGGCGACGATACCGCCGTACTTTCCATACCGTCGCTTGGTCTCTATCATGCGCTCGTATGCGAGCTCGGGCAAGCAGTTCACACCACTGATCAGATACCGCTGTTCTGTCTTGTCGGGATTCTCTGCATAATCCATCAACCTACGGAGATCTTCTTCGTTGGGATTTGATGTCTTATCCGGATTGGCGGCATAATCCAACGCATCCTTAATGGAACGGTGCACCGCCCATATTGACGTTACTGCCATTACGCGCCTCCCTTGTAGAGCGAGCGTATGAGGTCAATCAGTGCGGATCTCGTCTCACCGTCTGCTCCCGCGCAGATTTCTTCAAGCTTTGCTACTGTAGGATACCAATCCATTGGTCTCTCGCGGCTCATCTTTGAATTAACCGATTGGCGAAGATACTCGGATACCGTGAGTCCTCGCTTTTCGGCAGCGCGTTCAATTTTCTCTTTGTGATCCGTGGTTGTCTTGAAGCGAATCACTTCTTCTTTTTTCTTGTTGTCGATAGTTTTGTCCTCCATTTTCTTTTGATTTGTTTGTTCATCCGAGGGTATTAGGGACACCTCCCTAAAGTGTCTTTGCGCCGAAGCGAAGACGGGCAAGCGGGCGTAGCCACATTTGCTATGCTTGTTACAGTATAGGACAGAGCCCTATACCGTAAGGTGGCGCGTCTCTTATTCCCCTCGTTCTTACCCTTAACCGTACCGCAGGTATGTTGAGCCTCCTCCCGTGAAGATTTGTGGCGTGGTCTTGGGCGATGTGCATATGCACTATGTATGGAGGTTTTTTGTTTTGGTATGGGTCAATTTGACCCATACCACTCTCTTTTCCGCTTCGTGCCATCTTGGCACGAGGTTATGATCTTGACGTCCTGCAAGTATTTCTCACTTATATACCGAATCGAAAACGTCATATTTGTCCTTCGATAAAATATCACCTCAATAGGTAGGCAGCGAGAAAGGCTAAAATCCGCCACTTTTTTCAAAAATTCATAAATTGTTTTCATTCTCCTACTATTCGTTGCAGACTTTTTCAGAAAATTTTGCGCAAGAAATTAAAAGTCCCTCTAAGTAGTAGGCGACAAAAACAATAAAAAGACACCCCTCTACTTTTCACTGTCACAGATTTTTAGAAAATACAACCTCCTAATTTTCACTGTCACAGATTTTTGAAAATAATCGAAAAAATTTAATGCCCTCAAATAGTAGGCGGCGAAACGACATTATTTATAAGGTTGCCGAACAACTTTTTGCTTTCTACTATTCGTTGCTTACTTTTTTCGCGTTTGACTAACTCAATTTTTCAAAATTCACAAATTGTTCTCATAACTCTCTACTTATTAGTTGGGAACTTTTTTCGTAAATGATCCAAATTATTATTGCTCCCTAATAGGTAGCCTACGAAAGCACATAAAACCCGACACTCCTCTAATATTTAATTGGGAACTATTTTGAGATAATACAAATGTTTTTTATAAAATAAATTCCCCCTCTAATAGGTAGTCAGTGAACCGGCAGTATTTATAAAGTTGCTACACAACTTTGGGGCTCTACTATTCGTTTCTTACTTTTTTGCGATTTGAGCAACATATTTTTGCTGAATTTACAAATTGTTTTCATATCTCCTCGCTATTCGTTGCTTACTTTTTCCTTGAAAAATAACCCTAAAAATCGAAAATTTATAAAAAATTAATTTTTCTCCTACTTATTAGTTGGGAATTTTTTCGAGAAAAATTAGCCATCATTCAAAAAATAAATATTATGGGAGTAGTATTCAAATTACTGCGCGTCTCAATTTGAGACGCAGTTAAGGGTGTTTGGAAACGTAACACAGCCACTTCTTTTTCATTTGGAGTCCTTTCTCCAAGTGGGAAGCTCCAAACAAAAAGTGGAGCCAATAAATTGCATTAAAAATGCAACTTATCGACCCCACTTGGTCCTTCATTGATGCCACTTCATCAATGGTTTTCATATTTAATTGTTCGTCTTAATATTGATGACACAGTATCTAAACCGCATAAAATTTGGTTCAAACTTTGTCTTGCGCAGTTTCAACGCAAGGTGTCCTGCGTCCTCTTATATTATGCAACAAAATCCGTTCTATGTCAAGCAGGTTGGAGAAATTTGAGGTGCGGAATTTTTTCCGCACCTCATCGTTGTGAACAAAATTCGACCTCGTGCCAAGATGGCGCGAAGTACCTGAAAAGCCGCTATCGCGGTGAGATATTCACGCTTTGATAGCGGCTATATTCAATTATCAGTTATCCAATTCCAAAGAAACGCTCGAAGAATTTAAGCAGTTTTGCAATAACACCTTGCTTCTTTTCTTCTCGATTTCCACCGCCGAAGCGGGATACAGGAGGCATAATCTTGTCTATATCCGTACCCGTTGTCTTAACGGAACCGTCACGGAAAGCATTCTCAATGAACTTACGAGTTTCATCGGGTTTGAGCTTTTCTTCCTCGATAATGGCGGTAAGCTCGCGCTCTTTTTCCTCGGCAACGTAGGTTCTCCACTCAACCATAACGTCATCAACATCGTTGATTCCATCAATGAAGTTTTCAATCAAAGCTTTCTTACTACGAAGCTCGGGGCTTGCGTCGATTGCCTTGCGTATCGTGATGAGAACTTCCTTGTCTTGACAGTGAGTATCGTGGTACTTGGCTACGAGCATAAGGATGTAGTCAATATTGATTTCGATTTGCTTGATAAGCTCGATTTCAAATACAATATCGTCAACGATGTCTTCAAGCTCGCCCTTCTTTCTGCGTTCGTTCCACTCGTCGCGGAGGTCTTGATACCGTCCGAGATAGTCCTGCAAATCGCGTTCGGAAAGGATCTCTTTGCCCTTAAATTCATCAAAAGATGTCAGCAGATTTCGCATACGAAGGATAGCGCCGAACAGAGAAATAAAATCCTTTTGGTTCTGCTCTCCAATAATCTGTGGCTCGGTCAACGGGAACTTTTCGGAAAGCTCCGCAATCATATCTACAAAGCCGGGCTTGGGATTGCCATCCTTATCGGTGTAGCCGTAGTAGTAATCATTGAAGCTCTGCATCAGCACGATACCCGAAGCATTCTTATCACCAAAAAGCGAGATTGCATCATCGGTTCGCTTCTGCAAATTTCGGAAACAAACTACATTACCAAATGTCTTAATGGAGTTCAGGATACGGTTAGTACGAGAGTATGCTTGAATAAGTCCGTGCATCTTAAGGTTCTTGTCCACCCAAAGTGTGTTGAGCGTAGTAGCATCAAAGCCCGTCAAGAACATATTGACAACGATAAGAAGGTCAAGCTCCTTGTTCTTCATACGAAGCGAAACGTCCTTGTAATAGTTTTGGAACTTATCACTTGAGGTATCATAATTGGTATGGAAGGTTTCGTTGTAATCACGGATAGCGGCATCAAGAAAATCGCGGGAACTTTGGTCAAGAGCAGAGGTATCTTCGGGGTTCTCCTCATCTAAGATGCCATCGCTTTCTTCCTCGTTTGCACCGTAGCTGTATATGATGGCAATACGTAATTTCTTTGTAGGATCAGCATCCATCTGACGTTTGAACTCGTCGTAATAGAGCTTGGCTGCAGGTACACTCGACACGGCAAAGATAGAGTTGAAACCGCTGACTCTCTGCTTGCGTTTGATTTCCTCCACCTCGGTCTTACCGTGTGCGGCGGCAACCTCCGCGATATTCGTCAACACGTTATAAGCATAGGTTCGCTCGTTGCGGTAGGTCTTTTGATTGAAATGCTCCAAGATATATCGGGTAACAAGCTCAATGCGCTTGGAAGCCATATAGGCTTTTTCTCTGTCAATATCCCATACTTGGTCATCGTCAATATCATCGTTCTTGTCCATCGTCTTGATGTAATCCACACGGAACGGCAGCACGTTCTTATCGTTAATAGCATCTACGATGGTATAGGTGTGAAGCTGATCACCGAAGGCTTGCGCCGTAGTTTTGAGGTTGGGGTTCTTACCAACACCCGCATTGACGGCAAAGATTGGTGTGCCCGTGAAGCCGAACAGGTGATATTTTTTGAAATTGCGCGTGATTGCCACGTGCATATCTCCAAACTGACTGCGGTGACACTCATCGAATATGATAACCACACGCTTGTCAAATACGGGGTGTCCGCTATTCTTGCTGATGAAAGTAGAAAGCTTTTGAATCGTCGTGATAATGATTTTCGCATTATCATCTTCAAGCTGACGCTTCAAAACCGCCGTGGAAGTGTTGCTGTTCGCTGCACCTTTCTCAAAGCGGTCATACTCCTTCATCGTCTGATAGTCAAGGTCTTTACGGTCAACTACGAAAAGAACCTTATCGATATAAGGAATACGGGAAGCAAGGCGCGCCGTCTTGAAAGAAGTCAGGGTTTTGCCCGAACCCGTGGTGTGCCATATATAACCACCGCCCTCAACGCGACCAAACTTCTTGTAATTGTTTGCAATTTCAATGCGATTGAGAATACGCTCGGTAGCCGTAATCTGATACGGACGCATTACCATCAGCATATTTTCAGAGGTGAAAATACAATACTTTGTGAGTATATTCAAGATGGTATGCTTTGCAAAGAAAGTCTTTGTAAAGTCGATAAGATCGGGAATAACGCGATTGTTTGCATCTGCCCAAAAGGAAGTAAACTCAAAGCTGTTGCTTGTCTTTTCCTTCTTGGCTTTGCTTGCAGATGCCGCATCCTTAATAGCATTGAAGCGCGTTGTATTTGAGTAGTATTTGGTGTTGGTGCCGTTGGATATTACGAAGATCTGCACGTATTCGTAAAGCCCCGAACCCGCCCAAAAGCTATCGCGCTGATAGCGGTTGATCTGATTGAACGCTTCACGGATAGGCACACCGCGGCGCTTCAATTCGATATGTACGAGAGGCAAACCGTTGACAAGAACGGTCACGTCATAGCGGTTGTCGTGCTTTGCGCCCTCTGTCGTACCGATCACGTACTGATTCAGCACTTGCAGCTTGTTGTTGTGAATATTGTCCTTGTCGATCAAGCGGATATTCTTGGAAGTGCCATCATCACGACGGAGCACCTGCACGTGATCCTCTTGTATTTTGCGCGTTTTCTCCGCGATTCCTTCGTTAGAATTAGCAAGAGCTTCAGCGAAAAAGCGTTTCCACTCGCTATCAGTAAAGGTATATCCGTTGACTTCTTCAAGCTTTTTACGGAGGTTAGCTATAAGCTCCGCTTCGGTATGTATATGCAAATACTCATATCCCTGCTCGGTAAGCAGGCGTATAAACTCCTTTTCAAGCTCGGCTTCGCTCTGATAAGCATCGGAACGTTTGGTCACGGACTCATATTCAGTCACAACGGTATTTTCGTTTGTCTGTGCGACAATATTGAAATAGCTCACGATGACACCTCCTTGTCTATATTTCATTTCTCAAACGTTTAATAATCAAAATACGTATTGTGGTGTATAGTATCTCGGCATATTGTTCATTTTTTTCACCTTGTATATATGTTCCGTCTTTGTTTACATGTGAAAAACAATTTCTATGATCTACTATGCTTTGACAAAATGTATCCTTACTCCGACTGTTTGGTAGATATTCATTTATATAATCATTTTTTCTAATGGAACGCTTTATCGCTGAACGGAATGTATCATCATTATTAGCAGTATCAGTAATTCCTAAATAGTTAGCCAATCCCTCCATCGTTTGAGAAAATCTTAAGGGATAATCTTCTCGGAAAGAATTACTATATGCTGTAGTTCTAAACACATCAAATATGATTCCGCTTTCTTCCCTAAAAGTCATAAAGTTAATAAAGTTTTTGCCATTAAGTGCCTTATTGCAAAAATCGTTACTTTTTTTGTCTTTTGTGCGCAAACTTCTTTTCCTTAATTCTCCATTGTCCGTGCGGTTGAAGCACTTTAGAACGTATGAATTTTCCCCGACAAAAACAGTCAACCTATCATAGAAAAACATATCTTCATAGCATAAAAAAACAAATTCAGATAGTCTCCATATGATTATTTCAATTTTTTCAAACGTCTGTTTTCCAATCAAAGCAATTTTTACTTTTCTCTTAAATTCAGGCTGAAAAAGCTCGTCCATCCACTCAAATTCTTCGGGGGAATATTCTTCTTTTGCATAATATATAGGTAATGCACTAATATGGATAGCATTATAAATAAAGTCAAGTTTTATAGGTTTTTTATACTCTGTTTCAAATTCTATCCTATCAAATTCTTGTTGCCTTAGATTGCCCAAATGACCTCCGCGTAAAATACCTTTAAAATCTATTTTAATATAGTAATCAAATCCATGCGGAAAATAACTATACGAAAAATCATATAACGTATATTTGTTTCCTTGGTCATCCATTGCCCACAATGTATCGCAATAATAAGATTTATATGTTTTTATACTCTTTTTTTCACTTAAATCCAAGAAAACTTTCTTCGTCTGAGGGGCTATATCATTGACTTTTAAGCAATATATATTTTTATTAAATTCAAGCACAAAACAGCAATCTATCGACGTTGTTTGATTGTTTTCAATTGGTAAATTGAAAATTTTGACAATGTTTATTGTATCAACATCAATCATACACCTAACTCCTTAAATGTTAGTAGCTTGTCCCGATAATACTCATACTGTTTTCTGCGGCCTTCAATTTCTGCGGGTAATCCTTCGGAAATATCATTACAGAGAGTATCGAAGCGTTCAAGAATCTCTACAATGCGTTCTTGTTCTTCAATTGGAGGAACCGGAATGGTAAGTTTGTGTAACTTGCTTCCTTTAATCCCTTTAACTGTTCCGCCAGTAGCAGCTCTTTCAAGCTTATCTTGAAACTCCTTGCCAAGAAGAACATATTTCAAGAATGTGCTATTCAAGTTATTGCTTTTAGGTCTGTATTTTATTACTCGTTGTGCTAACGCAATATTTTCGTTGTCAATTTGAGCAACATTTCCACAAGGGGCTTCTGTGGTGATCAATACATCTCCCATTTTCGGAAATCCTCTGTGCATAACTTCATCATAATCTTCGGGTGAAATATGCTCCTTGGATTTATCGTAATCTATGAAACCTTTCCTGATATTTTTAGCAGTAACGAGGAATATTCCCTCATCAACTTTTCGTGGTGTTTTACCTCTATAATCCACTATGTCACATAATTCCTCAAGCGTTTGATATGTTGGATTATCAAAAGAAAGCAATATATTGTTGTAATAATCATATTGCTGTTTCCTCGCTGTAAGCTCCGCTGTAAGCTCCGCTGTAAGCTCTGTGAAATTGTCCAAAATACGGACAATTTCACTCTGCACGGGCAGAGGCGGCATCGGTACTACTATTTCTTTAATTGCAGGAACACTTGAATGCACCACCTTGCTTTTCACCTTGCCCTTGCTTTTTTGCATTTGTGCGTCGGTTGTAGATAAAGCATAAGCCAAGTACTTTGGATTTTGATTATGCTTCAAAACAACAATATCACCGCCCGCCAAGCATTTATCGTGACCGACGTATGCCGTGGATTTTGCAATCTCTTCGACGCTCTCACCCGTAATAGCAAAGAGAATATCTCCGTGCTCAAAGTATTTCGGCGTAGGTACGTTTTCAAGCACAGTATGGGAAACACACTCATCAAACCATACGCCGTAGGTAGTGTATATTTCACCGTAACGAACGCAAGGAATACCTTCTTCCGTTACCTCATCGCGCTTTATGCCCGCGCCTCTGAATACATCAACGGCAATTTCACCAAGTGTCTTGTATTCCACGCCATTCGGGCAAAGCTCTTGTATCAATTGTTCAAGTTTTGTCATGTTTTTCACCAATATGTTATTTTATCAACAATGTAAGCAATCCAAAAACAACAGTAGCTATCAAGGTAAGAGCCGCAATTACCGCCATAAAAATATTCATTCGCTTGCTTTTCTTCAATTCCTTATTGCTTTCGTCATTTGCTTCTTTTAACGCTTGGTTTTGTTCTTTCAACAATTCATTTTGTTCTTGCAACAAAGTTATCTGTTGTTCTACTCTCTGAACCGCTTCGTCGTGCCACTCTTGCTCTCTCATTTTTTCATAAACACTATTGGGCAATGGCGGATTGGTTGCCATATGAGGTGGCTTGTAATTGCTCCAATTCATAAATAATCACCTGCGCTTTTCGTTTGTTGAAATGATATTGTTAATTAACCTCACTTGGGGATTTTGATGGCTCTATATCAATAGCATTTACCACATGCATATTTCTAAATCTTCCCATTCCCCAAGTAATATCATCTGGAATTTTGCTTTTTATTGTTGATATGTCTTTTAAGGAAATAATATCGCAAAAGGTTTGATGATAAAATACTACATACTTTAATTTGTCTTTGTATTGGTATAAGTAATCAAGCAAAAGGGCGTCCATTTGCAAATGATAAAAATCCACAAATTTGTTATCTTTCAATATTGTAATAGGTGAGCCGCTTTGTTCTATCAGAAAAATCCCAACATTTTTTGCTCCTGTGTACCTTTCAAGGCTTTCTATATGATGCTCGAAATTTTTCTTGAACGACTTTTCATAATACTCGTAGGAACACTCGGGGCAGTCCATTTCCATTTGATGAGTATAAAATTGATTGACTTCGTGAGATTGCATAAGCGTTTTGAGCATTTCTTCATTTGCTGATTCACATTCTTTTTCAAAAGAGGCGCTTGCCTCTGCCGATTTTGAACCTTTTTTCGTTTCCTTTGCAGATGTTACTTGAAAATGCTCTATAAATCCATTCTCAAAGATAAAATCAGGAAATTCGCTAAGATGTGAGTTTGGCTTTGCTATATGAAATATCTGCCGAATAATATCAATGTCCTTATTGGGGAGCAAAGAATTAAATTTATTCTCTTCAAGTTGCTTCCTTACAAAATCAATGCATTTTTGCTCTTGTTCGCCTCTTGCCATTATTCCTCAATCTCCGCAATAATTCTGTCAATCTCCTCGCGCAAGACTTGTTCTCTTGCAACGATTTCTTTGAGTTCGGCGTTGAGCTTAACTATATCCACAAACTCGCGCGTATCCTCTGCCTCTACGTAAGTGCTGACAGAAAGATTGTAATCGTTCTGCACAATTTCATCATAAGAAGCAAGGTGAGCGAAATGTGCCGCTTCCGCACGTGTCGTAAACTCGTTTACGATATTGGTAATGTTCTGATCTGTCAGCTTGTTGTTGTTCGTGACCTTTACGCACTCTTTGGAAGCGTCGATAAATAAAACACTGCTATCGGTCTTGGATTTTTTCAAAACCATAATGCAGGTAGCGATTGACGTACCGTAGAAAAGGTTATCGGGCAACTGAATGACACAATCAACGTAGTTGTTGTCAATCAGATACTTTCTGATTTTCTGCTCCGCACCGCCACGATACATAATGCCGGGGAAACACACGATTGCCGCAGTACCGCCCGTAGCAAGCCAAGAAAGTGAGTGCATAATAAAGGCAAGGTCTGCCTTGGATTTGGGTGCAAGAACACCCGCAGGAGAAAAACGTGGATCGTTGATGAGCAGCGGATTTTCGTCA
>JAGATA010000010.1 GCA_017621475.1 Clostridia bacterium
CGTCAGGCTACGATTTCGCTATCCCTTCTTTTTGCCTACACCTCGCGGTGTAAACATTGGGAGTCGCTTTCGGGTTGGTCGGTAACTACCTCCCAGCGGACTTTCACCGCAGAGCATTGATATGCCCGTCATACTAGAAAAGGAGTACGAACAAATCGTCCGTACTCCTTTTTCTTTTCGGTAGTTAGAAACTGCTTTATGGAAGGCAACCCTTTCGGGAGTTTTTTTTGATTGAAAATTATTCGTTTTCTTTTGCTTCTGCAGCGCGTGCAAAGGGTTCGCCTTCAAGTTCGAAATCTTCGTCTTCTTCAGCTTCTTCTGCTTCGCATTCTTCGAGAGCTTCGCAATCTTCACATTCATCGCAAGCTTCGCAATCGCCGTCGCAATATTCTTCAAAGTCTTTTTCTTCGTTGTAGCATTCGCACATAAGATATGCGCCTGCTGCGCCGCTCACACCACTGATAGCAAGGAATGCTGCGGAAATACCTTTTTTCTTAGTTGCCAAAATGATGAAAGCAACCAAAGAAGCGATGGACTGCGCGATGAGGGCAATAGCCACGTAGAATTTTGTGTTTTTGAACATAGTATATATCCTCCTTTAAAAAAATTACACTTTCATTTTGAGATAAGCGTTGATAAATCCGTCTATCTCACCGTCCATAACGGCGGTAATATTACCGTCCTCGTATGCCGTGCGGCTGTCTTTTGCGAGCGTATAGGGCATAAATACGTAGGAACGGATTTGGGAACCCCATTCGATGTTCGTCTTTTCGCCGCGGATGTCTTCGATCTTTTCGAGGTTTTCTCTCGCTTTGATCTCCGCAAGCTTACTTTTGAGCATCTTGAGGGCAGTTTCTTTGTTCTGGAGCTGGCTGCGCTCTGTTTGGCAGCCTACAACGATACCCGTGGGCTTGTGAACGATACGGATAGCGGAGTCGGTCTTGTTGATGTGCTGACCGCCCGCGCCGCTTGCGCGGTGCGCCGTAATTTCAAGGTCTTCCGCCTTGAGCTCTATATCCGTGCTGTCGTCAAGTTCGGGTGTAACTTCAACGGAAGCAAAGGATGTATGTCTTCTGCCGGAGCCGTCGAAGGGGGAAACGCGCACAAGTCTGTGAACGCCGTGTTCGCTTTTAAGGTAACCGTAAACATTGTCGCCTTCAATAAGGATGGTCGCGCTCTTGATACCCGCTTCTTCGCCGTCGAGCCAGTCAAGGAGCTTAACTGTGTAGCCGTGGCGTTCTGCCCAACGTGTGTACATACGGTAGAGCATCTGCGCCCAGTCCTGCGCTTCCGTGCCGCCCGCACCGGGGTGGAGGGAAACGATGGCGTTACATCCGTCATATTCGCCGGAAAGGAGCGTTTCAAGACGCATTTTTTCTTCTCCTTTTTCAATTTCGGCAACCTCTGCAAGCACTTCGTCAACAACGCTTTCATCGTTTTCTTCTATGCCCATTTCGGCAAGAGTGAGCGCATCTTCCGTCTGTGCTTTAAGGCTATTATATTCTTCTATCTTATCTTTTGCTCTTTTAAGATCCTGCAAAATTTTGCCGGAGCCTTCCATTTCCCAGAAGCCGGGCGCGGCTGTCTGTTCTTCAAGCTCTTCTATTTTTGCAGTAAGCTTATCTATTTTTATAGCAGACGCAAGCTCTTTTACCGCGTCTGAAAGCTCTAAAAGCTTATATTTTGCTTCTTCAAGTTGTACTATCAAGTCTGTCCTCCCACGCATAACGCGTCGCTTTCGGAAAATTATGGTATGTTCATTACTATTTTACCACAATATTTTGAAATTGTAAACTGCGTTTTGCAACTTTTTTATAAAAGTAAAAATCTTTTGCCAAAATAATTTGTTTTTTTCAGTGCTTGCAGGGGTCGCTCGTGAAAAATCCCTCAAGATTCATATAAAGTCTGCCGTCTTCAAGCTTTTTAAAGCCAACAGCAAGTGTGAGTCTGCTCTCTTCCCCCTCAAAATATGCGTCCTTCACACCGCAAAGGTCCATAAAATTGAGTGCCGCACGGCCCAAAACGAACTGCGAAGTAAAATCGTCCGTGTCGGGTGCAGGAGCAATATCGTATATGTGACCTGCGCCGTCGCGCATACTGAACTGGCAAACGCCGAGGAATACGCCGTCTTCATATGCGGAATAAGCAAAATAATCCGCGTTATATGTAACGGAGCATTTTTCGCAGAGCGTCTTCTGGTCTTCTTTTTTATCAATAGGTTTTACTGTAAGCATTATTTTCTCCTTTAAGACATGAGCGCGTCTATTTCGCTTCTTGTAAGGTATCTCCACTTGCCGGGGCGAAGGTCTCCGAGTTTAAGAGAGCCGAGCGAAATGCGGCGAAGCGTGATTATATCAAGCTCTACCTGTTCGCACATTTTTCTTATCTGACGGTTTCTGCCTTCAAAAAGCTCCATTGCAAGCACCGTGTGATCCTCTTTCATAGTGATAACGGATACGTTTACGGGCTTTGCGGTGTAATCGTCTATTTTCATAGGTCTGGAAAGTGCGCGAACCTTTTCCGGCTCTACCTTGCCGCGCACCTTAACGTGGTAAACCTTGGGCTTGTGGTAGCGCGGATGCATAAGGCGGTTTGCAAGCTCGCCGTCGTTTGTAAAGAGAAGCAAGCCTTCGCTTTCCTTATCAAGTCTGCCGATGGGGTAAACGCGCGTGCCAACGTCCTCCACAAGCTCTGCAACGCAGGCTCTGCCCTGCTCATCATTCATAGTGGTAACGTAGCCGACGGGCTTGTTGAGCATAATATAAACGTTCTTTTTCGCGGCAGTGCCGATGCGCTTGCCGCGGTATTCCACAATGTCAACCTCATCGTCTATCTTTTGACCGAGAACGGCGCGCACGCCGTTTACGGTGACGTTTCCTCTTTCAATCTCTTCTTCTGCCGCGCGGCGGGACATAATGCCCGCCTCGGACATAAATTTTTGAAGTCTTTTCTCCATAAATGCAATTTCCTAAATCATTATTTCCCGAAAAAACCGCGTTTAACGGTCTTTTTCGGAATATCTTCCGCCGTATAAAGCGTAAGCGCGCCTATCTCTTTTCCGTCAAGGAAAAAGCGTACACGCCCTGCGCGGCTCCCTGCGGGAAGACCCGCATATATAAATCTTTCAAGCTCCGTTTTCACGGTTATATCTGTACGTTCTTTTGGCAAAACAAGGCAAAGGCTTTCTTTGTTCGCAACGCTCACCGTTTCGCTTTCTCCGCCAACAACGTGAATATCGAAGGAGAACTCTCCCTTTTTCGCAATGCTCACATTTTCGTAAAGCTCAAAGCCAAGATCAAGCATAGCTCGGTGGTCTTGCCAGTCGTTGCCGTCGTTAAGCGTTACCGCAACAAGGCGCACACCGCCTCTTTCCGCGGCGGAAACGAGCGTCCTGCCGCATCTTTTGGTAAAGCCCGTCTTTACGCCGATAACATCATCATTGGTGCGAAGCAAGCGGTTGTGGTTCACAAGAACGCGTGCGCCCGTGCCGTCCTGCGTTTCTATCGTCTTCGCCTTTGTGGAAACGATACGCGCAAAATCCTCGTTTTTAAGCGCGTAGGCAGAGAGCAGTGCAAGCTCGTACGCCGTGGTGTAATGAGTCTGCCCGTCCAACCCATGCGGATTTTCAAAGTGTGTGTCGGAAAGACCGAGAGAATCACACTTTGCATTCATCATATCTGCAAAACCCTCGATGCTTCCGCCGACGGCAATGGCAATGGCGGCCGCCGCATCGTTTGCACTCTGAAGCATAAGCGCATAAATGAGGTCTTCAAGCGTTATCTTTTCACCCTCGGTAAGGTATATAGACGAGCCCTCAACCCCCACAGCCTCACGCGGGACGGTTATAATAGTATCAAGCGGCATATTTTCTATTGCAACGATCGCCGTCATTATCTTCGTAGTGCTTGCCATACCGCGGCGTGTGTTTTCGTCTTTTGCAAAAATTATTTTTCCGCTTTCCGCTTCTATAAGCACGGCGCTGTAAGCGCTCACCTCAAGTGCAGACGCATTCGGCGCAAAAGCGCACAGCATAAAGATCAGAAGCAAAAAAGCAACAGTTTTTTTCATCCGTATTCTCCGAAAATATTTTTTGAATATATTTTTCGGAAAAAATGAGGATATTATTCCGCCAATAAATTGGGAAATAACGGTTTATTCAGATTTTATTTCAAAGCTTTTTTCAGGTTTTGCCGTTTCTTCGGGAGCGTTTTCATCGTTCGCGTCAGATTCCTCTGCTTTCTTTTCTTCTTTTTCTTCCTTCTTCTTTTCAAAAGTTTCTTTGAGCTTGTCCATAATTGCGGGGAGCTTTTCCACGATGCTTTCGATGGAAGAGCCTATATCGTTACCGGGGTTGTTGATATTTATCATATCTACCTTGCCCTCGCTATCTACAACGAGGAAGCCGATCGGCACAACGGAAACGCCCGTACCGCCGCCGCCACCGAAATTATTTTTCTGTTTTGCGCTTGCGTTCTTGCCGGCATAATCATTGCCGCCGCCCGCAAAGCCCATCGATATTTTGGAAATGGGGATGATGACCGTGCCGGAGGGTGTTTCAATAGGAGTTCCCGTAACGGTATTAGCGTCCAAAAATTCGCGCACGCTGCCCAAGGATTCCTTGATAAGCTCGCTTATTTTATTTTTTTCGTTGTTCTGGTCTTGAGTTTTTTCACGCATTGTCTTCGTTCCTTTCCGGCGTTTGCGCCGCTGATATTTCTTTTTTATCTTTATTTTCTTTAATATTTTCGTTCTTTTGTTGCTTCGGCATCTTTTTCGTCTTTTTAACGGTGATAAACTTCCACAAAAGCACACCGCCGGAGACAAGCGCAAGCTTTACCACTTGACCTACGGATATGGAAATATCCACCTCTATATTCGCCTTTGTCTTTTCGGAAAGGTAATCGCACCGAGCGCCGATGTCCGCATCGTCTTTTATGCGAAAATCCATCGCGCCTTCCAATATCTCGAATATAAGGCTGCACGCACCGCACACCGCGCCGAAAAGTATCGCGGTCTTTGCCGCATCCCCCGTTGCAACGTCAACGGAGAAATTATATACGCGCACGCGCAGATAACGCTTGAATTTTTTGAAAACCGTTATAATAAGCTTTTTCACCATATCGAGTATATCCATAATGGCTATCTTTGTTTTCGGTTTATTTTTATCCTTGCTCTTTTTCTTCTTTTGTTTTTTCTTTTTCGGCTTTTTCTGCTTTTGAGGAAGATCAAGCTCCGGGTCGGGCGGATCTGTTTTTTTCGTCGTAAACACGCGCTTGTTTATAAAAAGCACCTTTATGCGAACTTCAAGGTCTTCCTTTACTCGGATGAATATATGCGGTCTTATACAGCCGATAAGGAAAAACAACAAAAGGACGGAGCATATAACTATAAGCGCCGTCATAAATTTTCCCCTGCGGAAAGCTCAAGCGGCGGAAGCTCCTCTATTGAATCCAATCCGAAAGAGCGCAAAAATGTAACGGTCGTGCCGTAGAGCCTCGGTTTTCCGGGTACGTCAAGCCTTCCGCGGCACTCTATAAGTCCGCGGTCAAGCAAGCTGTTAACGGCATACGCGCTGTCCGAACCGCGCACCTGATCCACGTAAGTTTTCGTTACGGGCTGGTTGTATGCGATAACAGCAAGCGTTTCCATACTTGATTTAGAGAGGTTGCCCCCTTCTTTGATGCCGAGAGCTGTGCGGATATAACCCGCATACTCCTCTTTTGTAACTAGCTGGCAGGCATTTCCAAGTGTCAAAAGCTGTATTCCGCGAGGAAGCGTCGCATCATACTCTTCCCTGTATTCGGAAACGAGCGTGCGAACGTCTTCTTCTTCCATATTCATAACCTCGGAAAGCTTTTTGTACGTAAGTGCATGCCCTGCGGCAAAAAGCACTGCTTCCAAAACCTTTTTCGCTTCGTCCCCCGAGAGTGTTTCTCTGAGTTCCAAGGGTTCATCAAACATTTAGCCCGCCTCCTCTTCTTCTTGTTTTCCTATATTATGTTCTCTGTTAAGTGTCAAAAGGATATTTTCCATACCGTCTGCGGAATATTCGCGTTCAATAGAAATTCTTCCCGATTTTAAAAGCTCCAATATGGCATAAAAAGTTGCAACAAGCTCCGAACGAGTCTTCACTTCTTCAAAAAATTCATCAAAATAGACGTTTCTTCGCTTCAGCATCTTTCGCATAATGGAAAGCACCTTGACGGGTATGGAAACGATCTTTTTCTTTATAAGCGGATTTATAAGCTCTATAGGTGTGCTTTCTTCCTCTTTATCCTTGTTCGCCATTTTTAAAAGCAAGCGCGAAAGCGCACCCGTAAGCAGGTTTACGTCAAGGTCAAGGACCGCGTTTTTGTCGGGTTTTATCTCATCCGTTTCTTTTTCATATCTTCCGCCGAACTCGCGTGCGCGCAGAGCAAGGATGTTTGCCGCTTCCTTCGCGGTCTTATATTCCATAAGCTTGCGAACAAGCTCTTCCCTTGGGTCTTCCTCCTGCTTTGGCAGAAGCATTTTGCTTTTTATAAGCATAAGCTCCGCCGCCATAGTGATAAATTCGCCCGCAATGTCCATATCCATACGCTTCATCTCTTCCACATAAGCCATGTACTGGTCGAAAAGAACGTGTATTTGGATATCGAAAATATTCATTTTGTTTTTTGCTATAAGGGCAAGCAAAAGCTCCAGCGGGCCTTCGTACGCGCCCGTTTTAAAAACGAGTTCCGACATTTATTACTCCGAATGTTTTATTTGAAAATAGGTATAAGCTCCACAAGCCACTCCATACCGCCAAGAAGCGCGCCAGAAAGAAAATCGAGCGGTACATCGAGAATGCCTAGCCAAAGGAGCACGACCATACCGAGCATAATGAACCTTTCGTACTTCATAATTCCGAAATACGCTTTCGGCGGCATGAAAATATACGCAATGCGCGAACCGTCGAACGGTGGAATAGGTATCAAGTTAAATATCGCAAGAAAAACGTTAAGGCTTGCGAAAACTTGGAAAAACATATATATCGTAACGCATATATAATACGCCGTGTTCATCTCCGGGAAAGAGATGAGCCCCACAAGCTCGTATCCTATAACGCCTATGAACGCCATAATTATATTGGATATGGGGCCTGCCGCGGCGGTTATCGACATACCGCGGCGAGGGTTTTTATAGTAGCGCGGATTTACGGGCACGGGCCTTGCCCAGCCAACGCGGAAAAGCACCATACATACAAATCCGAAAAGATCAAAGTGCTTCAAGGGGTTGAGCGTTATGCGCCCAAGGTTTTTTGCCGTCGGGTCGCCCTGCTTATAGGAAACGTACCCGTGGGCGCTTTCGTGAACGGCGATGGAAATGAGCGCCGCCGGCACGGTAAGCAATATTCCGAATAATCTCATTATCAGTTGTTGTGGCATTTAATTCTTTCCAATCCAAAAATTATTTTTCGGCAAGCGCAGAGATAACGGAAAGCAGCTCCGCCTTCCCCTCTCCGTTGAGGGAGGAAAACGGAATGATGTCTATCTTCTTTGCCGCGTGCGGCGGGTTAAGAAGAGGATCCTCGGAAAGAGCAGCAAGGTGCGCGTTTCTTTCCGTTTTGTTGAGTTTATCGCATTTTGTTGCCGCGATGATATAGGGTATTCCCGTGCTGTTCATAAAATCGAACATCATACGGTCGTCCGCCGTTGCACCCGCTTTCAGGTCAACGAGCTGAACGATGAGCTCGGGAGTGTTACGGAGAAGGTATGTGTCCGTAAGCCCTGAGAATTTTTTCTGTTCTTCGGCTGTGCGCTTTGCGTAGCCGTAGCCGGGCAGATCGACAAGATATATCTTCTTATCTATATTATAAAAATTTATCGTTATCGTCTTACCCGGCGCGGAGCTGACACGCGCAAAATTTTTTCTGCCGAGAACCGTGTTTATAAGTGAGCTTTTGCCCACGTTGGAGCGCCCGGAAAGAGCGATCTGGGGAAGACCATCCTTGGGAAACTGCGTCGGCAAGCCCGCCGTCATAGAAAGTACAACATTTTGTGTGTTCAGCATATTTCTTTTTCCTTAGCTTTATTTTTATCTCGCGCTTGTGCGGGGAGCTGTGCAGGAAGCGCCGTTTTCGGAAACGGGGAGAGGTTCGTTTGCCGTTTTCCTTTCAAAGGGATTTTCTGCAAGAGCGATGGAAAGCGCCTGCGCCACGTTGGAAACGGAAACTATACGAACGTTCGCTTTTACCTCATCCGCTATCTCTTCCATATCCGCTTCATTTTCTTTTGGGATAAGAATTGTCTTGATGCCCGCAAGGTAAGCCGCCATCGTCTTTTCGCGAAGTCCCCCGATAGCCGTCACTCTGCCGTGGAGAGTTATCTCGCCCGTCATGGAAACGTCGCGGCGGCAAGGTATGCCCGTAAGCTCGCTTACAAGCGAAGTCGTGATAGCCGTACCTGCGGAAGGACCGTCCTTGGGAACTGCACCTTCGGGGAAATGGATATGTATATCTTTTGTCTTATAGAAATCGGGTTCTATGCCAAGCTCGCGTGCGTGAGCGCGGATATAGCTTACTGCGGCGCGTGCAGATTCTTTCATAACGTCGCCCAAAGAGCCCGTAAGCTCTATCTTTCCCGTGCCTTCCATAGCAACGGACTCTATGCGAAGAAGCGAGCCGCCAACCTCTGTCCAAGCCATACCTTGGGAAGTTCCGACTTCGTCAAAATCGTAAACCTTTTCGGGAATTATCTTGGAAACGCCGACAAAATCCGTAAGGTTTGCTTTTGTCACGCGGACGCTCTTTTCCCCATCAAAGGAGATGAGCTTTGCCGCCTTGCGGCAGCATCTTGCAACAAGCCTTTCAAGGCTTCTCACGCCGCTTTCGCGCGTGTAACCGTCGATAATAGTGTAAAGAGCCTCATCATCAAGCGTGAACATTCTGCCTTTAAGACCGTGGCGCTTTTTCTGCTTGGGAATAAGGTGGTTGCGCGCGATGGAGAATTTCTCCTGTCTTGTATAGCTTTTAAGCTCGATTATTTCCATTCTGTCAAGCAAGGGGCGCGCTATCGTATCAAGCGTGTTCGCCGTTGCAATGAACATACAACGGGAAAGGTCAACGGGCATTTCCACGAAATGGTCGCGGAATGTCTTGTTCTGCTCTCCGTCAAGAACCTCGAGCATAGCGCTCGCGGGGTCGCCGCGCATATCGCTTGCCATTTTATCTATCTCGTCAAGAAGGATTAGGGGGTTATTGGACTCTGCCTGGCAAAGAGCCTGAACTATTCTGCCGGGCATTGAGCCAACGTATGTTTTTCTGTGTCCGCGGATCTCCGCCTCATCGTGAACACCGCCGAGGGAAACGCGAACGTATTTGCGCTTCGTTGCGCGCGCAATAGACGCGGCAATGGAGGTTTTACCCGTTCCGGGAGGGCCTACAAGGCATATCACCTGGTTTTTAAGCTCCGGATTGAGCTTTATGGCAGACATATACTCCACAATTCGCTCTTTTACTTTTTCGAGTCCGTCATGGTCTTCATCAAGTATCTTCTGCACCATCTTAACATCGTTACGTTCCTTTGTGGATTTTGACCACGGAATTTCAAGGCACGCTTCTATATAGTTGCGGATAACGACGTTATCCGCAGAGCCGACGGGTGTGCGCTGGAGCTTCTTTATCTCGCGTTCAAGCCTTTCGGCAACCTCTTTCGGGAATTTTCCATCCGCTATCTTTTTTCTGTATTCGATAATATCGTCATCAAGGTCTGCGTCCTCGCCAAGCTCGCTCTGGATGACCTTGAGCTGTTCGCGCAGGTAGTAATCGCGCTGGTTGCGATCCATATTTTCGCGGACTTCTTCCTGAATTTTGGCTTCCGTTAAAAGGATCTCCTTTTCGCGTTCAAGGATAATAAGCAGCTTCTGAAGTCTTGTAATGGGGTCGAATTCTTCAAGAAGCATCTGCTTATCGTGAATATCGGATACCACGTTGGAAGCGACAAAATCGCTTATAACGCCGGGGTCTTCTATGGAATTGATAACGAACCAAAGCTCCTTGGAGAATTTGGGAAGTATTTTTATAAATTCTCCAAGAATGCGGCGCACGTCTCTCATAAGGGCTTCGCCCTTGATGCCGCCGTTATCTTCGACGTATATTCTCTTTTCCATAACCGTCGCCGTGAGGTATTTATCGAACGTGATTTCCTCCACGTATGCGCGGGCGATGGGTTCTACAATGATATGAAGGGATGTTCCCTGTCCTTTTACAAGCTGTTTTATTTTTGCAACTGTGCCGACCGTGTGGCAGTCCTTCTGCGTGGGGCTTTGAACCGTTGCATCATTCTGGCATACAAGAAAAACCATATTGTCCGCACGGACTGCGGCTTCGCAAGCTCTCTTGGAGGGTGTACGCGCAACATCAAGGTTCATAGGTATGCCCGGAAAAGCTACGATCTGACGCATAGCGACGCAAGGAAGCTTGAGCTTTCTTATTTTTTCTGTTGTTTCTGACATTTCGGATATTTGCCTTTCTTTATATAAATGCCGTTTCGGCAAGGTATTTTTGGATTTATATCGTGTTTTTGGCACGATGATATAGAAAATCAATATAATTATATCACATTCAAAACATCTTTTCCATATTTAATTTGAAAATTCATAATATATTTTCAATTTTAATTTTGAGAAAAAAGCAGAACCCAAAAATGAGTTCTGCTTTCGCAATATCTTTATAACATTTACATTACTTTGTCTGCAAGCGCTTCTACTATCTTATCGTAAAGGAAGTAGGCATAGTAATAATGCTTGCCGCCGAGCATACCGCTTTCAAATTCTTCCACCGTGATCTCATAATCGGCAGAAGAGGATACAAGCGCTTGAACATCTTTCGCGTATTCATCATAGGAATATTCCACACCGAGCTCGTCCGCAAGAACGTTGTTTATAATAATATAATCCATCTGACCCGTTACAACACCGCGAATAAGATCTTCAATGTCATCATACGTCTCTTCTCCGAAAATTTCTTTTTGCATATAGTCAAAAACGTATTCTTCGGAAACGTCGCCAAGGCGTTCTTCAAGGTATTTTCTGTAAGAGCTCATAACGTCATCCGCCTGCTTACGCATTTCCGCTTCCATCACGGCATATGCATCTTCCGGGTATGAATTTATTTTCGCGGCAGAGAATACAGCATTGTAAAGATACTCTTTTGCAAAGCTTTCAAGCGCGCAATATTCTTTCAGTTCCCAAACGGTTTTAAAGTTTTCGTTTTCGGGCAGAACTTTCGTATCGCATATCTTCGTTATATTGATGTAAAAATCCACCTTTTTGCCGTTTGCGAGGAAAAGATTGTTGTCGGAAGTAAATGCATCCTCGCTGAACGTTACGGAGAAGTTGGAGCCGCCGGCCTTTTTGCCGATGAGATATTCATCAAAGCCGGGGAAAATGCTGTTCTCTCCCACAAACAGGAATGCGTTTGTATTCGTATAGATAGCGGCACCGTTCGCTGTAGCGATGATGGAAAGGAACACGCCGTCGCCCGCTTCGACCGTTGTTTTATTTGAAACGCCGTCGAAATATTTTCTTGTATATACGTTAAGCTGTGCGTCGTCATAAAGCGGGGCTGTATAGGATACAGGGGTTATAACGAATTTAAGCGTTTTTCCCGCGATGTCCGCGTTTGTGTTATCCGCACCGATGTCGAGCGTAAAAGAGAACTGCTTGCCGTTTTTAAGGGTTCTGGGCTGAACAGCGGCTTCATCTGCGGAAACAACGCTTGCCATAAGGCATTTATCGAAATCCGCATTTTTGCTGTCGCGAAGCACGCGGTAACCGCTTACAGGGAAGCCATATGTTTCATGGCAGAATTTTTCGTATTTATCAAAATCTTCTCCGTTTTTGATATACGCCGTAACGTAAAAATCAAAGTAAGAGCCGCCGCCTATTATATAAGAATCGGGTGTTTCTGCTTCTTTTATCGCTTTTTCGTATTCGGCAACAACGCCCTCACGCGTGTAAGAGCCAAGGTCCGGCAAGGTAACGTAGGAGGAAAGGTCTTCTGCCGCATAATCAAAATCGGGCAGTTCTTTTTTCCCGCATCCCGCGGCGCAAAGCGTTGCCGTAGCAAGAGATACAGCCAATATCTTTTTCAAATTTATTTTTATATTCTTAAACATAATAATATCCGCTTTCTTTATATTTTAATAGGAAACGTAGCTGTCTGCAATATACTCTGCAAAAGGAGCACCGGTAACTCTCTGTGCAAACTTTGTGCCAAGTATAGGCGAAAGGAAGTTGGAGTAGAACACGCAAGCTTCGTCCCCGTTCGCGTAAAGCGCTTCAAGCGCCTCCTGCTTATTGGCAAAGCCGCCGTTTACAATATAGCTTGCAAGAGATTTTTCGTATCTTTCGTGAAGCTCTTCCAAAACGCCAAACTCTTTTGCCATGGCAAAGGAGGACATAAGCTCTCCCACAAGCGTTTTTACGTGGTCGTCAAGAAGGTCGTTCAAATAATCCTCTATCGTTTCGTAACCCGTGATGCCGTATGTTTCAAGAGCCGTTTCATCGCCGAGCGTTTCGGCAAATGAAGCCGCATTCTCGCGGAATTCAGTTTCCCACGTTGCATCTTCAAGCTTATTATAAGTATTCAAAAGATTTTTGGGGTAAGAAAGAACTTCCGCACTCTGCGTTGCAAGAAGCATAAATCCATCGCTGTAAACAGCGTAGCACCAGATGCGAAGCTCCTCTTTAAGCTCAAACACGCTGTTGTAACCAAGCGCTTTTACGGCATTTTTTGCGTCATCTTCTTTGTAAACGCCTTTTACCGTGAAGTTTTCGGTAACGTCAGAAAATTCTTCCGTAAATGTGTCCCCCTCGGAATATCCCTTAAAATATTTAAGGTAATCGCCCGTGGCTTCAAGGCAAAGGTCCGTATAGGTCTGCGTTGTGCCATCGGAAAGAATATCTGTGCAGTCGTAGAGGACAATATCTCCTTCTTCTATCTTGCCGCCGCTTTTTTGGGCGGTACTTGTAACGATCTTGCAGTACCAATCCGCAACGGTGGAGATGGAGTTATCGTAGCCGTCGTAAAGGTAGATGTATCTGCAAACGTAATCCGTCACAGTGATCGTAAAGCGAATGTTCTTTCCCGCATATTCACCGAAGCGTTCTTCCATAGGCACGGTAAGCTCAAACTTTGTTGCCGTATTTTTGGAAATATAGTGCTGGCTGTAATCGTCAAGGTTGCCTGCTTCGGCAAGCGCCTTATCAAAGAAAATGTTTTCCTCCTTGGAAAAGGGGCGGTAGCCGACTATCTTTGCATATTCTTCGGGTAGCACTATATCCGTATATTCTTTCGTACCGTCAACCTCGTTAACAAGCTCTGCGGAAAGAGTGAAGTCAAGCGTGGAGCCTTCTTCAACGTAAACCTCACTTCCGAAGTAAGATTCGGTAAGCCCAACGCGGAAGACATCATATCCGGAAGATATTGCTTCTTTTATTTCGTCATATTCTATTTTCTCCGGAATTTCAAAATCAACGTATTTTGAAAGATCTTTTTTCATCAAAAAATCTATGGGGGCGGTGCTTCTTGCCGCCAAAATAACAACCAACGGAACTATGATAAGCAACGCGGCGAGAAGTGCCGCAATAATTATCACAAGTTTTTTGGTGCTTTTTTTAGTATTTTCCATTTTATCCTCCGTAGCCGTAACAGCATATTTTGCATACTTTTTTATTGTATCATATACGGCTTAAAAAATCTATAAAAGTGCGTAAAGTTTACCGATTGTTCGTAATTTGTTTTTCCGTGTCCTCTTTTTCCTCAAATTTTCTGTAAAGATAAGCAAGAGAAGCGTTAAGTTTCTCTGTATTTATCGCACCATCGGGCGAAAGCACAGGGCTTTCGAGCGTGACACTATAGTCATAGCGCGGCATAGCCGCAATAAGAGAATCGAAATCCACCCTACCCTCTCCCGGATGAAGGATGGGACGAAGCATCCCCCAATGCTCCGCGCAGCGGATATAGGAGCTTATATGGATATGGTGTACATCGCGCCAGAATGCAGGGGAAAATATGCGCGCGTGCTCTGCGTGGTATTCCCCGAAGCGCGTGTCGTAAATAAACTTCGCATCGTGATATTCTTCTCTTACGGCAAGCCAATCGCAAACGGGTCCGTTATAAAGCGCGGGGATATTCTCTATAAGAAGCTCTATTCCCGCATCTTCACACTCGCGGTAAAAACGAGGAATATGCTTTACGGAATATTTAATAAATATATCGGAATTTTTTCCGCCCCAAAGGTGGAACACCGCCTTTTTAGCTCCCACTTTCTTTGCCGCCTCTACGTTAAGAGAAAATTTTTGCAAAGCTTCGGGAACGGACTCTGCCGTGTTTTCCGCAAGGAGCATACCTATGCCCTTATCAAAATGGACGACGGGAAAATTCAAGCCGAAATCCGCTATCTCTGTGATGATCCTGTCAAAATCATCGTACCACGCGGAATATATCATAAGCTCAAAGCCATCGCAGTTTATTTTTTCCGCGTTCGCTTTTATTATATTATGGTCGTAAGCATTGGCTCTGCCGATAAAAGTGCCTGTGGAAGCGTAAATCTGATTTTTCACAACATCACCCTGTCAATCGTAATAACGCACGTTGGCAATAACCTTTCCGAGAATATAAAGCTCTTTGGTTATGATAGGCTTCATAGTTTTGTTTTCGGGTTGGAGGCGAAAATGACCGTTTTCGCGGTAAAAAGTTTTAACGGTTGCCTCGTCCTCAACGAGAACTACGGCAATATCGCCGTTTTCAACGTAAGACGTGCGGCAAACTATAACTATATCCCCGTCCATAATGCCTGCCTCTATCATACTTTCGCCTTTTACGCGAAGCGCAAAAAGCTCACCGGGAAGGCGCTTTCCGCTTGAGGAAAAATCGATATATCCCTCTATATTCTGCTCCGCAAGAATGGGAAGACCTGCGGCAACCTGACCGAGTATCGGCACGCGCGCTTTATTCTTACTGCTTGCGGGCGCATCCTCGCCAAGAGTAAGTGTTCTGCTCTTTCCTTCCTCTTTGTGAATATATCCTTTTTCTTCAAGGCGATTTATATAAGAATGGACCGTAGACGTGCTTTTTATGCCGAGGTTATCGCGGATATCGCGCACAGAGGGGGAATATCCTTTCTGTTCTATTGTCGCGCAGATATAATCGTAAACCTCTTTTTCACGGCGTGTGAGTGCTTGCATAGTGTTTTCCTTTCGTACTGCGTATTTTTTTCTGTTTTATAATTTATTGTAGCATAAAATTTCAAAAAAAGCAAACTTTTGTTCTTGATTTTTTAATATTTTTTGCGCAATGGGATCATTTACGTCCGTTGACTTTATACACAAATTCCTATGTAAAAAAGTGCGATAAATCGCACTCTACCTCATCCGTCAGCCTTCGGCTGCCACCTTCCCCAAAGGGGAAGGCTTTCTCACGGACCTGACTCTCGGCGCAGCCGACCTTCCCCAAAGGGGAAGGCTCAATTCGCGCAAATTCCTATTACGTAAAAATACGGCAAAAGTCGCCCTTTGCCGTATTTTCACATTTTTTAAATTCAAGAAAACAAAATGTTTTCTTTTTCCCTGTTCTTTTTGAATATACCTCTTGAAACGGCGGGAAAAACCAAGTATAATATAATTAAATTTCAAGATATTTGCGGAGCAAACTGGAAAGAAGCTCGTCGCGGTCTATTTTACGCATTATAGAGCGTGCGCCTTTGTAATTCGTTATGTACGTAGGATCTTCCGAAAGTATGTAACCTACCATCTGGTTAACAGGGTTGTATCCTTTTTCCAAAAGCGCGTTATACACAGTCTTAATAGTTTCACGAAGTTCTTCCTCGCTTCCTACCTCGGAGCGAAACGCGGTAGTTTGTTCCATCATTTCTTTTTCAGCCATTTTTAAACATTCCTTTCGCAAAAATTTACGCGCTTATCGTATAGATATATTTATATTTTACACCTAATCTGAAAATTTTTCAACATATTATTTTAATTCTTAAAAAATATTTTAAAATTTTATATAGTAAGGAAGAAAACTATGGAAATTTCACGCAAAAAAATCACCACAGAAGAGATCCACGCAAAAGAAACAGAGCTTGCAAACAGCATAAGCTCTCTTACAGAGGGTATGAAGGAAGACTTCGCCGCGCTCGGTTACGTTCTTGAAACGGAGATCACCCGCGAAAACGATAATCTTCTCCCCGAAGAGATCAAGATTTTGCGTGCAACCCCCATCACCGAAGCTACAGAGTATTCCGACGGTTACATCAGCAGCGCCAAAATAACGGTAAAGCGTGAAAAAACGGAAGAAGTTCTCGCGCTCGAAGAAGAAGAGGCACAGGAAGAGGAAGCTCTTGAAGCTATGAAGCTCGAAACGGAAGAACTTCCCGAAGACGCGCAGGCAAGAAAAGATGAAATAGCTCTCGCACGCTCCAAGCGCGAGCTTGAGCGCAGCGTTGCTTTCACAACGATGTTCTTTGTTCGCGTTTACAAAACGTTCTGGCGCGAAACTGTCAGCATAAACGAAGGCATCTCCGAGGTTACAGCAGACCTTGAAGAATTTCTTTCCGTTCTTAAAGAAAGAGCAGGCGAAAAAGCCGATGTCTAAAGAATATATTTTCGAGCTCGACGGTAAGGAGGTCTCCTGCCAAGAGGACGGAAACAAATATTTTATCTATGAGGGTGATAAATATGTCACCACGGTTTACGGAAAATTTTTCGGAGGCGTTGATGAAGAAGTGGAGCTTTACGGAAAGCCGTGCCGTTTTGTCATCCTTCACGAAAAGCCCGATATCGCCGCGGACGGCGTGCTTCTTTCAAACGGAAAAAGCTATGAGGAAGAAAAGGAAAAACGCCGCAAAAAATCGTGTATTGGGGCATATATAGAAATACTCTCAAGCCTTATCGCACTTGCGGTTATGGTAGTATTTGCAATAATCAATTCCAACATAAAAGCATATGTTCCCGTGTTCGCCGCAGCACTCCTATTTTGCGCTTTCGGCGTGTGCGAGCTTATCAGCAACAGAAAAAAATAGCATAAAATCGAAAAGCAGAGTGCGTGCGCCCTCTGCTTTTTTGCGGTGTGGTTATTCTTCGCTTTTCTTTCTGTCTTTTTTAGTGCAAATTATCGCATATATCACAGCGGCAAGGAGTATCAATATCACCCACAAAGACGGGCTGTCTTTAAGCATTTCAAGCAAAACCCGCGACAGCGGAACACCCGAGGGGGCATTATCTTCAATATACGCTTTGCGTTTTACAGCGTAATCCTCTGCGGAATACCAAGTTTCTTCAAAGCTTTCGCTGTATTCGTAAAAAATATTATTAAAGTCATACACACCGTAAACGCCGTCTTTTTCTGTAAGCAGAACGGGAGCGGCGTGATGATAGACGTTATCGCTTACCAAAATGCAATCATCCCAGCCGTGCTTTTCCGTAAGGAACAATATCTTATCGTAAAGACGCATATGCTCTTTATTTAAGAAAGACTCGTTCGGCTCGGTAATGCTCCAGCGCGTATAGCGAAATTCTTTATCCCTCGAATCGTAATAAAGAGAGGCTTCCGCTACAACCCTCTGCTCGCCGTCAACATCCGCAAAAACGGGAATGTATATATACTCCAATCCGTTAAAAAGAGCACCGTAATATCCATTCTCATCAAGGCAAAGAAGCCCGTCGAGAAAATCCTCCGCCGCCCAATATCCTATGTAATATCTGTCGGGGTAAATTCTGACGTTTTTGTAAACATCGCCATATCCGCCGCGCTCAACATCATCCTCATAAGATTTTGCTATATCGTATGTGAAAATAGCCTCTTCCACAAGGCTCTGCACGTCATAAACCTTTCCGCCGACGTATATCTCCTTTGCAGAAACGGAATATTCAACGGATGGAGGAGCTTCGGAATCGGAATTTGAACACGCCGCGCACAAGATTGCAATTATCAGCGCAAAAAAAGCGCAAACGCATTTTTTGAAAATTTTATTCATTGTCACAGCTCCTTTGAGGGGAGCAGAGGGCGTGCGCCCTCTGCTTTTTGTGGGTAGGTTATTCGTCAAGTGCTAATATATAGTAAAGCGATATGCCCTTAATACTCTGATTTGCAGATAGCTTTTCAAGATATTCCGCAAAAACCTCTACCCCTGCTTCATCTATGTCTGATAGCAGTACGTAAAAAACCCAATAATTGCTTTTTTTATCGCGTATCACATTGGGAAATCCATCAAAATAATCTTCCGAAAGTTCTTCCCCGGAAATACTTACTTGTATTCTATCTTCATATTCGCGCACATAGTCAACGTATTCCGTTAAATATTCAACAAGATGTTCGTGGTGTCTTGGCTCGCGGTACATATAAGAAGAAATGCCTATATCGATCTTTGAATAATCGGGGACAATTTCTTTTTCACCGCAGGATGTAAGCGAAAAAGTTAATAAAATCATAAAAAATGCTAAAAAGCACGGTAATAATTTTTTGGAATTTTTAATCATAAATTATACTCCTGTAATCATATATGAGAGAGATATTGGATCATTGGGATTATAAGCATTTTTATTGCTATTTTGATACGCAACGATCCTATATGTTCCCGTTGTTGAAACTGTTTTTCTAATCAATTCAACATTGCTAGGTATCAAGTTAGACGAGGCAATTAAATTTCCATATGGGTCATATAGGCGTAAATTATAATTTGTTAAATATGCGCCCGAAACCCATTTGTCGTAGTTACCATCATCAGTAAAATTGCCGTTTGCAATAAGCCACATAAGTCCAATTTGAATCTCGTCACCAGCATTCATATATACATTTTCACTAATAATTTCAACTCCACTTTGAGAGTTAGTATTATTGATACTTATATAGTTATTACTTGCATACAACATTCCCTCCAAGTTAATCATTCCTGCACCAACAACATCATCAAATTCTCCGTTATCATTAGAATAATCATACACCTTTTGCGCGGTTGCGGTAATTAACGAACAAACTCTTTCGGGAAAAACTTTATACGAAGGAACTTTTTCACAAAGCATTGCTATACAAGCCGTAACGATTGGTGACGCAAAACTTGTTCCAGCTTGAACACCTCCAATATTAGGAATAGATACCGAATATGACGCCGATATATTGGGTTTCATTTCCTCTCCGGGGCATACATAAGCAGCACTAGTATCTGATTTATACCAGTTCCACCCACTATAATACAAATATGATGAACCGCCAACAGTAATAGCATTCATTGCATAACCGGGGGAAGTTATTTGAGCATAAGGATTATACTTTTCTTCGGTATTGTTCGTATAAATATTTCCTGCCGAAACCACAACAATAATACAATTTGCCTTTATTTGATAATCATATACGCCATCAATATCAAATCTGTAGTCTCTTTCACCGACACTGTAGGTACCATCGCCATTGTCTATATTGTCATGGTATCCAAAGCTGCAATTAACAATATCGCAACCTTGTTGAATAAACCATTCAATCCCCATTCGATCGGTTTTTGAAACATATAACTGTGCATCAGGTGCCATTAAAGCAATTATTGATGTTACACTCGTTGCATGGGGACTTGTAGTTGTTCCTGCGCTTTGATTCACAATGATATTTTTATTAGCCAAATTTATATGATTGGTCTCGCAAATGCCTTCCGCCTCATAAATACCAATGCGAACACCGCTTCCCGTATATGTGCTGTTTTGAACAACATTAAATGCATTTGCACCATCTAATGATTGCTCCCATGTGGCATCCGCAACAGCCTCCGCTTCATACGCCACGGAAACGTGTTCCACGCCGGCGCAGGAAGCAACGCCAAGAAGCGCCGCCGTGCTTATATCATCAGGACTTGTTCTAAGAACCACGAACGGAGAATAGCCTATAACGTCATAATCCGAATATTCCATATCCGAAAGCGATTTCATATTCTTTGCCACAAGGTTTTCGTGGAACTCCTTGGAATATGCGTTGAGCCTTGCACGCCATTCGTGTACCTCGTCAATCGTTTCAAGAGTTTCCCTCTCGTTAAGAAATTCTTGATACTTTGCCGTTTCCATAAAGTTGCTTGCAAACTCAACCGTTACGTGAAGCTCGCTTTCCGCAGTATCTTCTGTGTTTGTCAGCGCGTATGTAGCCGCATTTGTTTTGAGGCTCGCGGTCGCCTGTACCAATTCGCTGTAGCTGTCTATCGTGTAATTTTCTTCATTATCAAGATAGAAGTGCAGCTTGTTGTACGGGTTTTCGGTCTCCTCGGTGACGCCGTTCACCGCTGTTACCGTGTTGGCGGCAGGCACTATCAAAAGTGCTATCACCAACATTAAGCCTATGAGTTTTTTAAAAGTCCTTTTCATTCTCGGGACCTCCTTATAATTATTTTACCACACTGCAGCAAAAAATGCAACAGTGCGATAATTGCATAGTAAAACGGGAGGTGAAAATTTTCTTTCGGTTTTTACCCCTCTAATATACTAATAGTCAAATCTCGAGAAAAATTCTTCAAATTTTCTCGAGTTTTTTAAAATTTTTTATTTTTCTCTCTTTACTATATAGAGCCGGGATTTTTCTCAAAAAACGCCATTTTTACAAAAAATTTTTTTAAAAATTTTCCCACAAAAAATTTTGTAAATATTTATATTTTTTTATTTCTTATCTATACTTTCGGCAAAAAATGTGCTAAACTAATATTATCACATTTGAAATTGATTCCGGAGGACCTACAATGGCACTGCGGCTTACCGAAAAGTCCGATATCAAAATTTTTATATTATATCTGCTTTCAAGAGTGGACCGTCCGCTCGATTTTATAACGCTTCACGACATTTGCGTTCAGGACGAGTTTATCAATACTTTTGATTTTATGGATGAATTCTATGAACTTCAAAAAATAAAAGCCATCACCGTTGAAAAAAACGATGACGGCAGCGAAAAAGTGCGCATAACGCATAAAGGGCGCGATACAGCACAAACTATGAAGGATACTATCCTGCCGGAAATCCTGGACCACGCTGTGCGCTCCGCGCTCCAGCTGATCTCGTTCCAGACCAGAGGTCTCAAACCGCGCGCCTCTATAGAAGAAGCAACCGGCGGAAGATATAATTTCATTTGTTCCGTTTCGGGCGAAGACGGCATCTTTATGGAAACAAAGCTTTTGCTCGATTCAAGAAAGCAAGCGGAGCGAATGCTTATAAACTTTGACGAGCGCAGCGAATTTATCTACCGCGGTATGATGGCACTGCTTTCCGGAGATATAAATTATCTTGCCGAGAGCTGGTGCGATGACCTTTCGGCAGTAAATGAAGAACAAAATTAACTCAAAAACAACATTCTCGGAGGATATTATTTTGAACGGCGAAAACAAAAACAGCGAAAACAAGAAAAAACGATTTAATATCTACAACTGGATGTACGGGCGCGATGGTCGCGGCGTACGCAAAAGAGACGTTATAAAAAACTACAATTTTGAAAACTATTTCAAGCTCTTCGGCAGAAAGTTCCGTTATATAGTAAACACAAACCTTCTCTACATAGCGGGCAACTTTCCCGTGTTCTTTTTCATCCTCGCGATAAGCGGAAACCTCAGCCGTCAATCCATGCTTCCCACAAGCGAAATGTATTCCGTTTTGTACGGTCTTTCCACAGCGGGTGTGGAAAGTGCAGCGCTTCTTCCCATCTCCGGCATACACGGACTTATGAGCAGTTTTCCCGTACCGTTTGGAGTTGACAGTATCTTTGTAAAGATACTTTATGCGCTTTCGCTCTTACTTATTGTCACATTCGGTCTTGTAAATGCGGGTTGTGCATACGTTATGCGTAACGTTGTTAAGGGCGAGCCCATCTTCCTCTTCCAGGATTTCTTCGGTGCTATCAAGAGAAATTGGAAAATGGCTATCCCCATGGGTATATTCGATGCAGTTGTACTCGGTCTCTGCGCTTTCGCAACATATTCTTATTACCTTAACTACTCAACGCAGTACATTCTTTTCTTCTGCTCGCTCGTAACACTCGCAATATATCTCTTCATGAGATTCTATATGTACATGGTAATGGTAACGTTCAAGCAGAGCTTCTTTAAAGTGCTTAAAAACAGCTTTATCTTTGCTATTCTCTGCTTCGGCAAAAACTTCTTGGCGTTCCTCGGTATCGCGCTTATCGTGTTCATCACGATGTTGCTTGCCGCGGTATATACCCCTCTCGGCGTTATATTGTTGCTTGTATTTGTATTTGGTGTCGCAACGTTTACTTCAACCTACGTTGCGTACCCACAGATGAAAAAGTATATGATAGACCCTTATTATAACGACGAGCCCGAAGACGAAGAAGAAGGCGAGCCTATAGACGAAGTTCCCGCGCCCCCGGCAGGCAAATTCGGCAAAGCCGGCGGCTACGGAGAGGACGACGGCGAGCTTTACGACGCAGGCGAATACGTCACCGACGAGGACGAGTTTAAATCAAGAAAGAAAAATAATGAATAAACAAAAAAAGAACACCTTTTTGCAGGTGTTCTTTTTCATTTATCTTATCTGTTAAGAATAAGCTTTGTAAGTTCAACGGGTTCAACGATCTTGCCGTCTTTGTAAACGCGCATATTACCGGAAGCGATCTCGTCGATGAGAACAACTTCGCCGTTGTTGTAACCGAATTCAAACTTGATATCCCAAAGGTCAAGACCGATCGTTTTGAGGTCGTCTGCAACGATCTTTGTGATCTTGAGAGTCTGTTCTTTCATGCTTGCGAACATTTCGGGTGTCATAACGCCGAGAGCTGCAAGACCTTCGCCTGTTACAAGCGGATCGCCCTTAGCATCATTTTTGAATGTGCATTCAACGTAACCGCCTTCGAGAACAGTACCGTCTTTGATGTATTCGCCGTATCTGCGGATAAAGCTGCCTGTAGCAACGAGACGGCAGATAACTTCAAGGCCGTTACCGCCCTGAGCTTTACCGAAACATTCCGCGGGGAGAACTTCCATTGTAGCTTCTTCTACGTTAGCGCTTACATAATGTGTTTTGATGCCTGCTTTTTTGAGAAGTTCAAAGTAGTAAACGGATGTCTGAAGGTTTGCCTTGCCGATACCTTCGATAGTAAGACCAACGCTGTTTTCGCCGGGATCGAACACGCCGTCTTTACCTGTGCAGTCGTCCTTGAATTTGAGCATTACATTGCCGTTTTCAAGAGCATAAACGTCTTTTGTTTTGCCTTCATAAAGTTTTTTCATAAAATAACTCCTTTGCAGGCAGTTTTGTTTTATGGAAACGCGTAAAATTTCACGTTTCAACCCGCCTGTTTTTAACGTCATATATTTTAACTCTTTTTTGATAAAAATTCAATATGTTTGGTAAAAATAAATGAAAAAATCGTGTTTTTTTGTCTTATATTATTTTAACGCGAACTTTTCCTGCTCCAATTCCCTCTATCGCCCCCGCTGTGGGTGTGCTTCCTCTCTTATTTCCGAGGATATCGGTATCAAGTGTTATTTGCGTACCATCGGGATTTTCGAAGAGAGCTTCCGTAATTCTGGGCATACCGAGCTTCTCTGTCGTGATGATCTCCGTCTTAACGTCCGCGAAACACGTATCAATATCCATTTCAAGATATACGCCGTCTTCTTCAACGCTTATTTTCGCATTTGCCGCAGAATTTGAAAGAACGGAGTTTTTGTCTCTTTCATAAGCGGGAACACCATCCGCATAGAAGTTTCCGGACATATAAACGGGCTGTTTTTCGCGTGCGTAATATTCAACGTCGCCTTTGCCGTGCTTTGTCCAAACGGTATCAAGGTATTCTTCGAGCGTATCGGGGCACCCCTCATACATAGAAGTGCCGAGCTTCCAAAGCTCGTTTTCCTCGCCGAACGTGTTGGCAAAGATGTTGTTATAGAAGCGGTCATCCGCTCCGTAGGTAAGAGAGCAACCCTTAATATCCGTCGTATGCGGGAAGTGATAAGGAGTGGAGCGCTGCAAAACGTCGTATTTATAAATAGCGCCGAGGAAAATGTTGTGAACGTATGCGCCGCCCTGTGCCGCATTGAGCAGGTTCATCGTCGAGCCAAAGATGTTGTTATCTATAAGATGCGGTCCGTGCGTTACTTCAAGCCAAAGGTCTTTTGTATTGTGATGATAGATGTTTGCGTAGAGATGGACGCCCTGCGCCTGCCAATCAAGCCAAGTGCCCATCGTGCAATCGTGGATGTTATTGTGGTGTATCTGCGTGTCGAGAGCCGCGTGGAGCTTGATGCCCGCTATCTCATAGCCGTAAAATTCGTGCTTCGTGCCGACGTTGTATATCTCGTTGCCGTAAATTTCGGAAAAAGCACCGCCCATATGACCCACGATACCGTTCTGACCGCAGTTATATATCACGTTATTGCGGATGATATGAGAGCCGATCTTCTCTTTCGTCCAGCCTGCCTGCTTTGCAAGGAACACGGTTTCAAGCTGATAAACGTAGCCCGCCTTGCGGTGGTACGTGTTGTAAAGGTTGTGGCCTGTGGAAATTTCCTTGCCCACGCTTACAGCGCTGCAGCGTGCATCGTGGATGATGTTATCCTCTATTATCCATCCCTTTGACCAATGCGTGCCGATAAGACCCGGCTGGTCTGCCGTGGGGGGCGCCCAAGGCGTTGCCGCGTGCGCCATTTCAAAGCCACGCACCGTGATATAGTTTATACCTGTTTTTTCGGGATAGAAGCAGGAACGGCGCACATTTATTTCCGCAAGAGAAGTGTTCGGGTCTTTATCTGCAAAATTTGCATATATCTCTGTGGTATCGTCAAGCACTTGTGCAAACCAATGCATCTCTTTTTCGGCAAGCTCTTCGAGTGTGGAGGCTTCTATGAGTGCCTCTCCGTTAAGATATACCGTGCCCGTGTGTCTTTTATGGTCAAGGGGCTTCTGCATCCAGTCGCCGTCTATTTCTTCTGCGTAAGGGTTGAGAGAAGCGAAGAGGGAGTTTTCCACAGAGGCGTGCCAAATTGCGCCTTCGCGCACCCATCCGCACACCTCTTCCGAGCCTTTGATCACGGCCTTTTCGCCCTCTGCCGCAGTATATGTAATGCGTCCAAGCTCGTTTCTCGCGCCGTATTCGGGGCTTACACATTCGCGGTAAACACCTTCGTGAACAATAACCGTGTCACATTCCTTTGCTATCTTCGCCGCGCGGGATATTGTAAAGAACGGGAAAGATGCACTTCCCTCGTTTTTGTCGTTTCCTGTTTTTGATACGTGATATACAGCCATATTACACCTCTTTGTAATTTTTGTTTTTTGCAATAAGAATACGGTTAAAGCCTGCGCAAAGCCCCTCTATCGCGCCCGACGTGGGGTGCGCTCCCCTGCTCTTGCCGAGCAGGTCCTCCGCGATAGTTATTGGCGAACCGTCAGCCGCTTCATACGGAAGCTCCGTAAGTCTTGGCACACCAAGGCGCGCCGTATCCACCCTTTGCGCTTTTATTGTATCGAAAGACGGGTCAAGCGTTATTTCAAGGTAAACTCCGTCCTCCTGTGTTACGATGCGCGCTTCCGTTTTCGTGTCCGTTTTAACGCTCGTTTCGTCCTTTTCGTAAGGAGGAACGCCATCCGCATAGAAATTATGCGCCGTATAAACGGGTTGTTTTTCCATCGAAAATTGGTAAACGTCGCCCTTGGGGTACTTTTCCCAAACGGTATTTACGTATTCCTCCACGCTTGTGGGGCAGCCGTCGTACATAGAAAGACCGGGAAGGAAATCCCTGCCTTCTTCTCCCTCTGCATTTGCAAAAATGTTGTTGTAAAATCTATCGTCCGCGCCGTAAACAAGGGAACAGCCCGCAATATCCGTGGAGTGTGCAAGGTGGTACGGCGTGGGTCTGTCGAGAATGTCGTATTTATACATACCGCCAAGGAAGATATTGTGAACGTACGCACCGCCTTGGGCTGCATTCTGGAAGCTATGTGCCGAGCCGAAGATGTTGTTGTCTACAATATGCGGTCCGTGCGTTACTTCTATCTTTATGTCTATGGTGTTGTGGTGATATATATTGGAAGAAAGGCGAACGCCCTGCACCTGCCAATCAAGCCAAGTACCCATCGCGCAATGGTGGATGTGATTATGGTGGATATATGTGTCAATAAGCGCGTGGAGCTTGATGCCTCCAAGCTCGTGACCCCAAAATTCGTTCTTCGTGCCGATATTATATATCTCGTTTCCGTAAATTTCGGAAAAAGCGCCGCCCATATGACCCACGATGCCGTTCTGCCCACAATCGTAGATCACGTTGTTGCGGATTATGTGAGAGCCGATGGTCTCGCGGCTCCAGCCCGCGCGTTTTGCGGCGAGCATTTCTTCGAACTGATAAACGCCGCCCGCCTTGCGGTGGTAGCGGTTATACATATTATGACCCGTTGTGCCGTCCTTACCAACGCTTACCGCGGCGCAACGTGCATCGTGTATGATATTATCCTCTATTATCCAACATTTCGACCAATGCGTACCGAGAAGCCCTGTCTGGTCCGCAGTTGGAGGCGCCCACTGGGTTGCCGCGTGCGCCATCTCAAATCCGCGAACCGTGATGTAGTTAAGCCCCGTCTTTTCGGGATAGAAGCAGGAACGGCGCACGTTTATTTCCGTAAGAGAAAAGTTCGGGTCTTTATTTGCAAAATTTGCGTATATTTCCGTTGTATTTTCAAGCACCTGTGCGTACCAGCGCATTTCCTCCCCCGCAAGGGCGTCGAACGTGGTCGCCTCGATCATCGATTCACCGTCTATATAGACCATTCCCGTGTGCTTTTTGTGGTCGAGGGGGCGGCGAAGCCAGTCGCCGTCTATCTCCTCCGCGTAAGGATTGAAAGAGCCGAAAAGCGTATTCGGCACGCTTACTTTGAAGTATTCGCCCTCGCGCACCCAGCCGCGTACCTCTTCCGAGCCTTTGATAACGGCTCTCTCGCCCTCTGCCGCGGTGTAAGTAATGCGTGAAAGCTCATTAAGTCCTCCGTGCACGGGGTTTACCCATTCGCGGTAAACCCCTTCGTGGACGATAACGGTGTCGCCCGCTTCCGCAAGGCTTGCGGCGCGGGATATTGTAAGAAACGGGAAAGACGCGCTTCCCTCGTTTTTGTCATTTCCTGTTTTTGAAACGTGATATACAGCCATAATGTGCCTCTGCAAAATAAGATTTATATATTAAATTTACCATATGTAAGAAGAAAAAGCAAGGAGGAATTAAAACTGTGCAAGTTTTAATTCCTTCTTGCTTTTTTGATGGGGTAAAACGCTTTGCATTTTAACAAAATCTGATTTTATCTTTAAAACGCGTGATAGTAAAGCAAAAATTTTGATAAAAAACATCACGCGGCTTTGCTAAAGCCAGAATTTGCTTCCCTTCGTTCGAGTTAAGCGCAAATACATCGACTATTGAAGTAAATATTTTTCGCAAACTTCGTGTCGATGTGTGCAGCGCGACTGTTTGAGAACGATATATAAAAACCAAGTCCGCACAAGCGAGTAAAGGGAAGTTCGCCCTTCGAACGAAGTGAGAATTAAGCATTATTAAAAAATCTGCATTTTCTCTAAAGGGGTATAAAACTGTTCGCACATAAGGCTTTTGCTTCTTTTTGTCACTTTTTCTTTCAAAAAGAAAAAGTGAATATAATAAATAATTTGTTAAAACGCCAAGCGTTTTAACTCCTCTTTTCTTTAAACAAGAAAAAGTTTAATATAATATTTTTTGAATTTTTTGCAAAAAATTTAACTTCTTCCCTTACCTATAAAATAAAGTCCAAGCATACCGGGGCCTACGTGGCAGCCCGTCGCGGGCTCGTGGCAAACGGTAATTATTTTCCTGGGTTCTGCTATCTCGCGTATCATCGCTTCAAGAGTTTTTGCGTCCTCCTCGCAATCCGCGTGGGATATGCCCACGATCTGCTCCCCTGCATCAACAACTCTTTGCTCGTAAAGGCGCGCAAGCTCCTTCACAGCCTTCTTTCTGCCTCGAACCTTATCAAAGGAAACTATCTTGCCTTCCTCGCTTCCGATAAGTATGGGTTTTATATTAAGCACGGAGCCGATAACCGCCGTCGCGCCCGAAATTCTGCCGCTCATACGCAGATATTTAAGGTCATCCACCGTAAAAAGCTGGTTCATCGGCGGCACAATGGCGTTAAGATGCTCTGCTGTTTCTTCAAGGCTCTTACCTGCGTTTCTGTCCTCAACCGCGTAAAATGCAAGAAGCCCCTCCCCAAGGGAAGCGCCGAGGCTGTCAACGGACGCCATCTTTCTATCGGGGTATTTTTCCGAAAGCTCGCGAAAAGCTATGCGGGAGGATGAAAACGCACCGCTTACACCGGAGGAAAGGCTTATAAAAAGCACGTCGTTTCCTTTTTGCAAAATAGGCTCTATATATTCCGTATATCTTGCAGGCGTTATCTGCGAGGTGGTGACAACTTGACCTGCGCGTATCATATCATAATATTTTTTACCGTCAAATCCTGCCGTGTCCGTGCAGGTATTTTCTTCGCCGTTTATATAAAAAGAAAACGGTATTACCGTAATATCGTTTTCACGCACAAATTCTATAGGGAGATTTGCGGATGTATCCGTAACTATTGAAAATCTCATATACTCGCTCCTTGTGTTAAAATCTTTTTGATTATTACCTTAAATATCATAAATAAAACGCACGGTAGAGTCAAGAAACAAAGAAAGAACGCTCTATCGCAAAGGAAAAGCGCACTCTACTCTCGGTAGAGTGCGCCGTAGACTTATCAAAAACCGAGCAAAAGCTTTGCTTTGAGCACTGCCGTCTGCGTTTTTGCATCGGGTATCTTATTTTCCATAATCATTTTTACAACTTCATCGAAAGGAACTTTCACAACGTCGAGGAATTCGTTCTCGTCAAGCTCCTGCTCCCCCTTGTGAAGCCCCGTTGCAACATACATCGCTATTTTTTCGCTGAGGATCGCGGGGGATGGATATATGTACCCGATAAAGGTGTAATTATCCGCGGTATATCCCGTTTCCTCGCGCAGTTCGCGCGCCGCCGCGAGCATCTCATCCGTTTCTCCCTTGTCAAGCTTTCCTGCGGGAATTTCCCAAATGACCTCGTCAAAAGGGTAACGGAACTGGCGCTCCATAATTATCTCTCCCTTATCCGTCACGGGAACGACGCAGACAGCGCCGTTGTGAAGGCAGACCTCGCGCGTGGCGGGTGCGCCGTTCGGAAGCTCTATCGTATCCTTTACAAGGTGAACGATGTGTCCTTCAAATATCTCCTCTCGCGAAACCTTTTTTTCCGCGAGCTTTTCATAAAGTTCTTTTGTAATTTCGGGCATAATATGATCCTTTCAACCGTTTATTAAAGTTTTCAAAAGCGCAGCGCAGCCCTCGTAAATATCACGGTAGGCAATATCAAATCGGTCGCTGTACCAAGGGTCGGCAACGTCACCGCCGCGCGCAGTGTAATCCATAAGCTTATGTATCTTCCCATCGGGGTCGCCGCCGAGGATGCGGTGCATATTGCGTATATTCGCGCTGTCCATACCGATAAAAAGGTCGTATTTTCCGTAATCGTCCGCGCGAAGCTGAACAGAGCGTTTTTCCTTGCAGTAAATAGCGTGCTTTGCAAGCTCCGCCTCGGCGGGCGGATAGACGGCGCTTCCCTTTCCGTTCCATATGGTTTCGCTGCTCGTCGCGGAGGAAGCAACCGTAAAACCCTCGATGTGATTTTCATAGAGCATATCCTTAAAAATAAATTCCGCCATAGGGCTGCGGCAAATGTTGCCGTGGCAAACAAACATTATCCTCATATGCTCACGCCCATTCAAATTTGTGCTCGAGAGCGCCCAGCTCGAAGTGGTATTTTACAATGCCGAGGTCCATCTTCGCGTAAGGCACGTTCGCGCAGGTTGCTTTTACGGTGTTACCCGAAAGAGTGAATTTGAATTTCTGCTGATTGAGTGCTGTGGGTGCTGTAAGGGCGGCTTCCATAGCGTTTTTGAACCATTCGGGCATTTCCCCCTCACATTCGCAAAGAGATTCAAGCGGTTTGTTCTTGTGTTCTCTGCCCTCGTGCTCTCCGTAGCCAAGAGAGATAACTGCCTGCACCTTTTCGCCCTCGCCAAGAATCGCGGGAACGGCGCGCTTGCTGTACGTCAGCACCACCCAGCAGGTGTTGAGTCCGAGCGTCTGCGCCAATAGCACAAGCTTTTCTCCGTGGTAGCCTATCTCCTCATCCCTGCCGTCTGCGGCGGAAATGCAGAAATAGTTTTTGCAGCCGGAAAAGTGGCCGTATTTTGCAAGCGTTCCCGAAAAAGCCTTCGGCTCGTCGAGGATAAGCTGCACGTTAAGCCCCGTTTCGGCGTTTATTTCATTTATCTTTGCAAGAAGAACGTCTATCTTCTCCTGATCAATGGGTCTTTCCGTATATTTGCGCACGGAATGGCGTGCGTTCATTGCTTCGTAAATCGTCATAATTTCTCCTTTTGCTTTTCAGCGTATATGTTAAAATTTATCTTTATGTTTTTCAAAAAAGTCGCGGTAAACGCGGACATTTTCCAGCTCCGTCCATTTTCTCGGCACGGATGGTGTGCTGTCAAGGTCGTATATCTTCGCCTCGTTCAGCGCAAGCAGAAACGGGGAGTGAGTCGCGATTATAAATTGACAACCGAAAAAGCGCGCGCTGTCTGAAATGAACGCGGCAAGCTCCAGCTGAAGCTTGGGCGAAAGGCTGTTCTCCGGCTCGTCGAGCAGATACAGCGCGTTTTCCTTTATATGCTCCGTAAAATAGGCAAACGCGCTCTCGCCATTGGACTTTCTGTGGACTTCACGCACGGAAAGTCTTGGGGTTACGTATGCGGATTTGCTTTTTCTGCGCGCCTCGTTGCGCTTTTTCAGCTCATCATACTGCGAAAGATCCTTCATTATAAATGGCGCGGAGCTTTTATCATTGTATTTTTCATACTCTTCGAAAAGCTCCTGCCTGCGTTTTTCCACACCCGTGTTGATAGCGCGAACATCGAGTAGGAAATCAAAAACGTCATCGCTCGTTATCATTCCGCTTTCTTCAGGTATCTGTCTTTCAAGGGAGCACGAGCACATAGAAACGTAATCCCTTGTAAGCGGCGTTTCGCCCCGGGGCGAGGAGCGCGAAACGCCGAGCTTTTCCGCTATTACGTTCAAAAGTGTGCTTTTCCCCGAGCCATTGCCGCCGTAAAAAACGGTTATCGGCTCAAATTCAAGCCTTTCGAGGTACTTCGCCGGAAATATCTTGAAAGGATATGCGTTTTCGCGCGTGTAGCAGAGCATTTCAAGCTGGTACGGAAAGGAGAGGAAAAACTCCGTTTCCATAGCCTCGCTCACAAGGCGGAAGGAAGAAAGATACCTCACTTTGCTATCTCCCCGTAAAGCGCCTTTGCAATTTCAAGCATTGGCTCTTCGCTTACCTTGCAGACCTTTCGGTCGTAGGAGAGAAGCCCGTTCGTTTCGTCCTCTACGTCGGACACCTGCGTATATACCGCGGCACAAAGCCCCGCCTTTACAAGCGGAACGACCTCCTCGCGGTAAAGCTTCAGAAGCGCTTCCTCAAAGGCCTCTCTTTGGCTGAAAAACCTGTAGCCGTAGGTCTTTTCCGTGTTGAAAACGTGCCCTTCGGGTTTATACGAATAACCGCCGAACTCGGAAAGAACTATCGGTTTTTCACTTCTCTTTATCTTAACGGGCTTAAAGTAGATATGCAGACTTTCCACGTCACTCTCGGCGCCCGCAAACCAGCCCGATGCCGTGTCTATAAAGCGCGTTGGGTCTATCTCTCTGAGCTTATGATACATCTTTTCGCTTTCAAACTGCCCCCAGCCCTCGTTAAAAATCGTGTAATAGCACACACAAGGGTGGTTATAGAGAAGTTCTGCCGTTTCTTTCATAGTGGAAACGAATGCGGCTCGTGTCTTTTTATCGCTGTGAAGATGCTTGTCGGAAAGTTTTTTGAGTCCCACCGTGGGAAGCGCGGTATCGCGCAAAAACGAATACGAGCCGTTATTCACCATATCCTGGAACACGACCATGCCGAGCCTGTCGCAATCGTAATAAAATTGCTCGGGCTCTATCTTAATATGCTTGCGAAGCATATTAAATCCGAGGCGCTTCATTTCCGTAATGTCGCGCTCAAAGCATTCGGGAGTAGCAGGGGTATATATTCCGTCGCTGAAATATCCTTGGTCAAGAAGCCCGTGGAAGAAATACGGCTTGCCATTGAGAAGAAGTCTTGGTACACCGTTCACCTTTTCTACCGTGAGCGTGCGAAGCGCAAAGTAAGAGCGCACCTCATCCTGCTCTGTCTTTATGGTAAATTCATAGAGGTACGGGTCTTCGGGTGACCAAAGGTAAGGAAAATCAAGCTCCACTCTTGCCTGTCCGCTCAAAAGAGGAAAAGAAAGCTCTCCGCCGGGAGTGCTTACGGTGACCTCTCCTTCGCTCACGCCTTGCACTGATATAAGCGCAAAGTTTTCGCTTGTTTCTATTTTTATGCTTTTTATATAGTTTTCGGGTACGTTTTCAATCCACACCGTCTGCCATATGCCCGTAACGGGTGTGTACCACATACCGCCGCGCTTTTCACATTGCTTTCCGTATGGCAAAACCTTTGTGTGAAGCTCATCACGCACGAAAACTTCAAGGGTGTTTTCTTCGCAGATGCACTCCGTCACATCAAAAGAGAACGGAGTATATCCGCCTCGGTGCTCGCCAAGCTCGCGTCCATTGAGGGTGACGCGAGCTATCTGATCGACAGCGCCGAAATGCAAAAGCACTCTGCCCTCTTTTGCAAATTCTTCGGGCAAGGAAAATTTCTTTCTGTAATAAAGCTTCGGGTCAACGCCCACACCGCGCCCTATGCCAGAAAGCAGCGATTCGGGCGCAAACGGCACGATTATCTTTTCGGGGGAGCCTTCGTTTATGCTTATATCCCATTCGCCGTTAAGGCAGAAAAAGGAATCTCTTTTCATCTGTGGGCGCGGATATACGTTCCACGGAACGGCGGGGAGATTTTCGCCCTCCGGCGTGTAGAGCTTTGCAAATTCAGTTTTCATTTTTTACCTCCGCACGTTTTGTAAATTTAAAGATAACGAAAAGGAGCACAGTAAGCACAAGCGCCACGGCAAGCGCGGCAAGGAATATATTTTCGTTTGGCAAAAAGGACGTTGTGCCATCGTCGTTTACAATGGTTTCGGCATTTTTAAGGATAGCCGAGCCGATGGCAGGTCCGATTATGCCGGGCAAAAGCACCTGAAAAGCTATGCGAAGCCCCTGGAACATACCCGCGCGGTTTGCGGGTGTGTTATCGCGGATGACCGCACCGAACACGGCAGAGCCTGCAAGGTAACCGCACATCATAAGAAGCGAACCGATAAATACAAGTGCGGTTCCGCGGAAGAAATAGAGCAAAACGTATCCGAGCATCAAAAGAGTAAGTGCAGGGATAACGCTTTTCTTAAATTTTACCTTATCATATACCCTGCCCCAGAATGCTGTGAAAACGGAAGCAAGGATTATCGCGGGAGCCATAACGAAAACGTAGTTGTCCATTTTAAGCGTTGCCGTATAATAGATTATAAGGTAAGGCATAAACACCTGAATGGATATGCCGAAAACGGCGAACGCCGCAAGGAAAAGATAGAGCATCTTATTATCTTTTATAACGGAGGGGCGGAAGCCGTAGAAAATATTTGCAAAATAATTTTGATTTTGGGATACCTCCAGCTTCGGCTCGGAAATGATAAAGAAGCCGATAATGCCTATAAGAACAACGACAGCGCCGATTATGGCGAATATCGCCGTCCAGCTTTCGGACTTACCAAGGTCAAACGCCATAAAGCCGCCGAAAACAGCGAGTATTGCAACAAGCGGCATCATAGAGTTGATGCCCTCTGCAGCTCCCCTGTCAGAGCTGTCCGTCATATCGGTAAGCCAAGCATTAAAGCAGGCATCATTTGCGGAAGAGCCGAAAAACGTCATAACGCAATCCATAATTATAACAAGAGTTATGCACACGGCGGAAGCGGAAACAGCGGGAAAGAGCGCGCCGATAACATCCGTACGGATAAAGCAAAACGCGATAATGGAAATGCCCCAAAGTATATAGCCGCCGCACATAAATACACGGCGTTTGCCGAGCTTATCCGAAAGCGCACCGATAAAAAGCGTGGTAAGCGTAGCAGAAACCGCGCTTGCCGCGACCATAAGCGAAATGTCGGACGCGGAAGCCCCGAACATTTTATAGATAAATACGTTGAAACACATATTTTCAACTACCCAGGCTATCTGCCCTGTTAAGCTGAATATAACGAGCGTGAGGAAAAATTTTGCGCGGTTCTTCTGTTTCATAAAGCATCTCCCGAAAAATTTATGTTATATTATTATTGTAACACATTATAGGTCAAGTTTCCATAGGATTATATGGAACTTTTTATTTTTAGCCAAGAAAAATTGAATTAAAGCAATACTATAGACAACGCCGAAATAATGTGATAAAATATTATATTATAGTTGGTTTTTTAAGGAGTACAAAATGTCAATATCACTCGGAAGACCCGAAAATACGGAGGGCAGACTCCCGAAAGAGATAAGAACATACGATTTTCTCGATTCCATCGGAGTTACATATTACAGAATAGATCACGAGCCAACAAACAAAATGGAAGCCTGCGCGGAAATAGACAAGGAGCTTGGCGCTACGATATGCAAAAACCTCTTTCTCTGCAACAGAGGAAAAACTTCCTTTTATCTTCTTATGATGTGCGCGGAAAAGCAGTTTGCCACAAGAAATATTTCCGATCAGGTCGGCTCCTCGCGCCTGTGCTTCGGCACACCGGAAGACCTTGAAAGGCTTCTTGACCTGACCCCGGGTTCTGTCAGCGTTATGGGTCTTATGAACGATAAGGAAAACCGCGTAAAGCTGCTTATAGACGAAGATATTCTCAAGGGAGAGTATTTTGGCTGCCATCCCTGCATCAATACGACGAGCCTTCGCATAAAGACGGCAGATCTTACGAGAAAGATATTTCCCGCTATGCACCACGAACCTTTTCCCGTACATATAGACTGAGAGATGTTAAATCTCGCAGAGTTTTAAAAATTTATTTATCACATTCAACTTTTTCTTATTTAAAGAAAAAGTTGCAAAAAGATAAAAAACCTTGCAGGTTTATCGCCGGCGAAAAGTTGATACATATCAAGCGCATTCTCAAACAATCGCGTGCAAGCACGCTCAACTCGAACGCGGAAATGATAGCTTCAACTTTTAGAGTTTAAAGCGGCAAAAGCCGCAGTTTCGCAAGTGAAAATTGCCAGGGGAGCTGAAAGCACCAATAGTTCCAGTCAGCACACGCCGATAAAGTCGGCGCAAGGCTTTTGCCTCTTTTTTGTAACAAACACGGCTTCGCCTTTCTCTAGATACAAACAGCCATTTAGGATGTTTGTATCTGCTCACTTTCAAAAATAATAAAAATTTGTATAATAAATAATTTGTTAAGACGATTTATCGTTTTAACTCCTCTTTTCTTTAAATAAGAAAAAGTTGAATACAATAAACAAATTCGTTAAAACTATGCAAGTTTTAACGAAACGAAAGGACAACACTATGTATCCACAGAATCTTCACACACACGGCGTGCTTTGCGACGGCAAGGATACTTACGAATCCACCGTACAGCGCGCACTGGAGCTTGGCTTTACGTCGATAGGCTTTTCGGGACACTCCTATATGTCCTATTCCCCCTCGCACTCTATGTCTGTAGAGGGCACGGAGGAATACAAAAAACAGATACGCGCTCTTCAAAAAAAATATGAAGGCAAGATAGATATTTTCTGCGGTATCGAATTCGATATGTACTCCGAAGACCCTCTTAAAGATTACGATTACATAATCGGCTCCGTTCACTATCTCCTTATAAACGGAGAATACGTGGGATTCGACCGTTCTGCGGAGGAAGTTAAGCGCGTTATCGACACGTATTTCGGCGGCGATGGTATGAAATACGCCAAAATGTATTACGAAACGATGTGTGAGCTCCATAAATACGCAAAAAGCGATATAATCGGTCACTTCGACCTCATCACAAAACACACAGAAACGCACAATTTCTTTGATACAGAATCCAAAGAATACAGAAGCTACGCTATCGAAGCATTGCACGAGGTTGCAAAGCATTGCAACGTGTTTGAAGTAAACACGGGCGCTATCTCCCGCGGATACAGAACGACGCCCTACCCTCAGCCTTTTATCCTTAAAGAGATGAAAGAGATGGGCTGCGGCATCGTCATCAGCTCCGACTGCCACGACAACCGCTACCTTGATTGCAACTTCAAAGAAGCTCTTGAGCTTATTAAGTCCTGCGGCTTCCGCGAAGTGCTCACACTTACAAAAAACGGCTTTGTGCCGCACCGCATTTGATTTTTGGAGGATATTATGAACGTCATCTCTGTTGTAATGCTCGTTTTCTCCGTGCTCGGCGCGCTGGATTACATAACGGGCAACCATTTCGGTATAGGCAAAGAATTTGAGCGCGGTATTATGCTCCTTGGCACAATGACGCTCTCTATGGTCGGTATGATAGTCCTCGCCCCGACTATTGCATATTTTCTTTCCCCCGTGCTTACGGTAATTGCCCAAAACACACCGTTTGAGCCCTCCGTTATCGCAGGCTCGCTCCTTGCAAACGATATGGGCGGCGCACCGCTTGCTATGGAGCTTGCAAAAACGGAAATTTCGGGCTACTTTAACGGTCTTGTTGTCGGCGCAACGATGGGCGCGACCATCTCTTTCACACTTCCCCTCGCACTCGGCGTAACAAAAAAAGAACAGCACAAAAACATTATGCTCGGTCTTATGTGCGGTATCGCCGCCGTTCCCGTCGGCTGCTTCGTTGCCGGTATTATGATAAAAATGCCCATTACAGAGCTTCTTATCAACATCATCCCTCTCGTTATCTTCTCTGTTATCATTTCGATAGGTCTTCTCAAAATTCCCAACGTATGCGTTAAGATATTCAACGTATTCGGTATCATCATCAAGACCATCATAATCATCGGTCTTGTTATGGGTATTGCGGCGTTCCTTCTTGATTTTGAAATTCCCCATACAGCCCCCATCGAGGAAGGCGTTATGGTTGTATTCAACGCTTCTGCCGTTATGACGGGCGCGTTCCCGCTCCTCTATATCGTTGGCAAGCTCGTTAAAAAGCCCCTCGGCAAGCTCGCAGGAAAGATCGGAATAAACGAGACCTCCGCGCTCGGCTTTGTGGGCTCTCTTGCAACTAACGTAACGACCTTCGGCATTATGAAGGATATGGACGATAAGGGCGTTGTGCTCAACTCCGCTTTCGCCGTTTCCGCGGCGTTCACCTTTGCGGGCCACCTTGCTTTTACTATGTCGTTTAACGCGGATATGCTCCCCGCGGTAATCGTCGGCAAGCTCGTCGGCGGTGTTTGCGCCGTACTCGTAGCGCAGATAATCTATTCAAGAATAAATAAGAAAAAAGCGTGAAAACGTGTAAAAGCAGCAGGCATTTTGCCTACTGCTTTTTATTTTTATATCTCCATTATTATGGGAACGATCATCGGCTTGCGCTTTGTCTGCTGGTTTACAAACTTTGCGACCTCGTCTTTAATCTTGAACTTCATCTGGCTCCAATCGTTGCCGCGGTCAAAGCAAAGCTCGATAGTGTCGCGCGCAATGGTCTTTATGCTGTCGATAAGCGCTTCGGATTCCTTCGCATAAACAAAACCGCGGGAAATTACCTCCGGCCCCGTTACTATTTCGCTGTATGCGGGGTCGATTACCGCAACTATCGTTATCATACCATCGGAAGAAAGTATCTTCCTGTCGCGGAGCACCACGTTTCCAACGTCGCCCACGCCGTAACCGTCAACAAGAACGATGCCCGCAGGCACTGTTCCCGAAAAATGCGCGCCCTTTGCATCGATTTCAAGGACTTTACCTATCTCGCCCACGAAAATGTTGGAGGCAGGCATACCCATATGCTCCGCAAGCGCCTTGTGAACGTGCAAATGTCTTGCCTCGCCGTGAACGGGCATAAAATACTCCGGCTTTGTAAGCGCGTGGAATATTTTAAGCTCCTCCCGGCACGCGTGGCCCGAAACGTGGACCTCCGCCACAGAATCCGAAAGCACCGTTACACCCTTTTTGTAAAGCTCGTTTATTATATTGCCAACAAGCTTTTCGTTGCCCGGAATAGCGGATGCGCTGATGATAACAACGTCCTCCGTGGAAACATCCACCTTATCGTGCATATTGAACGCCATGCGGTAGAGCGCGCTCATCGGCTCTCCCTGGCTGCCTGTGGAAACGATAACTATTTTGGAGGGCGGATAACGCTTGATATCCGCAATATCTATAAGAGTGCCGTCCGGCACGTTCATATAATCGAGATCTTTGGCAGCGCCGATAACATTTATCATACTTCTGCCCGTAACGGCAACCTTTCTGCCGTAGCGCACAGCAATATCGATTACCTGCTGCACACGGTGCACGTTGGAGGAAAACGTAGAAATTATAATGCGCTTCTGCTTATATTCCTCGAAATATTTTTCAAGGGATTCGCCGACTCTGCGCTCGGAATGCGTGTATCCCTCGCGCTCCACGTTTGTGGATTCGCACATAAGAAGCTTTACGCCTGCTCTGCCTATCTCACCGAGGCGCGTAAGATCTATCATCTCGCCGTCAACGGGCGTTGCGTCTATCTTAAAGTCGCCCGAATGAACTACCATACCGACGGGAGTTTTTATTGCAAGGCACACGGAATCCGCAATGGAATGGTTCACTCGGATAAATTCCACCTCGAAAACGCCGAGCTTTATCTTGTCACCCGCGCTTACGCAGTTGAGCTCTGGAGCAAACTCGAACGTATGCTCCTCCAATTTATTAAGTATGATACCGAGAGTAAGCCTCGTTCCGTAAACGGGAACGGGGAGCTTTTTGAGTACATACGGAAGCGCACCTATATGGTCCTCGTGACCGTGAGTGAGCACTATGCCCTTTACTTTTTGTATATTGTTCTGCAGATATGTTACGTCCGGCACAACAAGGTCTATGCCAAGCATATCATCGTTGGGGAAACCGAGCCCACAATCAATAACGATTATATTATCGCCGTATTCCAACGCCGTGATGTTCTTGCCTATCTCTCCAAGGCCGCCAAGAGGAATGACGCGCAGTTTTTTTAGCTTTGCTTTTGACATTCTTAAATAACAACATTTTCTTCGCAAAAAAGCGAAGACTCCTTTCCTTGTATTTTTGATATACGCATTTCCCCGAAAAATTAAATAATTCCCGAAAAAAGGGCGCAAAAAATTATCTCCGTGCTTTTTGCACGGCAAACAATCTGAAATTATGTATGACAAGCGCAAAAAAGCCCTTTACGCTTTCGCCTCGCCAAATATTATATGGTTTTTTCGGCTTTTGCCCTGCTAGGATATTTTTCGCAACCCTTTCGAAAAATATCCTAACAAATATATATAAATTTCAAATTATTAACTAAATAAAAGCCTTACACGGCTCGACAATATTATTATACCTCTTTTTGCCATTTTAAGCAATAGTTTTTTCTTTCTTATCTTTCGCAAATTGTGACAAAAATATACGCCCGTTTTTTGGGAAATAGACGAATATACAGAATGTCAAGCGGCAAATAATATTTGCATAAATAAATTCGGAGGTAAATTATGACCGTCCACGAACACAAAAAGAACCTTATGATAGTGCGAAACGTCGATTCCGATATGATCAGCGAAGCTTACTTCATTTTAAAAAGCGATATATACGAAAAAGAAAGCGAGGAAAAAATATCCGAAGAAGCGGAAAGGATCCTTCGCGAATACGATGAGCGCCTAGGAAAAAGCAAAAAGCTCTTTCCGCCCGCGCTCCTTTCCCTACTCATCGGAACGGGGATATTTGCTATCCTCATCTGTCTTGCGCTGCTCTGTGTTCAGTTCTCTATGTAACTTTCGTCGCGCGTGAACATTCCCGAAATGAAAGTTTCGGAAATGTCGCAAAGCTCTTCGCGTGCGGATTTTGCTTTGCGGGTATCATTGAATATTCCGAAAACGGCGCTGCCGCTTCCGCTCATAAGGGAGAGGGCGGCTCCGTTTTTATTCATTATCTCTTTAATTTTGAAAACGACGGAGGTTTGCGGTATAACATCCTCGAATATGTTTTTTGCCGCAGCCGCAATATTTCCTATATCGCAGCTTCTCATAGCCTCTTTCATCTTTTCAAAATCTGCATGAGCAGAATAAGCGTTTGTGCTGTCTATCTGAGCATAGGCTTCCTTTGTGGAGACTTTTTCGCTGTTAGGAAACGCAACAAGCACCGTTGCAAACGGCGCGGGCGTGCAATCACTCATAATTTCTCCGATGCCTTCCACAAGTGCTGTGCCGCGGCGAAGCAGAAAAGGTACATCCGCCCCTACGCTCTTGCCAAGATCATACATCGCTTGTGAGCTCATTTTTGTTCCGTAAAGTTTATCAAGAGCTCGAAACGTTGCCGCCGCATCCGAAGAACCGCCGCCAAGCCCCGCTTCCGACGGTATCTTTTTATCTATTTCAATTGTTATATCGTATTTTTCTATGCCGTTATGACGAAGAAAAGCAAGGGCCGCGCGGTAAGCAATATTTTTTTCCGCGGGAAGGTTCGACATAGCTTTGCAAACGATTTTTATGTCTGCGCCCACGCTTTCTTCGCAAATACTCACCGTTACCTTATCGCAAAGATCGATCGTCTGCATAACGGATTCAATATCGTGGTAGCCATCCGCGCGGCGGCAGACCACGCCCAGGTAAAGATTTATTTTCGCAGGGGCTTTGAAAGATATTTTTTTAATGTTTTCCATATGTACTCCGTAAAAATATGTAATCGCACACAAAGGGTGTGCTTTTTTCCGTGTTATATAATATCCATATGCGCGCTTCCTTGTGCAAAAAGCGCGCATAATAAAAACTTTTATACTATTATATTATATGTTACCACGAAAAGAAAAATTTTTCAACTTAACTTTTTGATTTTGCTTTTTTTGTACAAAACGGCTTGTTTTCGAGTTTTTTCGCCGCGGCAAGCACAGGAATGCAAAGCAAAAACCAAAAGAAAGAATACAGCGGGCATATCTGCCCCAAAATATTGCCAAACATTTTTTCGTAGTTCCAAACACCAAGGCACAACGCCTTATTCACAAGCAACCCAACGGCAAATTCTATTGCGGTTATAGCAAGTGCGCCTGCCGCCGCGCGCACAAGTATATGCTTTTTCCCCATTATTTTATTTATGGCGCAAATACATATAAGGCTTGCCCCGCCCGCAAGAAACATAGACCAATGCGTTCTGCCGCGCCAAAGTATTTCTATAAGCCCATATCCGACGCCGCCCGCAAGAAATTCAAGCTCGATCGCCTGCCGCGTGCAAAGTTTTCCGCAAAAGCGGCAAAAAATCACGCTTTTTTTCTTCTTTTTTGCTGTTCTTTTTATAGGGTGAAGGACAGCGCGCGTGCATTTCCCGTGCCCCGCGCCCAAAATCGCTTTTTCCACGTTCATGCCTGACCTCTCCCTTCCTTTATCATTTCACGAAGCGAAGAAAGCGCAGGCGAAAGCCCGCCAAGCTCATCTATTATTCCAAGCTCAACGGCTCTTTTGCCGTCTATTATCGTGCCGACGTCGTTTGTCATATCCTCCGTATTGCAAAGAAGTTTTTCAAAGTTTTCCTGCGTCACCGCAGAATGGCTTACCACAAAATCCGTAATGCGCTTCTGCATACGCGAAAGATAATCAAACGATTGCCACACGCCAAGCACAGTTCCCGTTATCCTGACGGGATGCAACGTCATCGTTGCACTCGGCACAATAAACGAACGCCTGCACGATACCGCTATCGGTACGCCGATGGAATGTCCCCCTCCGATAACAAGAGACACCGTAGGCTTGCTCATCGTGGAGAGCAGTTCCGCAATAGCAAGCCCTGCCTCCACATCTCCCCCGACCGTGTTTATGATGACGAGCAAGCCCTTTACCTCTTCATTTTCCTCCGCGTTTACGATAAGCGGCAAAAGATGCTCGTATTTTGTCGCTTTATTTCCCTGACCCAATGTGTAATGCCCCTCTATCTGCCCTATCACCGTAATGCAAAATATTCCGTCGGAATTTTCGCGCGCGGTACTGCCGAAGCGCACTATCTCCTCTTCCGGTGCAAACACACCCTGTTTTTCCGTATTTTCTTTTTCATCCATATAAAACCATACCCCGTTTTGCAAACTTTAACTCTATTTTTTACAAAAAATTTCGCTCTTAATCATTTACAAAGCAATAAAAATATACTATAATAAAAGTATAATAGAATAAGTATGGCGTGCTTTGTTCCCCCATTAAAAACAAAGGAACGCCTCCGTGCATATGCAGTATCTGCTTTGCTGCGGAAAATACGATAAAATTTCTATACTACAAAAAACGACGGCTATCGCCGTCGGGAAAGTGAGGAAAAACAATGGAAAACAAAATTCTTGTTGAAACATCTGCAAGACATATTCATCTTTCCGAAGAACACATCAACGTACTTTTCGGTGAAGGTCACCAGCTTACCGTTAAGAAAGAACTCTCCCAGCCCGGTCAGTTTGCTTGCGAAGAAAAAGTAACTGTTAAGGGTTCAAAGGGTGAGTTCAAGATGTCCGTTCTCGGCCCTGCAAGAAAAGCTTCCCAGGTAGAAGTTTCTCTCACAGACGCAAGAAGCATCGGTGTTACAGCCCCCATCCGTGAATCCGGCGATATCGCAGGTTCCGGCGCTTGCACACTCGTTGGTCCTTGCGGCAGCGTTGATATCGCAGAAGGCGTTATCGCTGCTCAGAGACACATCCACCTCACACCCGAAGCTGCAAAAGACCTTGGTGTTGAAGACAAAGAGATCGTAAGTGTTAAACTTTCCACACCCCGCGCTCTCGTTTTCGGTGACGTTGTTGTTCGCGTCAGCGATAAATTCGCTCCCGCTATGCACATCGACACAGACGAAGCAAATGCCGCAGCCGCTTCCGGCGTTGTTTACGGCGAAATCGTTAAATAAACTATATTTAAAAGGAGAACAAATATGGCAGACCTCGTTTATTCCCATGAAGTTGAATCCATGTGCTGCGTAGCTAAAGGCCCTAACCACGGCCCCGCTCCCCTTCCCGAAGAAGGCAAATGGGTTCAGGCAAAACAAATTTCCGATATTTCCGGTTACACACACGGTATCGGCTGGTGCGCACCTCAGCAGGGCGCGTGCAAACTCTCCCTTAACGTAAAAGACGGCGTTATTGAAGAAGCTCTCGTTGAAACAATCGGTTGCTCCGGTATGACACACTCCGCTGCTATGGCGGCTGAGATCCTCCCCGGCAAGACAATCCTCGAAGCTCTTAACACAGACCTTGTTTGCGATGCTATCAACACAGCTATGCGTGAACTCTTCCTCCAGATCGTTTACGGTCGTACACAGTCCGCATTCTCCGAAGGCGGCCTTGTAATCGGCGCAGGTATGGAAGACCTCGGTAAGGGCGCTCGTTCCATGGTTGGTACAATGTACGGCACAAAGGCAAAGGGAGTTCGTTACCTCGAAATGACAGAAGGCTACTGCACAAGAATGGCTCTTGACGCAGACGACCAGGTTATCGGTTATGAATTCGTTTCCCTCGGCAAGATGACAGACTTCATCAAAAAAGGTATGGAACCGAACGAAGCTTACGAAAAAGCTAAAGGTACATACGGCAGATTTGCTGACGCTGTTAAATACATCGATCCCAGAAAAGAATAATTAAGGAGGTAAACGAATATGGCATTGTTTGAAAGCTACGAAAGACGCGTTGATAAGATCAACGCCGTTATTGCACAGTATGGCATCTCTTCTATCGAAGAATGTAAAGAAATTACTCTTGCCGCAGGCATCGACTGCGATAAGATCGTAAGAGAAACACAGCCCATCTGCTTTGAAAACGCTGTTTGGGCATACACAGTAGGCGCTGCCATCGCTATTAAGAAGGGCAGCAAGAAAGCTGCAGACGCTGCTGCCGACATCGGTATCGGTCTTCAGTCCTTCTGTATCCCCGGCTCCGTTGCAGAAAACCGTCAGGTTGGTCTCGGCCACGGTAACCTCGGCAAGATGCTCCTTTCCGAAGAAACAGAATGCTTCTGCTTCTTGGCCGGTCACGAATCCTTTGCTGCTGCAGAAGGCGCTATCAAGATCGCCCTCAACGCTAACAAGGTTCGTACAAAACCTCTTCGCGTTATCCTTAACGGTCTTGGCAAAGACGCCGCTATGATCATCTCCAGAATCAACGGCTTCACATATGTTCAGACAGCTTTCGATAACAACACAGAAACAGTTTCCGTTGTTAAAGAAACACCTTACTCCAACGGTCCTCGCGCAGACGTTAAGTGCTACGGTGCAGACAACGTTCCCGAAGGCGTTGCTATCATGAAGCTTGAAAACGTTGGCGTTTCCATCACAGGTAACTCCACTAACCCCACACGTTTCCAGCACCCAGTTGCAGGCACATACAAGAAATGGTGCGTTGAAAACGGCGTTAAATACTTCTCCGTTGCTTCCGGCGGCGGTACAGGCCGTACACTCCACCCCGACAATATGGCTGCAGGTCCTTCCTCCTACGGTATGACGGACACAATGGGCCGTATGCACTCCGACGCGCAGTTCGCAGGTTCTTCCTCCGTTCCCGCACACGTTGAAATGATGGGTCTCATCGGCGCAGGCAACAACCCCATGGTTGGTATGACTGTTGCAGTTGCGGTTGCAGTTGAAGAAGCTGCAAAAGCAGGCAGATTTTAATTGAATAATTAAAATAATAAAAAGAGCAGGTTACCCTGCTCTTTTTGTTATTGATTATCAATATGTATTTGCAAGCTCGTCAAGTGGGTCTGTGAGAAATTTAAATACGGGGGCGTTATATGTATAAACTATATTATTTATAGAAATGTTCGTGTCGTAATATTCAATACAACCGGAACTCGTTCCATCAAAGAAATAAATTGTCATAATGTAATCGTATCCGCCGCTTGGTATATCTATTATCGGGAAAGAATGACTGTAACGTGCGCTGTTCAGCGCTTCGCAAATATCTTCTATCTCGTGCCGATAGACGTAAGAAACACGCTTTCCAAGCCCGCTTTGAAGCATTATTTCTTCAACTTCATCGGGGTCAAGATTAAAAATTCTGTGAGAAAAAGGATAGAAGGACGTGTATTTTGTAAAACGCGGTATTACGTTACCGAAAATGTAAAGCGCAACAATACCTAAAACGAGAAACCAAATCAAGATGTTTTTAATGAGTTTTTTAGTATTTACCTTTGTCATAATATCACATCCTTTTTTTAATTCAGACTTCTCTGTGCGTTCATTATATCACATTTTGGCATTTTATTCAATATTTTTCCACAAAATTCTTTATTTTCGTAAATAATGTTTAATTTTTGAAAAGTATCTATTCAGCTTGAAAAATTCTCTATATAAATACTTGTTATTATTAGACAAATAAAAATACTTTTAGCACAGCACAGCCTTGTTCCCCAACAAAAGTGTGATAAATCGCACTCTACCTCATCCGTCAGCCTTCGGCTGCCACCTTCCCCAAAGGGGAAGGCTTTCTAGCGAACCTGACTCTCAGCGTAGCCGACCTTACCCAAAGGGGACGGTGGATTTTGAAGTAATTTCCTATTATACAAAAAACGACGGCAAAAGCCGTCGTTTTCGTTATATTTACGCAAGTATTTCTTTAATAATTTCGCCCATTTTATCGAAGCTTGCTTCCATTTCGCCTGCAAGCTTTATCTGTGTTCTGGCACGAACGAGGTTGTGACCCTCGTATTTTGTTGCAAAATACGTGTCGCCGGAGAGGTAGTCCGTAAGGAAACGCATACCGCATTCGATAGTCATAAGGTAAGAGCCATAGGGGAGAAGCTCTGCTTCTCTTGCTGTGATGCTGTCTTTAACAGCGCCGCAATAGCCCTCTGCATAAGCGCGGAAAAGCTCGATATCGAAGTGGACCTTGGAAAGATCCTGCTCATCCTCTGCCGCAGTTGACGCGCCAAAGCGGATGGAGTCACCGAAGTCGAAGAGCATAGAGCCGGGCATGATTGTATCAAGGTCGATCACAGCTCTTGCCTTGCCCGTTTCGGCATCCATAAGGATGTTGTTGAGCTTTGTATCGTTATGAGTTACGCGAAGCGGAATCGTGCCGTCTGCAAGACCTGCCATAACCGTTCCGTATGTGTCTGCATGGGAGAGGACGAAGTCGATTTCGGGTTTGCAGTCTTTAGCTCTGCCGAAAGCATCCGCGTCAAGCGCCGCCTTGAAGTTTTCAAAGCGATTGGGAGTATCATGGAAGCGTTTGATAACTTCAACAAGGGAAGAAGCGTCAAACTCTGCAAGGTAGTTTTGGAACTCACCGAAAGCAGCGCCGGAGTTTTTGAAAACTTCCTTGTCCGTTACCTTCTGGTACGTTACCGTATTTTCGATAAAGTCGTAAATACGGTAGCCAACCTCACCGCGAAGGTAGGGCTGACCGTCAACGGTGGGAACAACAACAAGAGTTTCGATGCCGCGCTCCTGAAGATGCTTTGTAACGGCGCAGATATTGTTCATAAGGCCTTCCGCATCGGGGAAAACGTTGGGGTTCATCTTTTGCATAATATAGCGCTTCTTATCCGTTGTAACAAGGAGCGTGAGGTTGATATGACCTTCGCCATAGGGTTCAATGCTCTGAATTTCGCCTTCTATCGCGAATTTTTCAACTATACCCTTAAATTCCTTCATATAATCCATTTTCAATGTATCCTCCTATTGCGTCTTTGACTTCCTGCAAGTCTTCTCGGTATGTGATACCGTACCATTTATCTGCGTTTTCAAAAACCTTTACCGTTGCTCTGCCGTCGTTCAGCGCCGTGGAGATAACGGAGGGGATGAAAAATTCATCCTTCATAAGGTTTGCCGTTGCTTTGAACTTTTCAAATTCTTCTGTAAGAATGTCGAAAATATCGGGTGTAAGACCCCAAAGGTTCATAGAAACGGGTGTATCCTGCGTGAATGTGTATGTATAGCCATCTTTTTCGTAACTGCCGTCGGAATTGATCTTTGTATATTCAGTAACTTTCTTGAGATAGCCTTTTTCCGTTTCGCAAACACCGCGGGAAACAGTTCCGTTCTTGCTGAGAGTTTTGCCAAGGTGGTAAGCCGTCATAGCCCAATCACCCTTGCCCGCTTCGCTCAAATGCTTCTGAATTTCAAAGAATGCGTTGGAGCCGTAATAGTCGTCCGCATTGATGATAGCGAAAGGCTCTTTTACAACATCTTTACAGCAGTAGATCGCGTGAGCTGTGCCGAAAGGCTTTGTTCTGCCTTCGGGGAGCACGCTCATATCCTGCATAACGTATTCAACTGCGATGCTCTTTGCAATACGGTTGCCGACAAGCTCCTTAAAATCTTCCGCCATATCCTCGCGGATGATGAATACTACCTTGGAAAATCCTGCTTTTTTTGCATCATATACTGAAAAATCGAGAATGCCCTTGCCGTCCGCCGTTACGGGTTCTGCCTGTTTAAGACCGCCAAAGCGGCTACCCATACCTGCCGCCATTACTACGAGTGTTGTTTCCATAATAATTTATCCTTCCTTAATTTTATGCTTTATATATTGTTTTACCGCCGCACACGGTATAAAGTACGTTGAATTTATCGTCAAGCACCGCAAAATCTGCGCGCTTGCCCTCGCGAATACTTCCTGCTTCATCATCAATGCCAAGCACTTTTGCGGGGTTTATAGTCGCAAGGTCGCACGCCTGTGTTATGCTCATTCCCGCGTGCTTCACCATATTTTCAAGAGCTTTGTTCATTCGGAGAACGCTTCCCGCAAGAGTACCGTCGGCAAGTCTTGCCTCTCCGTTTTTAACGAATACCTTTTGACCGCCGAGCTCGCTTTCGCCGTCCGCAATTCCCTTTGCGCGCATAGCGTCCGTTATAAGTATCAGCTTGCTATGCGGCTTACATTTTGCAAGAAGCTTTATCGCGGGAACGCTTACGTGGATGGTGTCCGCAATAAGCTCGCAGGCAAGCTCGTCAAAGAGCATTGCACTTCCCACGGTGCCGATCTCCCTGTGGTGGAGGGCGGACTGCGCGTTGTATGTATGCGTTACGTTTTCAGCGCCTGCCGAAATAGCTTTTTCAATATCCGCGCATTTCGCGCCTGTGTGACCGATCGATGCAACTATTCCGTTTTGCGAAAGGTGGGAAATAAGTTTTTGCGCGCCTTCTTCTTCGGGTGCAAGCGTTACTATCTTTATAGCGCCGCCGCTTGCCGCGTTATATTCATCAAAAACGTCAGCATCGGGTTTTGCCACGTATTCAAGGGGCTGTGCGCCCTTGTGTGCCGCGGCAATAAACGGTCCTTCCAGGTGAATACCGATAATCCTTGCACCGTCGTGATCGCCCTCGCGGTATTCCTTTACCGCGCGCATAGCGGAAAGGATGTTTTCGCGGCTCTGCGTCATCGTTGTGGCAAGGAAAGCTGTCGTTCCCTCCGCCGCAACGGTGTTTGCGATGGTGGAAAGTGCTTCTTCGCTTGCGTCCATTGCATCGGCGCCGCCTGCGCCGTGGATATGCTCATCGATAAAACCGGGAAGCACCACCGCGTTTTCGGGGATGTCAATTACCTTTGCGTCTCCTATCTCTGTGCCTATCTTTTCTATCTTTTCATCAAAGAGTATACTTGTTTTTACAAGTCCCTTGCCTTCTACGTAGCAAAGGGCGTTTTTAAAGCACTTCATCTTCAAGCCTCAGCGATAAGCTTTGCAGCCGCTTCGTCGCAAATGAGTGTGCAATCGGGGTGGTTCTGAAGAATGCTTGCGGGAACTTCTTCCGTAACCTCACCCTTAACAAGACCGAAAACGGCTTTCGCTTTGTTTTCTCCGTTTGCAAGAACGATTATCTTCTTCGCATCCATAATATTTTTAAGACCCATTGTGAAAGCCTGACGCGGAACTTCGTCTATGCTCTTGAAGAGTCTGGAGTTATCTTTTATCGTGCTTTCCGTAAGGTCAACTATATGCGTTACGGAATCAAAGGACGTGCCGGGCTCGTTGAACGCGATGTGGCCGTTGGAGCCGATGCCGAGCACTTGAATATCCTGCACGTTATTTGCAAGAAAAGCGTTGTATCTTGCACATTCAGCCTCTGCATCCTCTGCCTTGCCGTTTTCTATGTGAGTATTGGCAAGGTCGATGTCTATGTGGTTGAAAAGATTTTCGCGCATAAAGTAAACGTAGCTCTGGTCGCTCGTTATATCAAGACCCTTATATTCATCAAGGTTCACTGCGCGGATGCTTTTGTAGCTCGTACCGTTTTCCTTATGGTCGCGGATCATTTCCTTGTAAAGACCGATGGGCGTCGAGCCTGTTGCAAGACCGAGAACCGCGCTGGGGTTCGCCGTTACAACTTCTTTCATTATCTCGAAAGCTTTTGCGCTCATTTCATTGTAATCTTTTGTAATAACAACCTTCATTTTTACCTCACAATTCACGCGCAAAAGGCGTTTCTTTCCCCTTTTCGCGTTTTCATCAATATTATTTTCAGTATATCACAAAAGCCGACTAAAAGCAACACAAAAACTAAAGCATTTTGAATTTGCTCACCTCTTGCTGCCTGCGTGTATCTTGCGTCGCTCCCCGACAAAAACAAGCACAAAAAGTGCTCCAAATAATATCACGTTATACACCCCGGAAACCTCCACCCATAAATATTCCGGTGCTAACCTACGGGAAAGCAGACCCGCGGCGCAAAGCGCGGCAAAAAGCACTGCCTTTTGCGCCGTTTTCCCTTTTTTACATTCCGGCACACCCAAAACGTCACTTGCACAGACAGCACTTGCAAAAAAGCCCGCAATGCATATCATCCACGCAAAAAGGAGGAGCAATATATTGCTCATTCCTCCTCTTGCGCAGATAAAAAGATACAGCGCACCCGCGCAAACAGAGCCCAAAGCACCGCAAAGCGTTGGGGATGGGTGCTTTCCACCATTCCTTGCAAAATCGCTCATACTCGCATCCTCGCTTGTAACAGCACGCAGATAAAGAGAAAATATTACCGTCGCCGAGCCAAGCGCATCAAAGGATAAAAGCACATCATCCGCAGAAAAAGAGAGAGAAACTTCCCCTCCCTTTCCCAAAAAGCAAAGAAGGATTATCGCAAAAACGGCAAAAGCGCTAAGCTCTGCAAAGCGCGCCGCGGGGGAAAACCTTCGGAATACGGAAAACGCCGCAAGAAAAACGCAGATCAAAAATACCAAAGCCGCGTTCGCGCCCTTATAGTACGCGCATATTTCAAGTGAAAAAGCGTACAGCGCACGCACCGCCGCAAAAGCAAGAAAAGCAAGATTCAAAAACCGCACCAAACCCGAAAATTTTCCGAAAACAGCACCGTAAAAATCAAGCGAGGAAGAAAAATCACGGCAAATATGCCCTGCCACAATACAGATTGCAGCGGCAAGAGCGCAAGCAAGCAGAGTTGATGCAAGAGACGCCCTCGCATAAATAAAAAGCCCCGAAAAAACATATGCAAAAACAAGGAAGAATAATTGAAAAGAGGATATACGGTAATTTGTTTTTTCCATGATCATTTACCCTCCGTTCGCGTTAAGTTTCTTCCCGAAACACAGGAGGGCACTTTTTTCTGCCTCCATATCGGGGACATATAGAGGAAGTCGGAAAGCCCGTCCGTGCTTATGGGCGCAAACGGAGAAAAATACGGCACGCCGAAAGAACTTTTTCCGCATCCTACGAGCAACGTAGCCGTTAAAAAGGTGAAAAATCCGAATATTCCCGAGATTCCCGAAACAAGGAGTATTGCAAAGCGGTATATTCCGTTTGGGTTCATATACGGCGCACAAATAAAATTGCATACGGCGGAAAAAGCCACTATTATAAGCACAAATGGGGAAATTATCCCTGCACTCACCGCACTCTCCCCAAGTATGAGCGAGCCGACAATTCCCACGGCGCTTCCCACCGCTTTCGGCATACGAAGCCCAACCTCACGCAGTATCTCGAAGATGATAAACGCCGTTACCACCTCCCAGAGAAGCGATACCGTCATTCCTTCTCTTGTACTCGCCATATAATCCGCCATCTCACGCGGAAGAAAATCCATATGATGCGTAACAAGCGCTGTAAAGAGCGCGGGCAGATACAGGGCAAAAAGCACCGCGGCAAAGCGAAGCGAGCGAACAAATGTTGCAAAAAACGTGCTCTTTGCATAGTCCTCCGAAACCTGAAAGCCTTCCGTGAAAAGATACGGCACCGTCAGCACCACGGGGGAGCCATCCACTATAACGGCAATTCTGCCCTCCAATATCTTCCCTGCGACCTTATCGGGGCGTTCGGAGTTACCTACAGTCGGATAAAGCGCGTGCTTTCCATCGCTTATATACATTTCCACGCTGCCCGAGTCTATAAGCGCATCCGCGCGTATGGCGCAAAGGCGCTTTTTGAGAATACCAAGCGCTTTCTCGTTCACAAGCCCATCTATATACATAATTATAACATCCGTTTTGGTAAGAGAGCCGAGGGTCATCTTCTCGCTTTTAAGGCGTTCGCTTTTTATTCTTCGGCGCAAAAGCACCTCGCTTTGCTGCGCGTTTTCGTTAAATCCCTCGTGCGGGCCGCGCACCACGTTTTCCGTTTCGGGCTCTGTATTCGTGCGCGCCGTTTCGTTCCTTGTGGCGCAGATATAGCCAAAAATATCGGACGGCATAGATGCAAAAGCAAGCAAGGAATTCCCCGAAAGAAGCGAATTTTTTGCCTCTTCCGCGCTTTTTGCCGCAGTAAAGCCGCTGCTCACCACAATACTTTCTATGGGGTTTGCGCCCTCGCCTTGAAGATAGGCTTCCGACACAGGGGAAATAACAAAGCGGTTTATGGCGTCCCCCGCGCTGAGCCCCCTTATATAATATATCAAAAACTCATCGTTTCCGAAGCGAAGCGTGCGCAGAAAAAAATCCTCCATACCCGAAAAGGCTTTTTGAAGGTCTTTTTTTAAAAGTTCAAAATTATTCAATATCAAAATCTCCGCGTTATACTAAAACATTTCGTTTTTAGTATTCTACACAAAAAAAATTTTATACTTTGGATGTTTTTTTCAAAAAAGTATTGATTTTTCGGACAAGGAGTGATATAATTTCTCATGTTGTATTATGAAATACGGCAACGAGGCGGTCCGCTGCATGCTCGCATGAACGTTTCGATATTATTATTTTTAGGAGGAAGCCAAAATGAATAAGATTCAGGCTTTTGTTAACGAGCAGTTGAAAACAGATATTCCCCAGTTTAACATTGGTGATACTGTTGAAGTTCAGAACAAGATCAAAGAAGGTTCCAGAGAACGTATCCAGCTTTTCAGCGGACTTGTAATCGCTAAGAAAAACGGCGGCATTTCCGAAACATTCACAGTAAGAAAGATCGCTTACGGTGTTGGCGTTGAAAAGACATTCCCCCTTCACTCTCCCAACGTTGTAGCTGTTAAAGTTACACGCCGTGGTAAAGTTCGTCGCGCTAAACTCTACTATGTTCGTGACAAGATCGGTAAGGACGCTCAGGTTAAGGAACTTATCTAAGCTACTTAAGCAAACTAAAAATCCCGCTTTCGCGGGATTTTTTGTTTTTAAAGGAGTTAAAACACGTTGTGTTTTAACGAAATTATTTATTGTATTCAACTTTTTCTTGTTTAAAGAAAAAGTTGCAAAAAGATAAAAAACCTTACAGGTTTATCGAAAGGCTGAATGGTTAGTTGTCGGCTACCGTACCTTTTTCACTCGCAAGCTCGCAAAAAACGCACGGAATCCCGCCGAGGTCATTTGCTCTGCCACTTTAAACTAAGCGCGTGATGAAAAATCGAAAATTTTAATATAAGTCCTCTCGCGTTTTCAGCCTAAACTTTGAAATCGGCACCCTTCGACGTGGTTCCGAGTAGTTTTTGCGAGCCTGCGAGTGAAAACTGCGCGGGGAGTCGAAATTGCCACAACTTCAAATCAGAACAAGCCGATAAATCTGCAGGATTTTTGCTTCTTTTTGTCACTTTTTCTTTCAAAAAGAAAAAGTGAGTTAAATAATTTGTTAAAACGATAAATCGTTTTAACTCCTCTTTTTTCTTTAAAAGAAAATTGAAAGAAAAAAATTTCGGGTTTTATCAAAACCCGAAATATTTCTTTCTTAAATTCGGAACTCTGCGTGAAATGCGCGAAAGCTCCTTCGCCGCATAATCTGCCCCGAGGGCATATTCGCGCATAAGCTCTCCCTCCCGCGCACAGAGGCGGTCGTGCAAGGGGAAGAAGTTTTCCATAAGGAAGCAAGCGTATTTTATAAGGCGGAAATGACCGACGTAGCGTTTTTCCGTGCAAGTTCCGTCCACCGCGACGGAATCACCGTCCTTGACAGCACCCACGAGCGCATCGCGGGTGTTTTCTTTTGCAAAAACGATAGTGTTTGCAACAAGCCTTTTTGCGTTCGCCTCCATAGATCCGTGCGTGTCCGTCGTACCGACAACGGGAAAATCTATCCCGCGTGCACGCATCTCATAATAGAGCGCAGTCTGAAAACCATTCTGGCGGTAGTAGCTCTCCCCGCCGAGCACCTCAAAAGCATCAAATGGATGCACGGTGAGCATATACTCCGTAAAGTTTTCGGGGACCTGATAAACATCGCTTATCCAGTACGGATGGCAAAATATGCCCAGCCCCCCTGCCTCGCGTATGCGCTCGAACGTCCACACGCAAGAACCGAAATCGCGCTTTTCCACGTCCTCGGGAATATCGTATTTCTCCGCCGCCGCAAGGCACGCCGCGTGGTATTCCTCCTCCGTTAAAATATTGGGAACGTTTTCCGTCCCGGGCATAGCGCGGCGCGAAAGATCTGTTCCGTCCGCGTTTTGGGGAGATTTTTCATAGAGTGCGTTCACGCTGAAGCTGCCGCCGAAATTGACGATATGCACGTCCGTATCGGGAAGCTGTACCTCCTCCCCGGGGTATATCTTCATATCAAGAGGAATATCTTTAAATTCTTCTATAAGCATAAGAGAGGGATAATAGCGCCTGTGGTCCGTTATCGCCATAAAGTCATAGCCATATCCTCTGTAATTTGCCGCAACGATGTCGGGCGCTTCTATACCGTCGGAAAAACAGGTGTGCATATGCATATCTCCGAAATATGCGTATTTTCCGTAAAGGTCGCTCTCCACGGCATAGAGTGCAAGCTTTACTATAAGCTTTTTGTCCGAGCCGAGCAAGCGAACGGAATATTCGCCCTCCTCGGGAAATTCAAAATTTACGCAAAGCTCGCCGTTTTTGTTCGGCATCGTGTAAAAATCGAACACGTTTTTTCTTTCTCTGTAGTTGTAAAACGCGCCGTGGCTCATCGGCATAATGCGGATGTGATACGTTTCCTCTTTAAATTGAACATGCGCGCCAAGCGGCTTGATGGTAAATCCCATCTCTTTTCCCACAGGAAAAACCTTGGGGTATATGTCGTAATCCATAAGCTCTATCTTCAAAATATGCCTCCCGAAAATGAGATCGGACAGTCGGGGACGCCTGTCCCTACGATTTTTCTGTTTTTATCCTGCCGTCAAATTCATTATACTACAAAAAATACGGAGAAACAATATCTGAGCGGTTTTTGTACGGCAAAAATAAACGGAAAATATTATCCTCCCGATTTATTACAAAGAACCGACAAAACCAAATATTATCTTCGCAATATAGATCAAGATATGAAAATATCCCGTTCCGCAGCCAATGCCAGTAAATAACCTGCGAATGTTCGTTGATTTTAAAACTTTTTCGTACTGCAAAAACCAATCTATAAACATAACCGCCATTAAAACAACGGAAATCTCCAACGGAATAATTAAAAAAAACGAAAGAGCAAGACCGACAATATACCCGACAACGATACCCGTACATCTGGCGCAAATCGGAAATTGATATTTGCCAAAGAAAAAGCTCCTTTTCGGTAATTGATGGCACCCGCTCATTTTTCCGACAGACATCAAAAAGCTATGGAATCTATCTTTAGAAAGCATTATTTGTCATCGTTTGAACGGCGCGCTTCTCTCTCCGCAGCTCCAAGGACCTTGTAGTCTATTCCGTCATCATCGTCGCTGTCATCATCGTCATAATAATCATCGTCATCATCTCCATCATATTTTCCTTTTACCGAAGCCAACATAATAGCACCGATAACGCAAAATAAAATGCCGAAAATCAACCCCAATGTGAAAAACAAGTTTAGATCGGATGAAACAGCTTTCATAAATATACCCAATATTATTTCTATGATACCGAAAACCAAAAAGAGTTTTCCAATTTTTTTCTTTTGCATCATTGAAGTATATTCTTCTCTTGCAAGGTCATCTTCATTTCTGAATTTATGACCGCAATCCGAACATACCCAATAAAGCTTATTGCTTTTAAACGTAGTCGTTTGTTGCTTGTTTCCGCAATTTCCGCAAAGCAAACCGAAAGGACCAAACACAAGGTATCCCAAACAACCTTTTACGCCCGAATATCCGCCGCCCCTCGTTATCGTTTTATCATCGTTTTCCGAAATCGCCTGTAAGTGTGAACCTCCGCACATAGGACATACTATTTTTTCGGATCTTTTCTCGGCAATATTCTCCTCCGCACGGACAACAGCAGGCTCTTGTTTTGTTTCTCTGCCGCATTCAGGACAAAATTTATCACCGTCTTTTAATTCTTTTCCGCAATTACTGCAATACATAAGTTTCACCTCGATAGTGTCAAAATAAGCAAAAATCTTTCATTTTGGATGATATAGGCTATTTATAGACTATATAGTACCATATATAGCCCGTTTTGTCAAGGTGAAAAGTCTATAATTAGTCCATAAATATTTATGTTATAAGAAAGGGCGTATTTTATGGATACCTACACCGCGGTAAAAAACAGACTTTTAGTTCTTTGTGAAGAAAAACAAATCTCTATTCACAAGCTTGCAATCGAATCGGCGGTTGCTCCGTCCACCATTAAAAACATTTTGTACGGAAAAAGCAAAAATCCCGGGATCGTTACGATAAAAATGCTTTGTGACGGTCTTCAAATTTCTTTGCTTGAATTTTTTAACACCGAAGAGTTTTTGAAATTGGAACAAGAAATAAAATAATAAATCAAGAAGCGACTCTTTATGAGTCGCTTCTTCGTCTTATTTGATTTCAACTAAAAAGTGCTATAAATCGCACTCAACCTCATCCGTCAGCCTACGGCTGCCACCTTCCCCAAAGGGGAAGGCTTTCTAACAACCGAAATATTCGCTCACGTTGTAATCGTGCTTACCCAAAATATACGTCGCGGCAAGCACCATATACGCCGCAATCCCGCAATGACCGCTTATTTTGTAGCCTTTTGCCGCGTATCTCGGCTCGGAAATAAAATCAATTATCCTGTTTTCCGTAAAGAGCAGCAAAAGCTCGTTAAGGCGGTGAAGCTCTATCCCCGTTTTTTCAATAATTTCGCTCTTGGGCATAGCCTTTTCGCAGTTAAGAGTGGAAATAAGCCTTGTGCCGTCCTCGGAAGCTATCTCTTTTATAACTTCCGTAATACTTTCCGATGCTTCGGGCAGACTTTTTATAAGGTCGGCGCGCACGACCGCTGCAACGCCCGCGTCGTCCCATATCTTCGTGCCGTAGCTCCCGCAAATGCGCGTGTTGCCATACGCCTTTGCGTCCTTTTGCTTTTCTCTGTCGCCTATCTCAATGAAGAAAATCCCCTTCCACATCTGCCAAAGATCGCTCCCAAGCTCCTTGTGCAGATTTTTGCCGTATCTGTCCTTGCAGGCACCCGATGAATTTGCCCAAACGAACTCCGTTCCAAGCTGTTCTATCCTGCTTGCAACGGCGTCTATATCTCCGCTGTTCTGTGTATCGAGCAAAACGTCCGCGGAAAGAGAGTAAACGTCGCTTATCGCTTTTAAGTTAAAGCAATCGGGCAGGCACTCCCCGGCCTCCCATTTAGAGATAGCCTGCGCGGAAACGCCTATTTTTTCCGCCACTTCTTCCTGTGTAAAGCCGATGTTTTTTCTGTGATTGCGAAGTTTTTCTCCGAATATTTTTTGATCAAGCATTATTTTGTCCTCCTATAAAAATTCGAGATAGCTATCTTGTGATTTTATTATAACACAAGCAAATTCAACTTACAATAGTATTAAAATTGAGTTTACGTTGAAAAGTTCAACCCAAGGTTGTATTTATAAAGTAACTCAAAACCGCATCTTTCATATAATGTATTAGTTTTATATTGGAGGTGCAATAATTTATGAACAGAAACGACCCTGAAATGTCCTACGGCAAATTCGGCGTGCGCGCTTTTGCCGCAAACTCCGCCTACCCCGTGGAGAACGCGCTCGTTATAGTGCGCGGCAAAAAAGCAGACGGCGCACCCGCAACTATCGCGGTGCTTGAAACGGACGAAAGCGGAAAAACGCAGGTAATAACCCTTCCCACACCGCCCAAGAGCCTTTCCCTTTCCCCCGGCTCGGATATCCCACCTTATGCTCTTTACGATGTGGAGATAACCCACCCGGGTTTTTACTCCATCATCACGCGCGACGTGCAGATATACCCCGACACAACTTCCATACTCCCAATAAACATGCTCCCGCTTCCCGACACGGGGGACACAAGCAACATCATAGTCAACGACGGCGGTGCCGCCCCGAACCTGTAAGGAGGCGTTATGGCAACCTTACCCGTAATTCCCGAAAACATAACCGTTCACTTGGGCGCGCCGGGCTCGAACGCGCAAAACGTGACGGTCAGCTTCATTGACTATATAAAAAACGTGGCATCAAGTGAAATTTACCCCACCTGGCCCGAAAACGCCCTGCGCGCCAATATCTACGCGCAAATATCATTTGCGCTCAACAGAATATATACGGAGTATTACCGTTCCCGCGGGTACGATTTCGATATAACAAACTCCACGGCAATAGACCAATCCTTCGTCTACGGGCGCGACATCTTCGATAATATCAGCGAGATAGTTGACGATATTTTCAACGATTACATAGTGCGCGGCGGCTTTGTGGAGCCGCTTTACGCGCTGTATTGCGACGGAACGACCGTCACCTGCAACGGGCTTTCCCAATGGGGCAGCGTTGACCTTGCGGAACAAGGCTATATTCCCTATGACATTCTGCGCTATTACTATGGGGATGACATAAACATCGTTATGGATGCACCGATAGAAAATATAAGCGCGTCCTATCCCGGTGTGCCGCTTTCGCTCGGCTCCGCAGGAAACGACGTGCGCACGGTGCAAACAAGGCTTAACAGAATTTCTGCAAATTATCCCGCCATACCCAAAATATCGAACCCAAGCGGTATTTTTTCCACGGAGACAGACGCCGCCGTGCGCGCTTTTCAAGAGATATTCAGCCTGACAGCGGATGGCATCGTGGGAAAAGCGACGTGGTACAAAATACAATCCATTTACAACGCCGTTAAAAAGCTAAACGAGCTTGAAAGTGAGGGGCTTACACTTTCTGAGGTTTCCAAGCAGTTCAGCGGCACGCTCGCAGAGGGGGACACAGGAATCGAGGTTGCCGTTGTGCAGTATTATCTTCGCGTTATAGCGGATTTCAATCCGACTATCCCACCAGTCACGCCGAACGGCGTTTTTGACGGGCAAACAAAAAACGCCGTACTCGCTTTCCAGCGCGAGTACGGACTTCCTCAAACGGGAGAGGCAGACGAGGAAACGTGGAATAAGCTTGCAAGCGTTTACCTGGGGCTTATAGCAAGCGCGGAAAACTCAGGCGCGGGCATTGCCGCAGAAGTTTTCCCGGGTGCTCTGCTCTCGCTCGGCTCTGCGGGAGAGGATGTTGAGCTTTTGCAAACGTATCTTAACACCGTGGCAGAGGTTTATACGGAAATACCGACGGTTACCGCAAACGGCAATTTCGACGAGGCAACGGACAGAGCCGTGCGAATCTTCCAAGGCATTTTCGGAATACCGCAAAGCGGCGTTGTAGGGCCTATAACCTGGGAAATACTCGCGGAGAAATATGCGGAGATAGAAAACGGCAAAATTCGCGCAGAGTTTCAAAACCCCGGCGATATAACAACTTAATTATGGAGGAAAACATATGGCAGAACCGACAAAAGAAATATACGAGCTTCAATATATGCTGCGCAAAATAGCGCTCACCACGGGGGAAGTTCCGCTTATTACGCCCGACGGCATATACGATGCGGTAACGCGCGAGGCGGTGCGCACATTTCAAGCATCAAACTCTCTTGAGCCCACGGGAAACTTAAACAAAGAAACGTGGGACAGCATTTTTGAAAAATATAAGGAAAGCGTTTATGCTTCCTCCGTAGGAGAGCCCATCTACCCATTTACCGACCCGTCATATACATCCTCCGAAGGGGAGCGAAGTGACATTATCACGCTTATACAGCTCATTCTTTCCGCACTTTCGGTAATATACGATGATTTTGAAGAGATAGAGATAACAGGCGTAAACGATGAAGCGACGGTCGCCGCCCTTAAAAGGTTTCAATCCTACCACAGGCTTCCCGAAACGGGCGTGCTTGACAAGCGCACCTGGGATGCCGCAGCAAAAAGCTTTAATGCATATTACAGCAACCCGAATTATACGGCGTGATTAAACATAAAAAGTGGGCTGGAATGACTCAGCCCACTTTTTCTTATTGTAAGACGAAAACCCCGCCATAGTGGCGGGATTCTGTATAGGCCATGCCGATGAGCAGAAAGAGGAAAAAGGAGTAGTGCGGGATGCGTTTGTGAATAAGGCTCCCTCCGAGAGGGGGCTCCCGTCGGAGACGGGTGGAGGAGAGTGCGAAAATGACGGCAAAGTACTTGAAAGGAAGCGAGCGGAAAAGCGAAAGTTTCGCGGGCTCCTTCCACCGCAAGCGGTCCCCCTTCCTCCCGGAGGAAGGCTTTTGGAGAACCCGTTTACGGGTAGCAAGTGACGATTGCATGGCTGGCAGGCCAATCTAAAACGCACTTGTGCGTAGCCGGTAGCGTGTAGGGCTATGCCCGAAAATGAAATACCACCCGCTATGCGGGTGGATATTTATTCAGCTTTGCATACAAAGAAGCAACGCTCGCTCTCGTCCGTAAGAGGCGAAAAATCCACGTCCGCACATTCGCAAACGATGGAAAAGCCCGCATCCTTCAGCGCTTTTCTTATTGTGCGCAGAGCATAGCACCTCTGCCTTTGTTCCTCGTCCTCGCGGCGGTAAAGTCTGCCCTCGCGAATGAAGAACGTAAGGTAAAAATCGCAAATGCTCGTTTTTTCGTTAAAATAGTTCTCCCAAGTCAGGAACACGTCGTCGTTTTCATACACGAAGGTGTTGTCTGCAAGGATATTTTTGTATTTATAGGGCGTGGATACGTCAAACACGAATACGCCGCCCTTTTCAATATTTTCGTGAACACGGTAAAGAGAAGCCTGCACATCCGCCGTTTTGAGCAGATAATTCATACAATCGAAAGAGGAAATAGCCGCATCTGCCCTGAAACCGAGGTTAAAAGAGCGCATATCCGAGCCGAGAAAGCGGATGTCCCTATGCTCATCCTCCGCCTTTTTGGCGGCAAGAGCAAGCATTTCTTCGCTGATGTCAAGACCCGTCATCTTATATCCGCGCGCGCACATAGGCACGGTAATGCTTCCCGTACCGCAGCCGACGTCAACCACGCTCTGCACGGGTACGTCCGAAAAACGGCGAAAACACTCCGCATAAAAATCGCACCACGCATCGTAATCCACGTCCTGCATAAATGTATCGTAAAAAAGAGAAAGCAAGGAATACTGTTCGCTCATTTTTTCTCCACTCCCAAAATATCGAGCGCACGCGCGTATCCTCCGCAGCCCTCGCGCAGAGCACCGTTGACGCGGGTGATGGTTGCCGTGCTAAGACCCGTTTTTTCAACTATGGTAGTATATTTTTCTCCCTCTCTGATAAGCCTTGCCGCAAGGAAACGGCGCGCCATTTCGCGCAGCTCCGCCTTTGTGCAAAGGTCCTCGAAAAAAGCGTAGCACTGTTCCGTATCTTCAAGGGAAAGTATCGCTTTAAAAAGGAGGTCTTTATTTTCGTCCTTGATTATTTCCGCCATATCTTTGCCTGCCTTTGACTTATTTCAATACTATAATGCCATATTTTAAGGGAAATTGCAAGAGCAATTTCCCTTTGTTTTTATGAAAAAAGCGTTTCGCCGTCCGCAAGGTAAACCTCCATACGGCAAACCTCGTTTTCAGCCCCCGCGAAGCATTCGGGCATAGCTTTTTCAAGCACCTCTGCAATATACTTCGGGTTTACGAACGCCATTTCGTCACAGGAAAGCTTAACGTTCACCGTGAATACGTTTCCATCAAGTGAGGAGGAACAAAAACGGATGCCCTGTGCAATATTTACTACCTTGGGTTCGCCTTTTTTGCTGTATTTTTCGATGAATATTTCATCTGCGGAAAGGGCCGCTTTCGTCTTTTCTTCAATATTCTCGGGTGCTTTTCCCGAAAGCTCGAATTTTATTTCGTAAAGGCTCCATTTTATATCGCGGAAATGTGCTTTCGGCGCATAGCAAAGGCTTGCGCGCAGCCCCGCAGGGAAAGAAGCGTTGAGTCTTTCAACTATCGTTTCCGGCTCGACTTCCTCCACCATTTTAAAATCCATAAATTCCGTAAGGCTGGAAACGCCGACGGAAAGAGGGGGCGTAAAGGCAACTCTGGGATGGGGATTAAAGCCCTCGGAATACCATACGGGCAGCTTGCTTCTGAGGAAAGCGGACTGCATCGTGCGGTTGAGGTCAAGATGGGAAATAAATTTAAGGCTTCCCGTTTTTGAAAATTTAACACGAACTTTTATATCTGTTTTAACAGCGTTTACGCTTTCGGGCAACACGATCTTTCACCTCCGAGTTTATTTGCGCCGCAGCCGCTGCACTGAAGCCTGCAGTTGGGCGTTGTTTTCTCTTCGTAAGCCTTGTGGCGCTCACGCAAGAGGAATGCTTTTGTAACGCCGATGTCGATGTTATCCCACGGCAATATTTCTTCTTCTCCGAATTCGCGGTTTGCATAGAACGCGGGGTCTATACCAAGGTCTGCGAAAACCTCCATCCATTTATCGTAATCGAAAAATTCTTCCCAACCGTCAAGACGTATGCCTCTCTTCGCCGCTTCAAGAAGTACGCGGCAAAGCTTTCTGTCGCCGCGCGCAAAAATTGCTTCGATACGGCTCACCTTGGCATCGTGATAGTTGTATTTTATTTTTCTGTTCATAACCTTACCCATAAGGTATTTCTGCTTACGCTGAAGCTCCTCAAGGTCACACTGCGCCTCCCACTGGAACGGTGTAAACGGCTTAGGGATAAAGCAAGCCGTGGAAAGAGTTACCTGCGGAGATTTTTTGGGTCTGCCCGGCGTTGCGTAAAATTCGTCTATAACGCTTTCGGCAAGCTCGTTGATGCCCTCAAGGTCCTCGTCCGTTTCCGTGGGCAAGCCCTGCATAAAGTAGAGCTTGACCTGTGTCTTGCCGCCCTCGAAAGCTACGCGGCAAGCACGGAGAAGATCCGCTTTTTCCACGTTCTTGTTGATAACGTCGCGCAGTCTTTGCGTACCGGCCTCGGGCGCAAAGGTAATGCCGCCCGTGCGGATGGTGGATATCTTATCCATAAGCTCTTTTGTAAAGCTGTCCACGCGAAGTGAGGGCAGGTTGAGCGATATTTTGCGGTCATCCGTCCAGGAAAGAAGCTCGTCCGTAAGCTTCTCTATGCAGGAATAGTCGCTGATGGAGAGCGAGGAAAGCGAAATTTCGGAATAGCCCGTGGCATCAGCAAGTATCTTTGCCTGCTCGTTAAGTACCTCTGGCGTTTTTTCACGCACGGGGCGGTAAACCATACCTGCCTGGCAGAAACGACAGCCGCGGATACAGCCGCGGTAAACCTCAAGCACTATTCTGTCCTGCACCGTCTGGATAAAGGGCATAACGAGGTTTTTGGGGAACGGAGCCTTATCCATATCCTTAACTATTCTCTTCTGCACCTTTGCGGGAACGTTGGGGAATTTGGGCGTGAAGCTCTTTATCGTGCCGTCCTCGTTATATTCCACGTCGTAAAGAGAAGGAACGTACATACTCTGATGATGCGATACCTCGCGCAAGAACGCCGCACGGTCAAATCCCATCGCCTTGTGCTTTTTGTAAATATCCATAAGCTCGGGAAGCTCGTCCTCGCCCTCGCCGATAAGGCAGATATCCGCGAAATCCGCAAAAGGCTCGCTGTTATAGGTGCAAGGACCGCCGCAAACAACGATCGGGGCATCGTTCGCTCTCTTTGCGCTTTCAAGCTCTATACCGCCAAGATCCAGCATATTGAGCATATTCGTATAGCAAAGCTCGTATTGGAGCGAAAAACCGACGAAATCGAACTCCGAAAGAGGTGTGCCGCTTTCAATGGAGCAAAGGGGCAGGTTGTGCTCGCGAAGCTTCTCTTCCATATCTGCCCACGGAGCATAGCCGCGCTCGCACCAAACGTCCTCTCGCTCGTTGAGGATGTTGTAAAGTATGCGTATGCCAAGGTTGGACATACCTATCTCATATGTATCGGGGAAGCAGAACGCAAATCTTACGTCCACGCTCTCGGGGTCTTTTATGACCTCGCCCCATTCGCCGCCCGTATAACGGCCGGGTTTTTCAACTTGTTTAAGAATACTTTCGGGTATTTTCAATTTATTTCATTCCTTTCAGAGAATTTTTCACTTATTTCTTCACTCTGCAAACGGCGTGCATCTTGCAGTAGTCGCAAGCCGTTTGCTCGCACGGCGCGGCGTCCGCCTTGCCGGAACGTAGAGCGTCCGAGGCGCGGAGCACCGTTTCCACAACGGTGTTTTTAAGCTCCTCGAAAGCCTCGCTTGCAATAAGATTGCCTTTCTTTTTTCCTCCCTTGGCGACAGAAACGGGGATAAATCTTCCCTCAAGCGAAGGCTCCATAGCGGTAAGGACCTCCTCGTTATCAAGAAGAAGACCGCTGTTTTTGTTTTTTTCATCGGGCGGTGCCGTACCAAGGTCAACATTTGCCGCCGCAGGGCGCACAGAAACGTACATTACCCCTGCGGGGGAGAGATCTTCGCCGTATTTTTTCTTCCCGTTTTCGCAGATGGAGAAAAGATAGAGAAGCATCTGCAGGTCCCTTCCCTTTTCCACGTTAGCAAGGTCGAATTTTTTACTGCCCGTCTTGTAATCCGCAACGCGCACGTTTATCTTGCCCTCGCCGTCCTCGTAGGTGTCCACGCGGTCAACCTTGCCGCGCAGCTCCACGCTGCCGTTTTCGTTTTTGAGGCGTATGGGCTCTATATCCGCGCCCTTGCCGATAACTATTTCAAAATCGCGCGCGCGGAATTTGCTTTCGCGAAATTCCTCCCGTATACTTGCAACAAAGCGTTCCGAGGAGGCGGCAAGGTAATCCGTCAGGCGCACAAGGCGCGGGGATACTGCCGCATACTTTTCGCGGCAAAGGCTTTCCACGTATTCGCGGCAGACGGAGTTTATCTCATTTCTCATCTCCTCGTCCGTAGCGTCGAGGTGGGAAAGAGCGTATTTCACGGAAACTTCAAGTATTTTGTGCATAAAGTTGCCCACGTCAAGAGCGCCGAACTTCACAGGGGAACTGTCCTTGAGTTTGAGCTCATACTCGCAGAAATAGGAGAAATTACAAACGATATATCTTTCAAGCCTTGAATAGCTCGTTTGCATATCGGGTGGGAATATCCTTGCCGCATCCTCCGAGGGAATACGGCAGGAGGCGGAGGAAAGCGGCGTGAATATATATTTCATTTTTTCCGCGTAATCTTCCGCTTCCGCATAATATGCGGCAAGCGCACGCGAAAGCGCGCTGTCTTTTTTCATTATATGCTCAAAGGAGGCGCAGGCACGTTCCACCATATCGTGCCGCGGTGTTGCTTCAAAACAAACCTCACGCATCTTCGGAAACATCTGCATAATGCTTGTAAGCGCGGGGGATCTCCTTGTTTTTTTGCCGGATCTGTCGTAGATGGGGTAGGTTATATAAAGCTCCTTTGACGGCGCACAAGCGGCGCAGTAAAAATAATAGAGCTCATCGCAAATTCTTCGTTCCACGGTGGAGGTGATCTCGATACCCGAGCTTGCGAGCATCTCTTTTTCCTTATCGGAAAAGAGACCGTCGTCCGCGACGGATGCCGGGAAAGCACCCTCGCACGCGCCCATAATATATGCCACCTCAAATTCGCCGTAGCCGCCCGCAGAAGCATCGTAAACCGTCACCTCGTCAAGGGAGGTCGGAATTTTGCCTATGTCCGTTTCGGAAAGAACAAGTCTTAAAAGAGAGGTAAACTCTGCCGCGTTGACCTCTGCCTCGGCACTTGCACTTACAAGTGCATCAAGCACATCGCAAAAAACGGAAAAAAGCTGGGAAAGTTCAAGAGAAAGAGCTTTCTCTCCCCTTTCTGCCGCCGCGCGTGCGTCCGCATCGATTTTTTCGGGCGCACCCATAGACACGGCAAAATTATATAGCTTTTCGCAGAAATAGCGCACGCTGTGCTTACCCGAAATGTCCTCGCAAAAAGCGCGAAGCGGCTTTATTGCGCGCTTTCGTATATCGGAAAGGAGCAATAGCGTGTTTGCGCTCTGCTCACTCATCTCTCCGCGGAAGCCCTCAGGGTCCATATTCCATTCGTATTCATCGTAAAAGCGTGCGCCCGTTATATTCCATTTGCGCACGTAATTTTCAAAAAGGTTTATTTCATCGGGCGAAATACCCGCAAAATCCGTTTTTATGTATGATATAACGAGCTCTCTGCCGAATCCGCGCTCGCACACTGCAAGAGCGCAAAGCAAAAATTTTATAAAAGCACGCTGTGCAATATCCGTGCGAGAGGAGATAAAATACGGAATACCGTACTTTTTCATAACCGCATCTATAATTCCGGCGTAAGAGCCCGTATCGCGCACGATAACGGCAAGGTCGCGGTAACGCGCGCCGCCGCGAACGCGCCGCGCTATATCAAGGCAAACAGCCTCGCTCTCCGCAAAAGCATTTGCCGCATAGAGCGCGTGTATATGCTCCGGCTCTTTTTCAAAAACAGCCTTTACGTTCGCGTTGCCGGGGAAAAGATTGCGTGAGAGGAAAGAAAGCTCCTCGTTTTCAAACCTTCTGCCGTCCAGAAGCACCGTTTCTTCAGAAATTTGTGCGCCTGTATCGTTCACAGCGGCAAGCAAACGCGTTCTTGTGTCGTTCACGCCGAAGAAGCAAGGCGTGTGCGCATCCTCGCGTGGAACAAACGGAAGCGTGATATACACGTTGTCCGCGCCTTTTATTATCTGCTTCACGGTTTCAAGCTGTTCGCCCGAAAAAGAAGCAAAGGAATCTATGTAAACGTCGCACCCGCGGAAGAAATCGTTTGCGGCAAGAAGCGTGTTCATTTTCGCTATCATCCCGTCGGGGTCGGAAAAACGCGCGCCCACCTCCGCGTCGAACGCGGTGAAAAGAAGCGCCATATCAGCAAATTTTTTCGCGGCTTCGCCATCGCTTTTCTGCGCCGCAAGCTCAAGTCTTGCGGGCGAAGCACAGCTTCTTGCAAGCTCCGTGCGCATACTTAAAAGCTTTTCCGTGGCAGAGGTATCTCCCGCGGAAACGTCTTTATATGAAGAAAGAAAATCCGAAAGCGCGCGCACGGTATTGTGCATCATAACCTTTTTCGCACCGCGCGAAATATAATTTTCGCAAATTCCGCCGTAGCGTCTGAAAACAAAGTTACAAAGTCTGCGAAACGTCACAACGTCAATATCCCCCGCATTGGGCGAAGTGGCAAAGCGCGTTTCCGCAAGGACCGCCGCTCGGTCGGGAACGAGGACAAAGATATGCTTGCCGCACGTTTTTGCGGCATTTTCAAATATATATTCGCTCTTACCACTGCCGGTTCTGCCGTATATGAAGTTTACCATATCTTTCCTCTTTCTTTAAAAGTTTCATCAAAATACCTTAACTATCTCGTTTTTGTCGTTTTTTATCATCGCTTTCATAAGCGTATAGTAAAAACTTGTGTGAATAAAATAAACATTGCCGTAAAGCTTTCGCACAGCTCTCCATTTGCAAAGTGAAAACGAATGTGTAACGGCAAAGACCGCGCCGTCCGCGGAAAAAAGGCGCATACTTTCGTAAAACGCTCTGCCCTTTTGCGGTACTGCCGCAGGGTAAAGGAAATACGCCTTCTTGCCCGAAATTAGGGCAAGAAGCTTTCCCGTCTGTTTTTTATACGAATATGCGGAAAAAACAGCAAACACCAGCACCGAAAGCGCCGCTGTCGGCAAAAGCACAAGTACAGAGCCGAAAGTAATAATTGCCTGTAGCGATGTTCCGAATATTGCAAAGATTATAAGGATATTTCGCCATATCCTTGAAGCAAGGATATATTTGCGCAGAGCAAAAAATATCCTGTCGTATATTCTGTATATCAAAGTCAGCTTAAAAAGTCCGAAAACATACCGAAAATAGCCGTGTGCGCGCTCCACGCGCTCCGATTTTAGGAAAAGCTCCCTCTCGCGAGAAGTATTTTTCCCCTCGCGCGGCGAAATACGCTCCAAGCGGTGGGAAAGATAGGCGTTTTCGCGCCTGAGCCTTCTATTCTCTTTTTTAAGGCGTTCTATTTCGTTTTCGCCAAATTTATAAGCCAAACAAGCCCTCCGTATTTATTCATCAAACATAGAACATTCTTTTTCCATAACGAAGTTCGTAAGGTGTATGCCGTTCCTTACAACCGTCTGCTCCTTAATAAGCGCATATCCGCGAGAAGCAAAAAAAGGTCTTGCCGTGATGGAAGCGTGAACGGTTATCTTCCCTTCCCAAAAATTTTGCTCCAGCATATCGCATATCGCGCTTCCGATACCGCGGCGCAAAAAATCCTTGTGAACATAAAGTTTATCAAGGTAACCCGTTTTATCTATCTCCCCAAAGCCGACTATCTGCCCGTTTTCAAGCGCTACAACGGTATAATTCTGCTTAAAGGCGCAGTTCCACTCCTCAAGCGGAACGTCTCCGCTTGCCCATGCAGAGAGCTGTTCTTCCGTATAATCCGCGCAGTTTACCGCGTGGACCGTTTCGTAAAAAAGAGCCGCTATTCCTTCGCAGTCTGTCTGTTTGTAGCTTCTTATGATCATCGGCAACCTCGTTAAGTCCTATATATTTTACCCTTGTTTTTCAAAAAAACTCTCATTTTCCGAAAAGTTCAAGGTTTCTTGCTATTGTTTTCTTTCCGCGCCAGGAAAACGCACGGCGGCGGAAGGTCTGCTTGTCCATTTTTTCAAGCATTTCGCTTGTAAGAAAAGCAATTCTGTCGTTTTTAAAAAATTCTATCGGTGTGGTGTTCCCCGCCGCTATCGCTTTTTTTGTAAAGGGGCAAACGGCGGCGCATATGTCACAGCCCCACGCAGAGCCGTATTTTAAAATAAGCGCGCGCTCTTCTTCCGTAAGTTCCCCTTTTTTCTGAGTAATAAAGGAAAGGCAGCCAAGCCCCTCTTTCATAGGGCAAGCGGCGCGGCACGCGCCGCAATGCATGCAGAAGCTCGGCTTATATTCCGCGTCCGCAGAACATCCGAATCTTTCGGGCGGGGCATCGGAAAGAAGCTCCCCGATAAAGACGAAAGAACCGTATTTTTCGTTTATTATAAGGCCGTTATCGCCTATCTTGCCAAGACCTGCCAAGGAAGCCGCCCCAACCTCGCCAATGGCGGATTTATCTGCAAAGCCCCAGAAGCGTGCGCCATATGCTTTTTCAAGTTTCGGCAAAATGTCCTCATAAAGTGCGTCAAAAAAGATATGATAATCGTGCGCTCTTGCGTAAACGGAGATGTTTCCCTCTTGTGCATCTCGGCAATAATAAGGCACAAGGAAAAGGATCGCACTTTTTATTTCGGAGACGGCAACGCCTCGCCGTGTTATTATATCCCCATCGAAAACGCGGCACACGGAGAAAGGAACGGCACCCGAAAATTCTATGCCGTATTCGTCCAAAATCTCGCGATACATAAATTAACCCCTCCATTTCCGTCAAAAGCGCTAATTGATTTTGTCAAATTTTTGTGCTATAATAAAATTATAAAGATTAGAATGACATTAAAAATCGTTTTTACGTTTTATATTATTTTATCAAATTTTTTTGCATAAAGCAACCCCCGCTTTATTTTCTTTTAATAAAGCACAAAATATGTTTTTATTTGCGGGGTCAGTGTTCAGAATATACAAAGAATAAACAAAAGGAGTAGCATATGCCCAAAACACCAATATACGATAATGCCAGCATCACCTCTCTTAAAGGCGCAGACCGCGTGCGTAAACGCCCCGCAGTCATTTTCGGCTCCGACGGTATAGAGGGCTGCGAGCATTCCGTTTTTGAAATACTCTCAAACTCCGTTGACGAAGCGCGCGAAGGTTACGGCAGCGTCATCCACATAACGGTTACAAAAGACGGCGTTATCTCCATAGAGGATGAAGGCCGCGGAGTACCGCTTGATTATAACGAAAAAGAAGGTAAATATAACTGGGAGCTCGTTTATTGCGAGCTTTACGCAGGCGGTAAATATAACAATAACAACGACGGTGCAAACTATAAATATTCTCTCGGCCTTAACGGTCTTGGTGCTGCCTCCACACAGTATAGCTCCGAATTTATGGAAGTGAAATCCTACCGCGGCGGCGAGCTGTTGGAAATGCACTTTAAAAAAGGCAAGCCGGACGGCGAGCTTATGCGCCGCGCGCTTGCAAAAAAAGAAAAACAGCACGGCACCGTAGTAACCTGGCGCCCGGACCTTGAAGTTTTCACGGACACGGCGATCCCACGCGAATTTTACGAAACTATGCTCGAACGCCAAGCCGTTTCCAACAAAGGCATCTCATTTGTTTTCCGTTTCCAGCTTGATGATGGCACTTTTGAGGAGAAAACCTTCCTCTACGAAAACGGCATTGCGGATTACGTTGCGGGGCTGGCGGGAGACACGTACATCACCCCTCCCGTATTTTGGCAAACTGAGGCTCGCGGGCGCGACCGCGCGGACAAGCCCGAATACAATTTCAAAGCAGAAATCGCCTTCTGCTTTTCCAACGAGGTAAGCAAAACTGAATATTACCACAACGCAAGCTTTCTGGAGCACGGCGGTTCGCCCGACAGCGCCACGAAAACGGCATTTACCTACGCTATCGACAAATACATCAAAGCAACGGGAAAATACAACAAAAACGAATCCAAAATAGGCTTTTCCGACATAGAGGATAGCTTGCTTATAGTTATAAACAGCTTTTCTACGATGGTTTCCTACGCAAACCAGACAAAAAAAGCCATAACAAACGAATTTATCAAGGAAGCGCTTACAAATTATCTAAAGCACGCGCTGGAGGTCTATTTTGCGGAACGCCCTGCGGAAGCGGACAAGATAGCAGCTCAAGTGCTTGTAAACAAGCGCAGCCGCGAAACTGCGGAAAAAACGCGCGTTGACATCAAGAAAAAGCTCACTTCCTCCGGCACGGATGTTGCAAACAGAGTTGAAAAATTCGTTTCCTGCCGTTCCAAAGACCCCGAAAAGCGCGAGGTCTATATCGTGGAGGGCGACTCCGCGATGGGCTCCTGTATCCAGGGGCGCGATTCCGAATTTCAGGCGATAATTCCCGTAAGAGGCAAAACGCTCAACTGCCTTAAATGCGGCTATGATAAGATATTCAAAAGCGAAGTTATAGTCGACCTGCTCAAAGTCATCGGCTGCGGCGCGGAAATACAGGGAAAAAGCAAAGCCGCGCAGAACACGTTCGACCTCTCCCTTCTCAAATGGAGCAAGATCATTATCTGTACCGATGCCGACGAGGACGGTTTCCAGATACGCACGCTTCTGCTCACGCTCTTTTACCGCCTCTTGCCCACGCTTATAAAAGAAGGCAAGGTATTTATTGCGGAATCCCCGCTTTTTGAAATAACCTGCGGCAAGGATACCTTCTTTGCATACAACGAACAGGAAAAAGCAGAAATACTCTCCAAGATAGGCAACAAAAAATACACCATCCAGCGTTCCAAAGGTCTTGGTGAAAACGAACCTGAAATGATGTGGCAAACAACAATGAACCCCGTCACGCGCCGTCTTATTCAGGTAAGCCCCACTGATGCGGAAAAAACAGCGTATATTTTTGAAACACTTCTTGGCGATGACCTTCCCGAACGCAAAAAATTCATAAAAGAAAACGGTAAATTCTACCTCAAAGACGCAGATATATAAGCTCTTAAACTCTTCCATAATTCAAATTTCGGAGTGAAAATAATGGCAAAAAAGAAAAATCATATAACAGAAAACCTCCCCCACGCCCCCGTAACTCCGCAGCCCATAACGGAAACGATAGAAAAAAACTATATGCCCTACGTTATGACGGTCATAGTTTCCCGTGCTATCCCGGAAATAGACGGCTTCAAGCCCTCGCACAGAAAGCTTCTCTACACAATGTATAAAATGGGGCTTCTCACGGGTCCGCGAACGAAAAGCACGAACATCGTCGGCGCGACGATGAAGCTAAACCCCCATGGAGATGCGGCAATATACGAAACTATGGTTCGCCTTACCCGCGGCAACGGCGCGCTTCTGCACCCGTTTGTGGATTCCAAGGGTAACTTCGGTAAGCAGTACAGCTCCGATATGGCATACGCGGCATCGCGTTATACAGAGGCAAAGCTCGACACATTCTGTAACGAGATCTTCGGAGGCATAGACAAGGACGCCGTCGATATGACGGACAACTACGATGCCACGATGAAGGAGCCCGTGCTCCTTCCCACGGCTTTTCCAAACGTACTCGTTTCCCCAAATATGGGTATTGCCGTCGGTATGGCGAGCAAAATTTGCTCTTTCAACTTGGGTGAGATATGTGATGGTACGATAGCCCTGCTCAAAAATAAAGACACCACCACGGAAGAGCTTCTCGATATAATCAAAGCGCCTGATTTTTCGGGCGGTGCGGGCATCATCTATGACAAGGATAAGCTCCGTCAAATATACGAAACAGGCGAGGGCAGTTTTACTCTGCGCGCGCGCTACGTTTACGACAAAGCGGAAAACTGTATAGACATTCTTGAAATTCCCTATTCCACAACGATAGAGCTCATACTTAAAAAGATCACGGATATGATAAAGGATGGCTCTCTCAAGGAAGTAACGGATGCGCGAAACGAGATCGACCTTCACGGCTTCAAGCTCACGCTCGACCTAAAGCGCGGCACAGACCCCGAAAAGCTTATGGCAAAGCTTTTCAAAAAAACGCCCTTGCAGGATAATTTCGCCTGCAACTTCAACATTCTTATCGACGGCACACCGCGCACAATGGGCATACGCGAAATACTTACGGAATGGATACGCTTCCGTATGACCTGCGTCAAGCGCGAGCTCACCTTCGACCTTGGCAAAAAGAAGGATAAGCTCCACCTCCTGCTCGGTCTTGGCGAAATTTTGCTTGATATAGACAAAGCAATAAAGATCGTCCGCGAAACGGAAAAGGAAGCAGACGTTGTCCCAAACCTTATGAAAGGCTTCAACCTTGACGAGGTACAGGCGGAATACATCGCGGAAATAAAGCTTAGACACCTCAACCGCGAATACATTATGCAGCGCATTTCCGAAATAAACGACCTGCAGAAAGAAATAGAGGAGCTTACCTCCATAATCGAATCCGAAGCAAAAACAAAGCGATACATCGCAAAGCAGCTTACAAAGATAAAAGATAAATACGCCATCCCGCGCAAAACTCGCCTTATCTATGAAGAAGATATTGCGGATTACGAGGAAGAAGACCACGTTGAAAACTACCCCGTGCGCCTCGTGCTCTCGCGCGACGGCTTCTTCAAGAAGATAACGCACAATTCCCTGCGCGCAAGCACGCTTCGCGGAAGCGACGAGCACAAGCTCAAGGAGGGCGACGTTGTTATCCTCGAAGAAGATGCCCAAAACGTGGATGAGCTTCTCTTTATCGGAAGCAACGCGCAGATATACAAATCCCGCGTGGCGGATTTCGACCAGGTAAAAGCCTCCTCCCTCGGTGAATTTGTCCCCGCAAAGCTCGACTTTGACGAGGGCGAGCGCGTTATCTCTATGAAAGCGCTCAAAAAATACGATGAAACGCACAATATCATCTACATCTTCGCAAACGGCAAGGGTGTGAAAATACCCGTTTCCTCCTATGAAACAAAGGCAAACCGCAAAAAGCTTGTAAAAGCATACTCGGATGCCTCCCCCCTTATCGCCGCAATATATGAAGATAAACCTTTCGAAATATTCATCGGCACAAAATCGGGCAAGGGCTGTATTGTAAACACAAAGCTCATTCCAGTCAAAACGACGCGAACAAGCTCCGGCGTAACGCTTCTAACGCTCAAAAATGACGACGAGGTAGCGTTTGCCCTCAAGGATTTTGAAAAGCAGTTCCCCGATACATCAGGTCTCCGCAAAGTAAAGATACCCTCAACGCCTTCACCCATAAAGAAATGATCCGACGGAGGAGCTATGAGAGTAACGATAATTACCAAAGACGCGGTGTTTTCCCGTATGCTGTATTGGGAGATAGCTCTTTTCGGCGCGCAGGTTTCAAGCTTCACGGATTTTTCCGAAGAAGCAAAAAAAGAAGCCCTAGATGCAGACTTCGCTGTAATCGGCGCGGAAATATTTACTTTCTTCGCGGAGGAGATTGCAGAACTTGAACACACGCAGATAATCCTGCTCGGTTATAAAAACGAGCTTGCAAGACTTGAAACAAAGATACCCGCAGGTTTTCGCATTTTCGAGCGCCCGTTCCACGTTCAGGAGTTTTTGAACACGATCTTCGAAAAAAATGACGAAGCACTTATCGGCGTACGCCCGGCAAAACGCAGAAAAAGCGCCGCAGATTCCCTTATCCTCGGTGAAAAGAGCCACACCGTTTCTTACAGGAAAGAAACGATACAGCTTACCCAACGAGAATTTGCCTTGCTCCTGCTTCTCATCAAGAACAAAGGGCAGACCGTTACGCGCGCGCAAGCGGCAAAAGAGGTTTGGGGGAAGGAAGACGAAGGAGAAACAAACGTTGTGGACGTTTACGTTCGCTATCTTCGCGAAAAGCTCGATGAAAAATTCGGTATAAAGATAATCTCCACCGTTCGCGGCGTTGGCTACACAATAAAAGCGGAATAAAGTTGACTTTTGTCAACTTTATTTTCTTTTCTGCGTGACGGACACGTATAAAAACGGTACTTATATGGTGAAAGGAGGCTATTATGGACGACAATTCTATCTTGGATATGTTTTTTGCCCGCAATGAAGGCGCAATTTCCGCCTCGCGCGAAAAATACGGCGGTGCTTGTACCTCTCTTGCATACAACATCCTTGGCAATGTGCAGGACACGGAGGAAGTTTTGAATGATACATTCTTCGCCGTTTGGAACGCCATTCCACCCGAAAAGCCGCAATTTTTCTCCGCCTTTATCTGCAAGATAACGCGCAACCTCTCGCTCAAAAAGCTGCGCACACGCACGGCGCAAAAGCGCAGAGGCAACTGCGAGCTATGCCTTGCGGAGCTTTCGGAGTGCATTCCTTCCGCATTAAACGTAGAGGAAGAAATAAGCGCACGCGAGCTTTCGCAGATTCTGGATAAATTCCTGCGAGGACTTGAAAAAACACAGCGCATAATATTTATCCGCAGGTATTGGTATATGGATTCCATAGAGGATATTGCAAAAGCTTTCGGTTTCGGGCAAAGCAAGGTGAAAATGATGCTTCTTCGCACAAGGCAAAAACTTCTAAACGAACTTACAAAGGAGGGTATCGAGTTATGAAAAAAGAGAAAAAATTGCAGGACGCCATCGGTATGATAGGCGAAGATCTTGTAAATGAAGCAAAAGAAATACCTAAGAAAAATCAAAAAGCAAAAAAGATCAAATGGACTGCGGCGATAGCCGCATGCCTTGCACTGTGCTTAATAATAGGCGCGGCATTTATCCCCGGATGGAACACAGCTTCCCCGAAAGCCTATGCGCTTGCCCTTGCACAGTATCCCGATATGCCCGATTATCCCGGCAGAGGGGACGATGAAGAAAAATATATCAAATGGGCAACTTACAACAGGGATACGCGCAACGCTTACTATGCGCTGGATATAGACCTTGGCTCATTTTTCAGTGCAACGATACGCGAGTTCCTTTCCGACACGGACGGAGAGAACCGTGTTTATTCCCCTCTCAACGTATATATGGCGCTTGCTATGACGGCGGAGTTTACGGACGGAAACAGCCGAGAGCAGATACTCTCTCTCTTGGGGGCATCCGACATAGAAACGCTTCGCCGCGAAGCAAACACGGTATGGAACGCAAGCTACGTTGACGACGGCTCCAAAAAGACCGTGCTTGCAAGCTCCCTCTGGCTCAACAAGGACGTATCCTTCAAGCAGGACACGCTCGAACGGGCGGCGGAAAATTATTACGCCTCCTCTTTCAGCGGCGACGTGACATCCGAAGAATATACGAAAGCTTTTCGCAAATGGCTGAGCGAGCAGACGGACGGACTTCTTGATGATTCCATAGAACAGCTTGAATTTTCCCCCGAAACAGTTATGGCTCTTGCAACGACGGTAAACTTCTATGCCCGTTGGAACACGGAATTCAAAAAAGAAAAGACCGAGGAAGCAACATTCCACGGCACAAGCGGAGATAAGACCTGCGATTTTATGTATGCCTCCTACGATGACATATATTATTGGGGCGAAAAATTTTCCGCCGTTGCACAAGGCTTCTCGGACGGCAGCGGTATGTTTTTCATCCTCCCCGACGAGGGCGTGAGCGCAGAAGAGCTTTTCGATAACAAGGAAGCTATGGATTTTATCATAGGAACGAACAGAAAAAACAACACCTATATCAAAGTGAACAGAAGCATTCCAAAGTTTGACGTTGCCTCCACCATAAACCTTACAAAAGGCCTCCAAAACCTTGGAGTTACGGATATATTCTCGTTTAAAGAGTCCGACTTTTCCCCTTTGACGGATGACACGGCGGTTGCCGTTTCAAAGGCGACACACGGCGCGCGCGTTATGATAGATGAGGAAGGTTGCAAGGCAGTTGCCTTTACGATGCTCGAATACGCGGGCTCTCCCCCTCCTCCCGACGATTTTGTTGATTTCGTTCTTGACAGACCGTTTATATTCGTTATAACGTCCCAAGTGGGTCTTCCCCTTTTCGTCGGCGTGGTAAATAATATTTAAGATCGCGCTTTGCTCGATTTCTTCAAAACATAAAAAAGGCACTTCAAAATGAAGTGCCTTTTATTATTTACTTATCAGTTGTAGATAACAGCGGAAGAAGTGTTTGTGTTGTCAAGGTAAGCGATGTATGTGTTGCCTGTTGCAAGTGTGAGCTCTGCGCCCGTAACCGTTGTAAGAACGAGTGCGCTGTCGCCTGTAAGCTTGCTCCAGTTGATCTGGATACACTTGCCGTTATGGAAGTAGTAACCGGAACCGGAACCTGTTGTCTTTACAGAAGCAACGTTGGGGTCTTCAATAGTACCCTGAACTCTTGAAACGTCTGTGAAGAGTGTGATAAGGTTTGTGAAGCAGAGCTGTTCGCCTGTAACAGCATCTTTGTGAGCAACGCCGTTCTGGTAACGGTAGTATTTGCCGTCCTTGAGCATATAGGAAACGTTCTTGCCGCCTTCGAAGTTGTCCATTGTGAAGTTGAGGATAACGTTTGTAGCTGTGCTTGCGCCTGCCATAACCTTTTCCGTGCCTGCAGCAACGAACTTGAGGGACTGTTTTGTCAAACCGTCAGCGGAGTTACCGGAAAGACGGAAACGGCTTGTGTTGGAGGAAAGTGTGGCAAGAAGCGCACGGGATGTAATGAGTGTATCGTATTTAAGGTCAACACGACCGGAGTTGTATGCGCCTGTGTAATACTTGATAGTACCGTATTTAAGGCCGCCTTCCTGTGTACCGAAAGCATATTCATCCTTTGTGTTGATGTAACCATATGTGTTCTTGCCGAGTTCCTCATTCCAAGAACCGCCGAGTCTCATAGAAGCAACAGTTGCGAAAGCTTCGTATGTGGAACCGCCGTGGCAAACGAGGATAGCGTTGTGGTTAGCAGCAATGTCGATGTGAAAGATTCTTGCGGAACGAACGTTGCAGATATCAGCAAGGTTTGTGTAGTTGGAAACTACCATAAGGAAACGTGTAATACCGGGAGCAACGAGTGTTTCGTAAAGAATGTCTGCCTGGTTAAGACCTGTTTGGTGTGTAAGAGCAAGGTTGATGTTATCTACAACGATAGCAACGGGGCGCTTGCTGGAAGCATCATATGTAGTTTTAAGACCTGTAAGAGGGTTTATAAAACTGCCGGAAGGTATAACGGGTGTTGTTGTAGATGTTGTGTTGCCGCTTGTACCGGGAACAACGTTGTTTGTTGTAGTTGTGTTTGCAGATGTTGTGCCGCTTGTTGTTGTGTCGCCTGTTGTTGTCAAGCTGGGAAGAACAGGGCTTTTTGGTGTGCTGTTTTCTCCAGTGTCGCCACAGGAAACGAAGCAAAAGCTTGTTGCCATAAATACGAAAATAACAGCGAAAACGAGTGCGATTCTTCTGATTTCTTTTTTCATTTTTTCTCTCCTTGATATTTTTGGTCGCGGTTTTGACACCGCGAAAACTTCCTTCTTTTTTGTTTCATATTTAAGCAAAAAGCAAAAAAGAAATTTTTTATTAAATCGTAGTCATAGTATAACACAAGGGTACATAAAATTCAAGTATATTTTGAAACCTTTTTACATCAGTTTTTTACCCTTTGCTGCATTTTTATGCAAAATCGTCCTTGTGCAGTGCAGATTTTCGGATTTTTTTGTCATAATTATTTTTTTCGCGAAGTGCGCGAAAAAAATCCGAAAGCATAGATGCACATTCTTCCTCCCGTACACCGCTTATAATTTGGGGCTTATGGTTAAAAGGATATGCATTAAGATCGATAACAGAGCCGAAAGCGCCGCCCTTCGGGTCTTTAGCACCGAAAATAACGCGCTTTATGCGGGAATTAACGATAGCGCCGGCGCACATCGGGCAAGGCTCCAGCGTTACGTAAAGATCACATTTATGAAGCCGCCAGCCGCCAAGCTTTTTGCACGCGGCGGCGATGGCAAGCAGCTCCGCGTGATTTACGGCGTTTTTGTCCGTTTCCCTGGTGTTATACGCCGCGGACACCACTTCCCCATCGCACACAACGACGGCACCGACAGGCACCTCTATAAGTGCAAGGGATTTTTTTGCCTCCTCTATTGCAAGACCCATAAAACGTTTCAAGGTCTGTTCATCCAAAACTTCATCCGTCATAGAAAATTCAGTATAAGGATGCAGGCGATAAGCACCACCATGGGGAAAGTCAAAAACGCAGAGGAGGTCACGTTTCCGTATTCCTTTTCGGCAAATTTTTCATAATTGTTCGGGATAAGGAAATATAATGTCGGAAGCGCTATGACACATATAACTACCACAGCACTCATAATAATTTTATAGTATATATCCCCATCAACGAGCGAACCGATAACGGAAAGGACATAGGATAAAAGATTTTGCGCAAAATGGAGTGCCACCGTATATTTGACAGAGCCGGTCTTCAAATACACAAAGCCTATTACAATTCCGCATATGAAAGCATACGGGAAAGAGTAATAAGAAAAATGCATAAGTCCGAACAGAAGAGCCGAGCTGATTATAGCAAAAAGGTGGCCGTGAACGGTAAGCTCTCTGCAAAAAAGCTCTCGGTACAGATATTCCTCTAAAAAAGCAGGAACCGCAACGGCTGATATAAACGTCAGAATTATCGAAACAGGGTCTGTGTAAGCATATGAAACCGCCGCAGACGGGAACGCCATTCCGTAAAATATGCCAAATACGAAAACAACGGAAAATCCCACAAATGTTATCCTTATATTTGATATAACAGAAGGCTTCTCCGATTTTTCAAGCACGATCTTTTCAAAGTTTGCGTTCTTTTGAAGTCCCATAAATACAAGCGACGGCAAACACAATCGCAAAGCGGCACAAATTATGGATACTATTTTTTCTGCAATATCGCTTCCGAGGCATATTTCTCCTATAAATCCGTGCACAAAATAAAGGATTACGGCACAAAAAAGAGCAACCGCCATATTTTCCGAGGTGCGTTTTGCACGAAAAACCATTTTCTATCTCCTTTCAAAAACGTTATGCTGTATTTTATCACAAAAATACGAAAAACACAATAGCAAAAGAAAGAAAGTTAATTTTGTTTACATTTGCTTGACAAGTTGTCTTTTTTAAAGTACACTTTTAATATAGAAACTTGAATTGAAGGTGATTTTGATGGATCTTAACAAAATTCTTTCCAAACTTGAAAATTGTCCCTGCGGCAAAAAACATACATTCTTCACAAAAGCCATAGAGATCGGCAGTGGAATTACAAAGGACACAGGTAAAATCCTGCGCGATAACGGTTTTGAGGACGAGCTTCTCCTCGTAGCCGACGAAAACACCATCGCGGCAGCAAGCGGCGTGCGCGAAAGCCTTCGCGATGCAGGCTTTGCCGTTAAAGAAAAAATCTACGATAACCTTATGTACGCGCGCGCGGAACAGGTTGAAGAGCTTCTTGAGCTTTCAAAAGACGTAAAAGGCATCATCTCCGTCGGTACGGGCTCGCTCAACGATATCTGCCGCGTAACGGCATATCAGGCAGGCAAAAAGTTCTGTATCTTCGCAACAGCACCCAGTATGGACGGCTTTGCTTCCGATACAGCCCCCATCATCAAAAACAATTTTAAAGAATCCTGGCAGGCGGAACAGCCGCTTGTTATCATCGGCGATACAAAGGTACTTGCCGCTTCCCCCGCAGAGCTTAAATCCTCCGGCTTTGGCGATATGGTCGCAAAATATGTCGGCCTTGCCGAATGGAAGATAGCAAATCTGCTTATCGGGGAATATTACTGCGAAAACGTTGCGGCTATCACAAAAGAAGCCGTTGAAAAGATCTCCGCCCTTGCTGACAAGATATGCGAAAACAGCGAGGAAGCCGCAGGCGCGGTTATGGAATCCCTTGTGCTCACGGGTCTTGCAATGAAGCTTGCGGGATGCTCCCGTCCTGCTTCCGGCGCGGAACACGTTGTTTCCCACTATCTTGAATGCTACAAGGTAAACCGCGGCATCTGGCCCGAATTCCACGGCAAAAAAGTTGGCGTTGTAACGGTACTTCTCAACCGCGCTTACCGCAACCTTGCAGAGCGTGTGAAAGAGATAAACCCCACGGCAGACCCCACGGATTGGGATGTTGTTTACTCCAAATACGATGAATGTATGCACGCAGATATAAAGAGAGTTAACTCTCCCACCATAACGGATAAGGTTGACCCCGAAAAGCTCAAGGCTCTCTGGCCCGAGATCCGCAAAATAATCCTCGAAACGCTCCCCTCGGACGAGCATCTTATGAAGCTTATGAAAGCGGCAGGGGCTGCAACCACGCCCGAAGAAGTTCACGTTGGCAAAGAGCTTCTTGAAAACGCGCTCCGCTACCACAGCTATATGCGCTACCGCTTGCTTATAACGAGACTTATGCCTATGATGGGTCTTGATATAATGGACTTTATGGAATAAAAACGCAAAAACAAGACCCCGAAGGTCTTGTTTTTTTGCGTTAAAACACGTTGTGTTTAAAGAAATGTATTATACTCACTTTTTCTTTTTGAAAGAAAAAGTGACAAAAATAAGCAAAAAGCCCTTTGCTTTACCTGCTTGTTCTGACTTGGGATGTATCTTGCGTTCTCAAACAATCGCGTTGCACACAGCGACACAAAGTTTGCAAAAAATATTTACTTCAATAGTCGCTGTATTTACGCTCAACTCGAACGTAGGGAAGCAAGTTCTGAATTTTGCAAAGTCGCGTGATATTTTTAATTGAAAGTTTAGCTTTAGCTATCACGCGTTTTAAGATAAAATCAGATTTTGGCACCCTTCGACGTGGTTAGTGCGAACATATCTATACCCTTTTGAAATAAGTACAGATTTTTCACTTCGGCTTAATTCTCGCTTGGCAAAGTGCGAACAAATCTATAGCCTTTTTTATTCTGAAAAAAAATTTCTATAAAGCAAAATTCAAATTCTGCGAATTTGAAGGCGTAAGCTCGAAGGGCGAATTCCGTGCGATTTTTGCGAGCCTTGGTGAGTGAAAATCGCTCGGAGAGTTGAAATTGTCATATGTTAAAATCTGCACTAACGATAAACCTGCAAGGTTTTTTATCTTTTTGCAACTTTTTCTTTAAACAAGAAAAAGTTGAATAAAATAATTTCGATAAAGCGCAATGCGTTTTATCGAAAGAAAACCGCTCTTTCGAGCGGTTTTTTCTTAGTTCTTTATAACCTTGGAAAGGAACTCTTTAAGTCTGGGATGCTTGGGATCATCAAAGAACTCTGCGGGGGGCGCGCTTTCGCGGATGTCTCCGTCCGCAACAAAGAGCATTCTCGTTGCAACTTCGCGTGCAAAGCCCATTTCGTGAGTTACGATAACCATTGTCATACCCTCATCTGCAAGCTGCTTGATAAGATCAAGAACTTCGCCGACCATTTCGGGGTCGAGCGCACTTGTAGGTTCGTCAAAGAGCATTACCTTCGGATTCATGGCAAGCGCACGGATGATTGCGATACGTTGCTTCTGACCGCCCGAAAGAGTGGAAGGATATGCATCCTTCTTATCGTAAAGACCGATGCGGTGCAAAAGCTCCATTGCCTTTGCTTCCGCTTCCTCTTTTGTTTTAAGCTTGAGGTGGACGGGTGCAAGAGTCAAGTTTTCCATAACCGTAAGGTTGTTGAAAAGGTTGAAGTGTTGGAACACCATGCCGATATCGCGGCGAGCGATATTGAGGTCTATTGCAATTTCCTTTTCAATACGGCTAAATTCCTTCTTGAAAGCAGAGCCTTCGTTTTTGCGAAGGAGCTTTTCCGCTTTTATCTTAAAGATAGCGGCAGCTTTTGCATCTTCTTCGCTCATAGCGGGGTTTTCAAGAGAAAGTTCAGCAAAAACTTTTTTGAAAGTTTTTGAAGCAACGATAAGCTCATCGTGAAGATACGGGGCAAGGCCGGAAACGAGCTTGCCGTCGAAGTAAACTTCGCCGCTTGTGGGTTCTTCCATGCAGTTAAGGCAACGCAAAAGCGTACTCTTACCGCCGCCGGAAGGACCTACGATAGCAACCTTTTCGCCGTCCGCGATAGTTGCGGAAATGTTGTTAAGAACAACGTGATCGCCGTACTGTTTTGTAAGATTAACTATTTCTATCAACTTTTTTCAGCCTCCTTTCAAGGAGTTTGACAAGTTGGGATATGATATAAACTATCACAAGGTAAACGGCCGCAAGCATAAGATACGGGATTATGTACTCGTAGTTGGAGTCGCCTATCTGTCTGAAGGCCTTTGTAAGGTCAACGATGGCGATAAAGCTTACAACGGATGTTTCTTTGATAAGGGAGATAAATTCGTTACCGAGCGTAGGCATAATGTTTTTAACAGCCTGGGGGATAACTACCTTTATCATAGACGTGGGGTAATTGAGACCGAGAGCACGGGCAGCTTCGAGCTGACCGGGGTCAACCGCCTGAATACCGCTTCGCATAATTTCGGAAACATACGCACCGCTGTTCATACCGAAAACGGCGATGGCAACCGCAACATTGGGAAGGTTGAGTCCGAGCGCTGGCATAAGTACGAAATAACCGATAAGAAGCTGAACCACGATAGGCGTTCCGCGGAAGAAGCCTATGTATATATCGCATATGAACGAAAATACCTTGGGCGCTGTCTTATTCTTGGGTATCATTTTGATAACGGCGATAACCATACCGATGAGGATACCGATGATAAGGCCGAGAACGGCTATCTGAACAGTGATCCAAAGACCGTTCAATACGTTTTCATAACCGTTATACGTTATGAATTTTCTGTAAAATAATTCCCACTCTCTCTGCATTATTTAGAAAGGGAGTTGAGCTTTGCAAGAACGTCTTCTGTTGTCTTGCAATCGTCAAATGTCGTATCATTTTCTTTAACGATGATAACCTGGTAAGCATCTGTGTAGTAGGAATCTGTGAAGTTAACAACTTTCTGGCGAGCAGGGTTGATTGTCATACCTGCGATACCGATATCAACACCGTTTACGCCGAGAGAGGTTGTGATAGCGTCGAAGTCCATATCTTTGATAACGAGTTCCATACCGAGTGTGTCTGCAACGAGCTTAGCGATCTCCATATCGATACCTGCAAAACCATTGCCAACAGTGAATTCGAAGGGAGCGAAAGCAGCGTTTGTAGCAACAACGAGCTGATTCTTGGAAGCATCGTATTCGCCTGCGGGGATAACGTCGCCGGACCAGCTTGCAGCATTGCTATCTTCAACGCCAGCATACTTTTCGATAATAGCTTCAATTTCAGCCTTCTTGGAAGAAAGAACACCGTTAATCTTTGTAAGGAGCTCTTCCTGATTTTTGTCAACAGCGATACCGTAATCTTCTGTTGTAAGAGCGATGTCGATAACCTTTGTGCCTGCGTTTTCGGCAACAAGATCCTTGCCAACCTCTGCGTCGATTACAACGAAGTCAACGTTGCCTGCTTTAAGCGCGGAAACAGCGAGAGCGCCGTTGTCGTAAGAAGCAACATCGATGTTAGAGAAGCCTGTGAATTCCCAGTCGGCGTCACCGGCCATAAAGCTCCAGCCTGTTGTACCGGACTGAACACCTACTTTGTATTTAGCGCCGCCGCAAGAAGCAAGAGCGAAAAGTGTGCAGAGCATAAGAGCTGCTGCAAGAACAATGCTAATAATTTTTTTCATTTTTATTTCCTCCATAAGTATATATTTTAAATAGGATAGTATGTGTAATTATAGTTTAACTGCGTAGATTTGTCAACATAAAATTGCAAAAATATTCGTCAAATGCGCAAAATTTGCGCATTTGACTGCATAAATTTTCAGTATAGCTTAACAAGTAAGCATTGAGGCAACCTCGGTTACAGTGCCCGCACCGAGTATTAGCACGGTGTCCCCTTCTTTCGCTTCCTCGCGTATTCTGCGTGCGGCATCCTCATAAGTTGGGGTATATTCACCGCCCTCTGTCGCTTCTGCAAGCTGCGCGGAGGAAACGCCGTATGTGTTTACTTCGCGCGCGGCGTAAATATCCACAAAAAACGTCTTATCCGAATCCTTAAATGATGCGGCAAATTCCGAAAAGAGGGATGCTGTGCGAGAATACGTGTGCGGTTCAAAAACGCAAAGCACTTTTCCCTCTGTCAGCTTTTTCGCCGCGGAGATAGCGGAAACAAGCTCCTTCGGGTGGTGGGCATAGTCTATATAAACGTCTGCACCTCCGATGCTCCCCTTTTTCTCAAATCTTCTGGCAAGACCTGCAAAGTCGGAAAGGTATTTTCCTATATCTTCGGGGGAAACACCTGCGTGGAAACACGCTGCTGCGGCGGCAAGCGCGTTATACACGTTGTGCCTGCCGAGAACGGAAAGCGCAACATGGCAGAAAAATTCTTCCCCTCTTACGATATCAAACTCCGCGCAGCCCTTGTTGTATGTGATGTTAACTGCGCGGAAATCCGCATCGTTAACGATACCGAAGGTTGTTTTTTCAACGCCGAAAAGCGCACACGCCGTATTTCCATCGTCCGCGTTGGAAATAACAAGCGGATCTTCCTGCGCAAAAGCAAGCAACGCATATTGGCGGAAAGATTCCTTTATCTGCTCCAAACCGCCCGTGAAATAATCCGTGTGGTCAAGATCGATATTGAGCACAACGGAAACGGAGGGGAAAAAGCCCAGGAAAGAATCCTTATATTCGCACGCTTCGAAAACAAAATCCTCTCTCTTGCCCACGCGGTATGCGCCGCCCATCTCCGCCGTCTGCGCGCCGCACATAACTGTCGGGTCCTTGCCGGAGGCAATAAGCACGTGCGATATCATCGCCGTGCAGGTAGATTTACCGTGTGAACCGGAAACGCCGATGCGAGTTTTATATTTCTGCATAAGATAGCCTATGGCATCTGCACGGTAAACAAGCGGAATGCCGCGTTTTTTCGCCTCCGCTATCTCAGGGTTTTGGTCGTTTACAGCACCCGTATATATAACCACGTCCGAGCCCTCCACATGCGACGCATCGTGCCCGATAAATACCTCGATACCCGCGTCACAAAGCCTTTGCGTCATTTCGCTCTGTGTTCTGTCAGAACCGCGCACGGTATAGCCTTTCGAATCAAGCACGAAAGCAATGCTCGACATACTTATCCCTCCAATGCCGACAAAGAAGAACGTGTGCACGTTTTCCGGCAGCACGGTTGTTTTTTCCCAAGACATATTGAAACCTCTTTTTATATAAAAAATATACTGTTCACATACATGTAACGCAAAAATCACACATATGTTTAAAAAAATTTAAAATTTACTCACCTTTCATTTGAATAAAGTTCACAATTAGGTAGTAAAATATAGCCAAACAATGAAATTTAATCAAATTTAAGGAGAATACACACATGGAAATTACAGATGTAAAGATCAGAAAAATATTTGACGAAGGCCCTATGAAAGCGGTCGTATCCATCACATTCGATAATATGCTCGCTCTTCACGACGTTAAAGTCATCAACGCAAGAGATAAATTCTTCGTTGTTATGCCCTCCAGAAAAAATCCCGACGGCACTTTCCGTGACATAATTCACCCCATCAACGCAACTATGCGCACAATGCTTGAGGACACCGTCATAAACGCATATTTCAAATATCTTAAAGATATTGAAGACGGCATCATTCCCCATCCCAATTCTTACAAGGAAGGATACGCTGAAGCGTATGCAGACTGATCTGCTTTTTCTTTCAAAAGGTGTAAAAACGCTTCGCGTTTTTACACCTTAAACAGACCCGCCATTTATTATGGCGGGTCTGTTTGTTTTAATACGCAAAAATATCAATATCCGAACTTGCCGCTGAGGCTGTCGTCATTCTCTATCCAATCCGCTACGTTATAAACGGAGTATTCCTCCTTCGTATCGCGCACGATAACACGCTCAATGCCCGCGTTGATGACCTGGCGCTTGCACATCATACAAGAGCAGGTACCGGGCATAAGCTCGCCCGTTTTGGCGTCAAGGCACGCCATATAGAGCGTTGCACCGAGCATCTGGTCACGGGAAGCGGCGATTATCGCATTCGCCTCCGCATGGACGGAACGGCACATCTCATATCTTTCTCCGCGCGGAATACCGAGGTGGTCGCGCATACAAAAATTTATATCAGTACAATTTTTGCGTCCTCTGGGCGCGCCGTTATACCCTGTCGATATTATTATATCGTTTTTGACAATAATTGCGCCAAATGCGCGGCGAAGGCAAGTGCTTCTCTGCGCAACGGTCTGCGCTATATCAAGATAATAATTTTCTTTATCGGGTCTTTTTAAAGGTGACATATTGTTACTCTCCGTAAAATTTATTCTGCGGGGTCAAACTCGTAAACGGGAAGCGTTTCAAGCTTAAATTTGTTGATAACGTGAAGTCTGTCTATCTTTGCCTTCTTCTCTTCATCGTCTATAACGCCCTCGCGGATATATTTATCGAGCATAGCGTAAGTAAAGCCGAGCTTGTCCTCGTCCGTTTTACCCGAAAGACCGTCGGAGGGCGCTTTTTCGATAAACTTTTCGGGAAGACCCAGGTATCTGCCCATTTCTTTAACCTCCGCAACCGTAAGGCGGGAGATAGGACCGAAATCGCCTGCGCTGTCGCCGTATCTTGTGGAGTATCCAACCCAGTCCTCCGAAAGGTTGCAGGTATTTGCAACTCTGCCGTTTTTGGATTGGGAGATAGCGTAAAGCGTTGTCATACGAATTCTGGGAGGGAGATTTATTTTGGATTGTTCCGAAATTTCAATTCTGCCGCCCAAAGCTTCATAAACGCCTGCAACCGCAGGGTGAATGTCCACAACGATGTTATCTATTCCGAGAAATTCGCAAAGTTCGTGGGAATAATCTATATCGCACTGCTCTCCGTCGGGCATAAGCACACCGAAAACTCTTTCTTTTCCGAGAGCTTTACAGCAGAGTGCGGCAACAACGGAGCTGTCCTTACCGCCGGAAATACCGATTATGGCGTTGCAGCCCTTACCGTTTTTCTCAAACCAATCCTGTATCCAGGCAATGCAGCCGTCCGTGGCTTTTTTTACGTCAAATTTATACATCTTTTGTTCCTCCCAAAGAGTTATATTATTTATATTTTATCACAAAAGAATACGGTATGCAATAAAACGCGCGCGTTTTATTGCATTTATTTTATTAACTTTTTTCTTTTTAGAAAAAAGAAGTGTTAAAACACGTTGTGTTTTAACAAAAATTATTTTATACCGCTTTTTCTTGTTTAAAGTGACCAGATACAAACAGCCTAAATGGCTGTTTGTATCTAGCGAAAGGCGAAGCCGTGTTTGCTCGCAAAAAGATAAAAAGCCGTGCCGGTTTATCGGCGTGTGCGGACTTGAACCACATATTGCGTATAAGCTTAAAAGAGAATGTATCTATACCCTTTTAAACCAAGTTCTGAATTATTATTCAGTTAAATTCTCGCTATAAATAGCTCGAAGGGCAAATCTCGAACAATCGCGCTGCACACAACGACGTAAAGTTTGCAAAAAATATTTACTTCAATAGTCGTTGTGTTTACGCTCAACTCGAACGTCGGGAAGCAAGTTCTGATTTGTTATAAAAGCGCGTGATGAAAAAATCAAAAATTTTAATATAAGTCTTCTCGCGTTTTCAGCCTAAGCCTTAAAATTTGTACCCTTCGACGTGGTTCCGTGCGATTTTTGCGAGCCTCGGTGAGCGAAAATCGCTCTGGGAGTCGAAATTGCCATAGGTTAAAATCTGCACAGGCGAGTAAAGGGAAGGACTTTTTGCTTCTTTTTGTAACTTTTTCTTTCAAAAAGAAAAAGTTAGTTAAATAATTTGGTAAAACGATAAATCGTTTTACCACCTCTTCTTTCTAAAAAAAGAAAGAACCCAAGAAACCTTATACGATGCAAAAACGCACCTTTCGGTGCGTTTTTGCAAAGATTTCTTTATTAAAGCACATCCGCAATGTCGAGAATGAGCTTCTCCGTCTTTTCCCAACCAAGGCACGGGTCTGTGATAGACTTGCCGTAAATGCCTTCGCCGATCTTCTGTGCGCCGTCTTCGATATAGCTTTCGATCATGAAGCCCTTAACGATGGAACGGATGTCGCTGTTGTATCTGCAAGAGTGAAGAACTTCCTTTGCAATACGAACCTGTTCAAGGTACTTCTTGCCGGAGTTTGCGTGGTTTGTATCCACGATAACAGCAGGATTCTTGAGGTCGGGTTTGTTTGCATATTCTTCGTAAAGGTGGATAAGGTCTTCGTAATGGTAGTTGGGCAGAGACTGACCGTGCTTGTTTACGTAGCCGCGAAGAATAGCGTGAACGTATTCGTTACCCTGGCTTTCAACTTCCCAGCCGCGGTAGATAAACTGGTGCGCGTGCTGACCCGCTGTGATAGAGTTCATCATAACGGAAATATCGCCGCTGGTGGGGTTCTTCATACCAACGGGAATATCAAGTCCGCTGGCTGTAAGTCTGTGGTGCTGGTCTTCAACGCTGCGCGCGCCGATGGCAACATAGGAAAGAAGGTCGGAAAGATAACGGTGGTTTTCGGGATAAAGCATTTCATCCGCTGTAGAAAGACCTGTTTCCGCAAGCGCTCTCATATGAAGCTGGCGGATAGCAACGATGCCTTTGAAAGCGTCGGGTGCTTCGTTGGGGTTGGGCTGGTGTACCATCCCCTTGTAACCGTCGCCGATAGTTCTGGGCTTACCCGTGTAGATTCTGGGAATGATGATGAGCTTATCCGCAACCTTATCCTGAACATTTTTAAGTCTGCAGATGTAGTCCATTACGGAATCTTCGTTATCTGCGGAGCAAGGTCCGATAACGAGAAGCATTTTATCGCTCTTACCCGTGAAAACATCCTTGATGGCTTTATCGCGTATAGCTTTCTTTTGGGCAAGCTCAAGGGAAAGCGGGTACATTTCCTTGACTTCCATAGGAACGGGAAGTTTTTTCTTAAAATTCATATTCATAGTAGATATTCTCCTGATATTTTAAATATTATATGTGATTTTTAAATTTTATTTTTTATCGAACATTGCACGGCGCTCTGTGGAAACGCGCATCATCTTCTTCATTGTTTCCACGTCATCCGTTTCCATAGCACGGCGAAGCTTTTCAAGCTCTCCGCCGAACGCCTTCATTTCGGAAATAAGTATATCCTTGTTGAGCATAAAGAGCTCGCTCCACATATCCTCATTGATGCGCGCGATTCTCGTAAGATCGCGGAATGAGTCGCCCGTGTATTTGCAAAGGTTTGCATCATCGTTGCAGGTCATAAGCGCCACGGCGATACAGTGCGTAAGCTGGGAAAGGAAGCCGATCATTCTGTCGTGCTTCTGGGGAGTAAGCTCCGTTACGTTGCCAAAGCCGAGCATTCTTCCAAGCTCCTTGCAGATCTCAACAGCCTCGCGGGAGTTCTTTTCCGTAGGGGTAACGATGTAGTTTGCTCCCTTGAACATTTCCTCGTTGCTGTTTTCAATACCGTAAACCTCTTTACCCGCCATAGGATGAGCACCAATGAACTCTACACCTTCGGGAAGAAGCGCCTGTATCTTATCGACTATCGCGCATTTTACACCCGTAACGTCCGTAATTATCGCGCCTTTTTTGAAATACTTACCGTTCTGCTCTATCCATTCGATAAAAATGTGGGGGTAGAGCGCGAAAACGGCGATGTCGGCGTCGGCAATCATCTTTTCGTCAATTTCGGTTGTTCCGGCTTTTATCATACCGTGTTCGAGCGCGTAATCTATCGTGCTCTGCTTTCTTGTTATCGCATATACCTCATAGCCCTGACGTGTGAGCGATTGCGCGTAGCTGCCGCCGAGAAGTCCAAGGCCTACGATGAGTATTTTTTTATTTTTCTGAATTTCCACTTTCAAAAACCTCTATTCCAAGTTTTTTTATTGTATCAAAGAACGTGGGGTAGCTCTTTTTTACAGCCTGCGCCCCAAGTATTTTTCCGCCCGTAAGCGTGCAGAGCACCGCCATAGACATAACAACTCTGTGGTCGTTGTGACCGTCAAGAGGTTCACTCGGCGCGCGGAAGTGTCCGCCCTCCACCGTGATGGTATCCTCGTTCACCGTAACGGGAACGCCGAATTTTGCAAGCTCCTCTGCCATAACAGCTCCTCGGTCGCTTTCCTTTATTTTAAGGCGCGCCGTACCCGTAAGAGTAGCTCCGTTTTTGACCGCCGCCACACTCATAAGTATGGGAGCCAAGTCGGGGCAATCCGAAATATTTATCGTGGGCGAGCCTTCGCAAAGAGCACGGAACTGCTCTATATAAGCTTTATCGCCCTGTGTGCTGTTTTCGTTAAGGTTTTTCACGGTAACGTCCCCACCGAGAACATCAAGCGCGGAAAGGAACGCCGCGTTGGAAAAGTCCCCCTCCACGCGCTCGCACGCGGGAGTGTATTTTTGATTTCCTTTTATATAAATGGTAAGCTCGTCCTTCCAAACGGCGCTGACGCCGAATTTTGCAAGGGCTTCCATCGTTATATCGATGTAAGGCTTGCTGTCAAGCGGAGGGACGATGCATATCTCGCTGTCGCCCGAAAGCAAGGGAAGCGCGAACATAAGTCCGCTTATAAATTGGCTTGAAATATTGCCGGGAACGGTAAACTTACCCGCTTTAAGAGGACCGCAAACACGGATATGATCGCCCTCGTGTGAGAAAGTTATGCCCTGCTCGCGGCAGATGTCCTCATATACCGTGAGGGGGCGTGTCAGGAGCTTTTCACTTCCGTAAAGCAGGCACTCCGTATTTTTTGCAAGGCAAAGCGGGATAAAAAAGCGCATCGTGCTTCCGCTTTCGCGGCACATAAGCGCGCCTTTCGCTTCACCGTGAACATCGCTTTCGAAGAATACGTAGTTTTCCCCGTTTTTTTCGTATTTCGCGCCGAAGCAGGCGGCGGCGCAATCGAGCGTTGCAAGTATATCCTCGCTTCCCTCAACACCGCGCACCTCGCTCTTTCCCGCAAGGGCGGCGCAAATTATAAGCCTGTGTGCAAAGCTTTTGGAAGGCGGAGCATCTACCGTGCCCTTTGCGCGGCTTTTTTCTATAATAACATCCATATTATGCTCTCATTTCCGCAGGAGGGGCAAGAAGCACGTCTATTGCTTCAAGGTAGCCCACAAAGCCGTGACCTGCGATAGTCTTTTCGCAGTATTCGCGCACAAAGCTGATGCTTCTGAAGCCCTCTCTCTTGGAAACGTCGGAGATATGCACCTCTATCGCGCGTATCGCCACCGCCTTGAGCGCGTCGAGGAGCGCAACACTTGTATGCGTGTAAGCCGCAGGATTGATAACTATGCCGTCGAAAACGCCGAGCGCCTTCTGTATCTTCGTTACAAGGTCGCCCTCGTAGTTGGATTGGTATATCTCTACCTCAACTTCTTTTGCCGCACAATGCTCCTCTATCATTTTGCAAAGATCCGAATAAGTGCTTTTGCCGTAAATATCGGGTTCGCGTATGCCGAGCATATTAAGATTTGGTCCGTTTATAACGAGTATCTTCATTTTGTAAAATCCTCCAGAATTTTTTGCGCCGCATCGTCCGCGCTCGCATCGTTTATTATATGAACGTCGCACGTGCCCGTGTAGATGGGATATCTTTCCTCATATCTCTTGCGGAGCATATCCATATCGGAGGAAAGAGGACGGTCGCTTGTGGGAACTATCGTGTTTATATCTCTGTCTATAAAATATATCTTGCCGTTGCCGCAGAGCGCATATATATTCTCTCTGCGAAGTATCGCGCCACCGCCCGTGGAGATTACCGCGCCGACGGTCTCTTTGCAAAGTTCTGCGATAACGGCGCTTTCCGCATTACGGAAGGCACTCTCTCCGTGTTCCCTTATATAATCGGCAGGTGTGCCGTATTTTTTAGTAAATTCTTCGTCTGTATCATAAAATCTTCTGCCAAGCTTTTGGGCAAGAAGCGCACCTATCGTGCTTTTGCCGCTTCCGGGCATACCCGTAAGCACCACGTTCTGCTTTGCAAGAAGAAGTTCTTTGAATATCTTTTCTGTCACTTCGTCTGCCACGCTCTCTCCCGTAAAAAGCTCTGCTGCCGCCGTTGCCTGCGCTACGAGCATATAAAGTCCGTTTACCGCAGGTATGCCGCGAAGTCTTGCCTCGTTTACAAGCTTTGTGCGAAGCGGATTGTATATTACATCCACAACTCCCGCAAGCTTCGGGAAGTTGGCAAGACTTACTCCGCTTCCGTCAAAGGGAGTTGCATCCGTATGCGGATACATACCGCAAGGGGAAGTATTGAAGATAAAATCCGCGTCAGCATAATCTCTTGCCGCATCCTCATAGGAAATTACGTTTTCACGCGCCATACCCTCTACAAATTTTACGCATTTCGCACCAAGGTCCTCGCAAACAGCGCTAGCCGTTCTGCTCGTGCCGCCATATCCAAGGATAAGAACCGTTTTATCTTTAAGATCGAATCCCGCGCGAAGCACAAGTCCGCGAAGGCCCGCAAAGTCCGTGTTATAGCCATGGAGCTTACCGTCCTTGTTTATTGCCACGTTTACAGCGCCTATCTTCTCTGCCTGTTCGCTTATCGTTTCAAGGTAAGGTATTATATCACGCTTATAAGGTATTGTGATATTTATAGCCGTAAAATCTCTCTGCTCCGCAAAGGAAGCAAAATTCTCTTTCGCAACTTCAATAAGTTCGTATGTGTATCTTCCTAATTTTTCGTGTATCTCTTTTGAAAAACTGTGCGGCAGTTTTTCACCCAAAAGTCCGTATCTCATTCTATTTTTCCTCTTCGCTTTCTGAAAATTACTCAACCGCAAGGTAATCCGTTCCGTATCTTTCTGCCAGCATATCACAAAGTGCTATCGCTGTCAAGCTGTCCACAACGATTCTTGCTCTGTGGGCAATGCAGGGGTCGTGGCGGCCTTCTATTGAAATATCTTTTTCTTCTCCGTTTACAAAATCTATCGTTTGCTGCTGTTTATAAATAGACGGCGTAGGCTTTATTACCGTTGTAAAGCGAACGGGGCTTCCGTTTGTGATACCGCCGTTCACGCCGCCGTTGTTGTTCGTCTTCGTATATACTTTTCCGTTTTCGTCCATACGGAAAGCATCGTTGGCTTCGCTTCCGCGCATCTTGGCAAAATCCATTCCCGCGCCGAAGAGAACGCCCTTAACGCCCGGTATTGCGAACATCATATGAGAGATAACGCTTTCAAGCGAATCAAAATATGGCTCGCCAACGCCCGCGGGCATGCCAATAACGACAGTTTCAAGAAGTGCTCCGACGCTGTCGCCATCTGCCGCCGCCTTTTCTATCTCGGCGCGCATTTTTTCTTCCGCTTCAGAGGAAAGCACTGGGAAAACTTTTGTGTAAAGATCGTCTATATCGGCTTTAAGAGAGCCAAAAGCTCTGTCGGGCACGCCCGCAAGCTCTTTTATGTGCGTTCCGAGGTAAATCTCCTTTTTTGCGAGAGCGGCGCGCGCAACAGCGCCCGCCGCAACGAGTGCAGAGGTTACTCTACCCGAAAAATGGCCGCCTCCGCGATAGTCCTCAAAGCCGTGATATTTGCAAAAAGCCGCAAAATCCGCGTGACCCGGGCGCGCAAGACCGTATGTTTTCTTGTAATCCTTGCTTCTTGTATCCGCATTGGGAATGATTATTGCAATGGGCGTTCCCGTGGTCTTCCCCTCGAAAACTCCGCTTGCTATAACATACTCGTCCTTTTCCTGCCTTGCGGTGGATATCCTTCCCGCAGGGCGGCGCAGAGTGAGAGCGTGTTTTATATCTTCCTCGTTTACCTCGATACCGGGGGCAAGCCCGTCAAGTACAGCTCCTATGAACGGGCCGTGGCTCTCCCCGAAAACGGTAAGGCTTACGGAAGTTCCGAAGGTGTTTTTCATATTATTTCTCCTTATGAAAAGATATTCTTTGTTTTTTCTTCTATTTCGGAAAGTGAAAGCTTCTTTATTTCAAAGCTTCCTATCTCGTTTACAAGCACGGCATCAATTCCGTCAGCGGCGCTCTTTTTGTCGTGAGAAACCGCCGTCATAACCTCTCTCATATCTTCCTCTGGCATAAACATCTCTGTGGGAAGCCCCGCCTTTTTAAGCACAGGGATAAGTCTTTCTCTTACACCCTCGGAGCACATAGGAAGCATACCGAGCGCCACGCATTCGCCGTGATAGAGAGCGCCTGCCTGCTGTGTTTCGATGCCATGGCCCACGGTATGGCCGAAATTGAGAATTTTGCGAAGTCCCGCTTCCTTTTCGTCGCATTCCACGACGTATTTTTTAATACGAAGCGCTTTTTCTATAATCGTGTCTATATCCGCGTAAATATCGTCTGCGCTCTCGAGCGAGGCGAACATTTGGGCATCCGATGTTGCGGACATTTTTATTGCCTCTGCCATACCTGCGGCAACCTGGCGTGGTTCAAGAGTTTTCAAAACATTCGGGTCAATAATGACCTTTTTTGGCTGATAGAACGCGCCGATAACGTTTTTGTATCCGTGAAAATCCACCGCTGTCTTTCCGCCGATGGAGGAGTCCACCTGGGAGAGAAGCGTTGTGGGGATATTGTAAAAATCTATTCCGCGCATATACATAGATGCGGCAAAGCCCGCAAGGTCGCCGACAACGCCGCCGCCGACGGCAATCACGGCGTCCTTGCGCGTAAAGCCTGCGTCGAGCATTGCGGCAAGGAGCGTTTGAAGGGATTCAAAGCTTTTGCTCGCCTCACCCTGAGGAATAACGACCTTAACGGCTGTCTTTGCAAAGGCTGCAACCGTGGCCGCATACTCTGCAGGAACTCCGCTGTCAGTTACGACGAGGACCTTTCTCTGCATAGGGATAAGCTCGCCTGCACGGGCAAGCGCACCGCGGGAGAGTTCTATATCATAGCTCGATACACCGAGCTCAACGTGTATTGTCATAAAAAATCCTTTCGTTATTTGTCTTTTCTTTGTAACAGACAAGGTGTAAAAACACGCTGTGTTTTTTCAAATTTATTATAATCACTTTTTCTTTTTGAAAGAAAAAGTTGAATAAAATAATTCCGATAAAACGCAAAGCGTTTTATCACTTCACCGCGTAAGAGCCCACGAGTTTGAGCTTATCACAAACGGTTTTAAGCTCTTCCATCATCATTTTACCGTTTTCGGTTCTCACGTTTCCTTCTGCTTCAAGGTAGAAGTAATATTGCCACATAAGGGCTTTCATCGGACGGGAGTGAAGTCCGCGCATATTGTAGCCGTATTTACCGATAATGTCCATCGCCTTGGCAAGAGCGCCCGCCTCGTTTTTAACCGTGAAAACGAGCATAAAGTTATCGTCGGGTCTGCCCTCGCGCTTATTTTCCACGCGGGAAAGGGTTGCAAAGCGCGTTGTGTTCATTCCGCTTTCGTTGATGCCGTGGGCAAGCACGTTAAGACCGTATATCTTCGCCGCTTCGTCGCCTGCGATGGCGGCAACGTTCTTGTCCCCAAGCTCTGCAACGTGCTTTGCGGCAAGCGCCGTATTGGAAAACTGTACGGGCGTTATGTTGTGCTCTTTCAAGTAAACAGCAGACTGCTCTATAGCCTGCGGATGACTTACTGCCTGCTTTATATCCTCAATTCTTGCACCGGGAACGCCGAGAAGATTTTGCGTTACGGCAAGCCCCATTACGTTATTTATATAAAGAGAGCCGAAGAATACAAGGTCCATAACCTGACCAACTTCGCCTGCGTAGCTGTTTTCGATAGGAAGCACCACGCTGTCGCACTCGCCGTTTACAACAGCGTTGTAGGCCGCCTCGAAATTCGGGTATGCAACGTGCTCCGCATCGGGGAAAAGCTCGCGTGCGGCAAGAGACGCAAACGCACCCGGAATACCGCTGTACGAAACCTTCGCACCGTTTATGAGCTTATGCTGAAAATTGCGAGAGAGCTCCATTGTATATTTTATAAAGTTTACATAGTAGGAACGGAGTTCTTCATCCTCCACAAAAGCGCTGTTTTTTACAACGACCGCTTCCTCGCGCGCGGCATCGAGTATGGGAAGACCGCGCTCCTTTTTATATTCCGCAACGGCGCGCACCGCGTTCATTCTCTTGCAGAAAAGCTCTGCAATGCCCTTGTCCGCTTCGTTTATCTCTATTCTTGCTTTTTCAAGTTTATCCATTGTTATTCTCCGTTCAAATCTTTCCGTAATCTTTTGCAAGGGCGCAAAACGCGGGAAGTGCGCGTTCTATCTGCTCCGTTTTAACGCAATACGAAATTCTCACATACCCCGTAACGCCGAAGGAATCGGAGGGAACAAGCAAAAGCTCGTGCGCCTTCGCCTTTTCGCAAAAGGCGTTCGCATCATCCTCAAACGCTTTTACAAACATATAAAAAGCTCCGTCGGGGTAAACGCATTCGTAACCGTAGCTTGTAAGCTCATTATAAAGAAGCTTTCTGTTTGTGTCGTAGACGGAAGTATCGGCGGTCTTGCCAAGGCACGCGGGAACGACCTTTTGCATAAGGCTCGGTGCGCAGACGAAGCCGAGCGCACGGCCCGCGCCGCAAACCGCGAAGAAGAGCTCGCGCCAATCCTCGCATTTTTTGGATACGCAGATATACCCTATTCTCTCTCCGGGAAGGGAGAGGGATTTGCTGAACGAATAACAGGAAACGGTGTTGTTATAATAATTGGGGATATAGGAAACCTCTCCGCTGTAAACAAGCTCGCGGTACGGCTCGTCCGATATTATATATATAGGATGGTTGTATTCTTTTTCTTTCTCTGAAAGTACCTGTGCAAGGTCGCGCACGCTCTGCTCCGAAAGCACAACGCCCGTGGGGTTGTTCGGGGAATTTACGATAACGGCTTTTGTGTGTTCGTTTATAGCAGAAGCAAGCGCCGCCGTATCAAGCTGAAAATCCCCTGCGCGGCAAGGCACTTCGCAAAGTTTTGCTCCCGCGTGTTCGGCAAAAACGCGGTATTCGGGAAAATACGGTGCAAGTACGATAACCTCGTCCCCTTTGCACACAAGCGCACCGAGAGTGATGGTAAGAGAAGCAGCCGCACCCACAGTCATATAGATGTTTTCCGCCGTGTCGTCCGTGCCGTAGGTCTTTGCAAGGTATGCGCCGATAGCGCTTCTCGTCCCAATATCGCCCGGGGCGGAGGTGTAGCCGTGAAGATCGATGGGGTCTGCCTCGTCAACAAGCTTTTTGATAGTTTCGTTTACAACGGGCGGAGGGCAAACGCTGGGGTTTCCAAGGCTGAAATCGAAAACGTTTTCTTCCCCTATTTCGGCTTTTCTTTTTTTGCCGTATTCAAATATAGCGCGGATGGCAGAGCTTTTTTTGCCAAGCGCAAGCATTTTTTCAGAAATCATAATATATTCTCCCAAACAAGCGGCTTCCGCCGCAAAAATAAAAATCGCAGAATGCCCTTTTTGCACAGCACTCCGCGAAAATATGAAGTGCCGCAAAAAGCGCGTGGCATTCTGCGGCACATATCGTCTTTTATCCTAAAAAACTATGCGGAAACAGACTGCCCTCACAAAGATGCAGTATAATAAAATCGCATAGAATAATAATACATCATTTTCATTATATTGCCCTCCGTTTGCGGCTTACTCGCCAGCTTTTTTGTTTAATTATACACACTTGATGTTTATATGTCAATATTTTTTGCAAAAAATATGCAATATTTTTTAAGTGTTTTTATAACACAGGAAATTGCGCGCAAAATTGCTATAACACAAAAGACCGCTTGCGCGGTCTTGTAATTTATTCTTCTTCAGCTTCTTCGAACAAGGATTTGTCTGCGCCGCAGAGTGGGCATTCAAAATCTTCGGGGAGTTCTTCCCATTCCGTGCCGGGTTCGATACCTTCGTGTTCGTCGCCGATAGCTTCATCATAAACATAACCGCAAAGTGTGCAAACGTATTTCATAAAATTATTTCTCCTTTTTAAATTGTTGTTGAGTTATTTAGAAAGAATGCTTCTATGTCTATAGTATATACCGACATCATCTTTCTTTCAAGTATTATTTAATCGTCTTTTCCAACAAAAAAACAAAGATCTTTTTTACATTTTTTACACATAAAAATGATTACTCGGTTTTATCCTCTTTTTCACGTTTTTCGCGCTCTCTTTTTTTGCACTTTCTGTTGAAGCTGACTGTGGAATACACGGAAAGACCGACAAGCGATATAATTATACCCAAAATAATATATGTTGAAATTCCCATTGTATTCCTCTTTTCTTAAAATTAACTTTATTTTATAATATCACGCGAAAAGTGAAAAATCAATACGCCGAAATACTTGATTTTATTTTTTCGCTGTGATAAACTTCTATACGAAAATTTTCATAAAAAGAGAGATAATGCTATGAAAAATAATTTACGCGGCAGTATAATTCTGCTCATCACAGCCATGATATGGGGTTTTGCTTTCGTGGCACAGAGCGAAGGCATGGAAAAGATAGGTCCTTTTACCTTTCAGGCATCAAGAATGCTCCTTGCCGCAGTTGTGCTCTTGCCTGTTTCGCTCGTTTCCTATAATATAAAGAAAAAGAAAAACGATGCCGAACGATTTATGGACAAAAAAACGCTTATCGCGGGAATGATATGCGGCGTGTTCCTTTTTGCCGCCGCCACGCTCCAGCAGATAGGCATTCTTTACACAACGGTAGGTCATGCAGGCTTCCTTACGGCGCTCTATATTCTTATAGTTCCGCTTCTCGGTCTTTTTGTTGGAAAAAAGGTCGGCGCGCACCTTTGGGTGTGCATCGCGCTTGCGCTTGTGGGGCTTTATCTGCTCTGCATGACAGGGGAGGGGTTCTCTATGTCAATAGGAGATATACTGGTAACGCTTTGCGCGCTCGTTTTCTCCTTCCACATTCTTGCCGTAGATAAATTCACGAAAGGGCTTGACGGCGTGCGTATATCCATGATACAAATGCTTACAGCAGGACTTCTTTCACTTGTGTGTATGTTTATCTTTGAAGAGCCGTCCGTTTCCGATATACTTTCCTCCTGGCTTCCCATCGCTTACGCAGGCGTACTTTCCTGCGGTGCGGCTTACACGATGCAGATAATCGGTCAGAAATATGCAAGCCCCACCGTTGCATCCATAATTATGAGCCTTGAATCTGTTTTCGCGGTTCTCGGCGGCGCGATGATCCTTTTGCAGATACCGTCCGTTTTCGAAGCCATCGGCTGCACGCTTATGTTCGCCGCAACGGTAATTTCCCAGCTTCCAGAAAAAGCAAAAAAATAATAAAAAAATCTTGATTTACAGGGAAGCTTTTGGTAAACTGAATATATGCCTTGACTAACTTTGCTTTTTTGAAAATTTTTTTTAAAAAAGCAAACCTAATGGCTTTTTAAAACACTCTATATAATATAACAATATTTTTTATGTTTTCCGAAAGGAGAAAACTATGGATTACAAGAAGAATTTAAAGTATTTCCAAAGCAACGATAAGCACTTTTTCATAGGCGTATGTATCCTCGGCGCGGGCTTGGTGCTTTTCGCTCTTACATTTATTCTGCGCCACTCGTATTTCCTTATGACCCCCGCATTCGTTATGATGGCGGCGGGCGCGGCTATAGCTTTCGTTCCCCTTTCCTACCGTTCTGCCGGCAAGGACCTTGACGAAGCGGCAGCACGCAAGATCGAAAAATACGAAGAAACAACAGCGGAAGAAACAGGACTTTCCGATTTCCTTCTCCGCGCGCTCAAGCCCACCGTTGTAGGCGATTATACATACGATGAAGGTGTGCTCTTCCGCCGTGAAAGAACGGACAGACGTATGCGTACCTCCATATACACTGCAACAGCGCTCATCTTCACAAAAACAGGTATCTTCACCGCACAGAAAAAAATATCCCTTATCGAAGAAGTTGAATCCGAAACAACCGCCGAATACGTTTACGAGGAAATCGACTCCGTCGGTACGATCACGGAAGAAAAAACTTTCGAAGACGGAACAAAATCAAAGCTTTCCTTCATCGTTATCTTGGCAAACGGCAAAGAAATTGCCCGCATCCCCACGGAAAAGGGTTCCGCATCCGACAGACTTTGCGATGAAATCAACCACATTATCGAAAATGTAAAAGCAGGAAAACGAATTTAACATCGCGGCAATCGCATATTTAATATTTTCATAAGATTTACTCGCTTGACAAATTCACAAATTTGTATATAATATTATTAACCGACAGCTACGTCGGCAAACTATATTATATGGAGGATTTTGTTATGACAAAGAAAATCACAAGAGTTATCGCTCTCGCTCTCGTTATGGCTATGGCTTGCCTTGCACTCGCATCCTGCGCTAAGACACTTTCCGGTACATACTCCGCAGAAGGTAACTTCCTCGGCATGGCAGGCGCTAAAACATCCTACACATTCAGCGGAAGCAAAGTAACTATCACAGTTACAACTTCCAACATCATCACAGGTTCCGACACTGATGAATACAAGGGTACATACGAGATCACAGAAGCAACAGACGGCACTCTCTCTATCGTTATTGACGTTGAAAACAGCGATCTTTACAGCGGCACATTCTCTTTCTCTGAAGACAAAGATGCAGGCACTATCAAGATCAATGGTCAGACATTCACAAAAGCTGACTGATCTGTTGTAAACTCTGTATCAGATGAAGTCATGACCACCAGCCGTGCCGGTGGCTTGCACAAGCCCCCCTTGGGGCATTCCACACGCATAGCCTTTAGGCTCGTCGAACAATCCGCCACTTGCGGTAGTCGCCCTACCGCCACAGATGTGGCAACTATCTTTAAGCCTCCCTTGTGTAAAGGGAGGTGGCACGGCTTGCGGTGACGGAAGGATTGTTTTATCGTTCTTTTACACG
>JAGATA010000011.1 GCA_017621475.1 Clostridia bacterium
GGACAGCATGAAGTCTATACTTTTGCCCAAATTTGTATTTTTTCGTTCAAGGCTACGCCTTTCTCTCAAAAATACAAATTTATTATTCTATTGTTTTTACTATCTTTTTTACAAGTGTTGCACTTCGTATTATAACATACCGAGCTCCCGCCGTAGGCGGGTGAGAGGGCGATATTCCTATGGTAACCGCCCTCTCCGTCACACTTCTCGTGCCACCTCCCCCGAAGGGGGAGGCTTAACTTAATGACATTGAGGAAATTCCTCGTTTTTTACTATTCTCCAATTTCAAACAAGCCTGTTTCCGTATCCGTTTGCTTTGCCAAAAGATACGCTTCGTTTTCCGTATTTCCGAAAGAAACAATCAATACATTTTTCATAAAAGCTCCTTATCTGTTTTTATAATACCAACGAACAGGATTTTCTTCGATATATTTGCGTGTTTGATAAAAATCCTCATCATTACGGATAATGTGATCAAAAAATGATTCTTGCCATATTGATGGAGAGATTTCTCTGTTTATCATACGTTTTAAAGAACGTACTATAGTACAATTGCCGTAGGGCGGCTTGAGGGCAAGCCGCCCTACTGTTATCTTTCCGAGTATAGGTGCTCTGTTCTTTGTACACAGCGTTAAAAAATAAGCGCCGGAAGAAGAATAATCAAAATTTTTAAGCCTTGGATGTTTACGTTCGAGAAATTCATTTTGCGGTTTCATATACCCATCACTCAAAATCAGCCATTCGCTTGATTATAAACGCTTTCGGCATACCTTACCGTATCGAGCGCTTCTGCCGCATATTTATCCGCACCGATGCGATCCGCATATTCTTTTGTGAGAACCGCGCCGCCGACAATGACCTTGCACCAAGGCGCGCGCACACGAAGAAGCTTTATCGTTTCTTCCATAGCGGGAACGGTAGTCGTCATAAGCGCACTAAGACCCACAAGAGGCGCATGAAGCAGTTCCACGGCTTTTACGATCTCCTCTGCAGGAACGTCTTTTCCAAGGTCGGTTACGTTAAAGCCGTAATTTTCAAGCAAGAGCTTAACTATGTTTTTACCTATATCGTGAACGTCGCCGCGAACGGTGGCAATAACAAAATCGCATTTTTTGCTCATCTGCCCGTCGGAAGATGCAACAAAGGCTTTTATCTCCTCAAACGCCGCTTTTGCCGCCTCCGCGCTTATAAGTAGCTGGGGCAGATATACCGTCTTTGCCTCAAAGCCTTTGCCTACAATATCGAGCGCAGGAATGATCTCGCTGTTTACAATGTCGAGCGCAGGAACAGTTTCAAGCATCTGTTTTGTAAGTGCGCCCGCCTTTTCGCGCAAGCCCTTTACAATGGCATCCTGGAGCGCCGTCTTTCCGCTGTCCGCACTCTTAGAAGGCGCGCTCACAGTGCTTTGCGCCGTCTGCGTGGGCAAGCCCTGTGCGAAATCTATATATTCCGCGCAGTTTTCGTCCAAGCCGTGGAGCGCTCGGAATGTGTGGTACGTCTTCATCATATCTACGGAATACGGGTTCATAATCGCCGCGGAAAGCCCGTTTTCGAGCGCAAGCGCAAAGAAAGTGCTGTTCACCGCTTCGCGCACGGGAAGTCCGAACGAAATATTGGAAACACCCAGAGAAGTATGGCAGCCGAGCGTATTTTTGATATATGCGAGAGCACGAAGCGTGGCAAGAGCCGCCTTGTTATCGGCACTTATCGTCATAGCAAGCGTATCAAAAACGATGTCCTTTTTATCTATACCATATTCCTTAGCAGTACTAAGTATCTTCTCCGCTATCTCTATTCTCTGCTCTGCTGTTTCGGGGATACCGCGCTCGTCAAGCGTGAGCGCGACCACAACGCCGCCGTATTTTTTCACAAGCGGGAAAACGGCGCGCATACTTTCCTCTTTGCCGTTTACGGAGTTTATCATCGCCTTGCCGTTGTAAATGCGCAAAGCCGCTTCCATTGCCGCAGGGTCTGCCGTATCTATCTGAAGCGGCAAGTCCGTCACCGCCTGAAGCTCGCGCACAACGCAGCACATCATTTCTTTTTCGTCTATTTCGGGAAGACCCACGTTCACGTCGAGAATATGTGCGCCCTTTTCCTCCTGGGAAATTCCCTCTCCGAGGATGTAATCTATATCGTTTTCGCAAAGAGCCTGCTTAAATCTTTTCTTCCCCGTGGGATTGATGCGCTCGCCGATAAGCACGGGATCTTCCCTGAAGCTTACCGCGTGGGTATATGAAGAAACACAGGTTATGTTCTTTTCCGTTACGGGAACGGGAGCGATGTTTTTTATCTTCTCTGCAAGCGCCGCTATATATTCCGGCGTAGTTCCGCAGCAGCCGCCGACAACACGCACACCGTCGCAAACGTCGCGCGCGACCTCGTTTGCAAAATCCTCTGCCGAAACGTCGTAAAACGTATTCACGCCGTCGCTTTTGGGAAGCCCCGCATTGGGTTTGAGAATTACGGGAACGGAAGCACAGGAAAGAAGCTCCTCCACAACGCCGCGAAGCGCACGCGGACCGAGCGAGCAGTTTGCACCCACGGCAGAGGCGCCCATACCCTCTGCGAGAGCGACCATAGCGGCGGGAGAGGCGCCCGTCATAAGTTTACCGTCCTCACCATAAGCATTGGAAACAAACACTGGAAGCGAGCTGTTTTCCTTCGCCGCAAGGAGCGCGGCTTTGGTTTCGTAGCTGTCGTTCATCGTTTCTATAAGGATAAGGTCTGCGCCGTACTTCTCTCCAAGTTTTACGGTTTTTGCAAAAACCGAAACCGCGTCCTCGAACTCAAAATCCCCGTAAGGTTTAAGAAGCTTACCCGTGGGTCCTATATCAAGCGCCACAAACTTCTCCTGCTTGCCGCAAGAGCTTTCCCGTGCGCGTTTTGCTATCTCTAACGCACTCTTTACGATATCTTCAAGCTCTTCGGGGGCAAACTTTAGCGTGTTCGCACCGAAAGTATTTGCGCTTACAACATTGGAACCTGCGTCAAAGTACGCTCTTTGAAGGTTCTCCACCACGTCGGGATGCGTGATATTCCAGCGTTCGGGCTCTTCCCCCGGAGCAAGACCTGCTTTTTGCAAAAGCGTGCCCATTCCCCCATCGAGAATCACAATATTTTCTTTTAAAAATTCAGATATATTCATAATATTTCTCCCAAAAGAGATTAGATTTTTTTCAAACCGACTATCGCCGTTACTGATTTAGAGGGAAACATAAGTAGGCTTTCGTTAAGAGAAACGCCAAGGTTTCGCTTTATATCAAGAGTTTGGAATATTTGCGTTTGAAGTGCTAATTCAAGATCTCCATAGCCGGGACTAAAGCGAGGGCGCACGGAGAAGCCATGTTCTGCGGCATTTTTCGCAATCTCCTCACAAAAAACATCGCAAAGACTTTCCACACGCTCCGAACCCAGCGCTTGAAGCATATGAGCTTTTGCGGGAGAAACGCGAGAATATTTTGCAATAAGCCTGTCCACGCCCGCGCCGACCGTTGCGGCGAAAAGAACGATTCTCTCGCATCCTGCAAGATTTTTTGCAAGATCCGCACTTTCAACACAGGTAAAACCAAGGTAAATTAAATTCCCCTTCAAATTCACAGGAAACTCAGCATAGCACACCTTACAGGAAAGACAAGGCGCCATTTCCCTCATGCAACTGTCAAAAAGCAACTCTACTTCCGCATCCGCTTGAGCGCAAAATGCAAATCGCAAAGCTTCTTTTTTATTCACCGCAGGAACGGGATAGTTTTTACAGTAAAGAGAAGCACTCATTTTCCGAGAATATCCGAAAGGTTGCTCTGCACCTTAAAAGCAACGTCGGGCTTGTTCATAGAATAAACGTGTACGTTCGTAATGTTATTTGCAAAAAGGTCGATGATCTGGTCCGTTGCATAAGCAATACCCGCCTGCTTCATTGCCGCAGGGTCGGACCCGAATTTATCCACGATGCTCTTGAATCTCTGCGGCATAAACGAGCCCGAAAGCTTTATGGCGCGCTCAACCTGATTTGCATTCGTAATGGGCATGATTCCCGCAACGACGGGAACGGTGATGCCCGCTTCTCTTATCTTGTAAAGGAAGTTGTAAAGCAGATTGTTGTCGAAAAACATCTGCGTGGTAAGGAATTCACAGCCCGCATCAACCTTTTCTTTAAGGTATTTTATATCGTCCTTTTGGTTTGCACTTTCCGGGTGAACCTCCGGATAGCATGCGCCGCCGATGCAAAAGCCGGCTTCTTTAAGCTCATATACAAGGTCTATTGCGTGTTTATAATCCCAAGCGGAGCGATCCTTGCCTTCCATTTCGGGTGTAAGATCGCCGCGAAGCGCCATTACGTTTTCAATACCCGCTTCTTTCATATCGGCAATTCTCGCCTTCACCGTTTCCCTTGTGGAGGAAACGCAGGTAAGGTGCGCAAGCGTGGGAACGCCGTGCTTCATTTTTATATTCTTTGCTATTTCAAGCGTATAGCGGCTCGTGCCGCCGCCGGCACCGTACGTAACGCTCATAAAAGCGGGGTTGAGCGTTGCTATCTGCTCCACCGCAGTTCTCACACTTTCAAAATTTGCATCTGTCTTCGGGGGAAAGACCTCGAAAGAAAGAGAAAGCTTTTCATCTTTAAGCTTTTCGGTAAGTTTCATATCATCACAGCCTTTTTGTTCGTTTTATTCAAGTATAATACTTTTTGTAAGGATATGCAAGAAAAAAATCAAATAAAAATACAGCCGTACAGGAAAAAACGGCTGTATTTTTATTTTATATGGAGTTTGTTTTGCTCGAAATCATAAACTTTAAATCATATCAGAAATAAGATCTAATCCTCAACACGTACCCACAAGTTTCCATCAATATAGATATTGTCCCCACTTTTCTCAAACGTGTGCGTTCCCTCGCTCAATACAGCGGTGTATCCAAAATCGTCTATTATCAAAGAATCTCCGTGAAGTTCATAGCTTCCGGTCTTATTAGAAGTATAACCATAACCGCTTTCGCTGGAAACAACGGTTCCATCTTTTGAAAAAGTGAGATAAAGCGAAGAATACGCTCCCGAACGCTTATACTTTCCTTCCAAAGGATATATATCTCCAGTATCGGATATATCCAAAACGACTTTTCCTTTTGTATCGATAACCATAAGATCATTAACTACTGCAAGACCGTCATACGAAAACGTAGTTACCTTATTATACTGAGGTTTGATTTTCCAAGTTCCGTAAGGATCTACATAGCCCCATAAACCGCTGGACGGCTGATAAGCACAGCAAAGGTCGTTTGAAAAAGTATGACATTTAGTAACCTTACCAAAATTATAATACTCATATTTCAGCATAATATCTTTTGTCGGTTTCATCAATATCTTTCCGTTTTTATCCATTGTGGCACACCATTCAGATGTACTTCTCATATAAAGTGTTGCAATTGGACCGAGGGTGTTTTTTGTATCTCCAACCGCATACATTGCTGTACTTGAATTCTTATATTCGCTGTATGATTTAGTCAACTTCCCCCAAGCTATTGTTTCGTTTAGTTCCAATATATCTGGGAAACCATATTGTTTTGACGTATATGCGCTGGTTGCGGAGATTCTATCATACTCATTGCCATTACTATCGTAATATTTTGTTGAGTAGTGTTCTCGATAATACATATTACCATAGATATCAAAACAAATATCAGCATATTTAGAATTAGACGGCTCATAATAGTTTTCAACATATCCTTTGTCATCAAATAAAATATTATTGCTGATTTCGTCTTGCCCCGAAATTCTAAAAACCTCTGACATATCCGTTGCGGAATAGCATATCAAATCGTACGTTTTTCCGGAAGGGCGTTCATCTGTCATCTTGTATGCCAATATTCTTCCCTGATAGATCTCGCTGATAAATTCAATGTTATCTTTGCCTTCCTCCAGCACGATTTTTCCGTTTTTGTCCAAAATTAAGCTCAGATTCGTTGAGCCGCTAATATTATAACCTGATAAATAATTACTGTGCTCACTGAAGGTTTGACCCAAAAGAGATAATCCATCATATAAGATGTCTCCATCCGAACTTAAAAGACCGTATGTTCCATTATAGTTCTGATAAACGTAACCGTCATCATAGGCGTACAAGATCGCTTTTATATTTGCATACTTGTTCGCTTCTTTGTTATCGTCGGAAGTTGTTTTATCGTTATCCTTGGAAGGTGTTTTATTGTTATCGTCATTGTCCTTGAAGTTTACATTACCGCTGCTTTTATTCGCCTCGGTAGTTGTTTTGTCACCCAAGGCAACGCCATCGCCGCAGGAAGCAAGCGTGCATACGCTTCCAAAAAGCATCGCAAGCATCAATAAAAACGCTAATATTCTTTTCATTGGTTTTAATTCTCCTTAGAGTTTAAAGTTTCTGTTTTGTCGGCATTTTCATTAAGCAAAATTGCTATTTCAAATTCATATAATATAAACACAAGGCCTACTACAAGAATATTGATTAAAATAAACCAGAAGCTTTCGGCACCTACAGTAGCAGAACCACTGTCTATAAAATCCCTTAACCAATCAGATATAGAGTAATAAAACTCTTCCACAATACGATTTTCGTTGAAAATTGCTATTCCTACAATATTTATTATGGCAACAATAACAGAAACAACGCGAGGCACTATTGATAAACGAAGTCTTCGAAAAGCCACCATAAAAATAAAAAGATTAATCAACACCAGAGGAAGCAGAAGCAGAACCGCTCCCCAAAACTCGCTGATGGTTGCAATTATATCTATATAACGCCCCGTTATAGATTTTTCTACTTCAAAGTCCGAATAGAATGTTATATCTACCGTTTCCGTAACTAAAGGAACAAACATTACTATAGCAAGTATTATTAAAAGACAGATACAAATATTCTTTGCTTTATATTTGGTATTCAGTTCATAAATTGTTTTATAAAAAGTTGTATTACTTTTATTTTTTATTTTATTTAAAGTTTTTTGATTTATAACCTTGTCCTTAGATTTATTTTTAGAAAATCCGCAATGTGGGCAAGGTATTGAAATTAGCAGTCCAGCTCCGCTCAACATCATAACAAGACCAATAATCGTATTAATTACTAAAGTAAAGATAAGACCAAGCACAATTAACGCAATATACAAATATGAAAATTTGGAATATGTATAGGTATATTCTTTACCACATTTGCTGCAAGTCTTAACAGTCAAACTTTTTAATTTTTGAGTTGTGGTCTGTGCTGAATTTGTCGGACCCGATGCTGCAAAATTTTCATTTTGCGCTTTAATTTCCGTGTTTGACGTTCCGGATTGATTGTTTTCGGAAATATCGGTGCTGATATTGGAAACTTTATTGCCGCATATCGGGCAAAACGCATCGCCATCATTTATTTTATTTCCGCATTTTGTACAATACATAAATTACCTCCTTATTGCACCTAACCTTTTATTGTAACAAACTGTTACGAATAAATAGTAACAAATTGTTACAATATTGTCAATAGAAAATTTACAAAAAGCAAAATTATTTCCTTTAAAAAATTAAAATTCGACAGGAAAAGGCGGGCAAAAATGGAAAAGCACATTGAAATGAAAGGCCTTAAAGAAATTCGCATAAGAAAAGGTCTTACCCAGCAAAAAGTTGCGCTCGATCTCAACATAAGCCGCGAAGCGCTCTCATATTACGAAAACGGAAAAAGATGTCCCGATATTCAAATGCTTATTTTACTGTCAGATTATTTTGACGTTTCCATCCATTACCTTATAACGGGAAGCGAATTTTCTCCTAAATATCAAAAATAACTCATAATAAACCCAATATAAGCATCTTACTATTGCAATATCTATACAAAATATGTTAAAATAATATTAAATTAGAAAACAAATCAGGAGGATAATATGAAACTGAACTACAAACGCACCTTTTTTGTAGGCTTTGCCTTTTTCCTCATCTGCACGTTCTGGCAGGCATACGACACCATCATCCCCAAGATTCTCACGGATAAATTCGGCCTCAGCCAAACTATTTCCGGTGCAATAATGGCGCTGGATAACATTTTGGCGCTCTTTATGCTTCCCCTTTTCGGCTCTCTTTCCGATAAATGCAAGAGCAAAAAGGGAAAACGCACCCCGTTCATCCTCATAGGTACCGTTGTTGCCTGCGCAGTATTTATTTGTATGAGCTTTGCTGACAACGCTCAGCTTGCAAAAATTGAATCCGTTGCCCCCACATCCGCGGGTGCTCAATCTGTTCTCTATGAAGCAGACCTCACAATAAAAGCTACAGACACGGGAAAAGAAATTGTAATTCAGGATGCTTTCTCCGCAGAAGAATTTGCCGCTATCCCTATGTATGACGAAAACGGAGATATAAATGCGGATTATACAAACTACGTCGTTCCCGCGCGCCAGGCTTTCGCGCAAAAAACAACCAAGGAAAACCCCTCCGCGCTTATCGTATTTATGGCGGTACTGTTCCTTACGCTTATCTCTATGGCAACATTCCGTTCCCCTGCCGTAGCTCTTATGCCAGACGTAACAATAAAACCCTTGCGTTCTAAAGCCAACGCCATAATAAACCTTATGGGTGCGCTCGGCGGCATCATCGTGCTCATCCTAGGTATGATATTCGGTACAGGCAAACCCGGAAACGCACTTATGAGCTACACTCCTTTCTTTGCTGTTGTCGTTGCAATAATTCTCATTTCGCTTATAATCTTTAAGTTTACGGTAAACGAGCCTAAATTTGCACGCGAAATGCAAGAAGAAAGTGCTCGCCTTGGTATTGATGAAGTATCGGACGAAGATGCCGCAAGCGGCGCCCGCAAGCTTTCGGGAAAAGAGCTTGCTTCCCTTTTCCTCATTCTCGCATCCGTTGTGCTTTGGTTTATGGGCTACAACGCGGTAACGAGCAAATATTCCATCTATGCTTCAGCCGTTCTCGGACTCGACTATAATATGACGCTCACAATAGCAAGTGCCGCAGCAATAGTTTCCTACCTTCCAATTGGTATTATCTCCTCCAAAATAGGCAGAAAGAAAACCCTTATGGGCGGTATTATTCTTCTCGGCACAGCTTTCTTCATAGCTTCGTTTATGAGAAGCGGCTCTTCGATGCTTGTAATGAACATTCTCTTCACTATGGCAGGCGTGGGCTGGGCTACAATCAGCGTAAACTCATATCCTATGGTAGTTGAACTTTCCCGCGGCGGCGATGTAGGTAAATATACAGGCTTCTACTATACTGCAAGCATGGCGGCGCAGACTATTACCCCCATTTTCAGCGGTTTCTTTATGGACATAAAGATGACTTCTCTTTTCATCTACGCTACTATATTCGTGTTCCTCGCATTCTTTACGATGCTCTTTGTTAAGCACGGAGATTCCGCGCCCGAAAAAGCGGAGGCTGAAAAATGATCTTCCTATATATAGCAATAGCAATCGTTGTCTTTTTTGCACTTATTTATGTATTCCTCATATGTCCCCAAAAGAGCAAAAAGACGGAAGAGTTCTTCGCAGAGCAAAAATTCTTTGCGCACAGAGGGCTTCACGGCGGCGGTGTTCCGGAAAACTCCCTTTCTGCTTTTAACCTCGCGTGCAAAGAGGGATACGGTATAGAATTTGACGTTCATATCACAGCAGACGAAAAACTTGTAGTTTTCCACGATGACACGCTTGAGCGTATGTGCGGCATCAAAGAAAACGTAGAAGAAAAAACTCTTGAAGAACTTCGTGCTCTTACGCTTGCAGGGACGGAAGAACATATTCCTTCCCTTGAAGAAACGCTTTCCCTTATAAACGGCAGAGCGCCGATTATAATAGAAATAAAAGGAACGAAAGTAAGTGACACACGAGTTTGCAAGCTTACCGCAAAAATGCTTGAAGGCTACAGCGGCAAATGGTGTATGGAATCGTTCAACCCTTTCTACGTTAAGTGGTGGAGAAAAAACGTACCTGCTTCCGTTCGCGGTCAGCTTTCCTGCAAGATGAAAAACGGCAAGAAATTCACACAGAGAGTAAAGGATTTTCTGCTTACGAATATGCTCCTCTCCTTCCTTGCACGCCCCAACTTTATTGCTTACGATGTAAACGGCAGAAAAGAGCCATCTTTCCGCGCCTCTCGAATACTCGGCGGTTACCCAGTTGCATGGACTATCCGAAGCGAAGAAGATAAGAAAAACGCAGAAGGAAAATTCAACGCCATCATCTTTGAAAATATAAGACCTTAATTTGATATTTATATGTCTCCAAAAGGATAAAATCCTTTGGAGGCATATATTTTTCAATACAATTTTGACAAGTAAACTATATATATGGTAAAATTAAAAAATATAGTATCAAATCGATACTTTTCTAAAAAAACTCCTAGATAATTTACATTTTTTTCATAAAAAAGCATCGATATTCTGCGGATTTTGCTTGACAAAACAGCTTTTTTTGCTATACTGTAAGTAACCATTAAAAATGGGAAAAGGAGAACTTTAATATGTCTTATAATGAAAAGTATGATATCACTCCTGATTTTGAAGAAATGCATCCTTGGGATACATATTGCAAACAGCTTGAAATAGAATACAAGCAGTCCCTTGAAGAAGGTCTTGATATCGAAAAGTACAAAGATGTTTTTATGGCAGTTAATAACCTTGAACACGACCGCCACAAAGTTGATATTGCCAATGTTTTGTATGACATCATTAAACACGCTGAAATAAAAGAAGGCTACAAATATAACGAGCCCTCCACACTTGAAGAAATCAAAGCGCTTCGCAAGCCCTACGAATTTAAAATGACAATGCCTGCGGATAAAGACGCGCTCAAAGAAAAGATTTCCGGCGCTTGGTACGGCAGAATCTGCGGTTGCTTGCTCGGTAAAACGGTTGAAGGGATGAAGAGCAATGAGCTTATCCCCTTCCTCAAAGAATCCGGCAACTGGCCTATGCACCGCTACATCTACAGTACAGACGTTACAGATGAAATTGCGGAAAAATACAAATTCAAACTCAAAACAAGACTCTTTGCAGATACTATTGAATACGCTCCGTGGGATGACGACACAAACTATGTTGTTCTCGCGCAGATCCTCATCAGAAAATTCGGCAGAGATTTTACATCTAAAAACGTTATGGACCTTTGGGTAGAAAGACAGCCCAAAACTTCCTACTGCACAGCAGAAAGGGTTGCATACCTCAACTACCTCAGAGGTTACCAGCCCCCGATCTCCGCAGTTTACAAAAATCCCTACCGTGAATGGATCGGTGCGCAGATCCGCGGCGACTACTTCGGCTACATCAACCCCGGCAACCCCGAGCTTGCGGCTGAAATGGCATTCAGAGATGCTTCCATTTCCCACGTTAAAAACGGTATCTACGGAGAAATGTTCGTTGCCGCTATGATCGCTTGCGCTGCTGTTACAGACGATATTAAAGACATAATCTACGGCGGTCTTGCCCAGATTCCTGCAACGTCCAGACTTTATGAATCCGTTGTTCGCCTTGTCGAAAGATACGATGCAGGCGTTACACGCGAAGATGCTTTTGCAGATATCCACGCAGAATGGGATGACCTTGACGATCACGATTGGTGCCACACCATCTCCAATGCCCTTATCGTTGTTGCTTCCCTTCTCTACGGCGAAGGCGACTTCGGTAAATCCATCTGTATGTCCGTTGAAACAGGCTTTGACACAGATTGCAACGGTGCTACAGTCGGTTCCATAATCGGTATCCGCAACGGCTCCGCCGGCATAGATGAATACTGGAAGAAACCCACACACGGTATCCTTGATACAACGATTATGTGGGCAGACAGATCTCCCATAGAAAAACTCGTTGAAAAAACAATGGGGCATATGCCCGAAGATCTTCTTTGATAGGATCACGATATATCAAATATAATTGTAACGTATAAATACAGTTCGGCTCCCGCTTTTTAAGCGGGAGCTTTTTTTACGGAAAAATCCTTGACAAAAGCCGTTTTTTTGCTATACTTGGAATAACCGTTTTTTATTTACCCCCATTAAAAGGGAAAAGGAGAATACACTATGTCTTACGATAAAATGTATGATTTAAGACCGGATTACAACGCAGTATGCAACGCATATTATGCGTTTATTTCCGTTGAATACAGACAATCCGTTGAAGAAGGTCTTGATATCGAACAGTATAAAGATGTTTTTATGGCTGTTCAAGGAATGCCGAATAACGAATATAAAGCAGAGCTTGCAAACACGCTTTTCAAGCTTGTCGCAAACGCGAAAACGAGAGAGGATTACAAATATAAAGAACCCTCCACACTGGAAGAGATCAAGGCGCTTCGCAAGCCCTATGAGCTCAAAATGAACGTACCCGAAAACAAATATGAACTTAAAGACCGTATCGCCGGCGCTTGGTACGGCAGAATTTGCGGTTGCCTTCTAGGAAAACCTGCAGAAGGTGCAAAGCAGGATGAGCTTACAAAATTCCTAAAAGATTCTGACAATTACCCTATGCACCGTTACATCTGCAGAGATGATATAAAATACAAAAGCTCCATCCGCACAACTTGCCTTGCCGATGAAATGGAATTTGCAAAATGGGATGACGATACGAACTACGTAGTTCTCGCGCAGGTACTTATAAGAAAATTCGGCAGGGATTTTTCTCCCCAAGACGTAATTCAGCTTTGGACGGAAAGACAATCTTCTCCCTCCTATTTCACAGCGGAAAAAGCCGCTTATATTAACTTTATGGAAGGTTATCAGCCTCCCGTAACGGCGATATATCAAAACCCTTACCGTGAATGGATTGGTGCGCAGATACGCGGCGACTACTTCGGCTACATCAACCCCGGCAACCCTGAACTCGCTGCTGAAATGGCGTTCAGAGACGCCTCCATTTCCCACGTTAAAAATGGCATCTACGGCGAAATGTTCGTTGCCGCAATGCTTGCCTGCGCCGCTGTTACGGACAATATAAAGGACGTTATCTACGGCGGTCTTGCCCAGATTCCCGCAACGTCCAGACTTTACGAATCTATTATGCGCCTTATCGAAAGATATGACGAAGGTGTTACAAAGGAAGAAGCCTTTGCAGATATTCACGCGCATTGGAACGATAAGAACGCGCACGAATGGTGCCACACCATCTCCAACGCTCTCGTTGTTGTTGCTTCCCTCCTCTACGGCGAAGGTGATTTCGGCAAATCCATCTGTATGTCCGTTGAAACAGGCTTTGACACAGACTGCAACGGTGCAACGGTCGGCTCTATCGTAGGTATGATGGGCGGCGAGGGATGTATCGACGAGGTTTGGAAAAAGCCCACTCACGGCTATCTTGAAACCACCGTTTTTGGTGTTACTATGTGTAAGATATCCGACATCATAGATAAAACCATCGAACATATGGAATAAATCAGGTACTGCATTTCATAGAGAAACAAGAATATCCGCAGAGCAAACTCTGCGGATATTCTTGTTTGGTATAAAAGCAAAAAGCACTTGCCTTCGCAAGTGCTTTTTCTATGGAGCGGATTACGGGGCTCGAACCCGCCACCTCGACCTTGGCAAGGTCGCGCTCTACCAAATGAGCTAAATCCGCATCAACGAGTAGAAGTATATCACAACTATTTTGTTTTGTCAACACTTTTTTGAATTTTTTTATTATTTTTTAAAAAGTTTTCTTCGGTATAAAAACGTCCTCACCTTGACAAAAATGCGCTGTTATAATATAATTTTTTCTTGAAAGGAGATGATAGAATGTTCAAGAAAAGAAAAGATATAATAATTATTCTTGCATTTGTAATGATTGCCGCTATATTCATACTGAACACAGATTTTAAATCCGTTGATGAATATTACCTTGAACACGCACAAGACGTGGAAAACGCCGACGCGACCGTTTTCATCTCCATAAAATGCGAAACGATACTTGAAAATATCGAAGACCTTGATAGAAATCTCATTCTGCTTGTTCCAAAGGACGGCATAATACTTCCACAAACAGAATACGCTCTGCGTGATGGAGACAGCGTTTTTGATATTCTTGTTCGCACCGCAAAAACTCATAAAATACAAATGGAATACTCAGGAGGCGCCTCTTCAAGCGCATATATCGAGGGGATTGCCCATTTTTATGAATTTTCCTGCGGCGAGCTTTCGGGCTGGACATATCTTGTAAACGGAGAACACCCCTCTGTTTCCTCCGCATCGTACGAGCTTTCCGACGGCGATGTTATCGAGTGGGTCTATACCTGCGAAGTTTCGCGCGATATTTTGCAAGGGGGTGCCGCAAATGAATGACCGCATCACTTTTGCAAATTTTCATCCCGTTTCCCTCTTCTTTTACTTTGCCGCAATGCTCGTGTTCACAATGTTCACCCAAAACCCCGTTTTGATACTGTTCTCCCTTGTAGGCGCTTCCCTTTTCTCTGCGGCAACAAGCACAAGAGAGCAAATTTTTGCAGATATTAAATTTTACGTTCCCGTATTTATCGTAATTTCGCTTACAAACCCGATATTTTCCCATAGCGGCGCAACACCCCTGTTTTTTATGAACGATAATCCCGTAACGCTTGAAGCCGTGCTGTGCGGTGTGGATATTGCCGCTATGATAAGCGCGGTAATGCTTATATGCAAAGCATTTTCAAAGGTTATGGAAAGCGAAAAACTTCTCTGCCTTTTCGGGAAAGCCGCGCCAAAGCTTTCCGTGGTGCTTTCTATGTCACTTCGTTTCATTCCGCTTTTCAAGCGCAAATTCAAAGAAATAAAGGATGCGCAAAAAGCGCTCGGCTATTTCAAAAGCGGCAGTTTTTCAGAGTCTCTTATGTCAAACGCGCGCGTTTTCTCTGCCCTTGTAACGTGGGCGCTTGAAAACGGCGCGGATACGGCAGACTCTATCAGCGCACGCGGATATGATGTTGGCGGCAGAAAAAGTTTTGCACTTTTTCGCTTTAAAAAGCGCGATGCCATACTTATGACGATCACGCTCGTTTTGTCCTCCGTTACGCTTGTGGGCTTTTTGCTCGGAAAAGCGGACTTTGAATTTTACCCTTACATAACGCAAATAAATACGGATGCCCTTTCCGTAATATTATACGCCGCATTCGGCTCACTTTCGCTCATACCGTTCATTTTTGAAGTAAAGGAGGCTTTGCATTGGAAATACTTACGCTCAAAAATTTAAGCTTTACATATCCGACTGAAGAGAAAAAAGCTGTGGACAACGTTTCTCTCTTCGTCAAAGAGGGCGAATTTATTTGCCTTTGCGGTTCCTCCGCCTGCGGCAAAACGACACTTATGCGTCTTATCAAGCGCGAGCTTGCGCCGCGCGGCACGCTTTCGGGAGAGATATTCTTCTGCGGTAAAGCGCAAAGCGAGCTTTCGGAGCGCGAAAGCGCTTCCGAGATAGGCTACGTCCTTCAAAACCCCGAAACGCAGATAGTTACGGACAAGGTTTGGCACGAGCTTTCGTTCGGTCTTGAAAACCTCGGCTACAGCTCTGATATTATACGCCTTCGCATAGGGGAAATGGCAAATTACTTCGGCATTTCACATATGTTCAGAAGCTCCACGGCAGAGCTTTCGGGCGGACAAAAACAACTTCTCTCCCTTGCGGCGATAATGGCAATGTCGCCAAAGCTCCTTCTTCTTGACGAGCCCACCTCTCAGCTGGACCCCATCGCCGCCGCGGATTTTATTGCCACGCTCAAAAAAATAAACCGTGAGCTTGGCACGACAATTATTATCGCGGAGCACAGGCTTGAGGATATTTTCCCCATCGCGGATAAAATAGCCGTTATGGAAAACGGCGCGCTCATCGCATTCGATACGCCAAAAAATGTATGCCGTAAGCTCAAAGACCACCGCGCCTGCCTCGGTTTTCCCGTATCTGCGCGAATATGGCAGGCTCTTTCGGGCGAGGGGGAGGTTCCCCTTACCGTGCGCGAAGGCAGAACCTTTTTTAAAGAGAATTTTTCTCCGCGAAAAAACGACCTTAAAACGGAAGAAGAAAAACGAGAAACCGCGCTTTCCTTCTCCGACGTATATTTCCGTTATGAAAAGAACGCTCCCGATGTTTTGCGCGGGGTAAATACGACGATAAACCGTTCGGAAATATTTTGTCTTTTGGGCGCAAACGGCGCGGGTAAATCCACCGTTCTGCGCGCCGCCGCAGGGCTTATAAAGCCTTACCGCGGCAAAATTAAGACGGCAGAAGGCGCAAAAACAGCGCTACTCTGCCAAAACGTGCAGGACCTGTTCTTGATGAATACTGTAAAAGAGGACCTTATGGACATCCTATCCGTTTACGGCATAAAAAAAGGCGAAGCAAATACAAAGATAGAGGAAATTTCAAAAATGATCGGCATTTCCCATCTTCTTGAAAAGCACCCATACGATGTTTCCGGCGGCGAAGCGCAGAAATGCGCCCTTGCCAAAGTTTTGCTGACAGAGCCGGATATTCTTCTGCTCGACGAGCCGACAAAGGCGCTTGACCCTGCGGCAAAAAAAGAGCTTGCCGTAATACTGCGCGCTCTCTGCAAAAAAGGCGTAACTATATTTATCGTTACGCACGACGTTGAGTTTGCCGCAGAGAACGCGGACCGCTGTGCGCTCTTTTTCGACGGAGAGATCCTCCCCGCTTCCGATATTCACACATTCTTTTCCGCAAACAATTTCTATACAACGGCGGCAAGCCGCATATCGCGCGGAACTTTCGATGGCGCGGTCACGGAAAGCGATATTCTCCGCCTTTGCGGGAAGGAGAAAAAATGAAAAAGTCACCGAATTTTTTAAAATATCTCATCTTCCTTTTGCTGATACCTGCCGTAGTCTTTGCGGGTGTTGCCGTCTTTGACAGCAAGCAGTATATATTTATCGCAGTTTGCGTATCGATACTTGCATGCCTCCCGTTCTTTTATGCTTTTGAAAACAAAAAGACAAGCACAAGAAAGCTGACGGTGCTTGCCGTTATGGTGACGTTCAGCATTATAGGGCGCACGCTTTTTTCCTTTATACCTCACTTCAAGCCCGTGACCGCGATAGTGGTCATTACGGGAATATACCTCGGTGCGGAATCGGGTTTCCTTTGCGGTGCGCTTTCCGCTCTGTTTTCAAACTTCATCTTCGGGCAAGGTCCGTGGACACCTTTTCAAATGTTCGCATGGGGGCTTATCGGGCTTTTTTCGGCTCTTCTTTCTAAGCCGCTTCAAAAAAGCAAGGTCTTGCTCTGCATTTTCTCAGCACTTTCGGGTGTGATGTATTCCCTGTTGCTCGATATTTCCTCAACTCTCTGGTATGATGGTGCTTTTAATCTTTCGCGCTATGCAGCCCTTGTGCTTACCTCGCTTCCCGTTATGGCGGTGTACGCCGCATCAAACGCAGTATTCCTGCTTATCCTGGCAAAACCGATAGGGCAAAAGCTTACACGAATAAAAATAAAATACGGAATATGACGTAAAAACTCCTCGGAATTTCTTCCGAGGAGTTTTAATTTATTCATTGGGTACAACGGGAGAACCGCCGGGCGCAGTCGTCTGCGTGTCCGTTACGGGAGGGTAAGTTGCATCGGCGTAATATCCGTCCACAACGTCCGTATAAGAGCCGTCCGCAAAATAATAGCGTACAACTTTATCTTTGTAATCCATATATGCTTCCGCAGAGGCAAAAACCAACACCAAAATGAGTATTCCTATTATAAATCCCCAAGCGTGTTCGCTTATAAAGTTCTTCGGCTTGCTCTGCACAGCATTTTCGTATTTTTTCATATCATATCACCCCTTGCATATATTCTACCACAAAAAATGTATTTTGAAAAGACCTTTTTATGCCATATTTGTGCGAAGTTTTGCGCGGTAAACGCCAAAATTGCAAATAAAAAGGAAAATTGTATATGCGAGCATATAGAAAATAAATTTTGTATTATGAAGTGCAATAAGATAATAAGTCGGCGGAAAAATAAGCGTTATCACTCTCGGAAGCCCTATATCGAAAAACACGGGGCAAATAACTATCATTGCTACGGCAAGCAGCGGCAAAAGCGAACCGAGCAATCGGCTTGATGCGCATATCTGCGAAACAAGCATACAAAAGCCCACGCAAAGCGGAATATATATAAGCATCAAAAGCAGTTCTTTTGCCACGGTGGAAAACACACCCGAAAATATCAAAGAAACAAACACAGCCGCCGCAACGTCAAATATCGCGCAAAAATAGTATCCCGTCATAACGGAAAAGCGGCGTTTGCGCGCAAAATGCAAAAATCTTCCCTCGCGTTCATCCTGAATATAGAAAAGCGCAACGGCAAAGCCGGCCATCACAACGAAAAGTGAAAGCAAGCCGCGCACAGGCGCCGTGATATAATTCATATCAGCCGCATCCGAAGCATCCTCGCTTGCATCCGAATAAGAGAAAACAAAAAGATCGTCCCCTTCCGCGTTTATCGCATCGTAATACGAAATAAGTTCCGCGTGCGTAAGCGTTTCAAGCTCCGTTACATTTCTTTCTATATAATTTGCATATAGAGTTTCGGAACAATACGGGTACAGCACGGAGTAAAGCCGTTCTCTTGCAAGCCCCAGCATAACCGTATCCTCTCTTACAACGACTTCCACAAAAGCAAAACGCCTGTTTCTGTTTTCAACAAAATCGTCTATCTTTTCTGCAAGATCAGCAGGAAAGATCCACGCCGCGTCCGCATCCGCCCCCTCAACAAGCTTTACAGCATCTTCGGGAGTTTCGCATTCGATAAAACGGATAAGAGAGCTTTCGCCCGCTATCTCATCGATTATCCCGGCGGCAAGCGCATCCGTTTTGTCTTTTGCGGCAAGCGCCACCGTGACCATACCGCTTTCACCTTTGCTTGCGATATTAAGCGCAAGCACAAGGCAAGGAACAACAAGCAGAAGCGCTATAAAGCCGGGTTTCTTTAAAAATCGCTTGTTAAACACAGTAAGGAAAGTAAATATTCTCTTTATTTTTTCCATAAATACCTCCTTAAAAGCGCAATATGCGCTGTCTGCGTTTAATCATTGCAAGAGATAGCAATAAAGCAAACATTGCAAAGATCTTTATAAATGATAGCGCCTGCGCGCCATCTCCGATAAGAGCACATATATACTCTCTTGCCGCACCTGCAGGAAGAAAAGCGGAAACGTTTTTTATTGCATCAGGGAAAAAGTTTATTGGGTAAAGGCATCCGCAAACATAGGCAAGAGCAATCGCTCCCAAGAACTGTGCAAGCACACCGCCGACAAGACCGCTTGAAATCTCATATACCAAGAACTGCAAAGCGCTTATCAAAAGAACCGCGGGAATTAGCGAAAACGCAAATTTCTGCGCCCAAACAAGATCAACGCCCGAAAGTTCGGGAATAAACGAAAGTGCATCGCCCGCGAACAGTGGAAGCGCGCAAACGATGATATATAAGTTTGCAAACATAAAAAAGAAAAAAGAAAAATATTCTCCCAACACCTGTGAAAAAACGCTTTTTCCCGATGCACGCATAAGGCGCGAAAGAGAAACATCCTTCTTTATATACACGGGGCAAAAAGGAATTCCGCAAAGAAGAACGAAAAATACGAGCATGCCGCAAAACATATAGCCGCCGAAAGAAAGCTCATCCGAAATTCCAAGCTCAGTTTGTTCGGAAATGTACGCGCGTGCAAGTATCAGAGAAAAATATTCCGAAGCAAGCTTGTCCATATGATTTCCTGCGCGATACCCTTTATCCCACATTGCACTCTGCAAGCCGTAAACGCCCTTTTGAGATTCCACAAGCATTACGGAGATAGCATCGAGCATCTCGTCCATAAAAACGGTCGTAACGCCTATCGCGCTGTCCGTTGTGACGTATCTTATCTTCTTGATCTCTCCGCTAACGGCAGAATCCACGAAATCTTCGGGAATCACCGCATATGCGGATATTTCCCCGTTTTCAAGCTTTTTCTTTGCTTCATCCTCCGTCATCTCCACCATTTCGACAACAAAGCGCGAACTGTCCAGCGTTTGGAGTGCGGAAATGCCGAAGCCAAGATAACTGCCCTCTGTGTCCCCCACGATGCCGAGCGTCACCTTTTGCTTATCCTCGGAGGCGCTGTCGAGCTTAACAACGGCACCAAGCACCGCGCCAAGGCAGATGCAAAGAATAAGGGAGAGCGCTAGTATAAAAGGAAAATATTTCGCCGCTCTTTTAAGCTGTAAGCCGAAATAAACAAAAGCCTTTTTCATTCTCACAGCCTCCGTGCAAGCTCATGAACGTTTCCGTCATACCGAAACTCTTCCAGCACGCCGTTTTTGAGGATATACCATTTATCGCAAAGTGAAAGCTCTCTTTCGTCATGCGTGGTAAGGATAAGTATCTTACCCTCATTTTTACATCCGCGAAGATATTCCGCTATCTGCTCCTTGCAGATGAGGTCGAGCGCCGCACTTGGCTCGTCCAAAAGAATGACTTGCGGTTTTTTTGCCACGGCACAGCCGATGGAAAGGCGCTTTTTCATTCCACCGGACATTTTATGAACGGGAACTTTTATAAATTCATCTATACCCAAGAGCTTCAAAACTCCGTTTTCAAGCTCTTTTTTCAATTCCTTTTTATCATACCACAAAATAAGGTTATCGTATGCGGAAAGCTCCTCCAAAAGAGGTGTTCCTTGCGGTATATACCCAACAAGACTTTCGTGAAGCTTGTCTTTTTTCAAAAGGTCCTCTCCGTCAAGCAAAAATTCGCCGCCATCAGACGGGAGCACCCCTGCAAGAATTGAGAGAAGCGTGGATTTCCCGCTTCCGTTTTTGCCTAAAATTCCTATACACTGTCCGTTTTCCGCGCAAAAGGAAGCGCCCGTAAGCGGTGCTTTTTTGCCAAAACTTTTCTTTATATTTTTTACTTCTATCATAAATATTTCCTCGTTACAAAAAAAGCGGGCAGTGCCCGCCTCCGGTCGCTCGACTATTACAGTTTTTCATTTGTATGATAAAATCAAAACGGCGAGGTCGATTCGTGCAATTTCCTATGTTATAAAAAACGCGGCGTCATTTGACTTTACAATGTCGCCGACGCCGCGTTTATGATAACTTTATTTTAATAAGACAACATTGCAACAAGCTGTTCAAGAAGAGCTGTTATCTCCTTGGGAAGATCAGACTTCTTGAGGTTTTCCACAAATGTGCCGAAGGGCGCACCCTCAAGCCAAGCATCGGGTGTGCTTACAGCTTCGCTTTCCGCGGGAACGGTTATATCGCCGCCCTTAACCGCTTCGGACGTTACATTAACGGAAAGAAGCTCGCTTTCCATGCTGTTTACAGAGATTTTGATATTCTGCTTGGAATCATCACAGTCAAATTCAGCACCGATTGAGAGAGATGCGCCGATAAGAGAGAGCATTCCGGATTCATCGGATTCAAAAAGCTTTGCGGAAGGATATACCGTAAAGCCGCCCTTGAGCTGACCTTTTTCAAGCGCTTTCGTGTCAAGATCGGAAACAGCAAGAGTAGCCACAAGCTCGCCTTCAACGTAAATATCGTATTCGCCGTTTACAACATCCTTTTTTGAAGTGCCCTCACCCTTGAGTTCAAAGAGAGTGTGAAGGTCTTCGTCCTCATAATAATATTCTTTAACGTAAATTTCAGTACCGAATTCGTCGCCTTCGTAAGCCGTGCCGATGAATACCTCGCCAAGCTCATATGCCCAAAGCTTTCTTGCAATAACCTCAGAATCGGAGTTTACATATGTTGTATAGCGGATCATTTCTTTATCGTCATCATCGGTATCGTCTTCATCAATCTCATTCATAAGATTGTTTACTTCTCTGACAAAATCAGCATAAACGTCATCTGCATCAAGCTTTTCTTCTTCGCTTGCGGCGGTTTCGTTCATTATATCAACAACCGTGCGGATAAGCTTTTCAACAGCTTCGTCCTTCTGGAGTTCAAAAAGAACTGCTTTTACAAGAACTTTAAGCTCGCCTTCGTCAAGGCTTGCTTCAAGAACCGTACATTCTTCAGTTTTACCGTTTGCTGTAACGGAGCCTTTTGTTTTTTCTGCTTCATTTACGTTATCGAAAACGATACCTATGTATTTTACGATAAGATCGGCAAGCTCTCTACCTTCAGGAAGTTTTTCAATGATCTTCTCTGTATTGAGAGCTTCCATACCCTCGGGAGTAACGCCGAGAGTTTTTTCAAGATCTATAAAGAGATATTTTTCTGTAAGCTCCGCTATCTTAAGGTACAATCCATTGCCTGCAATATCGGCAACAGCATCAAGGGAGAGAAGCGTATCATCGCCAAGAACAAGGCTCACAACGTATTTTGCCGCATCCTTGCTCATAGCGGAATCAACTTTGATAGTCGTATCGTTGATCCAATCGAAATCAACACCCGTATAGGATTTGAGCATCTGCATAATGCTTGTTCCGAGATTTATCCGAAGTTCGCTTTTTGCAGAGCCTGTTTTAGGTTCCTTATAGGAAGCAAGCGCTTTGTCATAGGACTCTGCGAAAGAGTCAACTGCCGCAGCAACGGCTTCTTCTTCAACATATGCCATATATTCGTTGGGTTTGGCAAAAGTCTTCTGCCAAAACGCGCAGGAACACATGGAAAGCATAAGCGCACAAGCAAGAAGCAGGCAAGACGCAGCTTTAAAAATTCTTTTTGCATTCATTATGTACCTCCAAGCAATAATTGCTTTTTTGTTTATAATATATTTTAGATTATATCATAATGTGCGTACTATATCAAGCATTTTTTTAAGTTTCCATATTATATAATGCGGCGTGAATATTTTCCGTTTTCCTCGTAGCAGAAAAATTCCGAAAGCTCTGCCTCCTCAAAAACGCGGACAAGAGCTTCAAAATCCGCAGCAAGAGGATAAGAGCAAAGCTCCTCTCTCTTTATCCAAAAAACTCTGCCCTCCTCGGAAGACGCGAGTTCTCCCGAAAATTCATTTGTTTTATAAAGGAAAACAACGTATCTTTCGCCTTCGTCCGTATAAAATTGTTTTACGCCGCAGAGCAATGGGTGCTTTATATCAAGCCCTGTTTCTTCTTTTATCTCTCTTATAACGGAATCCCCAAAAGCTTCTCTTTCTTCAACGTGACCTCCCGGAAAAGCAATACCGCGCCAATCGTTTTTGCGCCTTTCCTCAACAAGTATGTTTCCCTGCCTATCGTAAATCATACACATATTTGTAAAAATAGCTTTCTCGGTCATAAAGCCACCTACACTTTCTTCAATTCATTCATTAAAAATCCACCTGATAATAAATAGCGGATAATAGAAAGAAAAAATCCGCACTCTTGCGAATGCGGATTTTTCTTTGGCGCGCTTGGGGGGATTCGAACCCACGACCTACCGGTTCGTAGCCGGGCACTCTATCCACTGAGCTACAAGCGCATTTCCTTGTCGGAACGTTTAGTATAATACCACAACTTTTCGGAATTGTCAACCCTTTCTTGAAATTTTTTTATTTTATTTTTTGAGTTATCTTTAATTGACTTATAGGTTTGTGCATTATATAATATGTATATGTAAATATATTATTAAGAGGTCTTTATGAAGTATTCTTATGTCATTCATACGCCCGAGGAAAATATAGCATTTGATGCCGATGTTTTCAGCACAAATGGCGATATATTCACAAAAGGCAATTACACTTTAAACATTTCGGTTTCCAAAAAGAGAGGATACAAAGTTTTCGAAGTTTCCGTTTTTGCAAACAAGGAAGCGGAAGTTTACCTTTCCCTGTATGGAGAGGGCGAAGCAGAACTTTATTCCTTCAATGGCGTATGCGACAAAGAACGCATATTCCGCCAAAGCCCACACGATTACCATAACTATCAGTTTAAGATGGAAAAAAGCGCCATCCCCATGGTTGCCGCAGTAACGGGGGAAAACGCGGATATTTTCATTTCCGATAATCCCTCTTTCTTCGATAATGCGACCACACAGCACATAATCCCCGAACAGGGTAAATTCTTCCTTACCTCGGGCGATAACGGCGAAACGACCAACTGCGAAGAAACGGACGAATTCTTCCCTATCTTCCATCAAATAGATGAAGCAACGCCGCACACATTCCGCTTTATTGCGTTCAGCGCAAACGCTGCAACGCTTAAAAAAATAAGACGCGAAGCATATAAAGCTATTGAGGCCGTATGGGGCGAAGGCAACCCCTCTCCCTATCGTGCAGTATGCTTTGCGGGCAACTATATGCACATTCGCAAAAACGAGAAAGGCACAAGCGAAAAATGGGTCGTTCCCGGTATTCAGTACGCAAACTGCCAATATACGCGCGATGCTTTTTATCAGAGCATGATCCTCGGCGCGGATATGGACGAACAGTGCTATCGTTCGCTGCTCAAATACGAAATGCTTGAAGCAGAAAATCCGCTTATTTACCTCATATGGTCCTACCGTCTTGTTAAAAACGGCAAATCCTTTGATAAAGCTTCCGCAGACGTTGCATTCAAAGAAATAATCAAATGTATGGATAAGCACGATGACGGCGGTTTCTATCCCAACTGCCGCGAACACGGCGATTTTCGCAACTGGTTCGATATTTGCGCTTACGAATTTGACGATGTGGATGCATATACGCAAGGTCTTTGCATTTGCGCGCTTGAATGTGCAAGGCGCCTCGGCTATGATATAGGCGACCGCAAAAAAAGAGCTATGGTAAGATACCGTTCCCTTTTCAACGGGCATTACATCCCTATGAGCCAAAAGAAGCAATTCCTCGCCCTTGACGTTTCCGTCGGAGAGGTTATATATTATCTTCTTTTCGATGCGGTGTTCGTTCCGCACGAAATGTTCAGAAAGACTTACCGCAAAATATTCGACGGTCCCTCGCGCACTCCTCACGGAATAAAAATAGTTTCCGCACCCGACGGCTCCTATCTGCCGGTTGAAGCATATGGGCTCAACGGGTACATCCATCCCGGCTTTGCCACGCTCGATACGGGAAGATACGCAAACGGCGGCTCCTACCACGTTTATGAAATGCTCTTCCACATCGCCGCGTACATACACGGTGTTGAAGATGCGGAGCAAAACCTTATAAACCGCCTTATGATAGACCTCGACTACGACGGTGCAACACATGAATATATGCACACGGTAAAAGGCCACGGAGTTAAAGCCAACCAGGGCTGGAACGCAAGCATTTATGCCATTTGGAGCGAGATCATAAAAAAAGGCAAAGCAACGGACGCTTTCTTTAAAGCGGCAGATGCAAAAATGGATTCTATGGAATAACGGAAAAACGGTGCTTTCGCACCGTTTTTCTTTACCATAAGCGAGAACAAATGGAAAATACTTTCTGAAAATTACCATACACCTATTGTAAATAGTGCGTTTTTTTGATATAATAGGTATGTTAAGTCGAAAAGGCGCAAACAAAATAATTAAAAATCATACATACGGCACTTTCTTTGCGGGAATAATTTATAATGCAGGCGGCGCTTTTATGCCGCCCAAATATAAATATATCTTGAGGTCGATTTTGAAAACAAACAAAAAAATAACCCGTTTTATTTCCGCACAAAAGGTAATATCCGCTTTTTCACTTCTTATCTGCTCCTTTATGTTATCGTTGACAGTACACGCACACTCTATACCGCGCTCCGTCGTGTTTTTTGGCGACTCCACAACGGCGCACCTTGCCGTACGCGGAGGTATTCCCAAAGATCAGGTCTGGTCGGGTGCGGAAAGTACCGTGCGTTTTACCGATGTAAACACGGGAAAATGCGTCCACCTTTCCTCGGGAGAGGACCTTTCGCTTGCACAAGCAGTAAGAAAAATAAAGCCGGCAACACTCGTCATAACGCTCGGCGTTTCCGGCGGCGCGGGCGTTCTTTCCGAAAAAGATTTCAAAGCAATTTATTCACGTATGCTTCTCTCCGTTAAGGAAGCAAGCCCCGCAACAAAAATATATGTTCAATCCATACTCCCCCTTTCGGACAAGTCTGTGAAGTATTATAAAAAGATCACCAAGGAAAGCGTTGTAGAGGCGAACCGTTGGATAAAAGAGGTCTGCACCTCCCTCGGTGTGCCGTACATCAATACGCACGATCTTCTTACAGATGCAAACGGATATTTGAAAGAGGAATACCAGAACGACGAATATATGCACCTCACCGCCAAAGCATATGAGGTCATTCTTTCCAACGTAGGAAAGACAATAGCAAATAATTGAAAGGGTGATTTTTATGTCAGACAAAACAGGAAAAAAGATTAAAATATTATCATCGGTCGTATTTATCGCTCAGGCTGTGATATACGTAATATTTGCATTCAAATTTATGCGCGAAGACCTTCTTCTTTCCCTGATATTCATCGCCCTTGCGTTTATATCGATACTCTTGCAGGTACCGTTCCACAGGATAGTATCCTCTCCCACCGCGCCGCAAGAGCCCAAGCGAACGCAGAACCTTGCCGATATATATTCCCCCGAATATATAAGAACGACAACAACGGAATACCTCAAAAATGAAAAGATCCAAGAAAAAAAGGAAGCGCAAAAAATCAAGCGCTCCTCCCCTCGTGCAGAGGACCTCACCCGCGAAATAAGCCTGACACCCGAAATATCGAAGGCAGCGGACTCTCTTGTGCAAACAAAGGAGACCCCCGCATTTTTCTCCACAACAACGATAGACAGAATGGCGATAAATAACAGAACTCGCTCCGTTACAAAATTTGCGCGCGATTTCGGCGCAACTATCTGTGCCGGCGGTCTTCACACAGCCGCCGTAACGCAGAGGGGCAACGTCAATGCTGTCGGCTACAACGCTTACGGGCAGTGTGATACACAGCGTTGGCAGAATGTAATTTCAATCGCCGCAGGCGCTTACCACACGGCGGCACTTATGCGTGACGGTACTTGTATTGCTACGGGATACAACGGTGCGGGACAGTGCAATGTCGGAAATTGGGCAGGCATTTGCCGTATCGCCGCAGGCCATGCGCATACCGTCGGACTTCGTGTTGACGGCACTTGCATCGCCACAGGCGACAATACATACAACCAATGTAATATCGGGGATTGGCGCGATATAATCTCCATCGTTGCAGGATATAACTACACCATAGGTCTTCGCGCAGACGGCACCATCGTTGCGGTCGGCTCAAACACAGAGGGCGAATGGGGCGGTTCCAAATGGGGCAGCATTTCCGCTGTTGCCGCAGGCAACCTTCACACAGTAGGGCTTCACAGCGACGGTACCTGCGTTGCTACAGGTAACAACGCAAACGGTCAATGCAACGTTGCTCGTTGGCGCAACGTATGCGCTATCGCCGCAGGTAACTACCACACAGTTGCCCTGCGCAAAGACGGCACCTGTGTTGCCGCAGGATATAACGGATACGGTCAATGTAACGTAAGCTCCTGGGAAGGCGTTGTGGCTATCTCCGCAGGCAGGAATCATACTGTTGCTCTTACGAAAAACGGCAAAGTCCTTTCTGTGGGCGACAATACGTACGAGCAGTGCGGAACAAGAACCTTCAGCGATATAAAAACAACCAAGTCATGACCACCAGCCGTGCTGGTGGCTTGCACAAGCCCCCCTTGGGGCATTCCACACGCAGAGCCTTTAGGCTCGTCGAACAATCCGCCACTTGCGGTAGTCGCCCTACCGCCACAGATGTGGCAACTATCTTTAAGCCTCCCTTGTGTAAAGGGAGGTGGCACGGCTTGCCGTGACGGAAGGATTGTTTTATCGTTCTTTTACACGAGCACAATCCCTCA
>JAGATA010000012.1 GCA_017621475.1 Clostridia bacterium
AAAGCTTTAGCTTTGCACAGTTCCCGCCGCAGCGGAGGCTCCCTTGTGCAAAGGGAGCTGTCAGCGAAGCTGATTGAGGGATTGTGCTCGTGTAAAAGAACGATAAAACAATCCTTCCGTCACGGCAAGCCGTGCCACCTCCCTTTACACAAGGGAGGCTTAAAGATAGTTGCCACATCTGTGGCGGATTGTTCGACGAGCCTAAAGGCTCTGCGTGTGGAATGCCCCAAGGGGGCTTGTGCAAGCCACCGGCACGGCTGGTGGTCATGACTAGCCAAAGTAATATATAGAATGCTCGTCAACAAGCCATATTCTTCCCTGTTCGGGATAATCACCAAGCTTTTCCTGTATATAATCATAAGAAATGCTTGTTTTGGGTATGTTTTGCGGAGTTTTACCGAAAACCGCGCAATATATCATATAGGCACCTACATACCCGGCAAGCGGCGTACTGTGCTCGGGACCGTCGTGCATACAAAGGTCCCAATAATCAACGCCTGAGATCACAAGGTTATTGAGTGTCGTTCTCCAATCAAGAAAATGCGCACTTTCGGAAAATTTACTTTTTGCAGAATTTATACTTGTCACAACCTCGTTATGTGCCGGGAAAATTACAAGCACTGTATCTGATTTTTCGCAGGCTTCTTGTATCTTCTCAAATTCCTCAACATCCTTGGAGGAGAAAAATCCGCACATGAAGAGAATACCATATTGTCCGGATTCGATTCGTTCCAACATTTCTTCATCCGCGGTATAATGTAAAACAGAAACATTCGAGCGCGATACCCCCGTTATCTTACATTCATCTCCGCAAAGATCCTGCAAAGTATTGCCTATTCGAGAACTGTTTACAAAACTGTTGCCAAGTATCAAAATAGATTTTTTGCCGTTCCCTTCGGAAAAAGGTATCGTTCCCATCTCCGGCAAGCAGGCATATTCTACAGGCTGCGCAAGCGTTCTTATCATATCGATGCCGCCGTCATCTATTTCGGTATATTTTACCTTGAGCGTCACCTTTTCTGTATCTTCGCCATCGCGATATTCAATTAAAAGCTTGCGGAAATATTGGGCATCCTCGCCCTCGCCGAATCTTTCCACCGTATATGTATATTTTACCTTAGGGCGAGTTTTCTCCGCGCGTTCAAGCACCTCTCCGCCATTCCCGTCTTCCCCTATAACAAGAGAGCCGATCTCAAGCGAGCCGCGGCACACGTGAAAATTGCCGTCATCCTGCTTTTTAAGCTTCCATAGCTTCGGGAAGGAAATGTTCAGTGCCGTAAATCCATCTCCGTAAACAAGATTTATCTTTTTAAAATCATTTATATCCGTGCATTTAAGCGATTTATAATCTTCCGATGTTGAAATTCCGGATGTCTGCGTTGTAACAATATCCGAAGAACTTTCGGCGGTAACACATCCCTCCGCCCCCGAGGTCTGTTCCGCTGCAGAGAAGCAAGCGGAACAGCACAACGTAATACAGAGCGCAAGCAACAAAGAGAAAATTCTTTTCATTACCTTCACCATTACACAATGTCTGCTTCGGCAATACGCACAACAAGATCCGTTCCGTAAGGATATCCTGTGCAATCCACTGTGATCTCACCTGCGTTTTGTGTAAAAGCAAGTTCTTCTCCGTTATCCGTCCAACGAACACGGGAAACCTTGTCATTCAAGCCCTTAAAGGTTCTGGTGCCATAGCCGCCGCCTTCAACCGTTACGTTTTCGTTGCCTCTTATGGCAAGATCGTGTACGAAGAAATAGAGCTTTCCGCTTGCACGAAGTGCAAAGTCCTTTCTCGCTCCAAGCACGCCGCAGGGTCTGCCCTCATATATGGCGTTACCGACAGAGTTTATCCAACCGCCGATACCCTGAAGCAAAGCTTCCTGCATAAAAGGAATTTCTCCGTTTCCCGTAGGGCCGATATTCAAAAGATAGTTCGCACCGACCTTTCGGCAGGAGCAAAGTGTTTCGATAAGATCCGCAAGAGATTTATAATTAAAATCTGCCCCACCGAAGCCCCAATGAGCGTTCATAGTATGGCACATTTCCGCCGCAAGGTATTTCGGCATACCTTCCTTATCCATCGGAGTGGGTCTGCCCTGCTCGAAAGTAACGCTGTCTATTTCGGGGTTGCCAACAAGACCGCGCGCGGAAGTACCCGTGTTATTTACGATTATAGCGTTCGGCTGGTGCTTGCGGATAACGGCATAGAGCTTATCCTCTTCCCAATCCCTATCCTTGTACCACCAGTTGCCGTCAAACCAAAGACCGCCTATCTCGCCATAATTCGTACAAAGTATTTCTACGGAATCGCGCAAATACTGAAGATATTTCGGAAAGTTATTTCTGCAATCAGGGTTATACCAATCCACCGTTGTGTGGTAAAAGAACGGCTTCAAGCCAACCTCACGGCACGCATCGGCAAATTCGCGCACAAGGTCGCGGCCGCAAGGAGAGTGGAGAGCATCGTAATCATTCAGACCGCACGTGTCGTAAAGAGAAAATCCCTCGTGATGGCGCGTTGTGAGCGTTACATATTTCGCGCCCGCCGCCTTTGCAACGCTTGCGATCTTTCTTGCATCAAATTTTTCGGCTGTAAAGGTATTAGCAAGCTTCATATATTCCTCTTTCGGGATTTTTTCAATATGCTGTACCCATTCTCCCCTGCCGAGCTGAGAATAAAGCCCATAGTGAATAAACATTCCGAAACCCATATTTTCAAAATCAACAATTCTTTTTTCCGCTTTTGGAATAGCCATAATAAAATCCTCCGATAAATTGCAAAAGTGAAACTTTTGATTTATCCTCATTATAGCAAAAAATCCACAAAGAAACAATATCTCTGTGGATTTTTTTGCAAATAATAAAGCATATCATTTGTATCGTTTGTCATCTTTATATGCAATAAGCGCAAGCGAGGTGCTTGCAGCATAAAGAAAGAGCCAATACGCAGGTATCACGACCCATTTTGAGTTGAAAATGCTTGCAACAAGCAAATATAATAAATACATCGCTCCTGCAATCAAAAGCATTAAAACAAGTAATTTTGCCAAGCGCCTTAGCTTCTTTGTCGGGTCGATAAGGTAGAAAACAAACCACCAAAATATCACAGTTACGTTAAGAAACGGAACAAAACACTTCACAAGCGGCATTTTCTTTGCCGTCCGCGCCGAGTATAAGCTTTATTTCGTCAAGAGAAAAGCCTATATCCTTGAGCATAACTATCCTTCTGTAAGTATTTATCTTTTCGGGCTCGTAATATCTGTATCCGCTTTCTTGGTCAACAAAGTCCGCGCAAAGCACTCCCTCTGCATCGTAAAAGCGTAGGGTTTGCGCGCTTACGTTGCAAATCTTTGCAAATTCGCCAATCTTCAACATAGTATCACTTCCTTTGCAAATAGTATATCATTACAGTTAACTGTAAAGTCAAGTGGTTGTGGCAAATTTCATCAAAAATATTAAAAAGCCTTCCCCTTTGAGGAAGGTGGCAACCTTAGGTTGGCGGAAGAGGTTTTAATCCGTATTTCCCATTATATAAAAAACGCCCTTTGGGGGCGTTTTTAGTTGACGAGGTCAACTTTGTTATTTAAAATCAAATAAAACTGCTTCTCCCGCTTCGAGCGAAGCTTTCGCATCAAGTACGCGCTGGTTGGAAGAACCGCGGAAGCGAAGCGTTATATCCTTCTTTTCTTCCACGAACTCCCCGTCAACGAGCACGTCGATAAGAGAGAGCATTTCGTCTGTGTATTCGCATCTTGCGCGGGACGGTATCTTACCCGTTAGCTCCTCAAAAAGATAGCCGGAGTAAGCCCACACGTTTTTCTGTGGGTATTCTGCGCGGACTCTGCGTAAAAGCCCCACGAGCACCTCTTGGTTTTGCGGCTCGAAAGGCTCGCCTCCGAGAAGCGTAAGCCCCGATATATAATAGGGGGAGAGGGAGGACAAAATATTGTCCTCAACCTCTTTGGTGTATGGCTTTCCAAACGCGAAATTCCACGTTTCGGGCTGAAAACAGCCCTTGCAATGATGCGTGCAACCGGAAACAAAAAGCGTTGTGCGAACACCAAGTCCGTTTGCAATATCATTTTTCTTAATTTCGCCGTAATTCATCAGAGGTGAAGTACCCTTTCCTTGATCTCTTGGGTTCTGCCCTGATTCCAATACTGCGTACCGATATAACCGCAGGTGCGGCGCGCTACGTTCATCTTGGACTGATCGCGGTTGTGGCAATGCGGGCATTCCCAAACGAGCTTGCCTTCATTGTCTGTTACGATCTGGATCTCGCCGTCATATCCGCAAACTTGGCAATAGTCGCTCTTCGTGTTAAGCTCCGCATACATAATGTTTTCATAGATGAACTGCATAACGGAAAGAACCGCATCGATATTGTCCATCATATTGGGCACTTCAACGTAGGAGATAGCGCCGCCGGGAGAAAGCGCCTGGAATTTTGCTTCAAGCGCGAGCTTTTCGAAAGCGTCGATAGGCTCTGTAACGTGGATGTGATAGCTGTTTGTGATATAGTTCTTGTCAGTAACGCCTTTTACGATACCAAAGCGTTTCTGCAAACATTTGGAGAATTTATATGTTGTGCTTTCAAGGGGCGTGCCATAGAGAGAATAATCTATGTTTTCCGCCGCTTTCCATTTAGCCGTGTATTCGTTGAGCTTACGCATAATAGCAAGACCGAGCTCTTCGCCTTCGGGCTCTGTAAGCTTCTTTTCGATAAGGCTGTAAACGCATTCCCAAAGACCTGCGTAACCCAAGGAGAGCGTAGAATAACCGCCGTGGAGGTACTTATCAATGGGTTCGCCCTTTTCAAGGCGGAGGAGCGCACCGTGCTGCCAAAGAATGGGCGCAGCATCGGAAAGTGTGCCTGTAAGGCGTTCGTGGCGGCACCGGAGCGCCTTATGGCAAAGCTCCATACGCTCATCGAATATCTGCCAGAACTTGTCCATATCCTTGTGCGCGGAAAGACCGATGTCAACAAGGTTTACCGTAACAACGCCCTGGTTAAATCTGCCGTAATATTTCGGCTTGCCGTTTTCGTCAACGTAAGGGGTAAGGAAGCTGCGGCAGCCCATACAGGTGTAGCAGTGACCCTCGCCGTTTTTGTCTATCTTGTTCTGGAGCATTATCTTTTCGGAGATATAGTCCGGAACCATACGCTTTGCCGTGCATTTAGCGGCAAGTTTTGTAAGATAGAAGTATTTGCTGTCCTCACGGATATTATCCTCTTCAAGAACGTATATGAGCTTGGGGAATGCGGGCGTTACCCAAACGCCTTCCTCATTCTTAACGCCCTGATAGCGCTGGAGGAGCGTTTCTTCAATAATGAGAGCAAGGTCTTTCTTTTCTTGCTCGTTTGCAGCTTCTCCAAGGTACATAAACACCGTTACAAAAGGAGCCTGTCCGTTCGTCGTCATAAGCGTTACGACCTGGTACTGGATAGTCTGCACACCGCGACGGATCTCCTCGCGGAGTCTGTCTTCAACAATGCGGTCTATTTTTTCAGCTTCGGGTTCTATGCCGAGCATCTCTATTTCTTTAAGAACGCCTTTTCTTATCTTCTCGCGGGAGATCTGCACAAAGGGTGCAAGGTGTGTAAGGCTTATACTCTGACCTCCATACTGGTTGCTGGCAACTTGAGCGATGATCTGCGTTGCAATATTGCACGCTGTAGAAAAGCTGTGGGGCTTTTCTATCTTCGTACCGCTGATGACCGTACCGTTCTGAAGCATATCTTCAAGGTTTACAAGGTCGCAGTTGTGCATATGCTGCGCAAAATAGTCGGAGTCGTGGAAGTGGATAAGACCTTCTTTGTTAGCCTTAACTATCTCTTCGGGAAGGAGTACACGGTCCGTAATATCGCGGCTTACTTCGCCTGCCATATAGTCTCGCTGAACGCTGTTGACAGTGGGATTCTTATTGGAGTTTTCCTGCTTAACTTCTTCGTTGTTGCATTCGATAAGGGAAAGTATCTTATCGTCCGTCGTATTGGATTTACGCGCCAAGGAACGGATGTATCTGTATTTGATATAGTTTTTGGCAACGTTGAATGCACCGCATTCCATAATGCCGTTCTCTACCATATCTTGTATTTCTTCTACGCCGAGCGCACGGGACATATTTTTGCCAACAGCGTTGATATGCGCTTCGATATTCTGGATATCCTGTTCGGAAAGTCTTTCATCTTCGGGAACAGTTGCATTTGCTTTGGAAATAGCAATTCTTATCTTATCGCTGTCGTAAGATGCCTGGGAACCGTTTCTTTTTATAATGTTCATATATACACCTCTCAACAAAATGATACTGATGATTACTTTATATTGTGTCAGTTGCTAATTAAGCATACCACAAATTGTAGATTTTATCAAGGGGCAAAACGCAAAAAAGCACAAGATGCTGTATTTTTGTTGAAATTCAACACAAAATATACCGTTTTTTCTATATATTAAAAAAGTTAATTTTTTGTCGGATATTATCGTTTTTTCCCTCTGAAAAAGCCGAAAAAGCCTTACTGCGTCTGCTTTTTCGCGCTTTTAATCTTGCGCGGAAAAGTGTATTTTAAGGGTCTTGACAAAATGCATATGTTTCGTTCCAACACATACGAATAAACGGTAATTTATCTCTTTTCACCAAAATCTGTGCATTGCGCATAACCTCATCCATCGCCGTGGCACTCCCCCTCCCTCTTAAAGGAACAGCAAAAGAAAATAAAAACACACCACAATATCTTGTGGTATGAAAAACAATATTGCTTTATTTTCTTTCCCAAACACACTCTACAAGTCCCGATAAAGTGAATTTATACGTATTCGTCCAATCCTCTTTTGAAAAATTCGTCCCCTCTTCGAATTCAGCACCGAAAAAGTGAAATCCAAAAGCATCCGACTGCTTATTCATACTTGCTCCCCAAACAGGACATCTGTAATCTCCGCTTTCCGCATTTATGACCATATTCGCAGCAATATTAGGATAACCGTCCCCACTGTGCGCCAAGCCGGTGACAGTACGCGCATAATTAAAACTGTATTTCGGGTAGGCACGAAATTGTATCATTCCGTCTATATATCCACCGTTCATAACGGTATCCTTTGTTACCACATTTATATAGTCTATGACTATCTTACAATCTTCATCCTCATAAACGCATTTCCCTATATTTTCTTCAAAATTTGTCAGATCCACTTCAAATTCTATTTTTACATCGGATTCATACGTGTTTAAAATATAATCATCGTTCCCAACGATATACGGAAATCCTCGCTTCAAATAAGATATGTACTCATCCGTCGGCGTATATGCAAACAGCACAAGCACCGCCAAAAAAGCAATGCACGCACAGTAAAGAAAATGTGTAACGCTTCTTCTCTGCAGTCTTTCTTCGTGCGTAAACGCTGGCAGCTCCGCGACAAATTCCGAATAAAATACGTCAAACCCCTGCGGCAAAAGCGCCTGCACGCTCACGCCGTTTCCCTGCGCTTCAAGGAGCATTTCATAAAGCTTTTCCATCGCCTCATCGCGCATTTCGTGAGGGCGCACGTCAACGCGAACGAGCCTTTTTATCTTTCTGTAAAGCTTCACGTAACTAAAGTCAAGATGTTTCCTCGGTTTCTTTTTTTCTTTCATTTGCATCCACTCCTCTTAAAACGTTGTCCGTTATCTTTTTCATTTCTTCCCATTCTGCGCGGAAATTTTCAAGCTCTTCCTTGCCGGAAGCGTTGAGATTATAATATTTTCTGCTGGGGCCAAGAGGATTTTTAACACGTTCTATCTCAAAAAGCTCTCTGTTTTCAAGGCGAAGAAGAAGCGGAAAAAGCGTTCCCTCTGATATATCTCGGAATCCGCACGCCCTCAGCTTTTCCACGATCATACCGGAGTAACACGCTTCCCTTTCCAAAATCTGAAGCACACACCCCTCCAATATTCCTTTCAGCATCTGTGTCTTGTTATTCATTTTTCCTCCGCAGTTACTTGCATTGCAATTAACTGATTACATTATAGAATAGATTTTTATTTTTGTCAATAGGCATACACAAAGTGGCATACTTTCGTATGCCACCAAAATTCACTTTATCTCGCCCCATATAAAATATCCGCCCATATTGTCGCTCGAAACAACAATGTTCTCGGCATCATCGGGAAAGCGGAAAGTTCCGTCACCAAAAGTCCCATGGGTTATAACAAAATTTTTGAAGCTGTAAAATTCTCCCTCTTTATAAAGAGAAGCATATTCCTCCAAAACTATCTTGGAGCGATATATTATCTGGGCGTGGGGTACCCCGACGTATCTCAAATGCCAGGGCTCGTATGTCACACCCGTCACATCCTCTGCCCAATATGGGTAGCGGATGATAAAGCCGTATTGGTGGGCATTCTTTGCAAGCCATTTTCCGGCTTCGGATTTTATAAAATTAAGGCTCGCGTGCGCCTCTGTCCGCACATCCACGGCAAGCCCGCATTGGTGCTCGCTCGCGCCGGGAGGAACTGCAAATTCGTTCACAGCATATATAGCCTCCTGCTTTTCGGCGGTGCGAAAGCTGCTTGTAATGCTCAGCTTTTCCCCCGTTGCTTCGAAGCAAGCGGCAAAAAGCTTTTGCATATGGGTGTGTGCCTCCTTGGAGATCTCGTGTTCTTCCCCGACGGAGATAAGCTCGGGCAGCTCGTCCTTTTGAAGCGGATATTGCGTGTTCACAAGAGTCAGGCTTTTGCTTATGTCAAACTGCGAAAGCGAAAACTCGGAAAGCTCGTCTTCATAATATGTTTCGCGCTTTAATATCCACCTTTCGGGCACTCGCATACCATCGAAAAAGCCGTAGAATTCATAATAATGGTATCTGTAAAAGTACCCCGCAAGCAGAAAAGCGCAAATCAGCACAAACGCAAATATAATAAGAACTATCTGCCTGTTGGTAAATTTTCTTTTAGCTTTTTCCATCGTTTACACTCCCCAAATTTATACTTTAGATGCAGATACAACTATCACTCGTTTTACACCCTGTTGTTTTAAAAGTTCGGAAAGTCTTGCAGCAGTACTGCCGCTTGTAACAACGTCGTCGATAATAATAACGGAAAGCCCCGTAAGCGCGCATTCATCCGAAAGCTCGAACGCTTTTTCGGCATTCTGCCCTCTTTCCGCCGCGGAAAGCGTTTTTTGCGCTTTGCCGCCAACCCTTTTGAAAGCGCGAAGCAGAGGAAAGCCTGTTATTTTTGCAACCTCTGATGCAATTATATGCGCGTGGTCAAAGCCATATTCCTTTATCGCGCTTTTTGAGCGCGGAGGATAAACTATTGCAAATTCATCGCGAAACGCTCCCTTGCTTTCCTCTTTCACAAGCTCGGCGCACTCCTTCGCAAGAAAAAGTTGCAGTGCACTCAGATTTTTTCGTTTCAATTTGTATATGAGCGTGCGCGAAAGCTCGTCCGAAAAGCGGAAAACGTGCCTTTGAGTCACGGATATGCCCGCATATTTCAATTTAGAAGAAATACAGCGGCAGTTTCGCTGCGCTTTACCACAATCGCGGCAAGGCTCGCGCTTTAAAGTTTCATATTTTGTGCGGCAAATGGGGCAAAATATATCATTCTCTTTAACATTCGTAAATTCGCCGCAGATTATACATTTTTTCGGGAAAATAAGATTTATAAGCTTCATTCGTATTTTGAGAAGATGATGGAAAGCCCCGTATAACGCTTTGTTCTGCGGTTGTTTTCTATCATTCTTCTGGAAACCTCCTCATCGCCCACAAGCACGACCATTTTTTGCGCACGGGTCAGCGCCGTGTAGAGCAGATTTCTTGTAAGCAATCTCTGCGAATATCTGTAAAGAGGTATCACAACTATCGGGTATTCGCTTCCCTGGCTCTTGTGTACCGTTATGGCATATGCAAGCTCAAGCTCATCGAGCATGGAAAAATCATAGTAAGCATGCTTGTCGTCATACAGCACCGTCACGCGCTCTGCGGAAATGTTTATTTCTTCTATCACGCCGATGTCACCGTTGAAAACACCCACGCCGTCGCCGCCGCCCTCGCGCGTCCATTCTATGTCGTAATCGTTTTTGATCTGCATAACCTTATCGCCTTCGCGAAGCACCATATCGCGCACCCTGCGCTCTCTTTTGCTTATATCGGGTGGGTTGAGTGCTTTTTGCAGCGCATTGTTAAGCGTTTCCGTGCCGTTCATTGCCTTTTTCGATGGTGTAATTATCTGAATCCCGTTAAACGCTGTAAGCCCATAGGTCTTAGGTAAACGCTTTGCACAGAGCGAAACTATTGTAGAGGCAGTTTCTTCCTCGCTTGCTCTCGGCAGAAAGAAAAAGTCTGCATCCTTTTTGGAAAGATCCATATAATGGCCGTTGTTTACAGCGTGCGCATTCGTAACGATAAGGCTTTCCCGGGCCTGGCGGAAGATGTGCGTAAGCACAACCGTGGAAAAACGCTCGCTCTCTATAATATCGCGGAAAACGTAACCCGGGCCGACAGGCGGAAGCTGATCCGCGTCGCCAATAAGTATAAGGCGCGCGGAAGGCTTGAGCGCCTTCAAAAGCGCAGACATAAGAAAAACGTCTATCATAGAGGATTCGTCTATGATAATAACATCCTCGTCAAGCAAGTTATTTTCATCGCGCATAAAAACAGAGCTTTCATCGGCGCTGAACTGCATTTCAAGCAGTCTATGAATCGTTTTCGCCTCCATAGAAGCGGCTTCAGAAAGGCGCTTTGCGGCTCTGCCCGTGGGGGCTGCGAGCGCAATATCCATTCCCATACTTGTAAAAATACGTATTATAGCGCGAACGACCGTCGTTTTACCCGTACCCGGGCCTCCCGTCAGCACGAAAACAGAGTTCGCCACCGCCTCTTTAATGGCACGGCGTTGAAGTTCTTCGTATTTTATGTCGTTTTCAAGCTCTGTCTTTCTCACAAGCTCCAAAAGATTTTCGGAATCGAGCGAATGGTTCACATTTTCCATTATATCGAGCTTTTTGGCAATATAGGTTTCCGCCTCATAAGCATCGGGAAGATAGATACATTTAAGCCCCGGCTCGCGCACGAGCACAAGCTCGCGCCGCGCAATCAAGTAGGAGAGCACATCCTCCGCTTTTTCGCGCGTGCATCCAAGAAGTTTTGTTGCGGTCTCCGTAAGCTTATCTTCCGGCAAAAAGACGTGGCCGTTCTGGTAAAGATTGTGCGAAAGGACAAATTTTAGTCCCGCACCGATCCTCTCATCAGAGCCGCTTCCAAAGCCAAGGCTCTTTGCAATAGCATCCGCTTTTTCAAAAGTGACGCCGTGTATCTCATCGCACAAAATGTATGGGTTGCGCGTTATCACGTCTATCGCGCCGCAACCCCACTTTTTGTAGATACGAACGGAGGTTGCAGGTCCGAAGTAAGTTCGGCAAAAAGCCATTACGTTTCGCATGCCGAACTGCGCTTTGAATATCTCCCCAATCTCCTTTGCTTTTCGCGTGGAGATTCCGTTGATGTCCGAAAGCCATTCGGGATGGTTTTCAAGCACGTCGAATGTGTCCTCGCCGTATTTATCAACTATGTGGCGTGCCGTAACGGGACCAATCCCCTTTATCGTGCCGGAGGAAAGGTATTTAAGAATTGACGTTGCGTTCGTGGGGAGCTGTTTTTCGTAATACTCCACCTTGAATTGACGCCCGAACTGCGGATGCGTTACAAAATCGCCCATCGCTTTTATCGTTTCACCCGCGGCAAGATACGGCATTTCTCCGCAAACGGTGTAAAGCTCATCGGAAAAAGCGAGCAGTTCGCAAACAACGTAACCGTTGTTCTCGTTATGATATATAATTTTTTCAACAGTTCCCTCTATGGAAACAAGCTCGTTTTCTCCGTTTGGCATATTTATTGTTCCTTATCAATTTATGTAATTTATTTTCAAATTTTTGGTTCGGCGCGCAAATACGCTTGCAATATAAGCAAGCTCCTCTGCCTCTGCCGAATTTTTGTCTATGTTAACGATAACCGCTGTGCGAGGTTCTGCATAAAGCGACATACGGATATAATATTCCAAGCTTTCTGCATTTGCATAAATTTGGAGCGTTCCTGCTTTTTTCTTTACTTTATCGCTTTTTCGCACCTCGCTTTTAGCGAAAGCCGAAAAAAGCGCACGGAAAGCAAAATAAGCAAGAGCTAATACGGCGGCACTCACCGCCACGTCAAAAAATAACACGCCATACCCCCCATAAAATGATTTTGCGGCGATACCGCCGCAAAATTATTATATGAGAAATGTGAATATTGGTGATTTATTTGAAGTAAAAGGTTTCGCTCAAAAGTCTGATAGATTTTGAGGAAAGTTCTTTGCGTTACTTTCCTTTGCACATTAAGTCAAAAGTTTGAACAAGGACTTAAATGATTCTTTAGGAAAGTTCTTTGGGTTACCTTTCTTTCAAGAAAGGTAACTAACTTATTTGAGGCCTGCTTTGTCGCGGAGAAGGTCTGCAATATCCGTGGATTCCCAACGAACGCCGAGGTCTTCTCTGCCGAAGTGGCCGTAAGAGGAGAGAGGCTTGTAAATGGGCTTGCGAAGACCGAAGTAATCGATTATCGCACCGGGACGGAAGTCAACGGAATCGTGAAGGATAGCCGCGATCTTTTCATCGGGAATAACGCCGGTGCCGAATGTGTTTACGTTCTCGCAAAGGGGTTTAGCTACGCCGATAGCGTAAGCGATCTGAACCTCGCATTTCTTTGCAAGGCCTGCGGCAACGATGTTCTTTGCCGCATAGCGAGCAGCATAGCTTGCGCTTCTGTCAACCTTTGTCGGGTCTTTACCGGAGAAAGCGCCGCCGCCGTGTCTGCCGTAGCCGCCGTATGTATCAACGATGATCTTTCTGCCTGTAAGACCCGTGTCGCCTGCAGGACCGCCGATAACGAATCTGCCCGTGGGGTTAACGTATATTTTTGTATTTGCATCGATAAGATGCGCAGGAATAACGGGTTTTATAACCGTTTCAATAACGTCGCTTCTGATCTGTTCGAGCGTTACGTCGGGGTTGTGCTGTGTGGAAACAACGATGTTTTCAAGTCTTACGGGGGTATCGCCGTCGTATTCAACAGTTACCTGAGTCTTGCCGTCGGGACGGAGATAAGAAAGTGTCTTATCCTTGCGAACCACAGTAAGTCTCTTAGACATATCCGTTGCCAGAACATAGCCAAGGGGCATTTTGGATGCTGTTTCGTCGCAAGCAAATCCAAACATCATCCCCTGGTCGCCCGCACCTATTTCATATTTATCGTCGTCAGCGCCACCCTTTGCTTCAAGGGACTTGTTAACACCCATAGCAATGTCAAGGGACTGGCTGTGGATGGAGTTAAGCACCGCGCAGGAGTCTGCGTCAAAGCCGTATTTAGCTCTGTCATAACCAACTTCACGAACTGCTGTTCTTGCAATATCTTCAATATCAACGTAAGAGGAGGTTGTAATCTCACCCATAACCATAATAAGGCCCGTTGTCATACAAGTTTCGCAGGCAACGCGCGCCGTGGGATCCTGAGCTATGATAGCGTCAAGAACGGAATCGGAAACTCTGTCGCAGAGCTTATCGGGATGTCCCTCTGTAACAGATTCTGTTGCAAAAAATCTTCTTGCCATATTTTTAATCCTCATTTTTTAAGTATTTTTCATCAAAAGAAAATCCCTCGGGAACCCGAGGGAGAGATAGTCAAAAACGATCTCATCTATCGGGAATTGGCACCTTGAAAAAACAGGTTGCCGGGCTTCACAGGGCCTGTCCCTCCGCCTCTCTTGATAAGATAGAATTATTTTACCATATATACGACAAAATTTCAATAGGATATTGTCGCTTTTTGAAAAAAGATATGCAAAAAGTTTGGAAAATAAAGCAGGTGAAAATTTTTTGTATAAAGTGTGCAAAAATCAGATTAGTTTTTTTGCTTGTATTTTTAGGAAAATTATGATATAATTATAAATATAATAGTTTTCCTTTTTATTATTTCTTCTTTGTTGTTATATTACGAATAAATTCAAAGGAGTGATTCCAATGGCTACCCAGAATCAAAAGAAATATACAATTTAGACAAGAAAGGAAATATACTATGAAAAACAAAAAAGTTTTAGCCATCATTTTATCGGTTTTTATACTCTCTGCATCAGTTCTCTCAACAAATATATTCGCGGTTCAAACAGGTACATATGCTGACAATATTGTTGGTGTTTACAATTATGACCCCGTAATCGTTGCTTCTGAATCTAATACATATTATTTAGCAACAGTAAATATAAACAAAAATATATGTATGGATATTTATAAATACTATGGTGATTGGTATGCTATGTACAATTTAGCTCTTTCACTTCCTGTATATAAGGGAGCTTATGAAACAACAATTCATCAAACGATCTCTCAAACAATTTCAGCTCAATCTGCTTTTGCTTTCGGCACAAGTATAGGCGGTACCGCTTCAGCAGAATGTTACGGGGTTGGAGCAGAAGTTTGTGGCGGACTTTCAACCACTATAGAAACTACTTTCGGTATCGAAGCCGGTATGGAATATGGTGTAGAAATAACGGTTGATGCTGAAGCTCCATCCGGATATTATAAAATAGGAATTTGTCAAAATATTTACAGACACAATATTTTTGTTAGACCGATTGTAGGACCTACTTCTTCTGATTACACATACGATATGCCTTTTGCATACGATGCACCCTATTATGCTCTTTTATATAGTAGTTCAAGCAGTAGCACTGGATATGGTAGGGTTTAATAATGAAAAAAATTTTATCTTTAGTGCTTTCGCTTCTCTTAATCTTGGTTTGCCTGCCCTCTTGTCAAAGTAATAAAACTGATAACGTTATTATTCCAACGGAAATGCTGAAGATTGATGTTTTTGAATACCCTTCCGCTTCATTTGGGTTGGTTTTGCAAGTAGTAACGCCAAACAAAGAAGAATCATTTGAATTTATTAGATTTGAAGGTGAAAATATCGAAAATATTCTCGGAGCAACACTCTCGGAAAGTGTAATTAAAGAAAGTATTGCCGATATTACATCAAACGGAATGTATCTTCATCCCGTTCCGATAAAAGTTACAACTAACAGAACCTCCGAACAAATAATTATAAACAAAGTCATTCTTTCGATAAGCGGAACAGAACACGAAATACACTTATATTATCCGGTTGAACATAAATTTAAGAAAAGTGATGAAGATGACATTTCTCTTTTTAATGGTCCATTGGGTATATTCGGAATATCGTTTGAAATAAATCAAATCTTTGATTTTTCGGGTACTGCCAGAACAGATATAAATCTTCACGAATTTTGTTTTAGCAAATTCCTTTATCCTGTATCGCCCGAACTTTACATAGACGGAACTTATGCGGGAAAATTGGATGGCAAAACTTCATATAAGATAAAAACAGGTGAAAAATTTACTATCAAAGCATCTCTCGGCTTCACAGAACCTGAAACAACTACTTCTTATGATTTTATCACCACAATGGCAACGGTAAAATATAGTGTCGTAGGAAGTGAAGAAATAAAAACAGATTCTTATCCGCTCAATGCACAAGGCATCACAAATGCGGAGCACGCCCAAGAAGCTCTTGACTATATCGTATCAAAATACAACTGAAAAAAACGCCCTTTCGGGCGTTTTTTCTTTATCACTTTTTATCCGCAAATTTGGAATTGAATTTATCGAGCGCAAGCGCCGCTGCAACGCCGACCGCGATACAAACGATATTTATAACCGCGCTCGCCGCGGAAGCGGCAAAGCTTTCAAACGGGATTATCATCACCGTTGCGGCAATAACGACACCCACGATCGCGTGGAACGCGATGGAATACTGCTTTTCAAAAAGCAAATTCACAGCTTTTGCAAAAAGTATCACCGTCAAAAGCGCGCCAATGCCGCCGGGAATAAGCACGGAAAAGTCGAAATTTCCGATACCGTCAACAAACGGTTGGTAAAGCCCCAAGGGCATAAGGAGCGTGGAAAAGCTCATACCGGGAGCGATAACGCTGAGCGCGAGGCAAAATCCGCAGAAAAGATACCAAACGAAGTTCGGCGCAATGCTCACAGAAAGCACCTGAAGGCTGATAAGAAGCGTGAAAACTATTATCATAGCAAGCACAAGCGCGATGTAAGAACCTTTGGTTCTTCCCTTTTCGCCTGCCTCACGGAAAAGCGACGGAAGCATTCCCACGATAAGTCCGATAAAAACACACACAGATGGCGCCGGATACTTATCAAGCAGAAAAGCAAGCACCTTTGCAATTCCCAAAAAGCCGACTATCAAGCCTATACCGTAAGGCAAAAGCTTGGGAAAATGAGTTTTAAACTTGCGAAAAGGATCTGCCAAAAACTCCATTATGGTTTTATAGATGCCAAAAACAACGCAAAGCACGCCGCCCGAAATGCCGGGAAGCACCGCGCCAAGTCCGACAAGCGCACCCTTTAAAATTTTAAAAAGGTAGCTGAATACAGAAAAGTTTTTCATTCTCTCACCCTCGATCTATAATTGTTCAAAACGAAACGAACTTGTTTTCAAATTTATTTCTTAAAAAATTGCAAGTTGCCGTCCATTACAAAAATGAATATCAAAAGGCATACAACAATAATCACAAGCCCGCAGACGGTCAGCAAAAGCGATTTTTTATCGAATTTATAATTTTCCGAAGCAGATTTTATAAACTTTGTCTTTCTCAAAACCTCTTTTATCGGCTTATATAGCACTAAAACAACCGCCGCATTGAGGACATATTTCAAAAAGTTAAACGGCAAAAGAAGCGGTATAAGCATTCCAAGCACCGCATCTCTCGGCACACCGAGATAAACGGGAGTCACAAATATGTTCAAAATAAGCATAAGAACAGTAGAAGCTAAAATCGCGGTCAAAAGGCCCAAAATAGCTCCTTTCATCGTCTTTTTTACCTTAGGTATGTACATATAAACGGCACTCGCAACAGAAGCAAAAGCTGCCGTGGAAAGAAAATTCATAAGGAAGCCCCAAGGTCCCGTTCCGCTGACGGTCACCATCTCAATAAGAGCGACCAAAAGCGACACTGCAGCACCGGATATCGGGCCGAATATCATCGCCGCAAGGCACACGATAGTATCCTTAATATCAAATGTCAAAAAACCGCCGATTCCCGGTATTCGGAACACATATAAGCTAAGGTAAGATAGCGCGGAAAAAATAGCGAGAGCAGAAATTTTCTTTATCGATAAAGAGCGTTTGGAAGTATTCATAATTAAAACCAAATAAAAAATCCCCACACAAATTCGGGGGACTTCATATCTCTCCAAAAAGAGATCCTTTCTTTTTTCATCCGGACTATACCGTCGGCACAGGAATCTGACCTGTTCGGGCAGCTTTGCTGCTTCGCGGGCTATACCGCCGATATGGAATTTCACCATTCCCCAAAGAACCAGCTTTCTTGTAAGAAAGCTGGGCAAAGAACTTTCCTCGGCACGCAGAAAAGCCATTGCTCAAATTTTTATTTTTATACAAAAACCTTCGCAAAGAACTTTCCTCAGCACGCAGAAAAGCCATTGCTCAAATTTTTATTTTTATACAAAAACATTCGCAAAGAACTTTCCTCAGCACACAGAAAAGCCTTTGTTCAAATTTTTGTTTTTATCAAAAACCTTCGCAAAGAACTTTCCTCAGCACACAGAAAAGCCTTTGTTCAAATTTTTGTTTTTATACAAAAACATTCGCAAAGAACCTTCCTCAGCATACAGAAAAGCCTTTATGTAATATCCATTATTAAAAATATATTACGCAAATTTATAAAAAATTCTCCGTAATATCAATTTTGTCAGAGAGCAGATACTCTGCCCTCTGACAAAACCTTAAAACGTATTAAATTTCAGAAATTATAACTAAAATTAGTCAAGAATTTCGGAAACAACGCCGGAACCAACTGTTCTGCCGCCTTCACGGATAGCGAAACGGAGGTTCTGGTCGATAGCGATAGGAGTGATAAGTTCAACTGTGATATCAACGTTATCGCCGGGACGAGCCATTTCTACGTCAGCAGGAAGGGAGATTGTACCTGTAACGTCTGTTGTTCTGAAGTAGAACTGAGGACGGTAGCCTGCGAAGAAGGGTTTCTTACGTCCGCCTTCTTTTTCAGTAAGAACGTAAACGTGGCCTTTGAATTTTGTGTGGGGGTGGATGGAGCCGGGTTTGCAGAGTACCTGACCTCTTTCGATTTCGTTCTTGTCGATACCGCGGAGGAGAAGACCTACGTTGTCACCGGCTTCAGCCTGGTCGAGAAGTTTGTGGAACATTTCAACGCCTGTAACAGTTGTTGTCTTCTTTTCGTCTGTAAGACCAACGAGTTCAACAACGTCACCAACTTTAACTGTACCGCTTTCTACTCTACCTGTAGCAACTGTACCACGGCCGGAGATAGAGAATACGTCTTCGACGGGCATAAGGAATGCCATATCGGACTTTCTGTCGGGAGTAGGAATGTATTCGTCAACAGCATCCATAAGTTCCTTGATAGGAGCATATTCGGGAGCGTTGGGGTCTGTGCTAGCGGATTCGAGAGCTACACGAGCGGAACCACGGATGATAGGTGTGTCATCTCCGGGGAAGTCGTACTGGTTGAGAAGGTCGCGAACGTCCATATCAACGAGTTCGAGAAGTTCTTCGTCGTCAACGATATCGCATTTGTTAAGGAAAACAACGATAGCGGGAACGCCTACCTGGTGAGCAAGAAGAACGTGCTCACGTGTCTGCTGAAGGGGACCGTCAGAAGCAGCAACAACGAGGATACCGCCGTCCATCTGAGCAGCACCTGTGATCATGTTTTTAACGTAGTCAGCGTGTCCGGGGCAGTCAACGTGTGCATAGTGACGTTTTTCTGTTTCGTATTCAACGTGACGTGTGTTAATTGTGATACCACGAGCTTTTTCTTCGGGAGCGTTATCGATCTGATCGTAAGCAAGGAATTCGTTCTTGCCGTTAGCGATAGAAAGATATTTTGTGATAGCAGCTGTAAGAGTTGTCTTACCGTGGTCAACGTGACCGATAGTACCAATGTTTACATGGGGTTTTGTTCTTTCAAATTTAGCCTTTGCCATTGGAAAAATCCTCCTTATATTTTCACGAAATTATCTTTTCGTGATTGATTTTGATTTTATAAAATTTTTAGGGCAAACAATAATTATTTGCTTGCTCTGCCGGCGATGATCTCGTCGGCGATGCTCTTCGGAACCTGTTCGAAGTGGCTGGGTTCCATAGAGTACTGACCGCGTCCCTGTGTTCTGGAGCGGAGTTCCGTTGCGTAACCGAACATATTAGCAAGAGGAACGATAGCAGTGATCTGCTGAGCACCTGCAACGGGTTCCATAGACTGGATCTGACCGCGGCGGGAGTTGATGTCGCCCATAATGTCGCCCATATAGTCATCGGGAGTAATAACTACAACCTTCATAACGGGTTCGAGGATTACGGGGCTTGCTTTTCTCATAGCGTTCTTGAACGCCATAGAACCGGCAATCTTAAATGCCATTTCGGAAGAGTCTACTTCGTGATAAGAACCGTCGTAGAGTGTAACTTTTACGTCAACAACATTGTAGCCTGCAAGTACACCTGTCTGCATAGCGCCCTGGATACCTGCGTCAACAGCGGGAATGTATTCCTTCGGAATGCTACCGCCGGAGATGTTGTTGATGAATTCGTAACCCTTACCAACTTCGTTGGGTTCAACAGTAATCTTAACGTGACCGTACTGACCTTTACCACCGGATTGACGTGCATATTTGCAATCTTCGTTAACGGATTTAGTAATTGTTTCTTTGTAGGAAACCTGAGGTTTACCAACGTTTGCTTCTACTTTGAATTCACGGAGAAGTCTGTCTACGATAATTTCAAGGTGAAGCTCGCCCATACCGGCGATAATTGTCTGACCTGTTTCTTCGTCTGTGTATGTCTTGAACGTGGGGTCTTCTTCAGCGAGCTTGGAAAGAGCGATGCCCATTTTTTCCTGGCTGGCTTTGGACTTAGGTTCAATAGCAACCTTGATAACAGGTTCGGGGAATTCCATAGATTCGAGGATGATAGGATGATCTTCATCGCAAAGAGTGTCACCTGTTGTGGTGTTCTTTGTACCAACGATAGCAGCGATATCACCGGAGTAAACTACGTCGATATCCTGTCTGGAGTTAGCGTGCATCTGAAGAATTCTACCAAAACGTTCACGGCTCTTCTTTTCGGGGTTGTAAGCCGTTTCACCGGAGTGGATAACACCGGAATATACGCGGAAGAAGCAAAGCTTACCAACAAAGGGGTCTGTTGCGATCTTGAATGCAAGAGCAGCAAAAGGCTCACTGTCGGAAGTAGCTCTTTCTTCTTCATCACCTGTATCGGGGTTGATACCCTTGATGTTGGGAACGTCAACAGGTGCGGGCATATAATCGATTACAGCGTCGAGAAGTTTCTGAACGCCTTTGTTTTTATAGGATGTACCGCAGCAAACGGGAACAAGCTTGTTCGCGATCGTAGCTGTACGGATAGCTTTTTTGAGTTCGTCAACAGTGATTTCTTCACCGTCGCAGTACTTGAGGAAGAGCTCTTCGTCTGTTTCGGCAACAGCTTCTACGAGTTCCTGGTGATATTTTTCAGCTTCCGCCATCATATCAGCAGGAATAGGCTCTGTTCTCATATCTTTACCCATATCGTCGTAGTAAACGTCAGCTTCCATATTTACAAGGTCGATGATTCCGCGGAATGTATCTTCCTTACCGATAGGCAACTGAATTACGAGAGGGTTTGTTTTGAGTCTGTCTTTCATCATCTGAACAACACGGTAGAAGTTAGCACCTGTGATGTCCATCTTGTTAACGTAAGCCATTCTCGGAACGCCGTATTTGTCTGCCTGGCGCCATACTGTCTCAGACTGAGGTTCAACACCGCCTTTAGCACAGAAAACTGTTACAGAACCGTCAAGTACACGAAGGGAACGTTCAACTTCAACTGTGAAGTCAACGTGTCCGGGAGTATCGATGATGTTTATACGGTTGCCTTTCCAGAAGCATGTAGTAGCAGCGGAAGTGATTGTAATACCTCTTTCCTGCTCCTGTTCCATCCAGTCCATCGTAGCGGAACCGTCGTGAGTTTCACCGATCTTGTGTGTTTTACCGGTGTAGAACAAAATTCTTTCTGTTGTCGTTGTTTTACCTGCATCTATATGAGCCATGATACCGATGTTACGAGTTAATTCGAGCGGGTATTCTCTAGACATAATTGTAGCTCCTTATAATATGCATTATAAATTTTTGAATAACCTTAAGCGGAGATAACATCCGCTTAAGATCAATATCTGTAATGAGCAAAAGCTTTGTTAGCTTCAGCCATTTTGTGAGTTTCTTCTTTTTTCTTAACTGCGCCGCCGATGTTTGCAAGTGCGTCTGTAATTTCAGCTGCGAGTTTGTCGGCCATTGTTCTTTCGCCGCGTTTGCGTGCGAACATAACGAGCCAACGAAGACCGAGAGTCTGTCTTCTTTCAGGGCGAACCTCCATCGGAACCTGGTAAGTAGCACCACCTACGCGGCGACCCTTAACTTCAAGTACGGGCATAATATTCTCGAAAGCTTCGTGGAATACTTCAAGCGCGTTCTTTCCGGTTTTAGCTTCAACTGCTGCGAAAGCATCGTAAACGATCTTCTGCGCAACACCCTTCTTACCGTCTTCCATAACTGCGTTGATAAGCTTTGTTACGAGCTTGGAGTTATACATAGGATCCGGCAATACATCTCTTTTGGAAATTTGACCTCTTCTAGGCATTTGTCTTCCCTCCTTCACATAAAATGAATCTCATAGGTACTCGAAAGTTTTCCTCCCGTCATGCTCTTTTGATATTTTGAAAGAGGTGTTTGTCCTCGCAAAGAGCGGGTATAAACATTCTTATCTGTCAAAATGCAAAAGCATGCGTTAGACATCTTTTAAGTTTTACCTTTGTTTAGCTAAATTATTTTGCTGCTTTTTTACCGCGTTTAGCACCGTATTTAGAACGGCTCTGGTTACGGTTGGCAACGCCCTGTGTATCAAGCGCACCACGGATGATGTGGTAACGTACACCGGGAAGGTCACGTACTCTTCCGCCTCTGATAAGAACTACAGAGTGCTCCTGAAGATTGTGTCCGATACCGGGGATATAGCAGGTTGCTTCAAGTCCGTTTGTAAGTCTTACTCTGGCAATTTTACGAAGAGCGGAGTTAGGCTTCTTCGGTGTTGTCGTAGTAACCTTTGTGCAAACACCGCGTCTCTGGGGAGCGGAAAGTTCCGTGTAGGACTTCGTAAGAGTGTTGAAGTTCTTCTGAAGTACAGGGGACTTAGACTTGTACTCGCGTTTTTCACGTCCTGAGCGAACAAGCTGGTTAAAGGTTGGCATATCGCACCTCCTCTTTTTTTGATAGATATAAATGTTTATATAATCCTGTTTTTCGGAACGCACTCCGAAAAAGGGAGAATATCTTAATTAAATGAGTTGTTTTAATATGACTGAAACGGCACAATCCACGTCTATTCCGCACATTGTTCCGATTTCTCTCTTTGTCATCGCGTTATTGAACGGAACACCGTTCACACGGCAAAGATCTGCCACTTGATTTATTATCTTGGCGTCGGCATCTTTTGCAATAAAAGCCGATGAAGCCATTCCTCCTTTGATGAGCTTTTTGGACTGAGCAAGTCCTGCCACTAACATAGGCAAAGGGCCGTCGGTTGACATATTACATTTGATTCCTTTCATTTTTATGTTGACTTTAAAAGACGTGTTTTAACACATAGTCACATATGCTATATTTTATCACTTATTTTGTGATTTGTCAACGGGAATTTTACGTTTTTTAGTGCATTTTCGCAAAAAATTTCGTGTTTTTCCGCATTTTGCAAACTTCGGTGCGTATTTCGCGGACAAGCGCACAAGGGAGTACTTCCCTGCTTCTTTCCGGTAAAACGCATTTTTCTGCCTCTTTTATTATTGTACCATAACTGCGACGAAAAATCAACACCGCATTTTTTTGCCTTGCTAAAACGCAAAATCACCGCAGATTTTCATCTGCGGTGATAATTGTTTATTAAACGATTGCGCTTTCGTCAGCGTCTTCTTCGGGTTCAACCTTCTGGATCTCAATATCGCGGTACTTCTTAAGACCCGTACCTGCGGGAATAAGTTTACCGATAAGGATGTTTTCCTTAAGACCGATAAGGTGGTCAACCTTACCCTTGATAGCTGCTTCCGTAAGAACCTTTGTTGTTTCCTGGAAGGAAGCGGCAGAAAGGAAGGATTCTGTCTGAATAGCAGTCTTTGTGATACCGAGAAGCATAGGAGAAGCCTCTGCAAAGCGAAGCGTTCTTTCGCCCGCATCGATACGTTCCTGTATCTTCTGGTTTTCATCATTGAATTCTGCAATGTCAACAACTGCACCGTAAAGAAGCTCTGTGTCGCCGCTTTCTTCGATGCGAACCTTGCGTGTCATCTGACGTGCGATAACTTCGATATGCTTATCGTTGATCTTGATATCCTGGCTCTTATACACACGCTGAACTTCGCGGGTAATATAATCGTAAGCAGCTTCAAGACCCTGAACTCTTGCGATGTCTGCGGGAGCGAGGTTACCTTCTGTGATAAGATCGCCGCGCAATACGTAAGAACCTTCTTCGAGGAGGATCTTTGTACCGTAAGGAATGGGATATACGTGATCTTCGCCGTCATCGCTTGTGATGATAACGTTTCTTGCACGTTTAGCATCCTGAATGCGAACAGTACCGGAGTATTCCGCAAGTGTAGCAACTTTCTTGGGTCTGCGAGCTTCGAAGATTTCTTCAACACGGGGAAGACCCTGCGTAATATCGGCACCTGCGATACCACCTGTATGGAACGTTCTCATAGTAAGCTGTGTACCGGGTTCACCGATGGACTGAGCCGCGATTACGCCGACAGCTTCGCCAGTTGCAACAAGTTTACCTGTTGCAAGGTCATTACCGTAGCACTTAGCGCAAATACCGTGGCGGCACTTACACTTGAGGATGGAACGAACGTGAACCTTTTCAACGCCTGCGGCAACGATCTTGGAAGCCTGTGCAGGTGTAATAAGATCACCTGCTTCGGCAATAACTTCGCCCGTTGCGGGGTTGGTAACAGTGTCAACGAGTGTTCTGCCGGGAAGTCTTTCTTCGAGTTTTTCGATCGTTTCGTCTCCGTCAACGAGGTCGTAAACCCAAATACCTTCTGTTGTACCGCAGTCTGTTTCGCGAACGATAACTTCCTGGGAAACGTCAACAAGACGGCGTGTAAGGTAACCGGAGTCAGCTGTTTTAAGAGCCGTATCCGAAAGCGTTTTACGAGAACCACGCGCACCTACGAAGTACTCAAGCACCGTAAGGCCTTCGCGGAAGTTACTCTTAATGGGAAGTTCCATTGTTTTACCGGATGTGGACACCATAAGACCGCGCATACCGGCAAGCTGTTTCATCTGGGAGATAGAACCACGGGCACCGGAATCACTCATCATCTTGATAGGATTGTATCTGTCAAGACCCTTCTGGAGGGCATCCGTTACGTCCTTTGTAGCCTTATCCCAAACAGAGATAACGCTTCTGTAGCGTTCGTCGTCGGAAAGAAGACCGCGGCGGAAGTCCTTTGCGATTCTTTCGACTTTCTTTTCAGCATCGTGAACGATCTCCTGCTTCTGGGGAGGTACTACCATATCGAGAACGGAGATGGAGATAGATGCTCTTGTGGAATATTTATAACCGTTGGACTTGATAGCGTCAAGCACTTCAGCCATAACGGTGGGTCCGTGCATTTTGATTGTACGGTCAACGATCTTGCCGAGCTCGCTCTTAGCCGTTGTGAAGTCAACTTCAAGGTCAAGGAGTTTGTCGGGATCGCTTCTGTCAACGAAGCCGAGGTCCTGAGGAATGGGCTTGTTGAAGATCATACGGCCGAGTGTCGCATTGATAAGCTTTGTATGAACAACGCCGTCGATCTCCTTGGAAACGCGAACCTTAATGGGCGCGTGGATACCGAGCTGACCGTTTTCGTAAGCCATCATAGCTTCGTCGAAGTCGCGGAAGATCTTGCCTTCGCCGGGCTCGCCCGCCTTATCGATAGTAAGGTAGTAAGAACCAAGCACCATATCCTGGGAAGGAACGGTAACGGCTTTACCGTCGGCAGGCTTCAAGAAGTTGTTTGCGGAAAGCATAAGGAATCTTGCTTCCGCCTGAGCTTCGCTGGAAAGAGGAATGTGAACAGGCATCTGGTCACCGTCGAAGTCGGCGTTGAACGCGGCGCAAACGAGGGGGTGAAGCTTGATAGCTCTGCCCTCTACGAGCACGGGTTCAAATGCCTGAATGGAAAGACGGTGAAGTGTAGGCGCACGGTTAAGAAGAACAGGATGATCCTTGATAACGTTTTCGAGTGCGTCCCAAACCTCGTTGGAAGCCTTATCAACTTTCTTTTTAGCATCTTTGATATTGGAAGCGTTCTGAGTTTCAACAAGGCGTTTCATAACGAAAGGCTTGAAGAGCTCGAGCGCCATCTCTTTGGGAAGACCGCACTGGTAGATCTTGAGCGTAGGACCTACAACGATAACGGAACGTCCGGAATAGTCAACACGTTTACCGAGAAGGTTCTGGCGGAAGCGACCCTGCTTACCGCGGAGCATTTCGGAAAGAGATTTGAGAGGTCTGTTGGAGGAACCGCCCGTAACGGATTTACCGCGGCGGCCGTTGTCGATAAGTGCGTCAACAGCTTCCTGAAGCATACGCTTTTCGTTGCGGATAATGATCTCGGGTGCGGAAAGCTCCATAAGTTTTGCAAGACGGTTGTTTCTGTTTATAACTCTGCGGTAGAGGTCGTTAAGGTCGGACGTTGCGAAACGGCCGCCGTCGAGCTGTACCATAGGACGGATATCCGGAGGGATAACGGGAACAACGTCGAGTATCATCCATTCGGGTCTGTTGCCGGACTTGCGGAAAGCCTCAACAACTTCAAGACGCTTGATGATACGGAGCTTCTTCTGACCGGAAGATCTTTCAAGCTCGTCGCGAAGCTCTTTGGAAAGTGCTTCGAGGTCAAGCTCGGAAAGAAGCTCTTTGATGGCTTCCGCGCCCATGCCAACGCGGAAGTCATCTTCATATTTTTCATAAAGATCGCGGTATTCGCGTTCGGAAAGAAGCTGTTTCTTTTCAACGGGCGCGCTGCCGGGATCAAGAACTATATACTGTGCAAAATAGAGAACTTTTTCAAGAAGTCTGGGGGAGATATCAAGAAGAAGACCCATTCTGGAAGGAATGGCGCGGAAATACCAGATGTGGGAAACGGGAGCGGCAAGCTCGATGTGACCCATTCTTTCACGGCGTACTTTCTTTGTTGTAACTTCAACGCCGCACTTTTCGCAGACCTTTCCTTTGTAGCGAACGCGTTTATATTTACCGCAAAGACATTCCCAGTCTTTTGTAGGTCCGAATATTTTTTCGCAGAACAAGCCGTCGCGTTCGGGGCGGAGCGTTCTGTAGTTGATCGTTTCGGGCTTTGTAACTTCGCCGGAAGACCAAGATCTTATCATATCGGGAGATGCAAGACCTATTTTAATTGAATCAAAAGTGTTCTTAGCCATTATTTTCCCCTCCCTTAATTATTCGTCGTAATTTTCGGTGTCATCGTAATCTTCATAGATCTCTTCGTCATCGAAATCGTCATATTCTTCGTCGTCTTCGTCCTCTTCGTCCTCTTCGGAATCCCCCTCGTCATCAAGGCTTGCCTGATCTCTGAGGTCTTCAAGGATAGTAATATCGCGAGAGTCGCCGTCAGTTTCGACAGTCTTACCTACATCGTCGGCTGTGATTCTGTTTTCGTTCATTTCTTCCTCTTCTTCGCAGAGCTGAGAAAGTTCTATTTCATTGCCTTCTTCATCAAGAACGCGAACGTCAAGAGCCAAGGACTGAAGTTCCTTAACAAGAACTCGGAACGCTTCGGGAACACCCGGAGTGGGAATGTTCTTGCCTTTAACGATAGCTTCATATGCTTTAACACGTCCCGTAACATCGTCGGATTTAACCGTGAGGATTTCCTGGAGTGTGTAAGCAGCGCCGTATGCTTCAAGTGCCCAAACTTCCATTTCACCGAAACGCTGACCGCCGAACTGCGCTTTACCGCCGAGAGGCTGCTGTGTAACGAGGGAGTAAGGACCTGTGCTTCTTGCGTGAATCTTATCGTCAACGAGGTGATGGAGTTTGAGGTAGTACATAATACCAACCGTTACAGGGTTATCGAAAGGTTCACCTGTACGTCCATCGTAAAGGATGCGCTTACCGTCAACTGTTTTAAGTTTCTTTTCAGCGATCTTTTCTTTGATCCATTCTTTATCGGCAAGCTGATCTGCGGGAACGAGGTTATAAACCTTGTTGCCTTCTTCATCAACGGTTTCTTCGTAAACGGATTTACCGAAGAAGTTTTCGCCGGGAAGGATCTCGCGGTAAAGACCTGCTTCCGTAAGAGCTTCCGTAATATCTTTTTCTTTTGCGCCGTCGAACGCGGGCGTCATAACCTTAACGCCAAGCTCTCTTGCAGCAATGCCAAGGTGAACTTCAAGCACCTGACCGATATTCATTCGGGAAGGAACGCCAAGGGGGTTGAGCACGATGTCAAGGGGTGTACCGTCTGCCAAGTAAGGCATATCTTCGGGAGGAAGAATACGGGAAACGACACCTTTGTTACCGTGACGTCCGGCCATTTTGTCACCAACGGAGATCTTACGTTTCTGAGCGACGTAGACCTTAACTGCTTTGTTTACGCCGGGAGCGAGGTCGTCGCCGTTTTCACGGGAGAATACGCGGATATCGGAAACGACACCGCTTGTACCGTGAGGAAGTTTCAAGGATGTGTCACGCACTTCGCGGGCCTTTTCGCCGAAGATAGCGCGAAGAAGTCTTTCTTCCGCAGTAAGTTCGGTTTCACCCTTAGGTGTAACCTTACCTACGAGGATATCGCCTGCGTGAACTTCCGTACCGATGCGAACGATACCGTCTGCATCGAGGTCTTTGAGCGCGTCATCACCGCAGTTGGGGATCTCGCGTGTGATCTCTTCGGGTCCGAGCTTTGTATCTCTGGACTCCATAAGATATTCTTCTATGTGAATAGATGTATAAACGTCATTTCTTACAAGGCGCTCGTTAAGAAGAACAGCGTCCTCGTAGTTGTAACCTTCCCAAGTCATAAAGCCGATGAGGGCGTTCTTACCGAGCGCGATCTCACCCTTGTCCGTAGCGGCACCGTCCGCAAGGACTTCGCCTTCTTTAACTACGTCGCCAACACTTACGATAGGTCTCTGATTTACGCAGTTACCCTGGTTGGAGCGTTTGAACTTGAGGAGTGTGTAAGCATCTTTTACGCCGTTGGGGCGTACAACAACTATCTTTTCGGAGGATACGTATTCAACAACGCCTTCACTCTTTGCAAGAACGCAAACACCGGAGTCGATACCCGCCTTATATTCCATACCCGTACCAACGATAGGAGAGTCCGTTGTGAGAAGCGGAACTGCCTGCTTCTGCATGTTGGAACCCATAAGTGCGCGGGCGTTGTCATCGTTTTCAAGGAAAGGAATATGGCCTGTGGCAACTGATATTGCCATCTTGGGGGAAACGTCGATATAATCGGGAACGCTTGCGTCAACTTCAATGATCTCTGCGCGGTCGCGGACCGTAACGCGCTTGTTGATAAATCTTCCTTCTTCGTCAACGGGTTCGTTTGCCTGAGCGATGATGAAGTTATCTTCAACGTCAGCCGTCATATATTCAACTATATCCGTGATCTTGCCCGTAGCCTTGTCAATCTTGCGGTAAGGAGCTTCGATAAAGCCGTAATCGTTTATCTTAGCGTATGTTGCAAGGTAGGAAATAAGACCGATGTTAGGACCTTCAGGTGTTTCAATGGGGCAGATACGGCCGAAGTGTGTGTAGTGAACGTCACGAACGTCAAAAGAAGCACGGTCACGGGAAAGACCGCCGGGGCCGAGCGCGGAAAGACGGCGTTTGTGAGTAAGTTCCGCCAAGGGGTTGTTCTGGTCCATAAACTGGGAAAGAGGGGATGAACCGAAGAATTCGCGGATAGCCGCAACAACGGGGCGGATGTTGATGAGCGCCTGAGGTGTAAGGGATTCTGCGTCCTGAATCGTCATACGCTCTTTGATGATCTTATCCATTCTGGAGAAACCGATACGAAGCTGGTTCTGGATAAGTTCGCCGACAGCACGGATACGACGGTTGCCGAGGTGGTCGATGTCGTCGGGTGTGCCGATGTTATGGGAAAGGCAGATAAGGTAGTTGATGGAAGCAAAGATATCGTCCTTTGTGATGTGCTTGGGAGAAAGTTCCGCAGCACGGTCGCGCGCCTGCTTCTTGAGCTCGTCAAAGTCGCCGCCAACTTCTTCGAGCATCTGAAGAAGGAGGGAGAGCTTAACTTTCTCATTTATGCCGACTTCGCGAAGGTCACAGCCAAGCACCTTTGCAGGGTCAACCATTCCGTTGCCGAATACTTTTATTTCTTTTTCGTCTTCGATCTGAACGTAAGCCTCGTTTACACCTGCGTTTTCGATGATCATAGCTTCATCGTAAGTAAGTATCTTACCCGCATCAAAGAGTATCTCACCCGTGATGGGATTGATAACGGGGCGTGTCAGCTTCTTGTTTGTTATACGCTTGCCCAGAGCAACCTTTTTGTCGAACTTGTATCTGCCGACGTTGCCAAGGTCATATCTCTTGGGATCGAAGAAGAGGTTGTTAAGAAGAAGCTGTGCACTTTCAACAAGCGGAGGTTCGCCGGGGCGCATCTTCTTGTAGATCTCTTTAAGAGCTTCTTCGTAAGGGGTCGTGCCGTTCTTTTCCGCTTCGGCCTGCATACCGTCTTTTTCGAGGGTATTTACGATCTTGCTGTCTTCACCGAAATATGTTTTGATGTCGGTGGAAGTGGAAACAGCTTCGTCAAGTGCGCGGATAAGAGTTGTTACGGGGATCTTGCGGTTCTTGTCTATCTTAACATAGAAAACGTCGTTCATATCCGTTTCATATTCAAGCCAAGCGCCGCGGTAAGGAATAACCGTGCCGGCATAGCTGTTCTTGCCGACTTTATCGGTCTGGATCTCATAGTACATACCGGGGGAACGAACAAGCTGGGATACAACAACACGTTCAGCACCATTGATAACAAACGTACCTGTTTCCGTCATAAGCGGGAAATCGCCCATGAATATATCCTGCTGTTTAACTTCGCCCGTGGATCTGTTCGTGAGTCTTACTGTTACACGCAAGGGGGCTGCATAGTTTACGTCGCGTTCCTTGCTTTCCTCAACGGAACATTTGGGTGTATCGCTGAGGTTGTAGTCCACGAATTCGATAACGAGGTTGCCTGCGTAGTCAACGATAGGGGAAACTTCATTAAGAACTTCCGTGATACCCTTATCCAAAAGCCATTTATAAGACTTTTTCTGGATATCGAGGAAATTCGGCATTTCCAATATCTCTTCAACTTTTGCAAATGACATTCTCGTAACTTTACCAAGTTTTCTCGGTTTTGTTCTCAATACAATCACTCCATTCAAAAATTTATGTGAGTTGCGCCGTCCGTCTGCCGTATTGCAGGCGGAAAATTGTATTCAAAAGCCTGAAACGGTTCTTTTTTAACGTGACTTAAAAAAAGCCGCCATTACAAGCAATTATAATGCAGTATGAAATTATATCACAAGTTTTTTCCTATGTCAAGTATAATTTTTAAGTTTTATTCAAATAATATTGACTTTTTGTTTATATAACAATATAATAAATATATAATATTAAAATGGGTAATTGGGGCTTCTCCCCTTCCCCCTAAATTTTAAAAAAAGAGGACACTCATATGAAATGGACATCTCTTAACGACCTGCGCGCAAAGTATCTTTCTTTCTTCGAATCCAAAGATCACCTTGCCCGCGGAAGCTACCCCCTCGTTCCCGAAAGCGACAAATCGCTTCTTCTCATAGTTGCGGGTATGGCTCCGCTTAAAAAATATTTCACAGGCGAAGCCGAACCTCCCCGCCGCCGTATGGCAACCTGCCAAAAGTGCATCCGCACAAACGATATTGAACATGTCGGCTACACGGCACGCCACGGCACGTTCTTCGAAATGCTCGGCAACTTCTCCTTCGGAGATTACTTCAAAGAAGAAGCCCTCAGCTGGGCTTGGGAATTTCTCACCAAAACTCTCGAAATTCCCGCAGATCTTCTCTGGCCCTCCGTTTACGAGCAGGACGATGAAGCATACAACATCTGGAAAGACAAAATAGGCGTACCCGAAGAACACATCGTTCGTCTCGGCAAAGCCGATAACTTCTGGGAGCACGGAAGCGGTCCTTGCGGTCCTTGCTCCGAAATATACTTCGACCGCGGCGAAAAATACGGCTGTGGAAGCCCCGACTGCCGCCCCGGCTGCGATTGCGACCGCTATATGGAGATCTGGAACAACGTATTCTCCCAGTTCAATAACGACGGCAACGGCAACTACACAGAACTTGCTACAAAAAATATCGATACAGGTATGGGTCTTGAACGTCTTGCCTGCATTATGCAGGGCGTTGACAATATGTTCGAGGTTGACACGATCCAGAACATCATTTCCGCTGTAAGCGCCAAAGCAGGCGTTAAATATAAAGAAAATGAAAAAGCAGACGTTTCCCTTCGTATCATCGCAGATCACTCCCGCGCTTCCGCATTCCTTATCGCGGACGGCGTAATGCCCTCCAACGAAGGCCGCGGCTATGTTCTGCGCAGACTTATGAGAAGAGCTTGCCGCCACGGCAGAATCCTCGGCATCAAGGGCGCATTCCTTTATGACGTTATGGCTGTCGTTGCAAACGAAAATAAAACAGCTTACCCCGAGCTCACGGAAAAGCTGGACTATATTCAGAAGATCGTTCGTATGGAAGAAGACCGCTTCAACGCAACTGTTGAAGCAGGTATGAACCTTCTCGAAAAGCTCATCTCCGATGCAAAAGCACAGGGCAAAGCAGAGCTTGCAGGCGCAGACGTGTTCAAACTCTCCGACACATACGGCTTCCCGCTTGACCTCACGCGTGAGATCGCAGAGGAAAACGGCATCGGCGTTGACGAAAAAGGCTTTGAAGAAAACCTCGCAGCGCAAAAGCAGCGCGCACGCGCCGCACGCGGCAATATCAGCGGTTGGGATGACAGCATGAACTCCCTTATCGATACGTCCGTTAAAACAGTATTCGAAGGTTACGAAAACACGTCCGTTGAAGGCAAAATAGTTGCCATTATCGACAGCGAAACAGACGAGCTTTGCGAAATTGCAAGCGAAAACGCCGTTATCGTTACGGACAAGACCGTATTCTACGGCGAAGGCGGCGGCGAAGTCGGCGACACGGGCGTTATCACTGGCGCAAACGGCACTGCTCTCGTTACGGATACAAAGAAAAACGACGGCGTTTATATGCACATCTGCAAGATCGAATCCGGCTCTCTTTCTGTTGGCGAAACGGTAACGCTTTCTCTCGACACAGACAGACGCGCCGCTATCTCCCGCAACCACTCCGCAGTTCACCTCCTCGACGCAGCTCTCCGCAAAGTCCTCGGCACTCATATTCAGCAGGCAGGCTCCTTTGTAAACGACAAGGTTGCACGCTTCGACTTCACACATTTCGCAGCGGTAAGCCAGGACGAGCTTGCACAGGTTGAACGCCTTGTAAACCAAAAGATCCTCGAAGCTATCGCAGTAACAGCAGAAGAAACAGACATCGAAAGTGCGAAGAAGTCCGGCGCTATCGCCCTCTTCGGCGAAAAATACGGCGCAACGGTTCGCGTTGTTCGTATGGGAGATTTCTCCGCAGAGCTTTGCGGCGGTGCTCACGTTAAGAACACGGGCAATATCGGTCTTTTCAAGATACTTTCCGAAAGCTCCGTTGCCGCAGGCACAAGAAGAATCGAAGCTGTTACGGGTATTGAAGCATACAACTACGTAAACGGCAAGATCTCCACAGTTGCAAATGTTATGTCAGCGCTCAAAGCAAACGACGAAAAAGATATTACAACAAAGATAAAGACACTCGAATCCGATCTCAAGGAAGCAAAGAAAGCGCTCGAAGAAGCAAACCTCAAGCTCGCTAAAGCAGGTGTTGCAAATATGCTTGCAGGCGCTACGGTACTTCCCTGCGGCATCAAAGTTGCCTCTATGGAAACGGATATGCCCATGAACACAGTACGCGCCCTTGGCGACGACATCAAAGCAAGCGATGACAACATCGTTGCGGCTATCTCCTCCCTTGTGGACGGCAAGCTCACGATCTGCTGCGTATGCGGCAAGAACGCCGTTAAAGCAGGCGTTAAAGCTCCCGTCGTTATCAAGGGTATCTCCGCTTACGTTGGCGGTGGCGGCGGCGGCAGACCCGACAGCGCAACAGCAGGTGCTAAAGACCCCACTAAGCTTGGCGAAGCTCTCGCGGCTCTTCCCTCCATCGTTGAAGACATCGTAAAATAAATTTATGATAAATCGCTCTCAACCTCTCCCGTCACGACAAAAGTCGTGACACCCTCCCCAAAGGGGAGGGCACAAAAGCCTTCCCCTTTGGGGAAGGTGTCAGCGTAAGCTGACGGAAGAGGTTTTTGTCTGTTTCAGCGTAATTTCCTATAATAGAAAAACTCCTCCCGAGCGAACATCGGGAGGTATGATTTAAAGGAGTATATATAATTATGGTAGAAAACTGCCTTTTCTGTAAGATCATAAACGGCGATATCCCCTCAAAAAAAGCGTATGAGGACGAAAAGATCCTTGCCTTTTATGACATTGCCCCCCAAGCACCCGTTCACATCCTCGTCATTCCCAAAACGCACATCGCTTGCGTTGACGAAGTAAACGGCGAAACCTCCGCCATCGTTGCGTACATTTTTGAGAAGATCCCCGCCATTGCAAAAGAAGCGGGCATTACGAACGGCTACCGCGTTATCTCCAACTGCGGCGCAGACGCTTGCCAGTCCGTTCCCCACCTCCATTTCCACATCCTCGGCGGCGCACAGCTTTCCGATAAAATGGCTTGACCTACTTTTCTTTCGAGAAAAGTAGGCAAAAGAACTTTGCTAAAAACCTCCTCGGATAAAATCAAATCCGAGGAGGTTTTTCTTATTCCTTATTCATAATATCATAGTATTCCATTAGTTTTATTTTGGAAATATCGTCTTCAATATTCTTTTGGGTTACACTCATTTCTTTTGCTATTCTTTCCATCTCTTGCATATGGGCAGATTGCAATGCCGCTTCCTCTCGTTTTATTTCCATTTCGGCAGCCCATCTCGCATCACTCTCTACCTTTGTCTCGTATAAATTTATAGCTTCTTTCAAAGTATCCGCACGACAATTTTTTACCGCTTCTCCCAAGAAAGCGATAGCTTGACTATTTCTGTATTTTTCAGGCAAGAAATCAAGAAAATGCTTTCCAACCTCCCAACATTCTTTATCGATTTTTTCTATCTCTTTTATTTTTTCATTAACTTCTTTTTCATAGACCTTGTTTTCTTTTTTTATTTTTTCAAATTCTTCCTTTAAAACTTCTATATTTACCTCAGCGGTAAGCCGAACATTTTTGCGTAATACTTTCATTAATAAGAAGATTGATAAAGAAATAGCCAGAACTGTTATCCCAATAGCTGCAGCTCCTCCCTCGTTGGTTATTATACCAGGCAAAACCCAACATACTCCCTCTGCAATACCAAATATTGATATAGCAATTCCTATTTTGCCATAATTATCGGCAGACCGTTTCTCATCTTTTATTTTATTATCCAATTCGTCTTCTTGCAATCTCTTTTTCTCTATAATACCGTTTTTCAACTCCGCTATTTTCGCTTTGTTCTTGAGACTATTCGTAAGTACAAAAGCAGCCTGAGTTAATTGCTTATACAAAGATTCATTCATAACTATATTTTCTCCATACATTCCGTTTATTTTAGACGAAATTCGTCTATATTACATATTATAGACAATTTTTATCTAAAAGTCAATAGACAATTATTATCTTGATATAATATTTTCAAGAGGTGTTTATGATGAAAACTTGGTATGAACGAATAAGAGAATTGCGGGAAGACCTACCGCACAAAAAGACCCAATCAGAGGTTGCGCGCGACCTGCAAATAACGCAAAGAAAGCTTTCCTACATCGAAACGGGAAAGACCGAGCCCTCACTTGAAGATATGATACGCATTTGTAAATACTACAACGTCTCCGCAGACTACATCCTCGGTCTTGCAGAAAACAAAGCCAAGTAATCTTTCTAAAATATTTCTCATAAACCCCTTGACAAATACTAAGTAATATGTTAAAATAATCAAGCCTTATAAAAGAGGTGCAATTTCATATCTTTAATTATTCGGAGAAGTACTCAAGAGGCCGAAGAGGCGCCCCTGCTAAGGGTGTAGGTCGGGCTATTATCCGGCGCGAGAGTTCAAATCTCTCCTTCTCCGCCAAAAGCAACCATTACGGTTGCTTTTTTATTTTATTCGAGAGATTTGAACTCGAGCGACGGCTTGCCGGCAAGAGAGGGAGCCGAGCAAAACAACCTGAACGGTTGTTTTTCGACGGCGACAAGCTACTATTTCTTAATGAGTCCGCTTTTGAGTTTACCGAAAATGCGGACGAATTTAGAAATTGTGCGCGTGCAACGCCACGCACAGCGTGGCTAGACGATCTCTCCTTCTCCGCCAAAAGCAACCGTTACGGTTGCTTTTTTATTTTTCAAGCGTTGCGTTTTTGCCCTTTCTGTGCTATACTTAATAAAACCACTCAGAAAGGCATCTTATTATGTCAGCGCAAATAAAACTTCTCTCCTCCCTTGAAAAATGCTTTACCGATGAAGCTATAGAAACCAAGCCTATACTGACGCACGCAAGCGTGCTTCGCGGTGAAGAGTTTCACTTCATCCTCGCATATACGGCAAAGGACGTTCCCGGTTGGCGTCTTTGCGATTACGGCACGCTCATCTGCCGTTCCGAGCTCGATATTTCCTTCGAACGAATAGAGCATATGCCTGTCCGTTTCCCTTGCTACCCCACGAGAAATGATGATAACTACCTTCGCAAAAAAGCAGGACTCTACCCCGACCTGCTCATTCCTATGGAGCTTGGCGAAAGCGTGCAGATTCCCGCAGATTCGCTCTTTTCCATCTATGCAACGGCAAAAATACCGAAAAATGCCGCCGCAAAAGAGCATAACATCACCGTCGGCTTCCTTATGGAAAATGGAGATGAAGTTACAGCAAGCCTTTCCCTTCGCATAATAGATGCGGTCCTGCCGCAGCAAAACATATCCGTAGCGCAATGGGTACACTACGACTGCATTGCGGATGCATACGAGCTTGAAATATTCTCCGAAAAGCATTGGCAGGCTATTGAAAATTATCTTGAAACCGCTGTACGTCACGGTATAAACACAATTCTCACACCCGTGCTCACTCCACCGCTTGATACGGCTGTCGGCGGCGAACGCCCCACGGTGCAGCTCGTTGACATTGAAAAAACGCAGGATGGATATATATTCGGATTTGAAAAGTTCCGCCGCTTCGTTTCCATTTGCCTTCGCCTTGGCGTTGAAAAGTTTGAAATTTCACATCTTTTCACGCAATGGGGCGCATACCACGCGCCGAAAGTTATGGCAACAGTAAACGGCAGATACGAACGCATCTTCGGCTGGGATACGGACGCGGCATCCAATGAATACGTTTCTTTCCTGCGGGCCTTTCTCATTTCTCTTATCGATGAATGTAAAACCCTCGGCATTGCAGACCGCCTGCTCTTCCACATTTCGGACGAGCCCAATAAAGAACAGCTTCCCCAATATCAGCTCGTTAAGTCCAAGATTGCGGATATTCTTGCAGATTATCCCATATACGATGCTCTTTCCGACTTTGATTTTTACGAAACGGGTGCGGTGGATAACCCCATACCCGCTTCCGACCACATAGAGCCTTTTCTCCACGCAGACATCGAAAACCTTTGGACGTATTATTGCTGCGGACAATGGAAAGACGTTTCCAACCGTTTCCTCGATATGCCCCTTGCCAGAACGAGAATTATCGGTTCTCAGTTTTGGAAATACCGCATCGCGGGATTTCTCCATTGGGGATATAATTTCTATTACACGCGCTTCTCCAAACGCAATATAAACCCCTACGTTATAACGGATGGTGACGCTTTTGCGCCTGCTGGGGACGCTTATTCCGTATATCCCGCACCCGGTCTTAAACCGTACCGCAGTTTGCGACTTGTCGCTTTTTACGAATCCCTCTGCGATATGCGCGCGCTCTGCCTTGCAGAAAAGCTTTGCGGCAGAGAGACAATCCTTGCCGTACTTGAAAAATGCGGCGAGATAACATTCTCCTCCTACCCCAAAGATGCGAAATTTATCCTTTCTATGCGCGAAACCATAAACCGTATGATAGAGGAGAATAAATAAAAATCTGATTTTGGAAGGTAATATATTTGAAAAATGAACGGCGCGAACAAATAATTATTATTTTATTACTTATTATTTTCTCCCCGCTAATTATATTCGGTTTAATCTACGGCGGCTTAACTACCATCTTTAAAATACCCAAATCACGTAGAGAATACAAAAAGTCAGAATACTTAAAAGACTTCTCAAAGCCTTACTATCTGGGAATAGATGCTGATGTAAAATATAGGTTTTATAATTCTGCCAAAGCAAGAAAGCTTCCAATTAAATACATAAAACAAAAATCAAATGATTTTGAGTATTTTATTTTCGATAATATTGCCTATATTTTTCCCGAATTCGATCAAATATCATTTTCAGATGAAAAAAACATTTGGCAAGTATCTTTTGATGGATCGCCCAACGATCTAGCTTCTGAGTATCAAAAAACATTAAATCTTTTTGATACTCCAACAGAATTTCAAGTAAAATTTCTTATTGAACGAAGTATGTTTGCCGAGTTAAACATCGAAAACATTCATCTTCCCGATTGTATATATTTAACGCGGAGTTACGAATACGCCTTTAAAAACGACGATATTCGTTTGCTCGCCAAGCTTCCGCAAACATCGGAAGAGCTTTACAAAATGATGCTTATAACGCCTAATATTGTAGGTGGCTTTGAGCTTATTGAAGGAAGTATTCATTGGCAAATAACCGAAGAAATTTGCGCTGAAATTACAGCCGATAATAGAGATGGATATTTTTCCGTATCAAGAAAATCGTTAGGATTTTTTGAAGAAGGAATTACCCATTGGCACCCATCTCCATATGAAATTTACAATGATGTATGTAAGTTAGGCTTAAAAGGTCACGTCTTGGTTACAAAAGGAAAAGCTATATTATATATGGGCGATAAAAATAGCTGTCAGTATTTACAAAACAATAGACAAATAAAAAATATAAAACTTTATAATATAGGCGAATAACCCTCTAAATGCAAAGGAACACTTATGAACAAATTTAAAGGACTACTTATCTGCACAGATCTTGACGGAACGCTTTTGAAAGACGATAAAAGCATATCCCGTGAAAACCTCGATGCTATCGAATATTTTAAATCCGAGGGCGGATATTTCACGTTTATCACAGGAAGAATGCCATATTTTATGGAAAGCATATGCAGCAAAATACACCCAAATGCACCTTTCGGCTGTATTAACGGCGGAGGACTTTACGATTACAATAAAAAAGAATATGTTTCGGCAAAAACACTCGATAAAACTGTTACGGAGCTTATCGAATATGCAGACAAAAACATAGCCAGCATAGGAATACAGGTCTATACTTTTGAGCGTATATATTTTTCCCGAGAAAACGAGGCTATGAAAAACTTCCGCAAAGCTACGGGGATTCCCAATATCACCGCAGACTATAAGGATATAAGCGAACCATTTGCCAAGATAGTTTTCGGGGACGAGAGCGAAGAAAAAATTCTCGCACTTCAAGAACTTCTTCTCTCCCATCCCAGATCACGCGAATTTGATTTTATCCGTTCCGAACGCACTCTTTACGAAATCCTGCCCAAAGGTGCGAACAAAGGCTCTGTTTTACCCAAGCTTTGCGATCACCTTGGCATAGACCAAAGTAAAACCATCGCCGTGGGCGATTATAACAATGACATTGCCATGATCAAAAGCGCGGGCATAGGCTTTGCCGTTGCAAACGCCTGTCCCGAAGCCAAATCAGCGGCTGACCATATAACCGTAAGCAACGAAGAACACGCCATTGCAAAGATCATAGCGGATATAGAAAATGGGAAATTAAGAATATAACAAATTTTCTGCGCATAAAGAAAGAAGGTACCTTCTATATGAAGTGCCTTCTTTTCTTTATAACATAGGAAATTGCGCGAATCGAGCCTTCCCCTTGAGGGGAAGGTGTCAGCGTAAGCTGACGGATGAGGTGGGGTGCGATTTATCGCACTTTTTTACAACGTAGTAACTTAGCCGACTTCCCTATCTCACAGCCTTTATTACTCCGCAAGCAATCTTTTCCCCTGCATTTCCCGCAGGCTGTGTATGAAAATCATCCGGATGCAAATGAATGATGGCTGTTCTTCCTACGATTTCTCGTACAGTAAGCCTATCCGTCAAAAACACGGAAAAAGCACGGCCGTTCGCTCCGAAAAGCGGAGGCATATCTCCTGCATGATATGGGTGCGGGCAATTATTTGGGTTATAATGTGTTTTAGCATCCGAAAAAGGATCGTTCACATTCCCTGTACAAGCGCCGCCTTCGTGAATGTGTAAAGCAAAAATCGGCTTTTTGCAGCTTTCTGTATAAATTGGAAGTCCCGTCGCCTCTATAGCAACGATAACACCGTGCCGTGTCTGATAAAATAGCATCAAGCCATAAATATCGGAATAATTCTCGCTTCCCCTTATATTTGCATATGCCTGTGGGCGCTGTCGCAAAACGGAATAAAGATTCGGAAAGATTCGCTGTCTGTTCATATCTACCTCGCTGAATAATTTTTTTATTATTATATTCACCGAAGCAAAAAACGCGAAAGCCATCTTGAAATATTTATACTTTTTTAGTCCTTAAACAACAAAAAATCCCGTCAAGAGATTTTTTGTTATTTTACAATAAAAAATAAAAAAGCAATATCGCCTTTTGCTCCGTATTCGATGTTGATTTTTGAAAAGAAAAATGATATATTATTTCCATAGATCATCTCCGAAAGGAATTTTCATATGAAAATCAATCCATCGCACGAACAGAAGATAACCTCTCTTCTTGAAAATATGACAATAGAGGAAAAAGTCCTCCAAATGCTTCAGATAAGCGACCAAGGCAATGAACCGGGAACTTACGAAAGGTTTACAGCACTTAATACGGGTTCCTTTCTTCACGAGCTTGGGGAAGGCACAGATAAGCTTCGCGAAAAAGCAAAGGAAACAAGCAGTAAGATACCGCCAATATTCGGTATAGATGCCATCCACGGCCATTCGCTTAAAAACGGAGCCACGATATTCCCTTCCCAGCTTGCCTGTGCCTGCTCCTGGAACGAGGAGCTTATAGAGGAAATGGGCGTGGCAACTTCAAAAGAGGTCTGCGCAGACGGAATAGATTGGGTATTCTCCCCCGTTCTTTGTATGGCGCGCGACACGCGCTGGGGCAGAGTTGACGAAACATTCGGTGAAGATCCGTTCCTTATCGGCAAGCTCGGTGCGGCGATCGTGCGCGGTTACGAGCGTGACGGCAACGTCATTTCTTGCCTCAAGCATTACATAGGTTACGGAGAGGCAACCGGCGCGCGCGACGCATACGATACTGAAGTGTCTATGCGAAAGATACGCGAAACTTTCCTTCCTCCCTTTGAAGAAGCAATAAATGCAGGCGCTTCTTCCGTTATGACGGCGTACGGCTCCATAAGCGGAACACCTCTTACAAAGCACAAAGAGCTTCTTTACGATACTCTTAAAGAGGAGCTCGGCTTCTGCGGCTTTGTTGTAACGGACTGGTTCAATATCTGGTCTATGCGCACCAAACAGCGCTCCGCGGAAAGCTTTGATGAATCCGCACGCCTTGCTATAGAAGCAGGCAACGATATGAGCATGAACTGCAAGGAATTCTTTGAATCCGTCACACAGCAGGTCAAAAACGGTGAAATATCGGAAGAGCTTATAGATAATTCCGTTCGCCGCATACTGCGTGTAAAGATGGCGCTCGGTCTTTTCGACGAGGGCAAGGTGCGCCCCGATAAAAGCGTTATCGGTTGCCGCGAACATAGAGAACTTAACAAAAAGCTTACGGAAGAAAGCCTTGTTCTTCTCAAAAATAACGGCGTGCTACCCTTGAAAGAAGCGCACGCAAAAATAGCTGTCATCGGTCCGAATGCGGATAACATCATAAATCAATACGGCGATTGGACGTTCACAAGCCACCGCCCCCGTGAAGAATGGGCGGTTATCAAAAACGATTACTATACACTTCTTCGCGGTATCAAAGAGGTTTTCGCAGATTCCGAGGTTACTTTTGCCAAGGGTTGCGACATCTGCGGTGCGGATAGCACCGATATGGAAAAAGCGCTTATCGCCGCAAAAAATGCAGACGTTGTAATTCTCGCGCTCGGAGATGAGCTTTCACAAAACGGCGAAGGCAAGGACCGCGCCATCCTTGAACTTTCAGGGCTTCAGAACGAGCTTACCGCAAAAATAAAAGAGCTCGGCAAGCCCGTCATCACGGTATTCATCACGGGCAAACCGCTTTGCATAGGCGAAGTGTGCGAGCTTTCGGATGCTGTAATTCAAGCGTTCAACCCGGGCGACCTCGGCGGTCTTTGCATCGCAGAGCTTATTGCAGGTAAGTTTAACCCTTGCGGCAAGCTTCCCATATCTTACCCTCGCGCTTCGGGTCAGCTTCCCTGCTACTATAACAGATACACAGGCTGGCATTGGGGCAAATACTGCGACGTGGATGAGGACAGTCTTTTAGATTTCGGCTACGGTCTTTCCTATACCGAATTTGAATACAGCGATCTTTCTGTTTCTAAAAAAGAGATAGGCGCGGAAGAAGATTTTGAAGTAAGCGTCACCGTCAAAAATATAGGCGATATGGACGGTAAAGAAATAGTAGAGCTTTACTATAAGGATATGATAAGCTCCGTTATGACTCCGGAAAAAAATCTTTTCGCGTTCAAGAAGATATTCCTTTCAAAAGGAGAATCAAAGCGCATTACGTTCCGTCTTAACGCGCGTGACCTCGCTTTTGTAAACAACGACGGCAAGTGGGTAACGGAAGCAGGCGAATTTGAAATATATGCAGGCACCTCCCTTTCCTCGCTTCTCACAGCAGAGCTTTCGGTAAAATAACCACGAAAAATCCCTTGCAAAAGGGATTTTTTCTTATCCCCTTGCACTTTTATTCCATTTGAGTTATAATATTTTTATAAGCAAAAAAGCTCTGCATCGGAGGATCAAAATGTTACAAACATATTTAAAATTTGCAAAGAAGACAGCTTATGAAGCGGGAAAAATAACGCTCAAATATTTCAAAGGCGATAACGGCGCAAATTATAAGTACGATAAGACCATCGTTACAAAAGCGGACACCGAAATAAACACGCTCCTTATAGAAAGAGTAAAAGAAACCTTCCCCACGCACTCCGTTGACGGAGAGGAAGAACAGTTCGGAAACTCCAACCTCGTTTGGGTATGCGACCCCGTGGACGGAACGGCAATGTATGCACGCCATATTCCCGTTTCCGTATTTTCACTTGCGCTTGTAGAAGACGGCAAACCCATCGTCGGAGTTATATACGATGCTTTTACGGATAATATGTATTACGCAGTAAAGTGTGGCGGCGCTTTTCTCAACGGAGAGAAGATAAACGTAAACGATTCTCCTCTTGCGGGTATGCAGAGCATTGCAAATTTCGATATGTGGCCCGGCGCTGAATATAACCTCTACCCTGCTTTCGGAGAGCTCGGAATGAAGACCTATGCCGTTGACCTGGGCAGTATAATTCGCTCTGCGGCTTGCGTCGCAAACGGAGATTTCGTCCTTGCTATCTACCCCGGAACAAAGCACAAAAACTGCGATATTGCCGCGGCTAAAATAATCGTAGAGGAAGCGGGCGGTAAAGTAACCGACCTTTTCGGAAACGAGCAAAGATACGATGGTGATATAAACGGTGCCATCATCAGCAACGGTGTGGTTCATGAGGAAGCGCTTGCAATCCTCCAAAAATACATAACGTGCTGAAAGGAGCAACCTTATGAGCAACAAAATAATCACCATAGGCAGAGAGTACGGCAGCGGCGGCAAATATATAGGCGAGCTTGTTGCGGGAAAGCTCGGCATTCCTTTTTACGATAAAGAAATTATGGAAAAGATTGCAGAGCAAACAGGCTTTGTGAACGAATTTATAGAGCGCCTTGCGGAATATGCTCCTTCGAAAAATATATTCTCCTACGCCTTTGTCGGAAGAAACAGCGCAGGCGAATCTATGGAAGATTATATACAAAATGTTCAGCGAAAGATAATACTTGATCTTGCCGCGAAAGGCCCTTGCGTTTTCGTCGGCAGATCTGCAGATTACATCTTGCGCGGCAAAGCAGACACCCTCAATGTGTTCATATGCGGCGATGCCGAAGCAAAAAAAGAGCGCATATGCAAATTTCACAGCACGACTCCCGAAGAAGCCGCTAAGCTTATGCGCGACACGGATAAAAAACGCAGTATCAATTACAAATACTACACGGGAGAGACCTGGGGAAATATAAAAAATTATACTATGGTGCTCAACAGCACGCAGATAGGCGTTGAAAAATGCGCAGATATAATCGCACAGGTTTATATGAGCAAGTCATGACCTCCAGCCGTGCCGGTGGCTTGCACAAGCCCCCTTGGGGCATTCCACACGCAGAGCCTTTAGGCTCGTCGAACAATCCGCCGCTTGCGGTAGTCGCCCTACCGCCACAGATGTGGCAACTATCTTTAAGCCTCCCTTGTGTAAAGGGAGGTGGCACGGCTTGCCGTGACGGAA
>JAGATA010000013.1 GCA_017621475.1 Clostridia bacterium
AAAAACTGACCAAGCGAGGCCTAGTCAGTCTTTCCGATTACTACAAAAAGGTAGCACATATTTAATTTTGAATTGAACCGCCGTATGCCGAACGGCACGTACGGTGGTGTGAGAGGTGGATTAAATTCTACCTACTCGATTCCAAACGGTTGAGAGAAACGAAATATACGTAGGTCTTAAAAAGCATTGCTTTAATATGATATATTGAATTTGACAAATGCAGTAGGGTATAGTATAATTTTACATATAGAACTTGATTTTCGGAGGATGCGTTATGTTGAAACGTCTTACTGCTTTGTTTTTGCTTATTTGTGTATGTTTTTTGTCAACTTCGTGCGCAGTATTGGAATGGATTCGCGGAGAAATGCACGGAGATTTAAGATATGTTGAAACAGGAATACTCGAATATCACGGTGAAAAATATTATTCTGCGGATACTGTGCTCGATCTTTGGGTAAAGGGGGATGACATTGAAATTGCTTGGAAATACAATTTCCCTTTTTCGGGCAGACTTTCTTATTATGCCGATAACGCAGAAGACCCTTTATATATTTTTTACGGCTATGATTATGCGTATGATGTATTTTTAAGCGAGGATTTTGACTATAGAAACAAAACTTTTATACTTGATCAAACAGATGTAGAAGTAAATTTGTATGATGCTTTTTCCAAGGTGGATTATGAGCTTCCCGAAGATTATCTTGGAAATTACGGCTTTGAGCTTTATATGGAAGAATATCCGCGTCTTACGATAAATGCACAGTGCTCCTGGTCGGACGGAAAATGGTATTGCATTCGTAACGGCAAAAATTATCTGCTCTCCGATAATTTTGTGAAAATACTTAAAGAAAACGGAATTTTACCAATAGACAGTGACAACAGAACACCTACGGAGGGGCTTGAGGGTGTAAATAAATTCCGCCCGGATTATGGACTGGGCGCGTGCCAAAATTTAAAAGGCGAGATAAGCGTTGTGCTTTTCTATATGGACGATCTCGAAAGCAAATGGACGCGCGATGAAATTTTGGATTTTGAGGAGAAATATCTTGAAAAAGCATTTGAATTTCTTGAAAAAGAAGCAAAAAAATACGGCGTTGCATTGAATTTCGAAATACAAAAAAGCTTTTCGGGGCTGTATTACGATGATGACGTTATCGTTAACATAAATGAAGAAGGCTATGCCACAACGGATGTGTTGGAGCAAGCGGCAAAAGAAATCGGTTACGCTTCCGATACGAAGATGATAGAAGCTCTCAAAGCTGAATACGGCACGGAAGAAGTAATCTGCCTTACCGTCTTTAACAAAAACGGTGTTGCCTATGCCCTCAATCCAAGGAGAGGGAGCGATGCTAAAGCAGACGAACATTCCATCGTTTTCGGAAAAGAAGGGGCATATATCCCCTCGGATGTGGTTCTTACCACGCTTTGCCTTTACGGTGCAGAAAGCCTTAAAAACACTATGTGGCGAAGATACCTGGCTTCCCCCTATAAAAAAGATATTATGTTTACGATGGGCGGCAATCTTTCCGAATCCGAAATAAGCGAGCTTACTGCTTTTTATATCGGATGGACGGATAAGATTCCCGACGTTATGCTCGATGAAAATTGGTGGAAATATGAAGAATAAAATTTTATATTTGATTTCTTTGATTTTGTGTGCGGCGATCGCTTTTTCCTCTTGCGTAAAAGGCGATGCGGAAAATATAAGCGGTACGAAGGCAACATCCCAAACATCTCAAAGCACATCCGAAAGCTTTGCTGCGAATGCAGAGCCTATTGCGCTTTCGGCGGGAGAGAGACTGTTATCTTCCTCCGTTTTCAAAGGAAAGGTTCACCTTGGCGGTAATGAACGCGAATGTTTTGTGCGTTCCGCTGTTATTTTGAACGAAAAACTTCCTTTCGGTGCAGTGATGTACCTTGATGTGCTTGACGAAAATGGCGATATACTTATATTTCGCAAATGCTCCGGTTACGGTTTTATCGCGGCGGATATGAGCAAGGAAACGCCTTCGAAATTTTTGTTTTATTCGGTAGTGGCGCTTGAAAACGGAATGTTTGAAGCGAAAACGGAGCTTATTTCCTTTGACGATAGGGATAGGCTTACTGCTGAGTCGACAGGAACGCTTTCGGCATATCACCAAGGCGCCGGTTATAGCTTCAATGGGGATGCGGGCGACGAGCTTTCTATGGTGGGTTGCGCGGAAAGCTTTAAAATATTATCGGACAGAACTCTTGATTTCTTGAACAGCGAAGATTTTGAGATGCTTGTAACAAGCATTCCCACCGATGAGGACCTGATAGATTATATAAGAGAGCTTGACGTGGAAAAGTTTAAGACCTTGTATGAAAAAATTATAATGAATGATATGAGAAAAACCGACAGTTTCAAAACTGTCGGTTTTGTGTTATTTTTAACTTAATGGTATTAGCTTTCTTTTTCGTGCTTTTCGCTTTCGACGATATTGCTCAGAGAGCGTTCCATCATCAACAGATTTTTCAAAATGATGATATCTTCTTCAGCCTTCTTTTTCTGCGTTTTGCTGTATATGCCGAAGCGGAGTATTTTTATAAAGCTTACGGCAGTGTGCAGAATAATAGCGAAAATCACGGGAAGCGCTAAAAAGAGCAGTAAAACGGCGAAAACCGTGTGCTCTCTTACAAATTCGTTTATGGGCAGAACGAAGAACGCCGCAAGGAGATGGATAATATCGAAGGCAAAGCCGTATATGGCGCTTTTTTTGAAAAAGGATACTTCAAAAAAAAAGATAAAGAACGACCAATCTATCAGTTTGCTTTGGTGAATACGCAGGTCGAACCATTTCTTCTCCAGCATTTTTTCAATTCTTATTATGCGCTCTGCCTTTTCGGATATTTTTTTGTCTATTTCGGATTCCGTCATATCAACCTCTTGTCAGATGAATTATATAAAAAATATAACATAAAAAGGAAACTATGTCAAGTAAAACTTATCAACATTGATGTAATAATTATCAAGTGTGATAAGTAAAATATATACATAGAATATTTTAGGAGGGGCATATGATATTAAAAACTGCGGAAAGAATACAGTATTTGAGAGAAAAGCACGGTATGACACAGGCAACTCTTGCAAAAAAGCTTGGCATATCCAGAAATTCTGTGAACCTTTGGGAAATGTCACTCACAAACCCTTCCGTTGCAAACGTAGTTGAGATGACAAAAATATTTCACGTCAGCGCAGATTATATCCTCGGCCTTTCCAATGACGTATATCTCGATATTTCAAGCCTTACAAGCGAGGAACGCGACGTTGTATTCCGGTTGGTGGAATGTCTTAATAAAAAACAAGAAGAACAAAGCTGAAAAAATCAACTTTGTTCTTTTTTTGTGCTATAGAATTTTGTGATTTTTGCGGGCGTTCGCAGAACGCCCCTACGCAATATAACCGAAATTTTAGATTATATAATATTATTTTTATAAAAATTAAACTTTTTGCCCGTAGGGGAGAACTGTGTTCTCCCGTTTTTTCTTAAATCGTGACGGACAAGCCTACTCATATTCTATTATATTTTTCTTTTATCATAAGCATATCCGCGAGCATTTCGTCCTTTTTGGCGGGGTCGCGCAGAAGCGCGGAAGGGTGATAGACCGCGCATATCTCATACGCGCCGCGCGTGACGAACACGCCGTGCTCGCGCGTTATTTTAAAATCGGGGTTTATGAGTCGCATCGCGGATATTCTGCCAAGGCAGACTATCATTTTGGGGCGTATTGCCTTGACTTGCTCGCGCAAGTATCCGATGCAGGCATCCTGCTCCGCAGGCAAGGGGTCGCGGTTCTGCGGAGGGCGGCATTTCAGGATATTGGCAATGTAAACATCCTCGCGCGGGATACCTACGGCGGCAAGGTATTTATCGAAAAGCTTTCCCGCCGCGCCCACGAAAGGCACGCCCGAAAGATCCTCTTGCTGCCCGGGTGCTTCACCTATAAACATGAGCTTTGCGTTAGGGTTACCAACGCCGAAAACAAGGTTCGTGCGCGTTTTGCCAAGCGGGCAATTCATACACGAAGCGCAATCTGTGCGTATTTCCTCGAGCGTTCTGTTAGCCATAAATATCCTCCGAATAAAGTTGTATATTTATATTCTATCATATATTTAATTATAAATCCACAATTTTTTTCGGGAAAGAGCGCATTCACGCCATTTCCGAAAGGATATTTACCGCGTTTTGCTCGCAAAAGCAATCGCAATGCTCCGATATGTAGGAAAACGTATGCTCATCCGAAAGCTTTACTCCGAATTCTGCGATGAACATATTTTCAAAAACTGCGTATGGGCTTTTGCCCGTTTGACGCGGACTTTGCGTAATGGCAAGGTAGTATTTGCTTCTGGAGTGGTTTTCCTCCTTTTCCATAAAAGCGATGCTTTCTCCTTTATACCCACGCACGGAAAGAAAACGGCAGGCACGTAACAGGTCGGAAAGTGTTGTAAAGCCGTATATGGTTTTTCGCGGTTTGGGTGGCACGGCAGGGTATTTTTCTTTTGGACAGTTCATATATTCCTCCGTATTGCTGTGTGATTCCGTTTTCGTAATGAAGATGACGCAGCCTCCGTTGCGGGATGTGAGCGCATCTATTCTTATTTTGCCTTCGGCGGCATCAAAGCCTGTTTCGTGCTTCGCTTTATCGAGTATAGTCCACACGGCGCGGCGTGTTTCTGTTGTTTTATAGTCCAGACGGTCTGCGGTAATATTAAATTTATCCATATCCTTTTGTGTAAGTAATATTTCAAGCTTTTCTTTATCTATAAGGGTAAGTTCCAAATCGATCACCTTCTTTGTAGTGTATGCTTATATTATATACCCGAAGGGGGCAAAAAAGATAGGATAAATTTTTGGTATTTTTCTTGAACGATTTGTAAATTTTATTTGAACGAGCAAAATGCTTTGGGGCATTCTTTGCCGAGCTTTCTGTTGAGAAAGCGGGAGAAAGAGAGAAAATGTACTTGAAAAGTGGCTGGATTTGTTGTATTATAATTATGTATAATAATTTTTAAAATTCGGAGATGTTATAAATGGAATTTTCTAAAGATAAAAAGACTATATTTTCCGCGGTACAGCCCAGCGGGAATCTTACAATAGGAAACTATCTCGGCGCGATAAAAAATTGGCAGACGCTCCAGGACAGCGGCGAGTTCAACTGCCTTTTCTGCGTTGCGGATATGCACTCCATTACGGTTCGTCAGGACCCCGCGCTTTTGCGCCGCCGCACTCTTGAAACTCTTGCAGTTTACATAGCAAGCGGACTTGACCCCGAAAAGAACGTGATGTTCGTGCAGAGCCACGTTCCCGCCCATGCGGAGCTTGCTTGGGTGCTCAACTGCTACACAATGTTCGGCGAACTTTCCAGAATGACGCAATTTAAGGATAAAAGCGCAAAAAATGCACAGAATATAAATGCCGGACTTTTCACTTATCCTGCGCTTATGGCGGCGGATATTCTTCTTTACGGTACGGACCTTGTTCCCGTTGGTGTTGACCAGAAACAGCACGTTGAGCTTGCGCGCGACATCGCAGAGCGCTTCAACCAGATCTATGGGGATACATTCACAGTGCCAGAACCTTATATTCTCCAGACGGGCAAGAAGATATATTCTCTTGCAGAGCCCTCGAAGAAGATGAGCAAATCCGATGAAAACGAAAACAGCTTTATCGGAATTCTCGATTCCCGCGATACTATCATCAGAAAGTTTAAGCGTGCCGTTACGGACAGCGAAACCAGCGTTCGCTATGCAGAAGGCAAGGATGGTATCAACAACCTTATGACTATCTATTCCTGCTTCACGGGCAAGACAATGGAAGAGATCGAACGCGAATTTGAAGGCAAGGGCTATGGCGATTTCAAACTTGCCGTTGGCGAAGTTTGCGCGGATGGCCTTGCTCCTCTCCGGCAGAGATACAACACTCTTATGTCCGATAGATCTTATATGGAGGGGGTTCTTGCTAACAACGCGGATCATGCCGCTTACCTTGCGCGCAAGATGCTTTCCAAGGTTTACAGAAAAGTGGGATTTTTGGCAAAAAAATAAGATAGGGCGGCTTTTTTGCCGTGTTTGAAAAATGCCGAATTTTTTTATGGCGGAGGATATATCCCTTCCCGCCGTTATCGCATCTGCATTCGTTATTTGCTTTGCGGTAACTCCGTATATCTCCGTGCTTGCGCGTCGTATGGGAGTTCTCGATATTCCGCGTGACGCACGCCGTATGCACAAGCGCGCGATCCCTCTTATGGGAGGCGGCGCTATGGTGCTCTCGTTTTTGATATGTGCCGCGCTGTTCTTCTTTCCTTACGGAAAAATGCTTGACGGCAAGACGGCGGCGCTTATTTTCGGCGCACTTCTTTGCGCCGCTTGCGGACTTATTGACGATATATTTACTCTCGGACCTTGGCAAAAGCTTTCTTTTCAGCTTGTTGCCGCGCTTTTTGCGGCGGCGTTTGCCGGTAGGATAGAAGCTTTTACAATATTCGATCTGAAGATCGAGCTTGGTGCATTCTCCGTTCCCGCAACAGCCGCGTTTATCGTTATGATTATGAATGCAGTAAACCTGACAGACGGAATGGACGGGCTTGCATCAGGCATTTGCGCCGCTATATCGTTTGCTCTTTCCGTTGTGCTTTCCATAAACGGGGAAGTTTCTTATGCGATATGTGCGTGTGCGCTTTGCGGCGCTTGCCTTGGCTTTCTTGCGCACAATGCCGCGCCGGCGGCGATATTTATGGGCGAAACGGGCTCTGCGTTTTTGGGCTTTTCCTTGGCGGTGCTTATTTTGCCTTGCTATTCCGAGAGGGTTTATGATGCCGCATCAACCGCGATTTTGCTGTTCCTTCTCCCGGTGCTGGAGCTTGCAAGTTCTTTTTTTCGCAGAGTGCTGCGCGGAAAAAGCCCCTTTGAACCGGATAAAAAGCACATCCATCATCTGCTTTATGAGAACGGTTTTTCCGTTGTGCAAATATGCCTTATATTATACACTTTTTCGGCGCTTTCCGCGATATGCGCCGTTATACACACGGAGTATAGTGCCGTATCCGCAATAGTGCTTGCTTCCGCTATTGTGTTTATACGGGCGATGCTCACTTATAAAAAGAACAAAATCAAGAAAAAAGGAGAACCGTTATGAAAAAACTGAAAAAAATTCTTTTTAATAACGGTTCTCTTACGTTTTTATCAATAGTTTCCCTTATATTGGTGTTTGCGTTGGTTTGCTTTCTTGTTTTAAACGGAATATACCGCGCCGGATTTATAGAAAATCCTTTCGGCTTTGGAAGTGCGCAAACGACACAAGCTGTCTTTTTGCCATCCGCCGATGAAGAAAACCGGGAGCCTCATTATGAGGAGATTGATTCCAAGGAAAATTTAAAGAAGCTTCTTACTTCTTTCCCTTATTATGAGGATCTCTATGCGGAATTTTACATTACATACGTTTACGAATCGTATAATGTTGAATTTTACAGAGCGTACAAAAACGGAGACCGTTACCGCATAGAGTCATATGATATGCAAAATAACAGAACGCAACTTATAATTTGCGACGGAAAAAACGTTTCCGTGACAAATGCGGAAGGTCACGTTAAGATTTATTCTGTGAGCGAGGAATTTTCTTTTGCGAACCAAGTGTCGCTTCCTTCGTTTTTGTTATATGAAAAAAGCGGATACGTTTTAAGCGAATATCGCATAAACGGTGCAGATTATATCGTTAAATGCGATTTTCCTGAGCTTTGCACTTCCGACGTTGTTCATATAGATGTGGAAACGGGCGCTTTGAAAAGCGCCAGAACATATCTTGGCGAAAAGGTCATAATGTTTTATGACGTTATTGAATTCGAAGCGGAATATGCTTTCGAGAATGACATTTTTTCTTTCTGATCTCACATAAGCACGACCGCAACCACCAGCGCAACAAGCAAAATGTCGCTCTCCCAAAGTCCGAGTACAAGCGCGATGATTATTCCAAGGAGGATTATATCCTCCGTACTCATACCGGAGAAGATACCGGACAGAAGCCCCTTATCCTTTTTCGGGGAAGAGGGATAATCTCTTTCACAAGGGGCGCAGCAATGCGCTTCTTCTTTTTCTTCGCGAGGAGGTGGCGTTTCTTCAACGCGGCTCTCTTCCGTGCTTCTTCGCACTGTTTCGTTTTGTTGGAGCGCTTTTTCGCGTTCGCGCGCTTCACGCTGTCTTTCCTCTTCGCGCTCTATGCCTGCATTGATGTTTATAACGGAGCCTCCGTAAGAGGGCGGAGGATTTATTTTTGCGGGGGTATCGTTTGAAAAACCGTAGTTCCTGCTGTACATAATTCACCTTCTTTCTGCTGCCGTTTATTTTATATAGCCCATAATTTCAGCTATTTTCATCATACCGAGAATTTTGTCTATGCGCGCGCACCTGCCGTCGTCAAGGTACGGTTTGAGCGCTGTCAGAAGCGCGCGGATATTGGCAATGCTTTTGGAAAGCTCGCTTCTCTCTGCGGATACGGGGCAGAGCGCTTGCGCACCGCAGGGCATAGCACGGGAGCAGGAAGAACAATCTGCGTTCTTATCCTCCTTGCGTTCTTCGCGCGGCGGCGGTGCAGACGAAGCGCCAAGGCTCCCTGCAATGTTTTTTATCTTATCCATCATCGCAGGATCGCCCAAGATAGCGTTCAGCTTTTGAGAAAAATCGTTATCCATAATTATTTGCCCTGTATGTCTTTAAGAATGTTTTGTGCATTCTCCGTACCAACGGCGGAAATAATGTCAACAAGGTCTTGATCGCTCAAATTCATTACGGTGTTTCTTATAAATGACATATCATTGAACTTTTGCCCGAGCGCATTGGGGCTTATGCCAAGTGCCATCATAACTGCTTCCACCTTGATGCGAAGGGCTTCATCATCTATTGAGGAAACTGCATTTTTGAGGTTTTCTGCGTTATTCATAAATATCATCTCCTGTAAAAATATTTTCATATGTATTGTATGCCGCAGGGGAATTTTTTGCTAAATAAAAAGGAGAAAAAATATGCGCTATCTGCCACCCAAATTAAAAAGATCAGGTGTTTGGTCCTTCTTGCTTATGCTTGCGGGCATTACACTTTATTTTGCTTCTGCTTTTGTGCCTAAGTATGTATCTGTTATACAGGTCGTATCATTTATCTTCTTTGCTTTTTCAATCTATATAATTACAAGATATGTTCTTACCTACTATTATTATGAAATAGACGGTGAAAATTTTCGTATTATAAAGGTAACCGGCAAAAAACAGCAGCCTATGTGCAATATTTGTCTTCGCGCGGGCGGCGAGGTCGTGAACGCTCGGGACGGCAAGAAAAGAAAACCTACGCGCATTAAATACGACTACGTTCGCAATTTTATGCCGGATGATAAATATATTTATTGCTTTGAGTGGAACGGGCAGTATGCCGAGATCACGTTTGAACCGAATGCAGAGTTTGTATCTTTTATGAATGCAAAAATAAAAGAGCTTGAAAACGTGCCTGCACCTGAAGAAAAAACGCCCACAAACGGTTGGTACGATGAATAATTTTGTCGAAAACGGTTGCATTTGCGAAATAAATAAGATATAATCTATATGAAAATCTTACAACGAGGTAAAATCATATGTTTGAACAAATAAGAGACATCCTTGCAAATCAGCTCAGAGTGGATCCTGATATCATCACAATGAACACTGACATCGCAGAAGACCTTGGCGCGGATTCACTTGACGTTGTGGAAATGCTCGTGACTATCGAAGAAGAAAACGATATCCTTATTCCCGAAGAAGAAGTTCTTACTTTCAAAACGGTTGGTGACGTTGTTACATATCTTGAAAATAATAAGAATTAAAAGAAGCCGAAAGGCTTCTTTTTCTATGACCGCAGAAAGCTGCTTCGGATACCCAAATAAATCTCTTTACAAAAGCTATGTTTTGTGATATTATTTTATTGAAGAAACCTTTAAGCGCGATACCGTGATGTCGTCAAGGAAGATCATAATGGGATTTTTGTGCCTCGGTTTTTCGGGGCGCTTTTTGTTTTACGGTAAAAAGCTGATATTATATTTCTGAAATTGAAACTAAGTCGGTAGGGGAGGGGCTTGCTCCTCCCGCCTATGCGATTGCCGATCAAAAACGGAGGATTTATGGAAAAGGTACTTATGACAAGCGAGGCTATGGGGCGCACTTTTTCACGCCTTGCCCACGAAGTCATCGAAAAAAACGAAGATCTTGATAACGTCGTATTTATTGGGGTCTTGCGCCGCGGCGTGCCGATAGCGGAAGAAATTGTAAAAAAAATATACGAATTTTGCGGCAAACAGATCCCCGTGGGGACCTTGGATATAACTCTTTACCGTGATGACGTTGGAGAGGTTGGAGATTTTCCTGACGTAAGATCTCATTCGATCGATTTTGATATTCACGAAAAATGCGTTATCCTTGTGGATGATGTTATCTTTACGGGCAGAACCGTGCGCGCGGCAATAGATGCGATCTTCGATATTGCGCGCCCTAAGTGCATAAAACTTCTCGCTTTTGTTGACAGGGGCCACCGCGAGCTTCCTATAAAACCCGATTACGTCGGCAAAAACGTGCCGACGGCGCTCTGTGAAAAGGTTTTGGTGCAGATAGCAGATTACGATGGTGAAACGCAGGTAGTTCTTCGCGGTGAGTGAACGGAGGAAAAAATGTTTCAAAGAGTTTATGTTGAAATAGGAAATATATGCAACCTGCGCTGTTCCTTCTGCCCCTCCATAAAAAGAGAACCGAGGAGAATGGATGCGCAGGAATTTCGCGCGGTCTGCGAGTGCCTTTTGGGGCATACGGAGTACATTTATCTTCACGTTATGGGAGAGCCGCTTTACCACCCTGAGCTTGGCGTATTTTTGGACATCGCAAAGGAATACGGATATAAAACTTGCATTACGACGAACGGAACGCTTCTTTCCGTTAAAGAGCAGGAGCTTCTTTCGCACGCGGATGCGATACACAGAATAAGCATATCCCTTCACTGCATGGAGGGCAACGGCGCCGAAAGCGCTATGAAAAATTACCTTAAAAACTGCGTTTCTTTTGCAAAAAAAGCTGCAGAAGCGGGAATTTACACGGTTTTTCGCCTTTGGAACCTTGATTCCGAGGAGGGAAGCGGCGCAAACAAAGAAAACGCGCTTATTGAAGAAACGATAAAGCGCGAGTTTCCCGGTGAATGGCAAAAACGATGGAGCGGTTTTCGCATAGCGAAAGGAATATTCCTTGAATATGCGGGGATATTCACTTGGCCGAGCGAAAGCACTGCGGATGCGGAAGAGGACGGATATTGCCACGGTCTTTGCGACCAAATAGCAATTCTTGCGGACGGAACGATCGTTCCTTGCTGTCTTGACAGCGAGGGTGTTATCGCTCTTGGCAATATTTTTGAAGCTGAACTTGATAAAATACTTTCGTCCGAGCGCGCTGTGCGTATGCGCGAGGGCTTTGCAAAAGGAAAAATGGAAGAGGATATGTGCAAAAAATGCACATATGCCAGAAGATTTAAAAAGAGATGAAAACACCCGTTTTCATCTCTTTTTTTGTTATGGGAAATTGTGTTGGAACAGCGGGCGTTCACAGAACGCCCCTACGTTGTAAATACCAATATTTACCTTAAAAATGCAAATTTTCTCCGTAGGGGGAGAACTGTGTTCTCCCGCTTTTCTTAATTAAAAATTATTTCTTCCGTTCCGTCTGCGAGCTGGCGCGGGATGGGAATGAACAGTATCCAGCATACGATGTCGTCCGGAAATGGACCATTGGGATCTTCATAATACGTTCTTTTTGTTAACGTTATTTTTTCACCTTTGGTTATTTCAATGTTTTTTATATATGGCAATCCGACGCTGCTTCCGCCAACAAACTGATAAATGTAAAGAAAATTTTCTTTAAAAAATTCTTCATCGTATCTCTCGTAAACGGATTTAGGGGATATTTCAGGGTGCATACGCGGAAGCACAAGATCGCTTACCGAAGAGACCCAGACGGGCTCGGGGACGATAAATCTGCAGTCTTCCTCAAGGCTTTCTTCAAAGACAGAATGAGTGCGTACAGCGTAACCGAATTCTGTTTCACCATCAAATGCAGTATTTTTTATCGGAGATAAGTTTGCGGTGGTTGTGCTTTCCGTTTTTGACGTAGAGCTTGTTTGTACGGTGTTTTCAGTCGTTGCTTCACTGTTATTGCAGGAAACAATGCAAACTAAAAGAGAAAGCGACAGTAAAAATGCAATAAATTTTTTCATAAGTGCCTCCTTGAAAAATTATTTTTCTTCCACTTCTGCAACTATCATAGCATCTTTTACAAGCTCTGCGGGGATGGGGATGAGCATTTCCCATTTTACGCCTTTTCCGTTGCTGTCGCTTTGAGCTTTTTCAAAGTCAAGGAAAACGGTTATTTTTCCGTCTTCTATCTGCATTCCCGCATAATCAAGGCGGGATTCGATGTTACCGAGCTCATATTCGATGCATATAAGCGCATTTTCCTCGAAAAAGTCGGCATCAAAGTATTTAGCTTCCGCTTCCGAAAGGTCGCTGTAAGCAAAAACGGAATCCACGTTTGCAACATGGCAATCTGCAAAATAGCCATAGCTTGTTGCGAGATGAAGCGTCATTACACCGTTATGATAATAATCTCCCAGAAGCTGTTCGGGGAAGATGGGACCCGTTGTAACAAGCGTTGTTGTGGTTTGGGTTGCCGCGGTTGTCGTGGTTGCCGCCGTAGTTGTTGTGTAAGTAGCTATTGTGGCGGGTATCGGCTGAGTTGTCTGCAATGTTGTGGTCTGCGTATATGCAAGAGTCGTGCAGGTCGTTGCCGCGGCAGTGGTATCGAAAGTTCCTGCGGTCGTCGCACAGGTAGTGACGGATGTTAACTCCGTTGTTGTTACCGATGGGTAGAGAGAACCTGCATTGACATCGGGAGTTGTGCTGTGTGTTCCCGCCGCTTCGTCCATATTGCCCATAACAAGCCCGAAGGGAACAGCTGCTACGGCAATAAATACGGCAAGGCAAGTGCAAACGGAAAGTGCTATGCGAAGTGCCTTTTGCCTTTTAAGTTTTCTTTGCTTTTCGTACGCCGCCGCTTTTTCAAAAACGGCATCACGGAATTCTTTATGATTCTTCATATGAAAAACCCTCCTCTTCCATTGTGCGCCGAAGCGAATTTTTTGCTCTGTACGTCAGATTTGCTATCTGACGCTTGTTCTTTTTAAGTATTTTTCCTACTTGTTCGCTCGTCATATCCTCGAAGTAAAGCAAACGTAGAATTGCCGCGTATTCGGGGTTGATCTTTTCCATAGCGGTGCGGAGCATTTGAGCATTTTCATCCTTCAGAATGGAATGTTCCAACCTTGAAAAATCCTCAAGTTCCATATCATCTATCTGCGCAGGAGAAAGCTTTTTCTCCTTGCGAACTCTGTCAACCGCTTTGTTTCTCGCCACGGTGAAAAGATATGTTTTGAAAGAGGAACGGAAAGAGTAGCGGTGCGGGTGAACTATAAGCTCCATAAAAGCTTCTTCCGCAACGTCTTCGCTTTCGTCAAGGTTATTCAAAAATCCGTTTATAAAATAGATCAGCGAATCGCGATAATTTATGATAAGCTCATCAAATCCGCTTTGGTCGCCATCAAGGAAACGGCGGTAGCTGCTTGCGCCATTATCCATAATATTTCTCCTTTTTTAAGCCGATATATATAGAGGCTTCTGTATATTAGTCGAAGGAAAACTTAATTTTCTCACTTGTTTTTTAAAATTTTGAAAAAATTTAAAAATTATATTTTAAATCTGCTTTAAATCATATATATTATCTCATAGATGTATTAAAAAATCAAGCATAAAAACGTTAAGCGTAAATGAGCAAAAACGGCAAAAAACGGATATTTCGGGGCTTTTTTAAATAATATTTTTTTGCATTTTTTTAATATCAACAAATAAAACTTGACAAATGCTCTGTGATTCAATATAATTATAATGTATAATGTTGATAGGTAAAATACTAGCAAAATGTCAATATAAATCCGACTGAAAAAGCGTCGAACTTATTAGGAGAAAGAAGGTATTTTTTTGAAAAAGAACAAGGGCTTGGGCCACGTGGTTCATCAGTTCGATAACCTTTACGATGGCATAAAAAAAGAAGCGGAACGCTATGGCGATAACGTAAGATATTATTATTTGGAAGGCAAGGAAGAGAAGATCTGCACATATAACGATATGAAAAATCGTGTTGATTATATTGCGGCTGCTCTTACAAAGCTTGATCTTGCAGGCAAGTTCACTTGCGTTACCGGTGAAACACACCCCAACTACGTTGCAACATATATCGCAACAGCATCCACAAACGGTGTTATCATCCCTCTCGACAAAGAGATCTCTATCGATCAGTTTATAAAATTTATGCAGTTTTGCGATACGGAAGTTATTTTCTACACAGCTTCCCAGCAGAAGAAGATGCTTGCCGCTCGCGAAGAGCTTCCTCTTGTAAAGCTCTACGTTTGCATCGGCAAAGAAGATGCCGAATTCCCCGAAGATGACGCAAGATTTATGAAAGCTGAAGATTTCTTTGAAATCGGCCGCAAGGCTTATGAAGAAGAAGGTATCCACGCTGCCGAAGAAAATGTTCCCGATATGGATAAGATGTGCGCTATCATCTTTACATCAGGTACAACAGGCTCCAGCAAGGGCGTTATGCTCTCCCAAAGAAACCTTGTAACGGCAACGCTCGACTCTAACGCTATCATAGATTGCCACGAAGACGATATGTTTGTTTCCGTTCTTCCTATCCATCACACATACGAGTTCACGTGTTCACAGCTTGCACTTCCCAATGCGGGCGCCGCAACTATGATCAACGACTCTATAAAAAACACTCTTCGCAACTTCTCTAAATACAAACCCACAGCGCTCGTTCTCGTTCCTCTTTACGTAGAAACTATCTACAAAAAGATTTGGGCAGAGATCGATAAGAAGGGTATGAGAAAGACAGTTCGTGCGGCTATGAAGCTTTCTGACGGTCTTCTCAAGGTTGGTATCGACCTTCGCCGTAAGCTCTTCAAGGATGTTCACGCAGCTCTCGGCGGCAGACTTAAATATATCGTTTGCGGCGGTGCTCCGCTTCGCCCCGAACTCGTTAAGGATTTCGATTCTTTCGGTATCAATATCTGCGAAGGCTACGGTATCACAGAATGTTCTCCCCTTGTTTCCTGCAACCCTATGGGCTGGAAGAAGTACCATTCCACAGGTCTTAAGGTAAACAGCGTTGAGGTTCGTATCGATAAGGTTCATGAAGAAGATGAAACCGGCGAAATCGTTGTTAAGGGTAACAACGTAATGCTCGGTTACTACAAAAACCCCAAAGCAACTGTTGAAGTGTTCACGGAAGACGGTTGGTTCAAGACGGGCGATATCGGATATATTGATGAAGACAACTTCATCTTTATCACAGGTAGAAAGAAAAATGTAATCATCCTTTCCAACGGTAAAAATGTTTTCCCTGAAGAACTTGAAGAGTACATTACTGCAAATCCTCTTGTTGTGGAAGCTGTTGTTGTCGGCAGAAAGAACGAAGAAGGCGACGAAACATCTATTGCAGCGCTTATTTACCCCGATTACACACAGTTTGAAGGCAAAACTCCCGAAGAGATCAAGGCAACTTTTGATGAAATTATTGTTGATATCAACAAACAGCTTCCCGCATTCAAACACATTCACGAAGTTGAAATTCGCGAAACGGAATTCGAGAAAAATACTTCGAGAAAGATCCTTCGTTACAAAGTAAAATAATATAAAACAACCTTAAGGAGCATTTTAAAATGTTAGAAGAAATCAAAAAAATTCTTGTTGAAGAATTCAGCATTGATGAGGAAAAGATCACACTCCAGGCAGAATTCGTAAACGACCTCGGCATCAACTCCCTTGAACTTGCTGACCTCGTTTTCATCTGCGAAGACAAGTTCAACGTAACTTTCGAAGAAGATGATCTTCACACATTCCTTACAGTTGGCGACGTCGTAAACTACCTCGCTGACAAGGCTAACTGATCTACGCTTTTTTCTTTCTTGGTATAACAAAAACGCCTTTGCCCGATGCTCGTCGTTCGGAAGGACAGTTTTGCAAGAATACGGTATATTTCGCAAGAGATATGCCGTATTCTTGCTTTTTTAGTTTTTACGCGGTTCTACGGATTTCTTCCATCAATTCAATCAATTCCTTTTCATCGGGAATGTCA
>JAGATA010000001.1 GCA_017621475.1 Clostridia bacterium
AGGCTACAACTTTCATTCCTTGGATAATGAAACCTTGCAAAATATTGTTTTATCTATTAACTTGAGACCAAAAAAATGTTTGGGCTGGCTTTCGCCTTTTGAAGCATTTTTTGGTGTTGCACTTGCTTGACAATTTGCCCTGGCACGGCAACGCCGTGACGGAGGGATTGTAAAAGTTGAAATTTGCACCAAAACAATCCCTCAGTCAGCTTCGCTGACAGCTCCCTTTGCACAAGGGAGCCTCTGGCTGTAATCGTTTTCTGGTCTGTTGTTCTATTGTAAAACTGTCCTTAGGAACTCAAAGCTTTGTGCGCGGAATTTTTTTGCTTTTCGGGGCATATACATTAGCAAAAACGGAGTGATAATGATGAAAAAAATATTTTTAAAAAGATGTGCTTGCTTTTTGCTGTTAGCTTTTTTTCTGTTTTTGCCATCGTGCGAGCAGGAGCAGAGCTCGCTTGCGGCTGTGCGAGACCTTTCACTTAATTTCCCACTTAAATACGGAGTTATATACTCCGATGAATTTGAGGAGGAAGACGAAAAATATTTTTCGGACGAGATGAAGCTTCTTATCCTGGGAGCAAACGCGGTAAAATACGATTATATCGTTTCCGTAAGCGGATACTTTTCGCGCGACAGGGTAAGCGGAGAGGAGATAATCGTAATACTTCTTGATGACCGTTCGCATCGTGCGGAAATAAGCTACGCGCTTTACCGCCGCGCCGCGAAAAAACAGGATATACCGACGCGCGTATTTTGCAATGATGACCTTGTGTTTTTTATCTGCTCCGGCAATGCCGAACAGATAGAGGAATATATAAAAACAAAAATGTAAAAAAGGCTTTATTTTCTTGCGCCTGCGTGGTAAAATATAAATGTATAAAAACTACGGAGGAAAAAACAATGGAAAAGAACGTTCCTTTGAAACTCAAACAAGTAACAAAACAGATCATCTGGGGCGGCACACGCCTTTCCGGTGAATACGGCCTTGGAAACGCAGGCGAAAATATTGCGGAGGCTTGGCAACTTACCTGCCGCGATGACGGTATGAACACCATCATTGGCGGCGCATTTGACGGAAAAACGCTTGCAGAATACTTTGAAGAAAATAAAGCGGCTATCGGCGAAAAATACGATGGCGGCGCATTCCCCCTGCTTATAAAGCTTATCGATGCGGAAAAAGATCTTTCCATTCAGGTGCATCCCGATGATGCGTATGCGGCGGCACACACAACGGACTTCGGCAAAACGGAAATGTGGTATATCGTGGATGCAAAGCCCGGCGCGAAGATAATCTACGGTCTTAACGGGGATTACACCGCGGCAGAGCTTCGCACGGCTATTGAAAACGGCACACTTGAAAATATGATGAACTACGTTCCTGTCCATGCAGGCGAGGCATATTTCATTCCATCCGGTCTTGTTCACGCCATAGGAGAGGGTATACTTATCGCGGAGATACAGCAGAACTCCAATATAACATACCGCGTTTATGACTATAACAGAGTTGGTGCGGACGGAAAACTTCGTCCTTTGCACATTGACGATGCTCTTGCTGTCATTGAAAGCACAGACCCCGCGCACGTTAAGAGCGAGAAAACGGACGATCCCACGGTCATATCCAAGTGCAAATATTTCACAGTCAACAAATACGACCTTGCGTGCTCTTCCGTGGAAAGAGAAGTGGGCAAAGAAAGTTTCCTCCACGTTATGTGCATAAAGGGCAGAGCACTTCTTACGCTTGACGGCGTGGATTACGCGATGAATATGGGTGACACGTATTTTGTTCCCGCAAACAGCGGAAACGTAACTATAGAAGGCGAAAACGCGCAGGTTATTGCAACAACGATGTGAGTAAAGGGGCGCTAATTATGTCTGATATTACACAGTTTGATAAAAATTTCAAGATAGATACAGACCTAGGCAGGAACGATATTGTTTGGCACGATCCGCGAAAAGCTCCTTTTTCGCTTTACGGAGTCTACTTTGACGGTGAATGCTACCGCAGAATGCCCGAAGATATAGCGAAAAACGTAAACGACGGTGTACACGAGCTTTCCAAGCATACCGCGGGCGGAAGAGTTTGCTTCACGACGGACTCGGATTTTGTTGCAATATCGTACAGAAGAGCCTCGCTTTGGAAACTTTCTCATATGGCGCTCAGCGGCTCTGCGGGCTTTGACCTTTATATCCGCATTGACGGCAAGGAAACTTATTACGGTGCTTTTGTCCCCAACCAGAGCACAACAGGGTATGATTCTATCTTGAAATTTCCGACCAAGGAAAAGCGAGAGATAATTATGCATTTTCCTCTTTATGCAGGTGTGACGCAGCTTGCGCTCGGACTCTGTGAGAGGGCTTCGCTTGAAAAATGGGGCGGATATAAAAACGAAAAACCCGTCGTTTTCTACGGTTCTTCAATAACGCAGGGCGCGTGCTCCTGTACTCCCGGAAATGACTATGCAGGCAGAGTCAGCCGCAGATTTGACACGAATTATATAAACCTCGGATTTTCCGGAAGCGCAAAGGGTGAGGACGCTATGATGGAATACATCGCCTCTCTTGATATGAGCTGCTTTGTATATGATTATGATTACAACGCACCCGATGCTGCGCACCTTGAAAAAACTCACTACAATGGTTACCGCAAGGTAAGGGAAGCGCACCCCGATATGCCGATAGTTATGATGTCCGCGCCGAATTACGACAGATTGACGGTGGATATGCATAAGAGGCGCGATGTTATCGCCGCTTCCTATGAGCGTGCGCTTGCCGAAGGTGACAAAAACGTATATTTCGTTGACGGCAAAAAATATTTTTCCACGTTCAATTTTGACGGTTGCTCCGTTGACGGAACTCATCCCAACGACCTTGGCTTTTACAGAATGGCGCAGGCTGTTATAGAGCAGATGGAAAAGTTCTGGAATTGAAAATAAAAACTCCTTCTTGCGAGAAGGAGTTTTTGTGTTATGCAATTTTTGTATTTTCTTTGCTTTCTTGTTTTTCTATCTCTTGACGTATTTTTTCTTGAACGTAGGCGGAAAGCTCTTGCGCTTTCATGTGTGAATATTCCTCATAGGGGATTTCGGGAAGATAAATGACTTTTGTGTAAACTCTGCGAAGAGAATTTTCCCCGAACGCTTTATATGAATCGATAAGCGCAACGGGAATTATGGGGCATTTTGCTTTAATAGCGCTTAAAAAGCAAGCGTACTTGAAATCTTCCATAGAGTTATCGTTTTTTCTGCCATAGCCGCCTTCGGGGAAGATAAGATAGTTTCTGCCTTCTTTAACTTCTTTGGCAATATTGTTAAGAACTCTTACCTGCTGGATAGGGTTGCCTTTTTCGATTCGCTGACCGCCTATAAGATCAATAAATTGTTTTGCTATAAACATTTGCGAACGCTTTTTGTCCATAAGTACGGAGCAAGGCTTTTTGTGACCTGTGAAAATTCCAAGGGCATCATATTTGCTCTGGTGATTGGAATACATTATGTAACCGCTTTTATCGGGTATGTTTTCTATCCCAATATATTCGGTAGTTACTCTTGCGGATTTTGTGACACGCCGAATAACGTCTTGAGCTAGAGCGTACTTGTCTTCTTCAGAATATTTTTCGGTGTGCTTTGCGTAATATGCCATTTTGGGTACAAAGTACATTATGGAAAATATTCTAACGACAACTACATAAACAAAACGAAGCATTTGTTTTACCTCCGATGATATTTTTGTAGAAGTGTCAAAAACTCAAAATGATTTATGAAAAAGCATTATATCACCGAGAAATGGAAAAATCAAGTTGTTTTTAGGGCTTTTAAAGGGAATTTAAAAAAAGTTTACAAATAAAATCATAATAAATTCTTAAGATTTTCGATGAGCATTTTTGCAACGACTTCAAGACGTTTGTACGTTGCCTCGGAAATTCCTTTTTCGATGTGCTCGCCGTTTACGTCCTCGGAAATCTGGTTGAGGGCGAGCAGGGAAAGATGCGGAAGCGATGTTATGAACTTGGGGCGAGGGGTCACTTCACGCATTTCGTATTTATATGCAACGAGCTTGGATGTCTCTTTTGCTTGCGCACCGAACGCTATCACGATTTTTGTGTGGTCAAATTCGTGGTAAAGGCGGTTGAGGTTTGCGTCGTCGCTGTATTCGCTCTTGGGGGGGAGCGAAGTGTTATCGAGAGCGGGATAATGAACCGTATCGGAAGCGTTGGTTATAAGGTAATCGTATCTATCCTCGGAGGGGAAGAGCGAGCGCACTCTTTCGTCCTCGTTTTTGGAAAGGATGGAAAGGAGCGTATTGAGATTTTTGCCCGTCATACCGGAAACAACTCTGCCTGCCTGTTGTTCTTTTTGCCCGGGGCAAGCGAACATAAACGCCACGGGGGAGATGCCTTTGCCGGGATTGTATTTTATTTTTTCAGCCATAGCTTGTACCTCTTTTTTGATATTTTTCGTTTTACAGTATTGTACCAAAAAAACGAAAAATAAAAAAGTCTTTTTTATGGATTAAATATGAAATTTTTTAGTAAAAAGGCTTCCTTGGCGAGAGGAAGCCTTGAATATTATGACTCTTTTTCTTTTTTATATGCTTTTACTGCTTTTACGGTGTAAAGCGCGGTAAATATTACACCCTCAATGATATAAGCGATAACGAAGCAGGCGTTTATGCCCGTTGCCCGGCCGTGCGCATCCCAATATTCCTCGTGGGAATATGTGATGATGGGAAGATTATCGGGTGTGTTGCTCGTTTTGACATCGTATACGGTTTGGTTACACGGCTTATAGGAGCAAACGTATTCGCCGTAATTGTTGTAAAGATATCTTTCATTGTAAGCGTACGTAGGGTATTCATCTGTGGCCTTTTCTTCCATAAATTCAACAAAAGATTCGATACTGTGCCATTCCGTACCTTTATCCTTGAGGAAAAATTCTACTGTGAAGGTGCAAAGGCAGATTATGTGCGCTATTACCGTGACCAAAACTACCGGTATAAATATCTTGCCGAGCGAAAGTGCAGGTCTGGCAAAAACGCGGAAGCGCTTTCGGCGCCCTTGCAGTATGCTTTCATCGGTAGAATATATGCCTTTTTCCTGTGCCACGCGGTCAACGATGATGTTTGCAAAGAAACAAAGCAAGAGCGCGAAGAGCACGCAGAGCATGCCGTGAAATATCCAATATTCCGTGCGGATAAATACGTTATGGATGTCTATGACGAGCTGCAGGTCAAAGATCACAAGTGGCAAGCAAAAAGCCAGCACACATGCGTTTAAGCAGATGATCAAGAAAGCTTTTTTTATAATGTATCTGCGCGTTGAGGCAAGCTCATCGCTTTCCTGCTCCGCATCCTCTATTGAGGTGTACGCAAGATAAGTAAAGATGATTCCCAAAACAAGCGAGGTTGCAAGGAATATGAGTGCAACGATGAATCCCAGGTCTTTTTTATAGAACGCGCAGTTGCATATCATTGCGGCAAAAAGACCGACAAGTGAGATCAAAATGCAGATAAGGCTCTTTGTGAAAAACTTTGTGCGGACTTTTTTGAGGAGTGCTTTTATCTGCTTTTCCGTTTTCTCTGCTTGCTTTTCGGGTGAGTTATCTTTTTCTCCCGCGCGCTCTCCGCGCAGAAGCTCGTCGGAGGTAACTCCGAAAATTTCCGCAATGGCGGGGATGAGACTAAGGTCGGGCGCGGTTTCGTCGCGCTCCCAACGGCTGACGGCTTTATCGGAGATGCCGAGCTTATCGGCAAGCTCCCTTTGCGTAAGCCCGTTCGCTTTTCGCAGTACGGCGATAAACGAACCTATACTTTTTCTTTCCATAATAATTCTCCTTTAGGGTTGTTTTTCGAGAGTGAGCTCTTTTCTCTGACTTAATTCTACATTATCGAGAGCGAGAATCACACCCACAAGACCGAAAATCACTCTCGAATACCGAGAATTTTGGCGTTTTGACGCACACAAGCGTAAAGATTTATCTCCCATGCCGGAATATACGGCGTTTTTTCGATAAAAAGCTTGTGGTCGGGCAGAAGCTTGTGAATGAGCAATGGAAGAGAGAAAATATCCTCACTTCTGTGGTAAAGAGAAACGCAAAGCTCTGTAAGGTTTGAACGAATTGCTTTTTGGCTGCCTTCGATAGCTTCTTTTTCTGCTCCCTCAACGTCGAATTTTATAAGCAATGGTTTACCCGAAAAATCCATATATGAATCCGGTCTGGCTGTGGCTATTTCTTTTATCTTTGCGCCCGAAAGTGTTTTCCCACTTTGCTCTTTTGACCCTGCAAGGGTAGAGTTCCTTCCGCTTCCGTCCGTGAAAACGGCGGTGCCGTTTTCGTTCCAAGCACAGGCGTTGACGAGTGTTATATCTTTATCCGAAAAGTTCGCCGTGTTATTTTGAAGCTTTGCAAAGGTTTTTGGAGAAGGTTCGAAGGCGATTATTTTTTCAATTTCGGGGAAACGCGAAAGCGCTTCCTCCACGGTGTCGCCTGTGTATGCGCCAAGATCGCAATAAACTTCGTATCCTCCCGAAAGTACATTGCTGAAAACGCCGCCCTCTCTATCCGTCACATCGAAGTGGGTTATCTTGCCGTCGAGCTTGTAGCGGATAAGCTCATCGTAAACCTCTTTGGAACGCTCATCTGCAAGAAGTTCGCGTGCGGCGAGAATTTTTTCTTCATTATTATAAAAGAACTCCGCATCGAAAAGATTTTCTCCCGCAACGGAAACGTCGGGCGCGTAAAGTGTATGGCGTGCGGCGATCTCTTTTATTTTGTTCATAACGGAGGGCAGGGAAGAACCGAAGGAAACAAGAATGTTGAAATCCTCGTATTTTTCTTCCGCTTCGGAAAGACGCAGAACTTTTTTGCCGTGGAAAAATTGACCGCGCACAAAATCGTCGGAGGCAAATACATCCGCAAATGCCATGCCTTTGCTCTCAAGCACGGAAATAATTTTATCTGCACCGTTACCCATACCGTAAAGCACGATGGGCTTTCCTTCCTCGTAAAGTGTTTGCCAAAGCTCTTTTGTGCCGTATATTTCTTTTGCCATAATCTTCTCCATATATAATAAATAATATAAATATTATACTTCTAAAATAGAGTATTGTAAATAAAATTTTATTTTTGATTGAATTTTTGAAAAGATTTTACTTTAAATGCGCAAAAAATGTTGCAAGACGTAGTTTTTTGTGATAAAATGATAAAATAATTATGCAGACACAACTCGGAGGAATTTTTAATATGGCAAATGCAAAGGTTTTCAAAGACTCTTTCAGAGGTTATAATAAAGGTGATGTAAATACATATATCGCTTCTATGGCGGAGGGTATGAAAAAAACTCTCGATGAAGCGGAAGCTCGCGTGGCAAGAGCCGAACGCGAAAGAGATGAAGCTAAAACAGAGCTTGATATAGTAAATAAAAAAGCAGATGAACTCGCAATAGACACATACAGCGCTATGCAGGCTCTTGCGGCGAAAGATGACCAGATCGCAGGTCTTACTGCTTATCTTGAAGAAGCAAACGCAAATGCAGGCGAAGCGGAAGCTCGCATTGAAGCAGCTGTTGCGGAAAAGGAAGCTCAGATCAAGGAACTTTCCGAAAAACTCGGTGCGGCAGAAAAAGCTTACGGCGAAGCGCGCACAGCTATTTTTGAAAAGGAAAAAGAAATGGGAGCAAAGCTCCTTTGGACAGATCAGTCTTTTAATTCCAGAATAAATGCAGGTAAAAAAGAAATAGAAAAACTTGAAGCAAGAGAAAAAGCTCTTACAGAGAAACTTGCTGCGGCAGAAAGTGAGCTTGCTTCCAAGTCCAAGGCACAGGACGCAAGAATGGCTAAAGCTGTTGCCGCTAAAGATGCTGAGCTTGCAAAAGCACGCGAAGAAGCACACAAGGCTATCGCGGAAGCCCGCGCTATGAGCGCAAAGAATGCAGCATACGAAGAATTTAACTCTCGCATGAATGCTATCCTTGAATCTGCAGAAGCAAAAGCAAACGCCGCTGTGGAAATTTCTGCACAGGCACAGGCTAAAGCTACACAGATCATTGAAGATGCACAGGCTAAAGCTGCCAAGATTATTGCCGATGCACAGGCAGATGCTGCACAAATCATATCACAGGCACAGGCTAGAGCTGAAGAAGCAAGCAAGATCGCCGCTGAAGAAAAAGACGGCAAATTTGCCGCATTCACGGATGAAATGCGCGCCGGGGTTGATAGCTTGCTCAAGGGAACGGAAGAACTTAAAACTCGTCTTGCAACTGTAGAAACAGCTACTGCAAAGAAGCCCAGAGCCCCCAGAAAGAAAAAAGAAGCTGAAATAACTTCTCTTGAAGAAACAGCGGCACAAGCGGCTACTGAAGAAGCTGAAAAGAAGGATTAAGCTATGTCTGATACTGTAAAAGTACATACGGATAATATAAGGGAAGCTGCAAAGACGCTTCGTGCGGGCGACAGTATTTTGCTTTCGGGAACTGTTTATACCGCCAGAGATGCGGCTCATAAACGTATATGCGCTCTTCTTGCGGAAGGGAAGAATATTCCTTTTGAACTTAAAGATGCAGTTATATATTATGCAGGCCCTACGCCTGCACCGGAAGGCAGACCGATAGGTTCTTGCGGTCCTACCACTTCTTCCAGAATGGACGGCTTTGCGCCCACACTTTATGATCGCGGTCTTGCTGCAACTGTGGGCAAAGGCGGCAGAAGCGATGGCGTTGTAGAAGCACTTGTACGCAATGGCGCGCTTTATCTCTGCGCGGTAGGCGGTGCCGGAGCTATTGCCGCAAAAGCTATACAGAGCGTAGAGGTTATCGCTTTTCCCGAACTTGGCTGTGAAGCGGTAAGACGCATGGAAGTAAAAGATTTTCCGCTTATCGTCGGAATTGATGCAAACGGTAACAGCGCACTCAAATGAAAGCAAAACGACCTTGAAAAAGGTCGTTTTGTTTTTACGGCAGGGAATATGTTTTTTCTTCCATATATAATAGCAATATATTATGATATACGGCTCATCCGTGAGTGCAGGGGAAGGGCTATTGTTAAAAAGAAGCATTGTTTGTGAAAAAACAAACAGTGCTTCTTTTCTGGCCCGCCCTGCGGGGGTCGAACCCGCAACCGTCAGAATCGGAATCTGATACTCTATCCTATTGAGCTAAAGGCGGAGAAGCAATGCAAAAAGCATTGCGGATATTTTGCTTATTTTTCGTTTACTGCGGCTTCAATAGCTTTTGCAAGCTGATCGGGGCAGGATGTGCCTCTTCCGCGGCAGTTGGTGCCTTTAAGACGTTTTACAAGTTCTTCTGCCTGCATACCTTCGGCAAGAGCGGCAAGACCTTGCGTGTTTCCGTGGCAACCGCCTTCAAAACGAACGTTCTTTACGGTGTTTCCATCAAGCTCGAAGGTGATCCTTCTGGAGCAAACGCCTTTTGTTGCGTATGTAAATTCTTTAGACATTATAAATTACCTCTTGACTTTTGTGATTATCGTGGTATAATCACTTTCTGTTCTTAACCCAAAAAGGTTTTGAATTATTATACCATAATTTTTATATATGAAAAGCCTTTTTTGAATGAAAAATCATTTTTGTACATAATATACAATAAAAATTATAAAATTTCTTGGATTTTCTACATATTTTTTGAGAAAATTTCAAAAAAACTATTGCATTTTTCTGTGAAATATAGTATTATATTTATGCTTGATGTGCGATGACGCGGGAGGTTGCTGCGAAAGCAGGTTATTTCCGCCGAGTATGTCCGAAACAATTCGGGCGAGAATATTTTAGAACACTTTGCCAAACTTCCGGATATTGCACCGCGTGCGGTTGTCAATCCGATAATGGAAGAAGCGTATTTACCACCGGAACCCCTTAGGAAAAAGAATCCCCTTGAGAATCCGGTTTTTAATATGGCCGACGTGGAAACACCCGGCTGAGTGTGACAGAAATCTTCGGTCGCCGCAACAAAAATATTATAGGAGGCAAAATCAAGTGGCAGCTAGTGAAAAAATCAGAATCAAACTGAAGAGCTATGACAGCGCTCTCATCGATGCAGCAGCAGAAAAGTTTGTTGATGCAGCTAAGAGAAACGGCGCGACTGTTTCCGGTCCCGTTCCGCTTCCCACAGACAGAGAGATCATCACGATCCTTCGCGCAGTTCACAAATACAAAGATAGCCGTGAACAGTTTGAAATGAGAACTCACAAGAGACTCATCGACGTTATCAAACCTTCCCAGAAGACAGTTGAAGCGCTCACAAGTCTCGAACTTCCGGCCGGAGTTGAAGTTGAAATCAAACTTTAATTTTTAAATATATTTGATTTCGCAACTGTGCAGAGTAATGTAAGAGAGCCTACCTTATACTATATAAATGCACAGCGGTTGGTCAAGTTGACCCGCTCTAAAGATGGTCAACCAATAACTAATACAGGAGGAAACAACAATGAAAAAAGGTATCATAGGCAAGAAGATCGGTATGACACAGATTTTCGATGATAACGGAAATGTCATCCCGGTTACAGTAATTGAAGCAGGTCCTTGCGTTGTAGCTCAGAAAAAGACTGTTGAAAACGACGGTTACAGCAGTGTACAGCTCGGATTTGAAGATATTGCTGACAAGAAGCTTAACAAAGCTACTAAAGGTCACTTCGCTAAAGCCGGCGTAGCGACAAAGAAGCATCTCAAAGAGTTCAGACTTGATGATGCTGAAACAATGAACGTTGGCGACGTTATCTCCGCTGACGTATTCGCTGCAGGTGACAGAGTTGATATCACAGGTATCACAAAGGGTCACGGATACAGCGGTGTAATCAAGAGATGGAACGGTGCGATCCTCAGAATGACACACGGTGGCGGTCCTGTTCATCGTCACATCGGTTCTGTTGGTGCTAACTCTACACCTTCCAGAATCTACAAGAACAAGAAGATGCCCGGTCACTACGGCCACGAAACATCTACAGTTCTCAACCTCGACGTTGTTCGCGTTGATGCAGAAAAGAATCTTATCGCTGTTAAAGGCGCTGTTCCCGGTGCTAAAGGCGGCATAGTGTTCATTCGCAACACTGTTAAAGCTTAAGAAGGAGGATATAAATAATGGCTAATGTAAAAGTTTTGAATATGGCCGGCGCAGAAGTTGGCACACTCGAACTTAACGATACAGTTTTCGCTGTTAAAGTAAGCTCCGATGTTCTCCACGCTGCTGTTAGAGCATACCTTCTTAACCAGAGACAGGGTACACAGTCCACACTTACAAGAAGCGAAGTTTCCGGCGGCGGCAAGAAACCCTGGAGACAGAAGGGCACAGGTCGTGCAAGACAGGGTTCTACACGTTCTCCCCAGTGGACACACGGTGGTATCGCTCTCGGTCCGAAACCCAGAACATACCGCACAGATCTTAACAAGAAAGTTAAGAAACTCGCTCTCCTTGGAGCGCTTTCCGGCAAGGTTGCTGAAGAAAACTTCAAAGTTATCGATGCAATCACAGCTACAGAATACAAAACAAAGGTTATGGCGGACATGCTTAAAGCAGTTAATGCCGGTAAGAAAGCACTTGTTGTTTTTGCTGAAAAGAACGACATGGCTACTCGCAGCTGCCAGAACATCCCCGGTGTTAAAGTTGCTTACTTTAATACAATCAATGTATATGACATTCTCAACTGCGACACAGTTGTAATTGAGAAAGCCGCTACACAGAAAATCACGGAGGTTTATGCGTAATGAGATTTGCACATGATATAATCATCAGACCTATCATCACTGAAGCAAGCCTTGCAGCTACACAGAACCTCAGATATACATTTGAAGTTCTCCCCGAAGCTACAAAATCCGAGATCGCTACAGCGGTTGAAGAAGTTTTCGGTGTTGAAGTTGCTGATGTAAACACAATCAACATGAAGAGAAAACCAAAAACTCTCGGTGTTCACTCCGGCTACACAAAGTCTTGGAAAAAGGCTATCGTTACTCTCAAGGCCGGTTCTAAATCCATCGAATTCTTCGATGGTATGATTTGATGAGGAGGAGTAATACAAATGGCTACTATCAAGTATAAACCTACTACTCCCGCCAGACGTAACATGTCCGTTCCGGACTTCGCTGAAATCACTAAGTTCACTCCCGAAAAGAGCCTTATTGAAACTAAGAAGAAACACGCCGGCAGAAACAGCTACGGCAAAATCACAGTTCGTCATCACGGCGGCGGCAACAAACAGAAATACAGAAAGATCGACTTTGTTCGTACATTCAGCGAAGGTGCTGAAACAGTTATCGGTATCGAATACGACCCTAACCGTACAGCTTACATCGCACTCGTTCAGAACGAAGCAGGCGAGAAAAAATACACAATCGCTCCCGTAGGTCTCACAGATAACGACGTTATCTACTCCGGCGAGCACGCCGATATCAAACCCGGCAATACACTCCCCATTTCCGCTATCCCCGTAGGTACATTTATCTACAACGTTGAACTTTACCCCGGTAAAGGCGCACAGCTCGTAAGAAGCGCCGGCACAGCTGCTCAGCTTATGGCTAAGGAAAACGGAATGGCTCAGGTAAGACTTCCTTCCGGCGAAGTAAGACTTGTTCGTCTTGATTGCCACGCAACAATCGGTCAGGTTTCCAACATCGAACACGAAAACGTTAAGATCGGTAAAGCCGGTAAAATGCGTCATCGCGGTGTTCGTCCTACAGTACGCGGTTCCGTAATGAACCCCTGCGATCACCCTCACGGTGGTGGTGAAGGACGTGCTCCTATCGGTCGTCCCAATCCTGTAACTCCTTGGGGCAAACCTGCACTTGGTTACAAGACAAGAGACAAGAAGTCCAGAACTGAGAAGTTCATCGTAAGACACAGAAACGGTAAATAATAGAAGGAGGCATTAGAAAATGAGCAGAAGCCTTAAAAAAGGACCTTTCGTTGAAGAAAAACTCTTTGCAAGAGTTGAAGCTATGAACGAAAAGGGCGAAAAGAAGGTTGTTAAAACTTGGTCCCGTGCTTCCGTAATATTCCCCGAATTCGTTGGTCACACGATTGCGGTTCACGACGGCAGAAAACACGTTCCGGTATATGTAACTGAAGATATGGTTGGACACAAACTCGGTGAGTTTGCTCCCACAAGAACATTCAAAGGTCACGCCGGTTCCAAAACATCTAATAACGGTAAATAATCTCGCACCAAAGCGAAGGGAGGCAATTTATAATGGAATCCAGAGCATATCTTAAATATGCCAGAATATCCCCGCGCAAAGTACAGATCGTGCTTGACCTCATCAGAGGTAAGGATGCGGGAACAGCAATGTCAATTCTTAAAAACACTCCTAAATCTGCGAGTGAATATCTCATCAAGCTTTTGAAGAGCGCTATTGCGAATGCTGAACACAACTTCAATATGGACGTTACAAAGCTTTATGTGAGCGAATGCTTCGTTTGCCCGGGCCCCACTCTTAAGAGAATTATGCCCAGAGCAAAAGGCAGTGCAGATAGAATTCTTAAGAGAACAAGCCATGTAACAATGGTTCTCAAAGAAAAAGAAGCTTAAAGAAGGAGGTTAATTAAGATGGGTCAGAAAGTTAATCCGCACGGTCTCCGTGTCGGTGTAATTAAAGATTGGGACTCAAGATGGTTCGCTAAAGACGAAGTTTTCGGCGATACACTTGTTTCCGACTACAAGATTAGAAAATATCTCAAAGAAAACCTCAAGCTTGCCGGTGTTCCTAAGATCGAGATCGAACGTAACAATGCCGGTGTTAAAGTTCTCATTCACTGCGCAAAACCCGGTATGGTTATCGGCCGCGGCGGTGTTGAAATTGAAAAGCTTCGCGTTAAACTCGAAAAAATGACAGGCAAAGCTGTTGCAGTAAACGTAGAAGAGGTTAAAACACCTGATCTCAACGCACAGCTCGTTGCTGAAAGCGTTGCAGCTCAGCTCGAAAAGAGAATTGCGTTCCGCCGTGCTATGAAACAGGCTATCGGCAGAACAATGCGCCTTGGCGCTAAAGGTATCAAGATCACACTTTCCGGTCGTCTCGGCGGTGCGGAAATTGCAAGATCTGAACATTATCATGAAGGCACAATTCCGCTTCAGACAATTCGTGCCGACATCGATTACGGTTTTGCTGAAGCTGATACAACTTACGGTAAAATCGGCGTTAAGACATGGATCTACAAAGGTGAAGTTCTTGCCGACAAGAAGTTGAACGCTTCCGCTCCGGTTGAAAAGCCTCGTGACTCCAGAAGAGGTGACCGCGATAACAATCGTCGCAGACACAACAATTCTCAGGGTCAGAGACGTTCCAGAGAAGAAGGAGGCAGAAAATAATATGTTAATGCCTAAGAGAGTTAAATATCGTCGCGTTCACCGCGGCAGACTTACGGGTAAAGCTTACAGAGGCAACACGATCACTTACGGTCAGTACGGCCTCGTAGCTACAGAACCCGCTTGGATCACAAGCAACCAGATCGAAGCTGCTCGTATTGCTATGACACGTTACATCAAGCGTGGCGGCCAGGTTTGGATCAAAGTTTTCCCCGACAAACCGATCACAGAAAAGCCTGCTGAAACTCGAATGGGTTCCGGTAAAGGTTCTCCCGAATACTGGGTAGCGGTTGTTAAGCCGGGTAAGGTTATGTTTGAAATGGGCGGCGTTGATGTTGAAGTTGCTAAAGAAGCTATGCGTCTTGCATCTCACAAACTCCCCATCAAATGTAAATTCGTAGTAAAAGACGCAGAGGAGGAATAATACAGTGAAAGCTACAGAACTCAGAAAAATGACTTCCGCTGAACTCACCTCTAAGCTCAAAGAACTCAAGGGCGAACTTTTCAACCTTCGCTTCCAGAATGCAATCAATCAGCTTGAAAACCCCCACAAGATCACGGAAGTTAAGCACGATATTGCAAGAGTTATGACTGTTCTTCGTGAGAAGAACGCTGAATAAGCTGTAAGAGAGGAGAAAAGTCATGGAAGCTATAAGAAATTTGAGAAAAACCAGAGTTGGTACGGTTGTTTCCGATAAAATGGACAAAACAATCGTAGTTGCTGTCGTTGATAACGTAAAGCACCCCAAGTATGGTAAGATTCTTAAAAGAACAACAAAATTCAAAGCGCATGATGAAAACAACGAGTGCGCTGTAGGCGACAGAGTTAAAATAATGGAAACAAGACCTCTTTCCAAAGACAAGAGATGGAGACTTGTTGAAATTATCGAAAAAGCAAAATAATTTCATTTCATTACGTGCGGCAAGATAAAATAAGTCCGCACGGTGTGAATGGTTTAGGAGGAAAGCACAGTGATACAACAGCAATCACTTATGAAAGTAGCCGATAACACCGGCGCAAAAGAACTTATGTGTATTCGTGTGCTCGGCGGTAGCGGCAGAAGATATGCCAATATCGGAGATGTAGTTGTTGCCTGCGTTAAAAAGGCGGCAGCCGGCGGTACTGTTAAAAAAGGTGAAGTTGTTAAAGCGGTTATTGTTCGTTCCGTAAAGGGCGTTCACCGCGCAGACGGCTCTTACCTCAAATTTGACGAAAACGCAGCCGTAATCATCAGAGAAGATAAAACGCCGAGAGGCACTCGTATATTTGGACCCGTAGCAAGAGAGCTCCGCGAGAAAGATTACCTCAAGATCCTTTCTCTCGCTCCCGAAGTACTTTAATGGAGGAATCAGGTAATGAATAAAGTTCATATTAAAAAAGATGATACCGTTATTGTTATCTCCGGCGACGATAAAGGCACAAAGGGCAAAGTAATCGCGGTATCTCCCGAAGAGGGCAAAGCCATTGTTGAAGGTGTAAATAAGCAGAAAAAGCATATGAAACCCAGAAGACAGGGCGAAACAGGTGGCATCGTTGACGTTGACGGCGCTATCTACACATCCAAGCTCGCACTCGTTTGCCCCAAGTGCGGCAAGGGCGTTCGCGTTGGATACAAAAAAGACGGCGACAAAAAAGTCCGCGTTTGCGTAAAATGCGGCACAGAAATCTAATGGGGAGGTAAAAGACAATGGCAGCAAGATTGAAAGAATTTTATACGTCGGAAGTCGCTCCCGCATTGATGAAAAAATTCAATTACAAGAGCCCGATGCAGATTCCCAAGTTCGATAAGATCGTTATCAACGTTGGTGCAGGCGAAGCTAAAGACAACGCAAAAGCTATTGACGCTATTATGGGCGACCTCGCAGCTATCACAGGTCAGAAGCCCGTTCCCACATTTGCAAAGAAATCCGTTGCAAACTTCAAACTCAGAAAGGGTATGAAGATCGGTGTTAAGGTTACACTCCGCGGCGACAAGATGTATGAGTTTATGGACAGACTCTTCAACATCGCGCTCCCCCGTGTACGTGACTTTAAGGGTATCAATGCTAATGCTTTTGACGGCCGCGGCAACTACTCCCTCGGTCTTAAAGAGCAGATCATATTCCCCGAAATCGACTACGATAAAGTTGACAAGGTTCGTGGTATGGACATCGTGTTCGTAACAACAGCACCTAACGACGAAGAAGCAAAAGAGCTCCTCACACTTATGGGCGCTCCCTTTGCTAGATGACGGAGGAGATTGAATTATGGCAAAGATGGCAATGAAGCTCAAACAGCAGAAAACACAGAAGTATTCCACAAGAGAATACACAAGATGCAAGATCTGCGGCAGACCCCACGGTTACCTCCGCAAATTCGGCATCTGCCGTATCTGCTTCCGCGAGCTCGCATACAAAGGTCAGATTCCCGGCGTAAAGAAATCCAGCTGGTAATCATATAAAAAAACAAAAGCTCCAATCTTACCGGAAGGAAAACCCAAAGGGTTTTAACCACCGATATGCCGCCGGGCTTCGACCCGGCAGCAAGGATTAAGCGAAAGGGAAGTGCATTCCCGAAACTTTAAAAAACTTGCATAATAAATAAGGAGAAAATTAAAATGCAGATTTCAGACGTAATTGCTGATATGCTTACGCGTATCAGAAACGCTAACAATGCAAAACACGAAACAGTCGATGTTCCTGCATCCGGCGTTAAGAAAGCTATTGCTGATATCCTCGTTGAAGAAGGATACATCAAAGGCTACCAGATCATTGAAGACGGCAAACAGGGTATCATCAGAATTACTCTCAAATACGGCCGCGGCAAAGAAAAAACAATTCAGGGACTCCGCAGAATTTCCAAACCCGGTCTTCGCATCTACTCTAACTGCGAAGATATCCCCAATGTTATGAACGGTCTCGGCACTGTTATCATTTCCACATCCAAGGGTATTATGACCGGCAAAAAGGCTCGTAGCCTTAATGTTGGCGGCGAAATCCTTGCTTTTGTATGGTAATTGGGAGGTAAACGGATATGTCAAGAATAGGCAGAAAAGAAATTACTGTTCCCGCTGGTGTAGAAGTTAAGCTCGACGGACACATCGTTACTGTAAAAGGCCCCAAGGGTACTTTGGAACGCGAAATTCACAGAAATATGATCGTTACAGTTGAAGGCAACACTGTTAAAGTTGAACGCCCCAACGACGACAAAATGAACAGATCTCTCCATGGTCTTACACGTTCTCTTATCGAAAACATGGTTGTTGGTGTAACAGAAGGTTATGCTAAGAAACTTGAAATCGTTGGTGTTGGTTACAAGGCTCAGAAGACAGGTAAATCCCTCGTTCTCAACCTTGGTCACTCTCACACAATCACTTTCAATGAAGACGATAAGATCACATTCGAAGTGCCGGATTCCAACACAGTTATCGTAAAAGGTTACGACAAACAGCTCGTTGGTGCTATCGCAGCTCAGATCCGCGCTAAGAGACCGCCTGAACCGTACCTCGGCAAAGGTGTTAAATACACAGGCGAACACATTCGCCGCAAAGCCGGCAAGACCGGTAAATAATGAAAGGAGTGGAGTAAAATGGTATCTAGAAGAGACGTCAACGAGCTTAGACTTGCTCGTCATAAAAAAGTTCGTGCGAAAATCTCCGGAACACCCGCAAGACCTCGTCTTTGCGTTTATCGTTCCCTTGCTAACATTCGCGCACAGGTAATCGACGATACAAAGGGTATTACTCTTGTATCTGCTTCCACCCTTGAAAGCACATTTACCGGCAACGGTGGAAACAAAGAAGCAGCAAGAACTATCGGTAAGATCATCGCAGAACGCGCTGTTGCCGCTGGCATTACAGAAGTCGTTTTCGACCGCGGTGGTTACGTTTACACAGGTAGAGTAAAAGAACTTGCAGACGGCGCCCGCGAAGGCGGCCTCAAATTCTGAGGAGGAGGAATAACATGGCTAAAATTATTGATCCCGCAACACTCGAACTCCAGGAAAGAACTGTTGCGACAAACCGTGTTTCCAAAACCGTAAAGGGTGGTCGTATCGCACGCCAGACTGCAATCATGGTTGTAGGCGACGGCAATGGTCACGTTGGCTACGGTCTTGGAAAAGCATCCGAATATCCCGAAGCTATCCGCAAGGGTATCGAAGATGCAAAGAAAAATTTGATCGAAGTTTCTCTTAACGGAAACACGATCCCCCACGAAATCATCGGTGAATTCGGCGCCGCAAAAGTTCTTCTTAAGCCCGCCGCACCCGGTACAGGTATCATCGCAGGTGGCGCAGTTCGTGCTATCGTTGAAATGGCAGGTATCAAAGATATTCGTGCAAAATGCTTGCGTTCCAGCAATCCTACAAACGTTGTAAAAGCAACATTTGAAGGTCTTAAAGCTCTTCGCACAGCTGAACAGGTTGCAGCTATGCGCGGCATCAGCTTCAACAAGGAAAATAACTGAGGAGGCAGACGAACATGGAAAAGATTAAAGTAACTCTTGTTCACAGCCTTATCGGCGGATCCCCCAAACAGAAAGCAACTGCGAAAGCACTTGGTCTTTCAAAGATTGGCGATTCTACAATTCAGAACAACGACGCTTCCGTTTTGGGAAAAGTTAAAGTAGTATCTCACCTTGTCAAGGTGGAAAATGTATAATTGAGTCCTCTCGATTTACATTAAAATTTAATTTATATTAAAAAATTCACAGTATAAGGAGGATAACCCAAAATGAAGCTTCATGAACTTTCTCCCGCGGCAGGTTCCGTAAAAGAATCTTACCGCAAGGGTAGAGGTGCCGGCTCCGGTAACGGTAAAACAGCAGGTAAGGGCCACAAAGGTCAGAATGCTCGTTCCGGCGGCGGCGTTCGTCCCGGATTTGAAGGCGGTCAGATTCCGCTTTCAAGAAAACTTCCTAAGAGAGGTTTCAATAACGTATTTGCTAAAGAGTATGTTATTGTAAATGTTGAAACTATCAACAACGTTTTTGAAGATGGTGCTGTTGTAAATGCGGCAACACTTCTTGAAAACGGTGTTATTAAAAAAACTTTGGACGGCGTTAAAGTTCTCGGCCGCGGTGAAATCACAAAGAAAGTAACTGTTCAGGCTACAAAAATCTCTGCTTCCGCTAAGGAAAAGATAGAAGCAGCAGGCGGAAAGTGCGAGGTGGTATAACGTGTTCAAGACGCTTAGAAACGCATGGAAAATACCCGAGCTTCGCTCTAAAATCCTTTTCACGCTCTTGATCATTGCGTTATACCGTATTGGTACTGCAATTCCCGTGCCTTTTATCGCTTATGGTGACCTTTTGTCTACGGGTGTTTCCGAAATGTTCACAACAGGTGTTTTCGGATACCTTGACATACTCTCCGGCGGCGCTCTTTCTTCCCCCGCATTGTTTGCGCTTTCTGTAACGCCTTACATTAACGCGCAGATCATTATCCAGCTTCTCACTGTCGCAATTCCCGCCCTTGAAAGATGGGCAAAAGACGGTGACGCCGGCAGAAAGAAGATCGATAAGCTTACACGTTACCTTACGGTCGTTCTTTCCATCATCACATCTATTGGCTACTATGCGATCCTTTCCAACCTTGGTGCTATTTCCACATCCGATGTTCACTGGTTCTTCAAAGCAGCCACGATCGTTACGGTATTCACAGCAGGTGGTTCTATTGTAATGTGGCTCGGCGAAAAGATCGACGAGCAGGGTATGGGCAACGGTATTTCTATAATACTTTTTGCAAACATCGTTGCTGCGCTTCCCGACAATATCCGCCAGTATGTACGCGGTCTTTCTGCTAACACAGAAGTCGCTACATGGCTCAAGTGGATCCTTGGTATCGGCACTCTCCTCATCATCGTTGCATCTCTCGTATTCGTAATCTATATGACAGACGCAGAAAGAAGAATCCCCGTTCAGTATGCTAAGAGAGTTGTAGGCCGCAAAATGTACGGCGGCCAGAGCTCCAACCTTCCCATTAAGCTCAATATGTCCGGCGTTATGCCTGTAATCTTTGCGAGCACGATAGTTTCCGTAGTTCCTACGATTCTCGCTATCGTTGAAAGCGCAAGAGGCAAGCAGTTCGCTGAAAAATCTTTCTGGGGCGTTGTTGAAAGCTTGTTCTCCTCTACAAGCGCTCTCTACATCATTCTTCTCTTCGTACTCATCATTGCATTTGCTTATTTCTACATTTCTATATCCTTCAACCCCGTTGAAGTTTCCAATAACCTTATGCAGCAGGGCGGCTTTATCCCCGGTATCCGCCCCGGTAAGCCAACAGCTCAGTATATCACAAAGGTACTTAACAAAGTAATCCTTATGGGCGCGCTCTTCCTTTCCGTTGTAGCTTGCGTTCCTCATATACTCAATGCGGTTTCCGGCGGCTTGCTCGGTCTCATCGCGTTCAGCGGTACAACACTTCTCATCGTAGTTGGTGTTATCCTTGAAACGTTCCGTGAGCTCGAAGCACAGATGACAATGCGTCATTACAAAGGATTCCTTGATTAATGAAATGTTCTTTTCACGCCGCACGCGCGGCGTGAAAAGAGAAACCTTCTTGTTCAATAAAAGGAGATAAGAATTTATGAAACTTATGTTTCTCGGCGCTCCCGGCGCAGGCAAAGGTACACAGGCGGAAATCGTAGCTAAGAATTATTCCATCCCTACGATCTCCACAGGCGCTCTCCTTCGCGCAGCTATGAAGGAGGGAACAGAGCTTGGTCTTAAAGCAAAATCCTTTATTGACGCAGGCAACCTTGTTCCCGATGAGGTCGTTATCGGCATCATCAAAGAACGTCTTAACGACGACGATTGCAAAAACGGTTTCATCCTTGATGGTTTTCCGAGAACTGTGCCTCAGGCAGAAGCTCTGGATGCTATGAATATCAAGATGGATCTTGTTATAAGCATCGAAGTTTCCGACGAAGCTATCATCAAGCGTATGGGCGGCAGAAGACTTTGTGCAGACTGCGGCGCTTCCTACCACACAGTATATATCCCCACTAAGGTGGAGGGTGTTTGCGACGTGTGCGGCGGCAAGCTCATTATGCGTGAGGATGATAAACCGGAAACAGTAATCTCCAGACTTGGGGTTTACCACAAACAGACAGAGCCGCTCAAGGATTATTACCAAGCAAGCGGCAAGCTCGTTCTCGTGAACGGTATGGACTCTATCGAGAATATCACAGCAGAGATCGAGAAAAAGCTTGAAGCCGTAAGAGGTTAAGCTTATGATTCAAGTTAAGAACAGCGAACAAGTGGCTATAATGCGCCAGGCGGGCCGCATAACAGGCGAAGCTCTCCTGAAGGCGGCGGAACACATCAAAGAGGGAATAAGTACTTACGAGCTTGATAAGATCATACACGATCATATCGTAAAAAGCGGCGCTAAGCCTTCCTTCCTTGGATACGGCGGTTTCCCCGCGAGCGCTTGCATAAGCCTTAACGAAGAAGTTATTCACGGTATTCCGAGAAAAGATAAAATTCTTCGTGAAGGCGATATAGTCAAGATAGACGTTGGCGCTTATTACAAAGGTTTTCACGGAGATAGCGCAAAAACATTCGGTGTGGGAGCTATCAGCAACGAAGCAAAACGCTTGATAGAATCCACAAAAGAAGCTTTCCATCGCGGAGCGGCAAAGGCAGTTGCAGGCGGCCGCATTGGAGACATCGGTGCTGCGGTAAGCGAATACGCCACGGCTCAGGGCTACGGCGTTGTTCGTAAATACGTAGGACACGGTGTCGGACATCAGCTTCACGAAGATCCCGAAGTTCCCAATTTCGGAACGGCAGGAAGGGGCGCACGCCTTTTCCCCGGTATGACTATCGCGATAGAACCTATGATAAATCAGGGCACGCATGAGGTGAAAGAGTTGAAAGACGGTTGGACGGTCATCACCGCAGACCATAAGCTTTCCGCTCATTACGAACACACAGTTCTGATAACGCCCGAAGGCGAGCCGATATTGCTCACCGATGTGTCTTAAAACATTTTAAGACCGAAAACATTTGTGTAATATTTTTGTGAGGTACACTAATGCCAAAGGACGATGTTATAGAATTTGAAGGTACAGTCATTGAGGCGATGCCCAATGCTACCTTTAAAGTAAAGCTTCCCAACGAGCATATAGTAACGGCTCAGATCTCGGGTAAGCTCAGAATGAATTTCATCAAAATAGTTCCCGGAGATAAAGTAACCGTTGAAGTTTCCATTTACGACCTTAACAAGGGCCGTATTACTTGGAGACTCCAGGGCGAATGATCCCGGAACAAAATAAATCAATGTCATATCTAATGAAAGGAATGGTCAAGTCAAATGAAAGTAAAACCTTCCGTTAAGAAAATTTGCGATAAATGCAAAATTATAAAAAGAAAAGGTCGCGTAATGGTGATCTGCGAAAATCCTAAGCATAAACAGAGACAGGGTTAATTTTTTAACTTACAAGGAGGTGTTTTTAAATGGCACGTATAGCAGGTGTTGAATTGCCCAACCAGAAAAGAGTAGAGATCGGTCTGACATACATTTTCGGTATCGGCAGAAGCACAGCAAATAAGATACTTGACAAAACAGGTATCAATCCCGACACACGCTGCAAAGATCTTACAGAAGATGAAGTTTCCAAGCTTCGTGACGAAATCCAGGATTTCCACAAAGTAGAAGGTGACCTTCGCCGTGATGTTGCTCTTGACATCAAGAGACTTGTCGAGATCGGTTGCTACCGCGGTACAAGACACAGAAAAGGTCTTCCCGTTCGCGGACAGAGAACAAAAACAAACGCAAGAACAAGAAAAGGTCCCGCAAAGACCATCGCTAATAAGAAGAAATAATTAAGGAGTGATAGATAATGGCTAACGCTACAGCAAAAAAAGTAGTTAAAAGACGCCGCGAACGCAAAAACGTTGAAAAAGGCGTAGCACATATCCGTGCAACTTATAACAATACTATCGTTACTATCACTGACACAGCCGGTAACGCAATTTCTTGGGGTTCCGCAGGTGAGTTTGGTTTCAAGGGTTCCAGAAAATCTACTCCTTACGCAGCTCAGACAGTTGCTGAAGCAGCAGCAAAGATCGCTGTTGACAACGGTATGAAGACAGTAGAAGTATACGTTAAAGGACCCGGTCAGGGCAGAGAATCCGCAATCCGCGCTCTCCAGACACAGGGCCTTGAAATTACACTCATTCGTGACGTAACACCGGTTCCGCACAATGGTTGCAGACCGCCTAAAATCAGAAGAGTTTAATTCTAAACAGGAGGTACTGATAAAATGGCAAGATATACAGGTGCTGTGTGCAGACTTTGCCGTCGTGAGGGTGAAAAACTCTTCCTCAAGGGCGAAAGATGCCTTACAGAAAAGTGCCCCGTAACAAGACGCGGAACAGCTCCCGGTCAGCACGGCGCGGCACAGTCCAGAAAAAACAAAGAATACAATATGCAGCTTCGTGAAAAACAGAAAGCTAAAAGATACTACGGTGTTCAGGAAGGTCAGTTCAGAACATACTTTGAAATGGCCAGCAAACAGGAAGGCCAGACAGGCGAAAACCTTCTCTGCCTCGTAGAACGCCGTTTCGATAACGTTGTTTACAGAATGGGTCTTGCAGAAAGCCGTAAGGAAGCTCGTCAGCTCGTTCTTCATGCTCACTTCGACCTCAACGGCAAGAAAGCAAACATCCCCTCCATCCTTGTTAAGGTTGGCGACGTTATCACACTCAAGACAAGCGATTCTGAAAAGATCAAATCTCTTGTTGAACTTATGAATGCAAAGACATTCCCGAAATGGCTTGAAGTTGATAAGACAAACTGCAGCGCTAAAGTAGTTGCTCTTCCCACAAGAGAAGACATCGACTTCCCGTTCCAGGAACACCTTATCGTCGAATTGTATTCCAAATAATAATTACCCCCGATGCCTTATATCATCGGGCGGTAATTCGGCTCGGTTTGATATTTCGGCGTCACAGCGCATATCAATAATTGTTGTGATTAATTTTTACAGGAGGGTTAATTAGAATGAATATAGAGAAGCCTAATATAGCGGCAGTAGATTTAAGCGAAGATGGAAAACACGGTTCTTTTATTGTAGAACCCCTTGAAAGAGGCTACGGCACAACGATTGGTAACTCCCTTCGTCGCGTACTCCTCAGCTCTCTCCCCGGTGTTGCTGTTGTAAGCATCAAGCTTTCCGGCGGCGGCAAAGATGTTCTCCATGAAATATCTACTATTCCCGGCGTAAAAGAAGATGTTTGTGAGATCGTTTTGAATGTTAAAGGCATTACAGCGAAGCTCTTCTCTAACGGTCCTAAGACTGTTTCCATCGATGTTACAGGTGCTATGGACGTTTGCGCAGGAGACATCGTTTGCGATGACGAACTTCAGATTCTCAATCCCAAGCACCATATAGCGACAGTAAGCGAAGGCGTTCGTTTCCATATGGATCTTACTTTCGACCACGGTCGCGGTTACGTTACGCAAGAAAGAAATAAGCAGCTTTACTCCTCGGGACAGTTGGGTGTTATTTTCGTTGACTCGATCTTCACACCCGTATATAACGTAAGCTATCAGGTCGATAATACACGTGTTGGTAATATCACAGACTTTGATAAGCTCACTCTTGATGTTTTGACCAACGGTACTATCTCTGCAAGAGAAGCAGTATCGCTCGGAGCCAAGATACTCAACGAGCATCTCAACCTCTTTGTTGATCTTTCCGATGAAGCGAAGAGTGCAGAGATAATGGTTGAAAGAGAAGAAACCAAGAAAGAAAAAGTCCTTGAGATGACCATTGAGGAGCTTGACTTGTCTGTTCGTAGTTTCAACTGCTTGAAACGCGCAGGCATCGATACAGTCGAGGATCTGACAAGCAAGACAGAAGAAGATATGATTAAGGTCAGAAACCTCGGCAAGAAGTCTCTCGAAGAAGTTATTCAGAAACTTCATTCTCTCGGTCTCAGCCTTAAGAAAGAAGAAGAATAATTCTTTCGGAAGACATATACATTTAAAATTTTCGGATATAATCCTTTTTAAATTCTGTAAAGGAGGAATATAACAATGCCCGGAACCAGAAAACTCGGCAGACCTACTGCCCACAGACGTGCTATGCTCAGAGGCATGGTAACATACCTTTTGGAAAACGGTTCGGTAGAAACAACACTTACTCGTGCAAAAGAAGTTAAATCTCTTGCAGAGAAGATGATTACTTGCGGCAAGAAGAACACACTTACTTCTCGTCGTCAGGCACTCGCTTTCATCACAAAAGAAGAAGTTGTTAAAAAACTCTTTGATGAAATCGCGCCCAAATATGCTGATAGAAACGGCGGTTACACAGCTATCTACAAGCTCGGTCCCCGTCGCGGCGATGCTGCTGAAACAGCTATCATCAAACTTGTTGACTGAATAAGTTAAATAAAAGCGTGAGCGAAAGCTCACGCTTTTTGTTTTCGAAAGGAGAAAAATTGATTTTGCAAGATTTTTCGGGAAATAATGGATATATAAAGATGATTTTGTTACAAAAAAATCAAAGCAAAACAACAAAACCTCTTGATAAATAAAATGATATGTGATATAATATCCATATAATCTAATTATGGAAACGAGATGTATTTATGAGTAAAACAAGATTTAGAGACAGACCTATGCCCGATTACACAAAGGGCGAAGAGATTTTCAATATGGTTTCGCATATTGTGGGCGGTGCTTTCGGCATTGTTGCACTTGTGCTGACGGTGGTTTTTTCTGCGATAAAAGGGAACACCTGGGGCGTTGTTAGTTCTGCTATATACGGCTCTACGATGATAATGCTTTATTCGGTTTCAAGCGTTTATCACGGTTTGCACCTTAATATGGGCAAGCGCGTTATGCAGGTTATCGACCATTGCACGATATTCCTCCTCATAGCGGGAACTTACACTCCTATAGCGCTTGGTCCTATCCGTGAATATTCTACCGCTTGGGGATGGGTGCTTTTCGGCGTTGTCTGGGGCTGTGCGGCTATCGGAATTACGCTTACTGCCATTGATATGAAGAAATATTCCAAGCTTGCTATGGTGTTTTATATCGGAATGGGGTGGTGCGTGGTTATGGCGGCAAAGCCTACTCTTGCATCCGTTCCGCTTGCGGGGCTTGGCTGGATACTTGCCGGAGGAATTGCATACACCATAGGCGCGGTTCTTTACGGACTTGGCAAAAAGCACAGATATATGCACTCTATTTTCCACATCTTTGTGGTTGCGGGAAGCATTTTGCAGTTCTTCGGCATATTATTTTACGTTATTTAACGAGATTTCTTGAAAGAAAGCTCGGCAAAGAACTTTCCTAAAAAAGTTTTGTATTAGAGTGGAAAAGGGGGACGATTCTTGAACGTAGGGTAGTGGCTTCTGTCCTCCCGATCTTCCTTTGTATAAAAGTCACACACATCAAATTATCGTGTGTGATTTTTATTGTTATTCCCGAATTTTTGCTGTAAAATAAATAATAATTTTTTATGGAGGGAACTATGGCATCAAGCATAGAGTATCTGGATTTTGTTTTGGAACAGCTTTCTTCGTTGGAAGAAATATCGTATCGCTCTATGATGGGCGAATATATTTTATATCACCGCGGAAAGATAATAGGCGGAATTTACGATGACAGATTTCTTATAAAACCCGTGAAAAGCGCGCTCTTGCTTATGCCGCATGCGCCGCGCGAAGTTCCTTATGATGGCGCAAAAGAAATGCTGCTTGCGGAAAATGTTGATGATAAGGAATTTTTGAAGAACTTGATTGAAATAATGTATAACGAACTTCCCGAACCAAAGAAAAAAAGAAGGTAAATTTATGACAAGCATTACAACATACACGAAAAAGATGTTCGATCCACTAGCTCCAAAAGAGGAGTTTCTTGATATTCACGATATTGCCCATTCGCTTTCGCTTCTTTGCCGTGCAAACGGGCATTTCCCGGAGTTTTATTCCGTAGGGGAGCATTGTGTGAACTGTACCCGTGAAGCACAGGCGCGCGGATACAGCGTACGTGTTCAGCTTGCCTGCCTTTTGCACGACGCGAGCGAAGCGTATCTTTCCGACGTGACGCGCCCGGTGAAAAGTGCGCTTCCCGAATACAAAAAAATAGAAAACGCCCTTGCGGACGTTATCTATAAAAAGTGGCTCGGAAGCTCTTTGACAGAAGGAGAATACGCGATTATGCGTGATGTGGACGATACGATGCTTTATTATGAAATGCTTCACTATTTCGGAGAAAAAATATCTGCAACAGCGCCAAACCTTTGCTCGAAGCCCTTTTTTAGCTTCGATGGATTTGAAAAAACGGAAAGAGATTTCTTGGACCGTTTTGAAAGCTTAAAAAAACTGATATAGGTGAAAGGCGCCCTCTTTAGGACGATGCTTTTGTATCTTTTGACAACAAATGTGAAAAAAATTTTTGGAAATTGCCCAAAAATGATAAATTTGATGTTGACAAAAGTTATAATTTTGTTATTATATAAGCATAATTCAAGCTGACGGTCTTGGCGAAAAAAGAGAGGCTTTTTATGGATTTAATTTTACCGTTAGAGAACAAAAGACTAAAAGATCTTGCGCTCGAAGAAGAAGTTGCAAAACTTTTGCTTACTGAGGAACAGGTGCTTTTCAACATCGTTTCCGACTTGCACATGGACGGAAAATACGGTGACGCATTCGTTTGCTTCACGGACAAACGCATCATCACCGCAGACAGAGACAAGGACGACAATGTTGCAACGCGAACATTTTTCTACGATGAAGTGGAACGCCTTTTCGTTAAACGAATGTACGGCAACGCCGTGCTGAACGCTGTCAAAGAAGATGGCGAAAAAGTACCGCTTATCAAATCTACATATGCGATAACGGCGTTTTTTAACACAGGAATTATCTTCTTCGACAAAATTTCCAATGGCATGAACTGGGAAGATGCGATCGAACCTGTCGGTGTTACGTACAAAAACTACGCCACGACTTGCCCGAAATGCGGAAGGCCGCTCTTACATCCCGGCGCGGACTGTTTAAACTGCGCTTCAAAGGGAAGAATCATTTCAAAGCTTAAAAAATATGTAAAGCCGGAGTTAAAACCGCTCTTGCTTTCCATCGTTCTTTCGGTGCTTATCACCGGCTTAAGCCTTGTGCCGCCGTACGCGACAAAAATGCTTGTTGACGACGTTATCCCGAACAAAAACACGCAGATGCTTTACATGATAGTCGTGTTCCTTTTTTTCACATACCTTTTCCAATATCTCTTTACGGCTATACGCGGTACAATACTTCGTTACAGCGGTGACAGAATAGTTGAATCGCTCCGTAACGACGTATTTGAAAAAGCACAACATTTGCCGATGCAGTTTTACGATAAAACCTCCACGGGTTCCGTAATAAACCGTATCAGCAACGACACCAGCACTCTTCAGGCGTTTATCATGCGTATTACGCAGGAAGTTATAACGCAGCTCTTTCTCCTTGTCGGCATTATCGTGATAATGCTTACGATGAACTGGAAGCTTTCGCTTTTGGCTCTCATTCCCGTACCGTTCGTTGTATTTGCTTCGCGCAAATTCGGCAGAATGGTTCGTCCGTATTACCGCCGCATTTGGCGTAAATGGACGGCTGTTTCCTCCGTCTTGACGGATTCTATCCCCTGTATCAAGGTAGTTAAATCTTTCTCCGGTGAAAAGCGCGCCTCCAAACGCTTCCAAAAACAGAACAGGGAATGGTATAAAGTCAGCGTTCGCGCGGGCAAAATGTCCAGCATTTTCCCCACGATAGTATCCTTCGTTGTGGTTTGCGGTTCCATTCTCATTTGGAATGTGGGCGGCGTGCAGGTTATAAATGGCGCAAACGAAATTTCCCTCGGATTGCTTGTTTCCTTTATTTCCTATACGTCGATGTTCTACGGACCGGTAAACTTCTTTGCGGGTCTTAACGACTCCTATCAGAACGCGCTCACGTCTGCAGAGCGTATCATGGATATCCTCGACGCGGAATCGGAAAGAAACGACGGAAAGGGTAACGCGCTCGACTATATCCGCGGTAAGGTGGAATTTAAACACGTTACTTTCTCTTTCGACAAAACGAAAAACGTGCTTTCCGACATTGATTTCACTATCGAACCGGGTGAATCCGTAGGTATCGTAGGTACGACAGGTTCCGGTAAAACGACTCTTATAAACCTTTTCCTTCGTTTTTATGATAACTACGAAGGTCAGATACTGCTTGACGGTCACGATATCAAGAATATAGACATGGAATATTTCCGTTCCAAGATAGGTTACGTTCAGCAAGAAGCGATGATGTTCTCCGACACCATCTTCAACAATATCGCATACGGCAAGCCCGACGCCTCCATTGACGAAGTTATCCGTGCGGCGGACGTTGCCAATGCACATGAGTTTATCATCCGTCACCCCGACGCATATGATACTATTTTGGGCGAGCGTGGCGTAGGTCTTTCGGGCGGTGAGCGCCAGCGTATTTCCATAGCGCGCGCCATCCTTAACAACCCCAGCGTTCTTATCTTCGACGAAGCTACGAGCGCGGTTGACTCAGAAACGGAAAAACTCATTCAGGACGCTATAAACAAGCTCATCAAGGGCAGAACGACACTTATGATCGCGCACAGACTTTCTACTCTCCGTCAAGCGGACAAGATCATGGTTATCGATCGCGGCAGGATCGTGGAATTCGGCACGCCCGACGAGCTCATGGCGCTCAAGGGTAAATATTACAAGCTCGTTAATATTCAGTCCATGGCAGATCAGGTCAAACTCGAAAAAGAAAAAGAATGTCTTGAATAAGGAGAACGCAACATGACAGGATTTTTTATAAACGGCGATGACGCCAAGCTCACCCGAACGGGGGAAACTACCGTGAAACTTGAAATGTTCGACGGAAGAATGTACGAAAACCTCGAAGTTTTGCGCCTCTTTCCTGTTTCAGGCATGATGAAATACATTTCGCTTCTCGACGAAAGCGGTAAGGAGATTGCCATCATCCGCGATGTGGAAGCTCTTTTCCCGGAATCTGCGGAAGCAGTGCGCGCGTGCCTTGAAGCATACTATATCGTGCCCAAGATAACGAAGATATTGGGGCGAGTTGAAAAGTACGGCAATATATCTTGGACCGTGGAAACTGACAGAGGCGTGCATACCTTTGATATCCTCAACACGAGCACGGATATAAAAACGCTCTACGATGGACGCATACTTATAAAAGATTCAAACGACAACCGATATGAAATATCGGATGTTACAAAACTCGACAAAGAAAGCCACGGCTTCTTGAAATTTGATATGTAAGGGAGGTAATGAAGTGAAGCTTGTAATAGCGGTTATAAACAATGACGACAGCAGAACAGCGATAAATGCGCTGACGGGCAGGGAATTTTTCGTAACTCAGCTTTCCACCACGGGCGGTTTCCTTATGGTAGGCAACACGACGCTGCTTATCGGTACTGACGAGGAAAGACTCCCTGAACTCAAAGAAGTGCTCAAACAATATTGCAGAACAAGGGTTAAATCTAATCCTTCGGTCGCATCCTTGGGCAGAAGCGTACTTGCCGAATCCGTTGAAGAAAACGTAACTATCGGCGGTGCGGTAATTTTCGAGCTTTCCGTTGACAATTTCGAAAAAATATGATCTTTACTTTCTTCTCTTGCGGCCGAACAGTTTGCGCAGTACCGGGGAAAGAAAACGGGGAGATTTGAATATCATGATCTTCATGGCGCTTCTCCTTTCGGGTATATTTCAGTTTATCATATGAAAATGTGCGCGCAAAGGTGATAAAAAAATCAGAAAACTATTGCATTTACCAAGTATTTGTGGTATAATAAGCACATAAAAACGAGTAGGAGATGAGAGTGGCAAGCGCCACTCTCATCTGTTTATGTAAGGCTTTTTTGAAAGGAGACGAATATGGCAAAAAATACTGGCATCGCACCCCTTGTGGAAGGACTTGTGACACCGACAATAATTGAGCTTGGATATTCCGTTTGGGATGTGGAATACGTTAAGGAGGGCGCGGAATGGTATCTGCGCATAACGATCGATTCCCCCGAAGGAATTGATATCGAAGATTGCGAAAAGGTTCACAGAGCTATCGAAGTCATTATTGACGAAGCTGACCCCATTGAAGATTTCTATTACCTTGAGGTCTCTTCTCCCGGTGTGGAAAGACCGCTCAAAAAGCCGGAACATTTTTCCCATTGCGTCGGAGAGGTCGTTGAAGTTAAGCTTTTCGCGCCCGATGCAAGCGGTAAAAAGGCATATAAAGGCGTGCTCAGCACGGCCGGCGAAAGCGGAATCGAGCTTGATGTGGACGGAGTTTGTGTTCCCCTTGAATATTCCGCTATTGCAAAAGCGAACATTTATTTTGAGTTCTGATATATAGATTTAGAAAGGTATTGCAAAAAATGAATAATGAATTTTTTAACGCCCTGGATCTTTTGGAAAAAGAAAAAGGTATCCCCAAGGAATATATGATAGAAAAGGTTGAAGCTGCTCTTGTTTCCGCTTTTAAGCGTGATAACGGCGGCAACAGCAATGTAAGAGTTGTTATCGACCCCGAAAAGAAGGACGTAAAGGTTTACAAACAGAGACTTATTGTTGAAGAGGTTATGGACCCCGAGGTTGAAATTTCCTTGGAAGAAGCAAAATCTCTCAGCCGCCGCCACGTTCTGGGCGGATTTGTTGAAACGGAAATAAAAACAAAGAGCTTCGGCAGAATCAGCGCACAGACTGCAAAGCAGGTAATCATTCAGGGTATCCGCGAAGCGGAACGCTCCCGCGCTGTTGAAGCTTACGAAAAGAAGAGAGAAGAGATCATCTCCGCTGTTGTTACAAAGATCGACCCCACAAACGGCAATGTTGTTGTTGATACAGGTACAAGCGAAACAGTCCTTCTCAAGGCTGAACAGATCCCCGGTGAAACATTCAATGTTGGCGATCATATCAAAGTATTCGTTATGGAGGTTGTTGACAAAGAAGTGGTTAAGGGGCCGATAGTAACGCTTTCCCGTTGCCACGCTTCATTTGTAAAACGTCTTTTCGAGCTTGAAATCCCCGAAATTGCAGACGGTACGGTCGTTATTCACAATGTATCCCGTGAAGCAGGCTCCAGAACAAAGATCTCCGTTTCCAGCCGCAACGAAGACGTTGATGCTGTAGGTGCTTGTATCGGTGCGGGCGGCAGACGTATTGCAGACATTGTAAACGAGCTCGGCGGCGAAAAGATCGACATCGTTAAATTCAGCGAAAAACCCGAAGATTACGTGAGAGAGGCTCTCTCTCCTGCAGAAGTTAAATCCGTTGTTCTTGAAAGCGAACGTGCTTGCCGCGTTATTGTTGACCCCACACAGCTTTCCCTTGCTATCGGTAAGGAAGGTCAGAACGCGCGCTTGGCAGCAAGACTTACGGGCTTTAAGATAGATATTAAAACAGAGTAAGAGGGAACAGCGATGAGCGCCTCCGTAAAAAAAATACCCGAACGCAAATGCGTAGGCTGTAACGAAAAGAAACCCAAGAGCGAGCTTATCCGCGTGCTTAGATGCGCAGATACGGGCAATATCGAAATAGACCGCACCGGAAGAAAAAACGGGCGTGGCGCGTACATCTGCCCGTCTGCTGCTTGTCTTAAAAAAGCGAAGAAAAGACTTGCGCAGAACCTCGAAGCACAGATTCCCGAAGAGATATTCGAATCTCTCGCACTTGAAATGGAGAATATAAATGATGCAGGAAAGTAAATTGCCGAATATAGACGATGTTGAAGGCAAAAAGAAACGCTTTAAATTTGCACTTTCTCTTGCAAGACGTGCGGGAAGCGCACTTTGCGGCGCAAGCCTTGTATGCGATGCTGTAAGGGATAAAAAAGCAGTGCTTGTTATCCTCAGCAACACTGCCTCCGAAAACTCAAAAAAACGCGTTTCAAACTGTGCTTTATATTATGAAACAAAAATATTATATACAAACCTTACCCCGGAAGAGCTTGGCGGAGCTGTTGGAAAAAGTTCGCTTGCTTGCATTGGGGTAACCGATAAAAATTTAGCGTTTAACATAGAACGCAACCTATACTGAAATTATTACGAAAGGATGGGTTAGAATATGGTTTCAAACAAAAAATATCGCGTGAATACACTTGCTAAAGATCTTGATATGAGAACAAAGGATCTTGTGGATTTTCTCGCGAAATGCGGTATGGAAGGCAAAACTTCTACTGCCATTATAACCCCCGAAGAATTTGCTATTCTTCTTGATAAACTTACACTCGAAAATCAAACATCTCAAATGGCTTCTTATGTAGCGGGAAACGTTTATATTCCCAAAAAGAGCGCGAATGCTCCCACAGATAAAAAAGCAGAAAACAACTCTCACGAGAAAAAAGAAGACAGAAAAGATATGAAAGCTCCCGAAAGAAAAGAAGAAAAGAGACCCGAAAAGGTTCAAAGCGAAAAAGCAACTGAGGTAAAACCTGCACCCAAGGCTGAAAAAGCACCCGAGGTAAAACCTGCACCCAAGGCTGAAAAAGCGTCCGAGGTAAAACCCGCGCCCAAGGCAGAAAAAGCACATGAAGTTAAAGCTGAACCTAAGCCTGCGGTAAAGGAAGAAAATAAAAATAATAAATTTGCGAAGCCAAACTTTGGTGCACAGCAGGAAAAAACAGCACACAAACCCGCGCCCAAGCCTGAACCTAAGGCAGAAAAGCGCCCCCAGACAACGACCGTACAGATCAAGTCCTCGCTCCCCGGCGGCAGCGCTCCCGTTCGCTCCACGCGCATCGTTGATACAAGAACAACAAATGTAAACCTTGAAAAGTACGATGAAAGACTTGAAAACTTTATACCCGAATCTGCTCGCAGAAACAATATGACGCCCGACAGACAGAAGATGAAGAAACAGCAGCAGAACAGCAACAATCCCTACGCTAAACGCGAAAAGGGTAAATCTCCCGCACCCAAGAAAGACGATGCGGCAAAGAAGGCACAGCCAATCCAGATTGCAATTCCCGATGAGATCACTGTTGCAGATCTTGCAAGACTTATGAAGGTTACAGCCGCAGAGATCGTTAAAAAACTTATGATGATGGGCGTTATGGCGACTGTAAACCAGGTCATCGACTACGATACGGCATACCTTATCGCAGACGATATGGGCGCCATTGTTACAAAAGAAGTTGTTGTTACTATCGAAGATAAGCTCTTCGACGAAACAGAGGATAAGGAAGAAGATCTTGTTACACGTAGCCCCGTTGTCTGCGTTATGGGTCACGTTGACCACGGTAAAACATCCTTGCTCGACGCCATCAGACACACACATGTTACAACAGGCGAAGCGGGCGGTATTACACAGCACATCGGTGCTTACCGCGTTAATCTCGACGGTCAGGAGATCACGTTCCTCGACACACCCGGACACGAAGCATTCACGGCTATGCGTGCAAGAGGTGCCAAAGCAACTGATATTGCCATCATCGTTGTTGCTGCAGACGACGGTATTATGCCCCAGACAATAGAAGCTATCAACCATGCAAAAGCGGCAGGCGTTGATATTATCGTTGCTATCAACAAGATAGATAAACCCACGGCAAACGTAGAAGCAGTTATGACGGAGCTTACAAAATACGACCTCGTTCCCGAAGAATGGGGCGGTGACGTTATCTGCGTTCCTGTTTCCGCACATACGAAAAAGGGCTTGCCCGATCTTCTTGAAAGCGTTCTTATGATCGCAGAGCTCAAGGAGCTCAAGGCTAACCCCAACAGACGTGCAAAAGGTATCGTTATTGAAGCAAAACTCGATAAAGGCCGCGGTCCCGTTGCCTCCATCCTCGTTCAGAACGGTACTCTTCGCGAAGGCGAAATCATTATCTGCGGAACTGCGGTAGGGCGCGTTCGCGCTATGACGGACGAAAGAGGCAAGAACCTTAAAAAAGCAGGTCCTTCCGTTCCCGTTGAAATTACGGGTCTTGATTCCGTTCCGTCCTCCGGTGATGAATTCAACGTAGTTGCCGATGAAAGAATGGCACGCCAGCTTGCAGATCAGAGAAAAGCAAAAGAAAAAGAAGATACTTTCAAGGCAAATGCCAAGGTCAACCTCGATGAACTCTTTGCGCAGATTAAAGAGGGTGTTAAGGACCTCAACATCGTTGTTAAAGCAGACGTTAAGGGTTCTTCCGAAGCTGTTAAATCCTCTCTCGAAAAACTTACGAATGAAGAAGTCCGCGTAAACGTTATTCACGTTGGCGTCGGCGGTATTACAGAAAACGACGTAATGCTTGCTTCCGCTTCCAATGCGCTTATCATCGGATTTAACGTGCGTCCCGATAAATCCGCTATGGATTCCGCAGCGGCACAAGGTGTTGACATCCGCACATACCGCATTATTTATGAATGTATCGAAGAGGTAAGTGCGGCTATCAAGGGTATGCTTAAACCTGTTTACCGCGAAAACGTTCTCGGTCATGCGGAAGTTCGCCAGACCATCCACGTTCCCAACGTAGGTACTATTGCCGGTTCCTATATTACTGACGGTAAGGTTACACGTGCTTCGCAGATCCGCGTAGTGCGCGACGGCATAGTTATATTTGAAGATAAGATCTCCTCTTTGCGCCGCTTCAAAGATGACGTAAGAGAAGTTGCTTCCGGTTATGAATGCGGTATCGGTCTTGAAAAATTCAACGATATCAAAGAAAACGATGTTCTTGAAGCATTCATTATGGAAGAAGTGGAAAGAACTTAATAGACATTTGTATAAACAATTTTATATATAATTATTGTGAGGTATAGAATGAGATTCAGACAGGTACATCTCGATTTTCATACGTGCGAAGACATTGAAAATATCGGCGGCGAATTTTCCCGCGAACAGTTCCAGGCGTGTCTTAAAATGGGTCACGTTGACTCCATCACACTCTTTTCAAAATGCCATCACGGTTGGGCATATCACCCCTCCCGTGCAAATAAAATGCACCCCAATCTCCACTTCGACCTTCTCCGCGAGCAGATCGCTGCGGCACACGAGATCGGCGTAAGGACCCCGGTATATCTTTCCGCGGGCTTTGACGAAAGAATCGCGCGTGTTCGCCCGGAATGGCTCCTTCGCAACAAAGATCAGACTGTTGCGTGGACAGCAGACTTCACAACTCCCGGATACCACAGATTTTGCTATAACACAGGTTACCTTGACTACCTGCTCGATCAGGTAGCCGAGGTCTGCGCAAACTATGACGCAGACGAGATCTTCCTTGATATGGTACACATCATCCCTTGCTACTGCAGCAAATGTGTTCAGGATATGATAGAGCAGGGAATGGATCCGTTCAACGAAGAAAATGCGTACAGATTTGCGTATAACACATACATCCGCTATACAAAGCGCGTAAGAGAAACTGTTGACAGATACCGTCCCGGTCTTCCCGTATTCCACAATGCGGGTCACCTTCCCGTAGGTAACAGAGAATATGCTTACGCTAACACACACTTGGAGCTTGAAAGCCTTCCCACGGGCGGCTGGGGCTATGACCATTTCCCACTTTCCGCGGCGTATGCAAGAACCCTCGGTATGGAATACCTCGGTATGACGGGTAAATTCCACGCATCCTGGGGCGAGTTTGGCGGCTTTAAGCATCCCAATGCTCTTCGTTATGAAACGGCGCTCTCCATTGCCAACGGCGCGAAGGTCTCTATTGGAGATCAGCTCCACCCGAACGGCAAAATGGATCCCGCAACGTACAAGCTCATCGGAACTGCTTTTGCAGAGGTTGAGGCTAAAGAGCCTTGGCTTGATAACGTAGAGAGCGTTGCGGACATCGCAATACTCTCCCAAGAAGCTGTATTCCGTCATATGCACCCCGACGTTTGCCCTCCCGGAAAGAAAGCTTGGAGAGGAACTATCGGTGCGTCCCGCATACTTCTTGAGGGTAAATACCTTTTTGACGTTGTTGACTGCGACGGAGATTTTGATAAATACAAGCTTATAATCCTCACGGATACTGCGAAGATAGACGACGCCATTGCAGAAAAGCTTAAAGCTTTCGTAAGCGGCGGCGGTAAGGTACTTGCTTCCGGCGAATCCACGCTTTATGAGGATGGCAGAGGCTTTGCGCTTGACCTGGGCGCACAGTACAACGGACCTTGCAAATTCGTTCCCGCGTACATTCACCCCAAGTTTGAGATGGAAGGTCTTTGGGAATCTGCTTACGCTATCTACGAGCCCTCCTCCGACATTACGGCAACGGGCGACGTTATCGCTTACAGAGAGAATCCCTACTTTAACCGTACGGCTCTCCATTTCTGCAGCCACGCGCAGACACCCAATGATCCCACAAAGCTTTATCCCGCTATTACCGTGGGCAAGGACGGCGCGTACATTTCGTTCAATATGTTCTCCGAGTATGCTAACAACGGCGCACTTATTGCAAAGGAAACGGTTAAGCACACTATCGATATTCTCCTCGGAGAGGAAAAGACTCTTACAACAAACCTCCCTGCGCAGGGTGTTGTAACACTTATGGATCAGGCAAACGAGCACAGATACGTAAACCACCTCCTTTACGCTTCTCCCGTTAAACGCGGTAAAAACGTAGAGATTATTGAAGATCTTCTTCCCATATATGAAACAGAGGTTTCCGTCAAGATGTACTCCAAGCCCACAAGAGTTTACCTTGCGCCGCAGATGAAGGATATTCCGTTCGATTATACGGATGGCATCCTCACCTACACGGTTGACAAATTCTCCTGCCACCAGATGGTAGTTATAGATTATTGAACGGGCACTTCCCATAGCTGATCGCTCGCCTGTTGTAATTTAAAAAATTACAGAATAGATCAAAACGGCGAGATTGAAACTGAGCGATTTTTATGATAAGAATAAAAGGCTTCTCCTGATCGAGAAGCCTTTTGCAAAAGGTGATATTATGGATTTTACTCCCTTGAAAAACGTTTTGGATGAAATAACGGCGTGGCGCATACCAGGTGCCGATATTGCCGTTATAAAAGATAATGAGGTCGTTTTTCGCTATCAGGCGGGGTACAGCGACCTCGAAAATAAAAAGCCTATCTCTCCCGATGAGCTTTATTATCTCTTTTCCGCAAGCAAGCCGATAACGGGTGCTGCGGCGGTGCTCCTTGCACAAGAGGGAAAGATACGCTTTGAAGATGAGGTAGGAAAGTACATTTCCTCCTTTAACGATATAAAGGTGCGTGTTAAAAACGAGGACGGAAGCACGGCTCTCGTTCCCGCAAAGCGCCCTGTAACGATACTTGACCTTCTTACGATGACGGCAGGGCTTGATTATAACCTTTCTTCCGATTCCATCCTTGAAGTAAAAGAGAGAACGAACGGCAGATGCCCTACGGTCGAGATAGCGGAAGCTATCGGCAGAGAGGGGCTTGCCTTTGAACCGGGCGAAAAATTTCAGTATAGCCTTTGCCTTGACATTATGGGTGCGGTTATTGAGGTAGCCTCCGGAATGAAGTTCGGAGAATACCTTAAAACGAGATTTTTCGAGCCTCTGAGTATGAAGCACACCACGTTCAACGTGACAGAGGAGCTTAAAGCAAAGATAGCTCCGCTTTACATCTACGATAACGAAGTGGGCAAAGCCGTTATAAAAACCGCAGGCAACGGCTACATCCTCGGTTCGGAGTTTGAGGGCGGCGGCGCAGGTCTTGTTTCCACCGTCGGAGATTATATGAAGTTTGTGAATATGCTCACAAACCTTGGTCTTTCAGATGACGGCACGCGCATAATGAGCGAGGAAAGCGTAAACTTTATGCGTAAAAATCAGCTGAACGATTCTCAAATGCAGAACTTCTGGTCGGGCTGGAAGTACCTTACGGGCTTTGGCTATGGTTGCGGCGTGAGAACGGCGCTCAAACCCGAGCTTGTAAAGGGATATTTCTCCTTTGGAGAGTTTGGATGGTGCGGTGCGGCGGGCGCGATGGTCATCGCAGACCCGCGGAACAAGCTTTCCGTTTACTATGCACAGCATATGCAGAACAGCTTTGAATGGGTAGTTCACCCGAAACTGCGCGAAGCTGTATATAAGAGCGTAGGCTTGCTTTCTTGAAAGAAAGTAAACAAAGAACTTTACTTGAAAAATCGGTGTTTTTACACCGATTTTTTATAACATAGGAAATTGCGCGTGGAATGTACGCAATTTTGCTTGTTCAAACAAAGTTTTCTTTATGCAAAAATGCCCTTTTCGTGGCGTTTTTAGTTGACGAAGTCAACTGTTAGAAAGCCTTCCCTTTTGGGGAAGGTGGCAGCCGCAGGCTGACGGATGAGGTGGAGCGTGATTTATCGAACTTTTTTAAACTTTATGTGAACCAACAAGGGTAGGGAGCGACTTTATAATTGAAAGCTTTCAAAAAGAGGTATTATAATGAAGAATTATGAGATAGAAAATCATCTTGATTTTCTTTTTTCCCGCGCACTCTCGAAGTGCGGCAATCTGGACGAGGCGGAAGAGCTTATGCAGGAAACGGCACTTTGCGCGCTCGTTTACCTTGCCAAGGGCAAAAAGGTGGATGATTTCAAGGCTTTTCTTATTACCGTGATGAACAGAAGATATAATGATATGCTCCGCAAGCGTTACCGCCACCCCGTTATACGCCTTGGCGATGATTTTGATATTATCGATGACGAGGATGTTTTTGAAAGCGTTTTCGCGTCTGAAGAAGCGGAGCACGTTCGCCGGGAGATAGCTTATCTAAAAAATATCTACCGCGAGGTCATAGTGCTTCATTATATGGAGGGAAAGAGTATTTCCGAAATTGCGGCGTCTCTCGGTGTTCCCGAAGGAACGGTGAAAACTCGCCTTATGGGCGGCAGAGAGCGCGTTAAGAAAGGTATGGAGGATATGAAAAACTACGAAATGCAAAGCTTTAAGCCGATAACTCTTTGGCTTTCATACAGCGGAAACAATGGAGTGAACGGAGAACCTTATTCGCTTATAAACGGAGACTTGATAGCGCAAAATCTTTTGTGGCTTGCTTACCCGAAGCCTGCGAGCGCGAGCGAGCTTTCGCGCGGGATAGGCATACCGATGGCTTATATAGAACCGATACTCAAAAAGCTTTACGACGGCGAGCTTATGCGGAAGATCGGGGACAAATATTACACGGATTTTATCATTTCCACGCTTGAAGATAAGGAAAAATATATCCCCGCGCAGAAAACTTTGGTTCACGAAAAATTTGAGGTGTTTTGGAGCGCAATAGATGCAGGGCTTTCCCAAGTGCGCGGTAAGGAATGGTATCTGCGCGGAACACAGGGGCAGAAAAACGCGCTGGAGATGTATTTTGCGTTCAACTGCCTTGATTACGGAATTTATAATACGTTTAACGAGATATACGGCGCAACGCAGATATTTCCCGAACGCCCGAACGGCGGACGCTGGAACGCTTTCGGAACCGTACATTTTGAAGAATTCGATTACCGAAAGCATATGGAGCTTATGAAGCATCAATACTCGGGTGAGAGATGCGGATGGCGCGACAATTACCTCGGAACGGGCAGTGTAGTGCTTCGCATTTACGGTGCGGAGGGTTTTCCAAATCATCTTTACAATAAACCGCACCCCGATTTCAAAATCAAGGGGGATTTTGATACGGCGCTTACGGAGCTGCTTTATATTACAGAAAAAGGGATCGACCCCAAGGAGGTGGCGCTTGACACGGAGGTCTTGAAGGCTATCCCTCATTTTGCGAAGTGCAGGATATTGCGTATGGAAGAGGGAAAACCGCACGTGGATATTCCCGTTATCTCCCTTGCGGAATGGAGGGAGCTGAAGCGTATTTTGGAAAGCACACGCGAAAGAATGCAAAAAGACCTTTTGGAACCCTTGCGCGAATATTATAAGGACAAAAAGCAGGAGATACCGCCGCATATTGACAGCGTACCGCTTCAAAAGCAGTATCTCAATGCGGGCGGCGCATTCCTTTTTGCCACGATACGCGAGGCGATAAAACGCGGCAAGCTTTACGACGGCGATTACGATAACGATGACTCTTGCGTTCATCAAGCTCCGCCGCCTATGGTTTTGATAATAGATAAGTAAAAAGCGGAGAGGTACACCTCATCCACCGCCCCGAGAACCCCAAATTATGCTGAAGCATAATTTGAGGATCCCGTCCGCGGTCCCCTTCCCCTATCGCTTATGCTAGGGGAAGGCTTTGATACGAATAATCGGAAAATACGTAAAAAATCGGTGCGAAAGCATCGATTTTTTACGTATTTTACTTAACTCTTACGCTTATTTCGCCGCCGCGAAGCGTGGTCGTTTCTCCGCTTTCAAGAAGCACCATAAGTCCGCCGTCATCGTCAATATCAAGAGCGTGCGCGTTGGTCGTTTCTTCGCCTTGGATAAAGTAAATATCCTTGCCTGTAACATAGGAATGTTTGCGGTATTCGGGGATAAATTCTCTTGCGGAAAGATTTTCTGTAAAAGCGAAAAGCTCGTTTGCAATGCCTGCGGCAATGCAGTTTCTGTCTGCATTTTCAAGGGAGAGGGATGCGGCGATAGAGGAAATATCCTTGGGAAAATCTTTTGTTGAAAGATTTATGCCAATGCCGACGGCAACGGCGGATATTGAGTTCGTTTCGGGCGAGGAAAGCGCTTCTGCAAGAATGCCGCAAATTTTCTTATCCTCGCAGTAAATATCGTTTACCCACTTGATAAAAAGCTTTTTATCCGTAAATTTTGAAAGCGTGCGGTGAACGGCTACCGCCGCCGCGGGAGTTATGAGCGTTATATCTTCAAGCGGAAAATTCACGGGGATGATAACGGTAAAATAAAGCCCCGTGCTTTCAGGGGAATAAAAGCTTCTCCCCAATCGTCCGCGCCCTGCACTCTGCTGCTCGGAGAGGATAAGGGTAGGGACGCAAAAGCCGCTTTCGGCAAGCCTTTTTGCCTCGTTATTGGTGGAATCTATATTCCCGAAAACGCGCACGATGGCATCGTTTTTAATATGTTTTTTTATCTCTTTTTCGGAAAGCTTTTTGCTTTTGTTCATAGTCTCACATCCTTACAAAAAAGATTGTAGCAAAAAAGTCTTTTTATGTCAATAAAGAATTGATTTGTTCACAATATTGTGTTATAATACTATATTAACAAAAGATATAAAATTTAGACTTATTTTGGAGATAAAATGCAGTATAGATTTGTTGCAACCTGCCTTTTCGGGCTTGAGCATTTGCTTGGCGAGGAGATAGACGCGCTGGGCTATAAAAGGCTTGAAACCATAGATGGCAGAGTAATTTTTGAGGGTGACATCGGTGCTGTGGCAAGATGTAACCTTTGGCTTCGCACAGCGGAGAGAGTTTTCATTCTTCTTGGCAGATGGCGCGCCACAACTTTTACGGAGCTTTTTGACGGAACGTATGCACTCCCTTGGGAGGAATGGGTCGGCAAGGATGACGCTTTCCCGGTTAAAGGTCACTCCGTGAAGAGTGCGCTTTTCAGCATACCGGATTGCCAGAGTATTGTTAAAAAAGCCGCAGTTAAAAGACTTTCCGATAAATACGGTATTTCCTGGTTCCGTGAAACGGGCGTGAAATATCAGATAGAATTTTTTATACTTAAAGACGAAGTATTTATGATGATAGATACCTCCGGTACGGCTCTCCACAAGCGCGGTTACCGCCCGCAGACGCTTGCAGCACCCTTGCGCGAAACGCTTGCCGCGGCACTTGCAAAAACGGCGCGCCCGCGCGAGGACGTGCTCTTTTGGGACCCATTCTGCGGTTCCGCGACGATACCGATAGAGGCGTCTCTCATTATGACGAACACAGCTCCCGGTATCGGCAGGGGCTTTGCGGCAGAGGGCTTTGCCGCCATTCCCGAAAGCGCTTGGAAGGACGCAAGGGAGGAAGCTCGCTCGCTTATAAACCGTGACTCTAAATTTGAAGCGTACGCTTCCGATATTTCGGAAGAAGCGCTCAAAAACGCGCGTTCCGCTATTTCAAAAGCGGGGATGAACGATCACATAAAGCTTTTTAACAAAAACGCGCTTGAGATCTCCACGGAGGGAAGGCGCGGAACGGTCGTTTGCAATCCCCCTTACGGAGAGCGCCTCGGCACGATAGAGGAAACGGAAAAGCTCTACCGCGATATGGGCAAGCATTTCAAAACGCTCGATAATTGGCAGATATACATTATCACCTCCCACGAAAAATTCGAGCGTCTTTACGGCAGAAAAGCCGACAAAGTTCGTAAACTTTATAACGGTATGATACCGTGTTACTATTATCAATTTTTCAGAAAGGACAATAAAAAATGATCTGTGCAGAAATCAAACAACTTGTAAACTACGCAACGCGAAGCGGTCTTATCGCAGAGTGCGATAAAAATTACGCGGTAAACTCCATACTCGCTCTTTTGAAGCTTGATGCTTACGAGGATGTGGAATGTGAAGAAAGTGACGACCTTGAAGCGATACTTGCCTCTCTCTGCGACTTTGCGGCAGAAAAAGGTCTTATCGACAACAACGTAACAGAGCGCGATCTTTTTGATTCCGCGCTTATGGGTGCGCTTACGCCCCGTCCCAGCGAGGTTATCCGTAAATTCAAGGAGCTTTACTCAATCTGCCCCAGAGAAGCGACGGACTGGTACTACTCCTTCTCCAAAAATACGGATTACATAAGAACTTACCGTGTTAAAAAGGATATGAAATGGGCTGTTCCCAGCGTTTACGGCGATATCGACATTACGATCAACCTTTCAAAACCGGAAAAAGACCCGAAGGCTATTGCCGCGGCAAAGAATGCACCTCAAAATTCTTACCCCAAATGTCAGCTTTGTCCCGAGTGCGAGGGCTATGCCGGCACGCTCAATTACCCCGGCAGAAGCAACCACCGCATCATCCCGATCAAGATGGATGAAAAGGATTGGTTCTTCCAGTATTCTCCTTACGTTTATTATAATGAGCATTGCATCGCGCTTTCCGCGGAGCATACGCCGATGAAGATAGACAGAAGCTCTTTTGTGAAGATGCTTGATTTTATCTCCATCTTCCCGCATTATTTTATCGGTTCCAATGCGGACCTTCCTATCGTAGGCGGTTCCATTCTTTCCCACGACCATATGCAAGGCGGCAGATATACCTTTGCTATGGAGAAGGCTCCCATTGAAAAAGCTATCGAATTCGCTGAATTTCCGGACGTTGAAGCGGGCATTGTAAAATGGCCTCTTTCCGTTATCCGCCTGACAAGCGTAAACAGAGAAAATATTATTGACCTTGCTGATATGATACTTGGCGCTTGGCGCGATTATACGGACGAAGATGCTTTTATCTATGCTTACACGGACGGCGTTCCCCACAACACCATCACCCCTATTGCAAGAATGAGGGGCGGCAAATATGAGCTTGACCTCGTGCTTCGCAACAATATCACAACAGAGGAACATCCCCTTGGTGTTTACCATCCCCACGCAGAGCTCCACAATATCAAGAAAGAAAACATTGGTCTTATCGAAGTAATGGGCCTTGCAGTGCTTCCTGCAAGACTTAAAAAAGAGATGGAACTTCTTGCAAAGACTGTTCTTTCGGGAAATGCTATAGTTGCAGTTCCCGAAATAGAAAAGCACGCGGAATGGTTCGATTCCTTTAAAGACAAATATGTTTTCACCGAAGACAATATAGACAAAATACTTCACGATGAAATAGGCAACACATTTATTCGCGTTCTTGAGGACGCGGGCGTTTACAAATGCACCGAAGAGGGCAGAGAGGCATTTGTACGCTTTATAGAAAGCATCTAATTTTATCGGAGGTTTTTATATGATCAAAAAACTATTAAAATGCGTAAGAGAATATAAGATCTACGCAATTTTGACGCCTCTTCTTGTTGCGGGCGAGGCGGCGATGGACGTTTTGATCCCATACATAATGTCCAAGCTCATTGACAACGGCATTGAAAAAGGCGATATGGCATATACCTGGAAAATAGGCATTTTGCTTGCATTTGTCTGCATTGTGGCGCTTGCATTCGGTATGTTTTCGGGTATTACCGCGGCAAAGGCTTCTACGGGTTTTGCTTCCAACCTTCGCCACGATATGTATTACAGAATACAGAATTATTCGTTTTCAAACATCGATAAGTTTTCGCCTGCGAGCATCGTTACCCGACTTACAACGGACGTTAACAACGTGCAGAACGCCTTTCAGATGATAACGAGAGTTGCGGTACGCGCACCTTTGATGCTTATTTTCGCTGTTTCTATGGCGTTCAGCATAAATGCAAAACTTTCTCTTGTTTTTGTTGCTGTAATTCCGATATTGGGCGGCGGTCTCTTTTTGATAATCAAAAAAGCACACCCCATTTTTGAAAAAGTCTTTAAGCTTTACGATAAACTTAACAATGTTGTTGCGGAAAATCTCCACGGCATTCGCGTTGTAAAGAGCTTTGTTCGCGAAGAACGCGAAAACAAGAAGTTTAACGATGTTTCTTCCGATATTTACAAAAACTTTTCTAAAGCGGAAAAGATACTTGCATTCAACTCTCCGCTTATGCAGTTCTCTATGTATTTCTGCATAATACTTATCTCTTGGTTTGCGGCTCACTTTATCGTGCAGTCCGGCAATAATCCCGATAACGGTATGACAACGGGTCTTCTTATGACTCTTATCTCCTACGCTTCGCAGATACTTATGAGTCTTATGATGCTTTCTTTCGTTTTCGTTATGATAACGATCTCCCGCGCATCCGCAGGACGTATCGTTGAAGTTCTTGATGAAGAAAGCGACATCGTAAGCCCCGAAAACGCAGTAAACGAAGTAAAAGACGGCTCTATCGTTTTCGAAAACGTGGATTTCAGCTATGCGAAGGATAAAAATAAGCTCTGCCTTGAAGGAGTTAACCTTTATATTAAGGCGGGTGAAACCGTTGGTATCATCGGCGGTACGGGTTCTTCAAAAACGACGCTCGTTCATCTTATCCCAAGACTCTATGATGCAACAAACGGTTCTGTTCGCGTTGGCGGCAGAGACGTGCGCGAATACGATATAAAATCGCTTCGTGATGAGGTTGCGGTGGTTCTTCAAAAGAACGTTCTTTTCTCCGGTACGATAAAAGAAAACCTGCGCTGGGGCAAAGAGGACGCAACGGATGAAGAGATCAAGCACGCTTGTGTGCTTGCCTGCGCGGATGAGTTCGTGGAAACCTTCCCGGATAAATACGATACTCACATAGAGCAGGGCGGTGCAAACGTATCCGGCGGTCAGAAGCAGCGTCTTTGCATTGCGCGTGCGCTGCTTAAAAAGCCGAAGATACTTATCCTTGACGACTCCACAAGTGCTGTCGATACGGCGACGGACGCAAAGATAAGAAAAGCTTTCCGCGAAGAGATCCCAAATACGACAAAGATCATCATTGCGCAGAGAATTTCTTCCGTTCAGGAAGCGGATAAGATAATCGTGCTTGATGACGGTAAGGTAAACGACGTTGGCAACCACAAAGAACTTCTTGAACGTAACAGTATATACCGCGAGGTATATACATCTCAGCAGAAGGGAGCGATGGAATAATGAGTAATGTTAATAAGAAAGCTGCTCCCGATATGAAAAAAAGACCGAAAATAGATTTTAAGATAATCGGCAGAATACTTTCGTACATCAAGGGTAAATACAGAGTATACTTCCTTATCGCCATGGCAGGAACGCTTATTTCAGCTTTTGCAAGCGTTTATGGAATTATGTTCCTTGAAGAACTTATAGACGGACATATCGCTCCGCTTGTTGAAACTGTTCTTGGGGGCGGGGAGGCAGACTTTTCGGGGCTTCTTCTTGCTCTTGTAAAAATAGCGGGTATCTATGTTGTAGGTATAGTGGGTAACTTTACCTGCTCCTATATTATGGTGCTTATATCGCAGGGCGTGCTCAAAAAGATACGCGACGATATGTTCTTCCATATGCAGACGCTTCCCATCAAGTATTTTGATACAAACGCTTTCGGCGATATTATGAGCCGTTACACGAACGATACGGATACTCTTGAGCAGATGATCGCGCAGAGTATTCCGCAGATCATAAATACGTTTTTAACCGTTACAATCGTTCTTATTGCTATGATAAAAACGAGCTGGCAGCTCACTCTGTTTATGTTCTTTACGATCGGCTGTATGCTTCTCATTACAAAGTATATCGGCGGTAAAAGCGGAAAATACTTTATGGCCCAGCAAAAATCTTTCGGTAAGCTCGACGGCTATATCGAAGAAATGATCAACGGTCAGAAGGTCGTTAAAGTATTTAACCACGAAGAAGTTTCTAAAAAAGAATTTGACGAGCTGAATACAGAGCTTCGTGAAAACGCGAAGAATGCAAATAAATTTGCAAATATTCTTATGCCTATTATGGGTAACCTCGGCTATTTGCAGTATGTTCTTCTTGCCTGCGTTGGCGGCGCGCTTGCCATCAGCGGTGCAGGATCTCTTACCATCGGCGGTATTGTTTCTTTCCTTGAACTTTCCAGAAGCTTTACGCGCCCCATAACGCAGGTATCCCAGCAGATCAACTCTGTTGCAATGGCTCTTGCGGGTGCGGGACGTATCTTCAATATGATAGATGAACCCAGCGAAGTTGACGATGGCTACGTTACTCTTGTAAATGCAAAATATACGCACGAGGGTAAGCTTGTGGAAACGAAAGAGCGCACGGGTATGTGGGCTTGGAAGCACCCCCACGCGGCAGACGGTACTGTGACATATACACAGCTTCGCGGTGACGTTAGACTTACAGACGTTGATTTTGGATATGTAGAAGGAAAACCGGTTCTTCACGATGTAAGCGTGTTTGCAGAACCCGGACAAAAGGTTGCATTTGTTGGTGCAACAGGTGCCGGAAAAACTACCATCACGAACCTTATCAACCGTTTCTACGATATTGCGGACGGCAAGATAAGATACGACGGTATCAATATCAACAAGATAAAGAAAGCCGACCTTCGCCGTTCCCTTGGCATAGTTTTGCAGGAAACTAACCTCTTTACGGGTACTGTAAGAGAGAATATTCGTTACGGCAAACTTGACGCAACGGACGAAGAGGTTGAGGCAGCGGCTGTTCTTGCAAACGCTCACGATTTTATCAAGCGTTTGCCAAAGGGATATGATACGATGCTTACGGGCGGCGGTGCAAACCTTTCCCAGGGGCAGCGCCAGCTTATTGCAATCGCGCGTGCCGCTGTTGCAGATCCCCCTGTTATGATACTTGACGAAGCTACGTCGAGCATCGATACGAGAACGGAAGCAATAGTTTCTGCGGGTATGGATTCGCTTATGTTCGGCAGAACGGTATTTGTTATCGCGCACAGACTCTCCACGGTACAAAATTCCGATGTAATTATGGTTCTTGAGCGCGGCAGAATTATAGAGCGCGGCAACCACGATGAGCTTATTGCCAAGAAGGGCAAATATTATCAGCTTTATACAGGCGCTTTTGAGCTTGAATAATTTTTTTGAAATCAGGTAAAAAACAATGAAAAGAATAGTTACTATCCAGGATATTTCTTGCGTAGGAAAGTGCTCCCTTACGGTAGCGCTTCCCATAATTTCCGCTATGGGTACGGAAGCGGCGGTCATTCCAACGGCTGTGCTTTCCACACATACGGCTTTTTCAAACTTTACTTTCTGCGACCTTACAAAAGAGATCGCACCCATTTGCGAGCATTGGAAGAACGCGGGAATCGGTTTTGACGCAATTTATACGGGATATCTTGGCTCCTTTGAGCAGATAGAACTCACGGAAAGGCTTATAGCAGATTTTAAAACAGAAGAAAATATTATTCTCGTTGACCCTGCTATGGCGGACGGCGGAAAGCTTTACAAAGGCTTTACCGTTGATTTTGCAAAGCGTATGGCAAGCCTTTGCGCAAAGGCGGACGTAATTGTCCCCAACCTTACGGAAGCATCGTTTATGCTCGGTATCCCGTACGTTGATTGCGGATACGATGAAACGTATATAAGGGACGTGCTCAAAAAACTTACCGACCTTGGCTGTAAGACGGCTGTGCTTACCGGTGTAAGCTTTGAAGCAGGCAAGCTCGGTGTAATGTCCTATAACAGCGAAACCGGGGAGTATTTCTCCTATTTCCGCGAGCGTATTCCCGAAAGTTTCCACGGTACGGGCGATGTTTATGCTTCCACTTTCCTCGGTGCGCTTATGCGCGGCAGAAGCGTGGAGGATGCTCTTATGATTGCAACGGACTTTACCGTTGAAAGCATAAAAGCTACTATAAATAACACTCCCGATAGAAAATACGGTGTAAACTTTGAGGAAGCTGTGCCGTACCTTGTTTCCAGAATGGATAAATAACAACTCAAGCTCCGATGTTTTTAGGCATCGGAGCTTTTTGTTACCTCGGAAATTGCGCGAGTTAAGCCTTATATCCGGGGGAAGCCTTTTTGTGAAATTCACAATTTTTTAATATTGGTTAATATTTTCTTAACCCTTTTATTGATTGTTTGTTAAGCACTCTTGGCATATAATATATGTAAAGAATTGCCAAGGAGAAAGTTATGCAAGTTTTGGAAAATATTATATCGGTAATTTCGGTTTTGTTCTTTGTGTGTTATTTTTATCAATTTGTATATATTGCCGTGCCTTTTTTCAAAAAGGAGAAAAAACACGCAAAACCGAAAAACAACAGTTTTGCCGTGCTCATCTGCGCGCGCAATGAGAGCGAGGTAATAGCCGACCTTATCGAAAGCATAAAAAAGCAGACTTATGATAATGCTCTTATAAATATTTTCGTTATGGCGGATAATTGCACGGACGATACCGCCAATATCGCAAGAAACGCGGGAGCTATCGTCTATGAAAGATTTGATAAAGATCTTGTAGGCAAAGGGTATGCGCTTAATTTGTTGCTGCAAAAAATTTCTTGTGATTTCCCGAAAGGGTTTGACGGATACTTTGTTTTTGACGCGGACAACCTTCTTTCGGAAGATTATATAGAGAAGATGAACTATGTTTTTTCGGATGGATATGATATTGTTACAAGCTATCGAAACTCCAAAAATTACGGCGATAATTGGATAAGCGCAGGATATGCGCTTTGGTTTCTTCGCGAGTCGAAATATCTGAACCGCGCTCGTATGCTGCTTGGGACAAGCTGCGCTGTTTCGGGTACGGGATTTGTCTTCAGCCGCAAAATTTTGGAAGAACAGGGAGATTGGCCGTTTCACTTGCTTACGGAGGATATAGAATTTTCCGTTCATCATATAACGGAAAGGCGCAGGATAGGCTTTGCAGATGCAGTGCTTTATGATGAACAACCTGTAACTTTTTCCCAATCATGGCATCAACGTATGCGTTGGGCGTGCGGTTTTTTGCAAGTTTTTAAAAAATACGGAAAAAAACTTCTTTGCGGTATGGCGCGCGGAAGCTTTTCGTGTTATGATATGTGTATGAACATTATGCCTGCGCTTGTTCTTACGATGCTTAGCATTATATTAAATACGGTGCTTGTTTTTATGGGGCTTGCTTCGGGAGATGCGGCGTATGCCGCGATGACGGTTATAAAGACTTTCTTGGGGCTTTACACTACCGTATTTATCGTGGGGCTTATCACCGTGGTAACGGAATGGAAGCGTATTTACGTAAGCGCGCCGAAAAAGATACTTTATACTTTCACGTTTCCTTTGTTTATGATGACGTATATACCCATATCGGTGGTGGCTCTTTTTAAAAAGCAGACCTATTGGAAGCCGATCTTGCATCATAAAAAGGCAAGCTCTGTTCCAACGCGGCAAAAGCAAAAGGCTTTGAAAACGGAAATAAATTAAGACAATAAAAAGGTGATATAGATATGTATAACATTCTTATTTGTGATGACGAAAACGATATAGTAAGCGCCCTTAAAATATATCTTTGCGCAGAAGGGTACCGCGTATTTGAAGCATACAACGGAAAAGAAGCTCTCGATATTGTGGACAGAGAGGAAATACATCTTGTGCTGCTCGATATTATGATGCCGAAAATGGACGGTATTACCGCAACGACAAAGATAAGAGAGATATCCAACGTGCCGATAATATTGCTCACGGCAAAATCGGAGGATACGGACAAGGTGTTGGGGCTTAACATCGGTGCTGACGATTACGTTACGAAGCCATTTAATCCCGTGGAGGTTATTGCGCGCGTAAAATCCAACATCCGCCGTTATATACAGCTTGGCGGCGGAGAGGTGAAGCCCTCCCGCATAGTTATAGGGGGAATTACGCTTGACGACAACGAAAAATCCGTTTATCTTGACGGTGAGCTCGTTGCGCTCACTCCTCGCGAATACGATATCCTCAAGCTATTTATGCAAAACCCGGGAACGGTTTTTTCTCCCAAGGATATATACCGCAAGGTATGGGGCGAGATACCGATAAACGCGGAAAATGCCGTTGCTGTTCACATCCGCCATATGCGCGAAAAGCTGGAGATAAATCCGGCAGATCCTCGCTACATAAAGGTTGTTTGGGGGCAAGGGTATAAAATCGAGAGGGCGCAAAATGAAAAAGTTTAAATCAAGTATAGGCGCAAAGATTACAGCATGGATATTGCTCGCGTTTTTTGCTTTTTTATTCTTTGTGAGCGTTGCAAGCTTTGTAGTTCTTATAAATTACAACGCATATTTCGACAGGGGCAGAAGCCTTCGCAAGACTGTTGCGAACGAGATATTTGCTTTTGACAGGCGTGCTATCTCTATGTATGCAGGAGTTGTTCTCGGCGGCGCGGAGGATATAGACGAGTATGAGTTCAACGAAATATATGATCCTTCAAACACAAACCTTTTCTTTACCGTCAAAGACGAAGAAGGTAATGTCTTTATAGACCACGGCGACGATGTGGATTATTGCGAAAAGTTCGAATATACAGGTGAATATACGGTAACGCTTGCACCCACAACGGAAACATTTTATTTTGATACTTATGAGGAAGCATTTTCTTATGCAAACAGCATCACCGTGAGAAAAAGCGAAATTCCGTCTTACTCGTCATCTTCACCATCTGTTGAGGATAAAATAAAAACGGACCTTTCAACTGAAATCGTTCAGGATGGTGAAAAATATTGTCTTAGGGTAAACCATTATAACTATGAAACGCAAACGTATACAGTGAACGCCTACATCCGCAGTGATTTTACCGCAACGGATAAATATTATTACGCGCTCACATTTGTCAGAATTTTGACATATATGCGTTTTGGGATAATTTTTATCGGAGTTATTTCTGCGCTGATGTGCCTTGCCATAATTATATTTCTTTGCTCGGCTGCAGGCTACAGGGCGGGGGAGGACGGAATATACCTTTCTTCCGTGCATAAAATACCGCTTGATCTATATGCGGCGTTCGCTGTTTTTTGCAGTTTACTTACCCTTACGGTATTTTTTGAAATATCTATGTACAGCAGCGTATATGCGGTCATAGCTATGTTGATAATTGCTTTCCCCGTTTGCGCCGTGCTTCTTGCTTCTACCGTGGTGACTTTTGCGGCACGAATAAAAAAGGGCGGTTGGTGGAAAAACACGCTGGTCTGCTTTGTTTTGGTGCTTTTGAAAAGATTGATCCTTATGATCTTCAAAGGGATAAAATATGTTTTGGTAAACCTGCCTATGTATTGGAAAGCGTTCTTTGCATTTGCTGTAATAAAATTTACGGAGCTTTGCTTCCTTGTGGCGGGCTCGTACGAGTTTGTGCTGTTCTGGATTTTGGAATCCGCCGTATTGGCTCTCATAGTGATATACGCGGTTATTTCACTTCGCAAGCTTCAAAAGGCTGCGCGCGAGATAGCAAAGGGTGACCTCGACTACCACGTTGACGTTAAGTATATGACGCCCACGCTCAAGGAACACGGCGAAAACCTAAACAATATAAGCAAGGGTTTGAAGGCCTCCCTTGACGAGCAGATAAAGAGCGAGCATATGAAAGCGGAGCTTATCACAAATGTTTCGCACGATATAAAAACGCCACTTACCTCGATCGTAAATTACGTCGGCCTTCTTAAAAAAGACGGGCTTTCATCCGATTCGGCACCCGAATATCTCGATGTGCTGGAAAGGCAATCCATAAGGCTCAAAAAGCTTACGGAGGACCTTATAGAGGCTTCCAAGGCAACCTCCGGTTGTATTACGGTAAACGCGGAAAATACGGATATAAACGTGCTTTTGTCGCAGGCGAGCGCGGAATATGAAGAAAAGCTTTCCGCGAAGCATTTGGAACTTGTGATGTCGCTTTCGGAGAAAACTCCGATAATCTATGCAGACGGAAGGCTCGTTTGGCGCGTGTTTGATAATCTTTTCAACAATATATGCAAATACGCCCTCGAGGGAACGCGAGTATATTTAAGATCGGATGTTGTGCGCGGTCAGACGGTAATATCGTTCAGCAATATCTCCAAAGAGCAGCTTAATATTTCCAGCGCAGAGCTTATGGAGCGCTTTGTGCGCGGAGATGCTTCTCGTAATACGGAGGGAAGCGGTCTTGGACTTTCCATTGCCAAGAGCCTGACAGAGCTTCAGGGCGGCACTTTTGATATAAAAATAGACGGCGACCTTTTCAAAGCAGAGATAGCCTTTGATATAGTGGGATAAAGTTTAGATAATATGCTTCCACCGCCTCTCCGACAGGTAAAATAATATGGCTTATTGCAAAGAATGCAATAAATGGCTCTTGCTCGATGAGATAGCCATATACAGAAGGCTTATTTACCGCGATGCCGAGGAATATCTTTGCAAAAATTGCCTCTCGGAAGAAATGAAGGTTGATGTTTCCGAAATAGACAAGAAAATAGAGCATTTCAGAAGTATCGGATGCACACTGTTTAATTAAATACAAAAAGACCGCATTTGCGGTCTTTTTGCGTAATATCAAATTTTTTCTGCTTCTTTTTTGAGATTTGCAAAGCTTTCATCATCCCCGAAAAACGCTTCAAATTTTGGAAGAATACGCGAAGGAAAGACGTCGCTCATATATTACTCGTATATCGGCTCGGAGATACTTCCGAAATACATCGGGTTGCGTACGGCGATGTTGAAGTCTTCGCTTTTGGCAACCTCTTTTATCTGTTTTGCTATATCAATAAATTCGCGAAGGGAAGAGAGACAAGTTTCTTTATCACCAATTTTCATATAAGCTAGCGCTTTCTGATTTTTTGCCCAGATCTTATACGTTGCATAAAAATCGGGGCACCCTTTATCGAAGACGGAAAGCATCTTTTCGTGTGCATCTATAATGTTTATTGCTTTCTCATATTCTTTGTTTCCGATAGCGACGGAAGTTAGACTCTCAAAAACGTGGCTTGCCGTATGATAGAGCGAGGATAAGCTTCCTTGTGCATATGCTTCCTGCTCCGCATAGGATTTTTTGTATCCCAGCATATGAACTTTGCCGATAATGCGTGCGCCGTAAGCCTCGGCGCTCATCTTTTCGATGGTTCCCGCCGCTTTTTCATAATTGCCTGTTTCGTTGTATATTCGCATAAGCATAGTAAGAGCGTTGTCGATCTCTTTTGTATCTCCGCTTGTATCAACGACCTCTGTGCAGAGCTTGATGGCTTTTTCTACAGCTTCCTTTTTCTCTTTTTCGTCTTTCGACATACGGTTCACCATTGAAAGAGAGAAAGCAAGGTAGGTTTTGAGTCTTGCGCTGTTGGGATAGCGAGAAAGTCCATCGCTTATTATTTCTATTTCTTTGTATGTGTCCATACTATCGTCCGCGGCTTTTTCGATGGCTTTTACCTCGTCTTCGTAGCTTTGTCTATGATATCCGAAGAGTCTGTCTATGGAAACGCCGAAAAATTCCGCGATAACGGGGAAAAGGCTTACGTCCGGCGCGCAAACGTTATTTTCCCATTTTGATACGGCTTGCTCCGAAACGCCGAGCTTTTCCGCAAGCTGTCCTTGGGTGATTTTTTTATTTTTACGAAGTGTATATATATTTGTTCCAATACTCATAACAGTACCTCTTTATCTTTGTATTAAAAAGTTGCGCGCTTCTTTTTTCTGTAATAAGTATAACATAATTTTTACGTAGTTACCATCTATCAAAATGATATTTCTTCGAAGCATTTTCCAACCGAGAGTTGTTTTTTTGATTTCTGTGAGAAAAAGTCTGTTTTTATACGACTTAATAAAATAAGAAGGAATAATTTTCTTGAAAAATAAATTATTTGTGATATACTAAAATCATAAACTGAAAGGGAATTTTTGATATGTTAAAAACAAAGACTTTTGAAAAGATTACGGAGCTTGCCCGTTCCGAAAAAGCCAATAAGGTATATCGCGCAATACCCACGGTGCTGTGTTGGTTTTACGCAATACTTTCGCTTGCCGCGGTGCTTTACTACACCATCTGGCCCGCGGAAGGGTATTTTCACTCAGACTGCACGGACACGATATTTTGGGCGCAGGCATCTGTTGACGGCGGCGCGGTCTTTAACCCCGATTTTTGTTATGCAGCGCTGCTTCCTTTTTCCGCATCCGTTTGGCTTGTACCGCTGATAAAGATATTTGGCGTTACGATGACGACGCACATCATCGGTATGGTGATATTTGGGCTTCTTTTCTTCTTATCGATAATTTTTGTTTGCAGAAGCCTTGAATGGAGTTGGAACATAACGCTTCTTACAACGGGCTCTGTTATGCTCCTTCTTTCCTCCAGTGACAAAATGCGTGAAATTATGTGGGGGCACGTTATTTATTACAGCCTCGGTCTTCTCATTTTGTTTGTGGGACTTGGAATTTTGGTTCGTATGTGCAAAAATTTTGAGCTTGGAAAAATGGCAAAAGGATACGTTTGGGCGGCGCTTCTTTTTGTGTTTATGATGCTTGGTGCGACAAACGGACTTCAGTGCATTGCAATATATACGCTTCCTATTGTAGCGGGCATTGCGGCGGAAATATTCTTTAATTCAAAAGAAAAGCTTATTTCACGCCATAATATGTTCCATATCTTCGGCATTCTCATTCTTTGCGCGGCCACGTTTTCGGGGCTTATCCTTTTGAATGTATTGAAGGGTGACATCGTTGCAGGTTATGCAAACGCATATTCGCTTCTTGATGACGTGGCAAATTGGGTGGATAACCTCCTGCTTTTCCCTGAGAGCTATCTTTCTCTCTTTGGAATAAAGATTGCGGACGGTGCTTCGCTTGGCTCTATGGAAACCATATCCGCACTTGTTAAGACTGTCGTTGCGGCGGCGATTCTCGTTCTTCCCCTTGTGCTTCTTCTTTGCTACAGAAAGATAAAAGAAAGAAACACGAAGATCTTGCTTTGGGCGCACATCGCCGTTTCCGCCGTTATAATGGTCGGCTTTATTTGCGGCAGACTTTCCGCAGGAAACTGGCGACTTATTCCTATGGTTGGTACATCCATCCTTGTTTCTTTTGCGGCAATAAGAGAGATGTTTGCTATGGAAAATTGCGCGCTTGTTTGGAAGCGTGTCGGCGTGGTTATGCTTATCGTTCCTCTTATGGGCTCCCTTGTGAACTTTAAAGCGGTTACGGATATGCCAAAGGATTATGGTAAAGATAACGAGCTTCATGTTCTTGCAGAGTTCCTTGAAGAGCAGGAGCTTGAATACGGCTACGCTACATTCTGGTACTCTCAATCGCTTACGCTTATATCGGATTCCGAGGTGCGCGTGCGCTGTGTTAACGCAGATTCCAAAAACGGCGTGACACCATATTATTATCAAACAAATAAAACTTGGTATGAAGATCAAGACGGTGTGGAAAAATATTTTGTTGCACTTACGAATTATGAATCCTCTATCGTTTCCTACAATTCGGAATGGAAAGCACTCTTGGAAGCGCATCTTCTTGAAACGTACACCTGCGGGAACTTCAAGATATTCGTGTTTGACGTAAATATATTCACGGCACAGTGAAAAAACGATAAAAACTAAAATTAAAATTCAGATTGAAAAGGGGAATATTATATGACTTTTATTAAAGAAAAAATCGAAATGTCCTTGAAAAACCTGAAAAAGCAGATTGTTACGGGTAAAAAAGAGATAGAAAACATCTCTTTTATTCGCTGCGGCTACAAAACGGACAACACTCCTCCCCCGGAAAGCGCGGACTGGATTCCTTACACTTCCAGCGCGACAGCGCCTATTGACTATAAAAAAGAAGATCACGCTTGGTTCCATTTTAAAGTAAAGGCTAATAAAGAAGACGGCAAGCAGGCGTACCTTAAGATCATAACGGGTATGGATGGCGGCGACACGATAAATCCTCAATGTACGGTGTACGTAAACGGAACGACGGCGGTGCAGGCATTCGATATGAAGCATACCGATATGCCTATGCCGGAGGGTGAATGCGACATATATATTTATTTTTACGCGGGAATGTACGATCACGTTCTTGATATTAAATTTTTGCTTATCAATAAGGACGTACTTGTCGAAAAGCTTTATTACGATATAGAGATACCCTACGTTGCCCTCGGCGTTCTTTCTAAGGATTCCTACGAATATTACACTATATTAAACGCCTTGGATGAAGCAACGCAGAAGATAGATTTCCGCAAAACGTATTCCGAAGATTATTACGAAAGCCTTCGCGCCGCTGAAAAATATATGCGCGAAGAATTTTACGGCAAAGCTTGCGGCAAGGACGCCGCAGGAGAGCTCTGTGTTGTGGGACACACGCATATAGACGTGGCGTGGCTTTGGACGCTCGCGCAGACGGAAGAAAAGGCGCAGCGCTCCTTTGCGACGGCTACAAAGCTTATGGAGAAATACCCTGATTATATTTTTATGTCCAGCCAGCCGCAGCTTTACGCTTATGTTAAAAAGAACGATCCGGAACTTTATGCCAAGATAAAAGAGCGCGTGCGTGAGGGCAGATGGGAAACAGAAGGCGCTATGTGGCTTGAAGCGGACACGAACCTCGCCGGCGGAGAGAGCCTTATCCGCCAGCTTCTCTACGGAAAGAAATTTATGCGCGAGGAATTCGGACATGAAAACCGCATTCTTTGGCTTCCCGACGTTTTCGGTTACAGCGCCGCGCTTCCGCAGATACTCAAGAAAAGCGGCGTTGACAGATTTTTCACAACGAAGCTTTCCTGGAGCGAAACCAATAAGCAGCCGCACGATAATTTTATCTGGCAGGGCATAGACGGTTCCGAGGTGTTCGTTGTTCTTGCTGACTCATATGTTAAGGGACTCGATGCAAAGATAGTTTATTTTTCCGACAAAGAGCATAAGGACAAAAAATATACGAATACGCATATTTCCTTGTTCGGCTTTGGAGACGGCGGCGGCGGCCCCAACCCCGATATGTTGGAGGCTTATGACCGACTCAAATTCGGTCTTCCGGGTCTTCCCAAGGTTAAAATGCGTAAAGCAGGCGAAACTATTGATATTATAGAAAATCAGTTCAAGGAAAGCACCAAAAGGCTTGCGTTTACGCCTAAGTGGGTGGGGGAACTTTACCTTGAAATGCACCGCGGCACCTACACCACGATGGCGCACAACAAAAAATGCAATCGTCTTTGCGAATTTCTATTTGCAAAAGCGGAAGCGGCAAGCGCTTCTGCAAACGCGCTTCTCGGCTGCGAGTATCCCGCGGAAAAGCTTGATGAATGTTGGCTTACACTACTTAAAAATCAGTTCCACGACATTATTCCCGGTTCTTCCATCAAGGAGGTTTACGAGGACAGCGCAAGAGAATATGCAGATCTTTTGAAGGATGGCGATGAAATATTTTCTTCCGCACTTTCTTCTTTGGCACAGAACATTCGCACGGAGGGTGGTTATCTTGTTTACAATCCCACGCCTTTCGCTCTTTCGGGTGTTGTACGCGCAGGAGACGATTTTATAAGTGTAAGTGAAGTTCCCGCACACGGTTATGCTGTTATTTCCGATATTGAAAAATGCGAACGCACGGTAAAAGCGGACGCACACACCATCGAAAACGATTTTGCAAGAGTTGAATTCGATGAAAACTATCACATCATCTCTTTCTACGATAAGGTAAACCGCCGCGAGGTTATTGAAGCGGGCGGCAAAGGCAACGTATTCGAAGTGTTCGAGGATTACCCCAGAGTTTACGATGCTTGGGAAATTACGGAATATTACAAGCAAAAGAAATGGATAGCGGACGACGTTTCCTCTGTTGAGGTTATAAATGAGCCTCTTTATGCGGGCATCTGCGTAAAACGCAAATACGGAGACTCCGCTTTTAGTCAGATCATTACGCTCACGGCAGACTCACCGCGCCTTGATTTTGACACCTATATCGATTGGCACGAGGATCACGTTATGCTCAAAGCGGCATTCCCGCTTGACGTGAGAGCAAACCATATGAACTGCGAAATACAGTTCGGTCATATAGAACGCCCCACGCACAGAAATACTTCCTGGGATCAGGCGAAGTTCGAGGTCTGCGCACATAAGTGGACGGATATGTCCGAGGGTGATTTCGGTGTAGCACTTCTCAACGATTGCAAATACGGTTACAGCGCGGAAGAAAACGTGTTAAAGCTCACGCTTCTCAAAGCGCCCACTTCACCCAATCCCGTAGCTGACAGAGGCGGACACGAGTTCACATACTCACTCTATCCCCACGCAGGAACGCTCTCTCAGAGCGACGTTGTGAAAGAGGCATATGCGCTCAATAATCCTTTGACCGTAGAGAAAATTGTAGCGAACGAAAACGGCGATCTTGCCCCCGTGTTCAGCTTCGCTCATACGGACAACGACCGCGCCGTTATCGAAACCATCAAACGTGCCGAGGATGCAGACGGCTACATTATAAGACTTTACGATAGCAAAGGCACAAAGGGCGAGGTAACTCTTTCTCTTGGCATTGACTTCGAAAGCGCTTACGAATGCGATATGCAGGAAAACATCCTCGCTCCTCTTGCCAAAGAGGGAAGAGATGTAAAGCTTTCGCTTTCCAATTTTGAGATTAAAACGATAAAAATAACGCTTTGATATATTAGAAAAAAAGCCTTGGCAACAAGCAATATCATTAAGTTAAGCCTGGCAAATTGTCAAGCAAGTGCAACACCAAAAAATGCTTCAAAAGGCGAAAGCCAGCCCAAACATTTTTTTGGTCTCAAGTTAATAGATAAAACAATATTTTGCAAGGTTTCATTATCCAAGGAATGAAAGTTGTA